>JBGAHX010000084.1:0-16002 GCA_044225935.1 Gemmatimonadaceae bacterium
GTGCTGCAGGTCCTCGTCGCGCAGTATCCGTCCGCGATGCCGCGCGCCGATCTCGCCTCCGCGGCGGGCTATACCGAGAACGGCCACTTCAACAACATCCTCGGACGCCTCAATTCGTTAGGCGTCGCCCACTATCCCACGCGCGGGTACGTCGCGGCGGCTGCCGTGCTGTTCCCCGACGCCCTCATGCACACCAGAGGAGCACCATGAGCGCAGCGATCGCGTCCCCCCGCGAAACCTTCTGCCGTGAGCTGCAAACGATGCAGCGCGGCGCCTTCGACGACGAGATCACCGCGGCGGTTCGCGAGCTCGTCGTCGAGATGACGCAGGCCGTCGAGAAGGGCACCAGCAAGCCGAAGGCGAAACTCACGATCACCGTGGATCTCACGCTCGATCGTGGCATGATGGACCTCACCGCCGACTTCGCGGTGAAGCATCCGAAGAAGGTGCGGGGACGCACGGTCATGTATCCCGGGCCGGGCGGCACGCTCCTGCCGCATGATCCGCAGCAGCTCTCCCTCGAGGTGCCCGGCGCGCGTGACGCCGCGGTCGAAGGCACCCGCAACGTCCGCGTCGTCGGCTAACCGAGACTCCCATGGCCACCACAGATCCGAAGCCGGAACCGAAGCAGGAAGGCGCCGTCGCATCGCTCGCGCGCGTCATGCATGGGCTGGGCGCCGCGCAGCCGATCGTCGTGAAGGATCCCGACGCGATCGCCGACGCCCAGGTGATCATCGTTCCGCGCGACAAGCAGGTGCAAGACCTCAAGCCGTTCCTGGACGCGGTGCGCCCGTTCCCGCGGCGCCGCCAGGGCACGGTGCGGGTGCGCAGCACGGCGTCCCTCGTCGCGCTCACGAACCGGCACCGGCACGAGAACGATACCGTGCTCTTCGCCTCGCCTGATCGGCAGCGACCCAGCGTCACGACCATCTTCGACTACCACGCGCCGACCGACAACGTCAACGACGCGTCGTGGGCGCAGCACCGCGCGGTCTATTCGCCGGAGCTCTCGGAGGAGTGGAAGGCGTGGACCGGTGCGCACGGGAAGACGCTCGACCAGCGCGCGTTCGCCGAGTTCATCGAAGACCACGTGAGCGACGTGATCGTGCCGCCCGTCGAAGACGAGAAGTTGGCGGAGCTCGCCCTGCTCGTCGGCGGGCGCTACGCGCTGCCGGCGGACCTGGTCACCCTCTCGCGCGGGCTCCAGGTGTCGAGCGAGGTGAAGGTGCGCGATGCTGTCACGCTCTCGTCCGGCGAGATCGCGGTCACCTACGAGGAGTCGCACCGCGACGGGAAAGGGGCGCCGCTCCAGGTGCCGAACCTCTTCGTCCTCGCGATCCCGGTGTTCTACGCAGGACCGCTCTACCGCATCCCGGTGCGGTTGCGCTACTCGCTCCGCGAGGGCGGCGTGAAGTGGAGCGTGCACTTGTACCGGCATGACCGCGTCTTCGATCACGCCTTCGAGGAGATCTGCACCGCCGTGCAGGTTGAGACAGGCGCGCCGCTCTTCGTCGGATCGCCGGAGTAGGCGTATGCCGAAGCAACTCACCACGCGCGGACCGGTGCAGCTGCGCGAGTTCGTGCCGGAGGCGTACGAGGCGATCGACTACCAGGAGCGCGCGCAGCTGATCAGCCGCGTGCGCGTCGTCGAACGCGGGCCCGACGTTACGCTCGGCGTGTTCTCGCGTGCGCTGCAGGCCGGGACGCTGACGGTATCGGCGCGCGATGAACGCGAGCTCGTGGCGCGGCTGTTTGGCGAGGTGGCGCCAGTGCGCGGTTCGATCGATCGTGAGATCCTCGGCCGGCAGCTCGATGCGCACGAGGAAGCGTGCATGCTTGGACACACCCTACGCATCACGGAGACGCGCCGCGTGCTGTGGACGTATCTCACCGCACTCCTGACGGATCCCGAGGAGCCCGAGCGGCTCCGGGCCGGAGGGCAGGCCGCGTGAGTGCGATCGACTCTCGTCTGCGCCTCGAGGCTGCGCTTCGTGGCGCACGGATCGCGCGAACGGCGCTTGATCTCGCGTCCGACGCGGTGAGCCCGGTGGTTGTCCAGCTCACGTGCCGAGATCTTGCTCGCCAGGTCATTGAGCTCGAGACCTTCGCACGGAAGTGCGAAGGGGGGAGGAGCGAATGATGGGTCAGCAGGCGCCGAGTCGCACGTCGCGGATGCACCTCGTCGAGCGCAAGCCGCCGCGTCCCCTCGCGGAGCGCGGCCGCATCATGTACGCAGAGGACATTCAGGCGCTCTACGGCACGGACCCGAAGGGAAGGCCGCGGCGCTCGCGCAACTGGATCCACGAGCACTTCGCGCCGGAGGCGCGGCACAAGGACGGGCGCACCATCTATTGGTGGGAGACCGACGCGCTGGCGTGGCTTGACACCCAGCGGGAGAGCGCTGTCTGATGGTCACCCGCACCGGCGGCACGCACGGCAACTTCGAGATCGATCTCCGCATAAAGGGATTTGGTCGCTTCCGCTGCAGCGCACAGACGAAGCGCGTGACAACCCTGCAGCGCCGGAAAGCGATCGTGCGCTTGTTAGGCGAGCTCGGTCAGTTCGACGTGCTGCGCGCGGTGCTCGCGGGCGATCTCGCGTGGGGGCACCTCGAGCACGCGCAACGGAAGCAGCGCCTCGCTGATGCGTCCCTGGCGGCGGACCTGATGGTGAAGCGCAACCTGCGCGACGCGATCGAGGACACGCTGCCATCGATGGGCCCGACGGAACTCACGCGCGAGCGGTACCGCGTCGGTCTCGATGCGCTGTGGCGGCTCGGCTTCGACGAGGAGAAGGCAATCGTCGGGGACCTGCAGCGCGACGACTGGCGCGAGCTGCTCAGCGCGTGGGACGCGTCGCCGGCGACGAAGAACGGGGTGCGCACGGCGGTCTCGCGCTTCCTCACCCGTTTCCTGGGCGATAAACACCATCCGTTCCGGCGTGCGGTGCTGCACGAGGATCGGTGGCCGCGACTGAAGGTTCCGCGACAGATCAAGGGATTCGCGGCCGTCGAATTCTGGCCGCTGCTGCGCCTGATGCCGGAGCGCCTGGTGCCGAGCTTCGTCGTGCTCGCGGCGAGCGGGATGCGCGTCGGCGAGTACTTGAACGACGACGCGCTCACCGTCGACGAGGCGCACCACGTGATCCACGTGAGCGGCAAGACCGGTCCCAAGGCGTACGCCATCGATGCGGGCGCGTGGGAATACGTGCGCGCCGGCGTGCCGTGTCGCGCCTCGCGCATGAAGAAGAAGCCGACGCGCCTGCAGAATGACCCGCGCTACAAGGCGCTCTATCGCGCGATGCGGGCGGCGGGCGAGAAGCTCGGCATCGACATCACCCCGCACGATCTCCGGCGCCTGTACGTGCGCCTCGGCGTCGAAGCCAAGGGGCAGGTTGCGACGCAACACGCGGTCGGACATGAGACGCCGTCAATGACCGCGGAGTACGCGCGCTGGAAGAATCAGGCGGACGTCTCGCAGGCGGTCGCGGCGGGACTGGGCCTCATTCCCTCGACCGTTGAGGGGTCCGGGAAGAACTCCGGGAAGGTGGTCGCGAACGGAGGGCGCCGACGGACGATGAAGCGCCCCCAAAGATAGGCCGAACTAGGCGGAAAACCGCTCACCGAGGACGAGTGCAAATGGCTGGCTCACTGCTTTTAATCCGTAGGTCCCGGGTTCGAGACCCGGCCGGGTCATCGAGTGCCGCGCGTTAGCGTCTGCTCATCTGACGCTGCGCGGCGACTCCAAACACGCGATACAGGCGTGTCCCCAACGTGTCGATACTCTCCGTCATGGGACGGCACGGGGAGGCTTCGGGGGCACGCAGGAATGGATCGCTCGCGCCAGTCGAGCGCCCCGACGCGATCGCCCCGCTTCGTACGGCAGCGCGCGACGCGCGCGCCATGCGCGGTGTGCGCGCGCATCTCGAGAGTCTCGCGCTCACGCTGCGCTGCACGTCCGTCTCGCTCGCCATCGCTTCGCATGATTGCGCGAACGACTGCGTCGCGCCCGACCAAGACGCTGAGGAAGAGCTCCTCCGCGTCGACGACCACCCGTCGAACGGAGAAGTCGTCACCCTTCGCGAAGTCATGTGCGTCGCCGGCATCGGGAACGGTGTCGGCGTGCGATTCGAACGCGACGCCTCGATGCCATGGTCCACGCGCGAACGAGAGGTCGCAAGAGGAGGCGTCAACGCCCTCTCCCTGCAGCTCGAGTGTCTCGTCGAGCACTGCGCGGCGGCCGAGGAGGTCCAGCGTCTCTCGTTCGCCAACGATCTGTCGCAAGCGTTGGCCGATGTGCGCGCGCTCGACGATGCGATCGACATCGTCCTCGCTGCGGTGTGCAGCGCCACGAACTGGCCGTACGCCGAGGCGTGGCTCCCGGATCCCAGCGGCAAGATCCTCCGTCGCGCGCATCGCCTCGTGCGCGAGCAAGGGCTGGAGCGCTTCGCGCTCGCTACCTCGAATACGCGACTGGCACGCGGGCGCGGCGTTCCGGGTGAGGCGTGGTCGCAGGGACGCGTGGTACTCGAGCCAAACTTCTCGGCGTCTCTCCGCGACCCGCGCGCGCGCACGGCGAAGGCGTGCGGCCTCGGCGCCGCCGTGGCGATCCCGGTGCAGGGCGCTCGCGAGACGGTCGCGATTCTCTCGTTCCTTGCGCACGATGCAGGCGACATCGACGCGCATCTCGTCGCCATGATCGCTCCCGTCCTCAACGCCCTCGGTACGACGCTCAATCGCGCGCGCGCCGACGCGGCGGTGCAGGCGACCGATCGTTCGCAACGCGTGCTCCTCGAAACGCTCGCGCAGTATGTGATCACCACCGATGCGCGCGGACGGATCGCATCGTGCAACGATGCCTTCCTGCGCGTCGTCGGCGAAAGTCGCGAAGACGTCCTCGGCGCCAACTTCCTCGAGCGATACACGCGTGAGCCGCGACGCGAACGACTGCGTGTATGGCGCGCCGTGAGCAACGGACTCATGGAGCCCATCGAGCTGGCGATGTGCGGCGCCGATGGTGGGCTGCGCACGGTGCGCTGGCACGGCGTCGTGCTCTACGGCCAGGACGGGACGCCGATCGGCATGACATCGTTTGGGACCGACACGGCTGCAACGCCAGGGACCGGCCCGGGGCGCGCGATCCTCGCAGACTCGATCGACGGCACGGAGGAAGCGATCCTCCTCATCGACGAGGTGCAGAAGGTCACGTGGGTCAACAAGCGCTTCACCACGCTCCTCGACCTGCGGCGCGACGAGGTCATGGGCGTGACGGTGCGCGAGCTGTCCCAGCGCTTCCCGCTTCACGAGAGCATTCGCGACCTCGTCGAGCTGTGCGACGTCGGCGTGCGCGCGCAACGCGATCACGCACGCGTCTTCGAGGATGGTCGCCATCGCTGCCTGCGCACGACGTTCGATCCAGTGCGCGACGGACGAGGCCACGTCATGCACTATCTCGTGAGCCTGCGCGACGTGACGGATGAACGAGCGCGCCAACGGAGCCTGCAGCGACTCTCCACCGCGGTACGCACGCTCAGCGAAGGCATCGCCATCACCGACGCGAACGGCGAATACTCGCTCGTGAACGAGGCATTCGCCGCGTTGCATGGCTTCACGTCTGTCCACGACTTGCGTGGCCGCAGCTGGTCTTCGTCACTGGCTCGAAGTGTTCCGGAAGGATTCGTTGCGGAGCTCGAACGCTCACTCTCGCGGCATGGCACGTGGACCGGCGACGTGCCGTTGCGGCGCAACGATGGGTCGGAAGTCGTCGCACGCTACGCGATGACGGCGCTCGACGACGACGGGATCGTCATTGCGGCGCACGACCAGACAGCGCGCATTCGCGCCGAGCACGAGCTGGTGCGCGCGCGGGACATGGCCGAAGCGACGACGCGTGCGCAGGCGAACTTCGTCTCGGTCGTGAGCCACGAACTCCGCACGCCGCTCAACGCGATCATCGGCTTCTCGAACATCGTGATGAAGCGGAGTCACGAGCGGCTCGACGACAAGGATCGCGACTATCTCGGGCGCGTGCGAGCCAGCGGGAAGACGCTCCTCTCCATCGTCGACGCGATCCTCACGCATGCGCGCGCCGAGTCCGGCAATCTCAAGTTGGAGAGACAGCGGGTAGACGTCGCCGCGTTGTTGCAGGACGTCGCGTGCCTCTCGGAGGGACTGCGTCATGCCCCGAGCGTGACGCTCCGTGTCGACCTCGCCGAGGGGCTCGCGCCGGCCAACGTCGATCCGCTGCGCCTCACGCAGGTGGTGACGAACCTCGTCTCGAACGCGCTCAAGTTCACGCAGGAGGGTGAAGTCGTCCTCACTCTCGCCGCCGAGGCTGACGGGGCGCAGGTCATCACGGTGCGCGACACCGGGATCGGGATCCCGGCCGACCGCCTCGATGCCATCTGGACTCCGTTCGAGCAGGCGGAAGCGGGGACCGCTCGACGCTTTGGCGGAACCGGGCTCGGGCTCCCGATCGTGCGCTCCCTCGCGCTTCTCATGGCGTTGCAGCTGGACGTGTCCAGCCGCGAAGGCGAGGGCTCGACCTTCAGCGTTCGCATTCCCGCGGAGTGGGTCTTCGCCGAATCGGAGAGCGAGATCGGCGAAAAGTGTCACCAAAGCTGAACGTAAGAAAACGTCAAGAATCCGAGATTCAGACCGATACTCACGAGGCGGTGCGTGGGCGCGCGCCGAGTCGCTCCCCCGTAATCCGCTTCGTGTTTCGATCGCTCTCGTCGCGCATCTTCATCGGCTTTCTCGTCGTTGCGACCGTGCCCGTCGTCGCGGTGGCGATCTGGGACGATGCCTCCGATCGCGCACGGCGCGAGGCCGTCGCCGAGCGCGAACTTGCGCGAGCGGTCGTGCAAATGAGCCGCGAGCTCGACCGCCGATTCGAACAGCATCGGTGGGCCTTCACGGTCGCGTCGCGCCTCATCGACCAACACGCGCCACTCGACGACACTGCGCACCACAATGCGCTCGAACAAATCCGCGTCGACTTTCCCGAGTTCAAGACCGTCGCACTGCTCGACTCTGCCGGGACGCTTCGCGCGGTCGCGCCGAACGTCATAGGCAGCGCCTCGGCACCGCTGCTCATCGGCCGATCGTTCGCCTACCGCGAGTACTACCGTTCAGCGATCGCCGACTCGGCGACCATCGTCACCGGCATCTATCAGGGGATCGGGTTCGATCGCCTCGTGATCGTCGCGTTCGGCAGGGCGCTCCGCGATCGGGCGGGAGTGTTGCGCGGAGTGCTGCAGGCGTCCGTTTCCGTCACCGACAGCACGCTCATCGAAGGCTTTGCCGTGCGCCCGCAGGACGCGTTCCTGATCGTCGATCCTCGAGGTGTGGTGGCGGCGAGCGTCGGCAAACTCCCGTTTGCGCCGTTCGATACCGTGACGGCTTCCATCCTGCGGGAGCGTTGGGGGCTTCTCGCGGAGCCGAATGCCACGCAGCGATCGGTGACCTCCAACGACTATCTGGTGGCGACTGCGCGTACACCGTCGGGGTGGCAGGTCTATCTCGAACGGCCACGGCGCGAGGTGCTCGCCGCTTCCCGCGAACGGCGGAAGTCGGCCGCCACTGCGAGCGGGCTCGCGATCCTCCTCGGCGTGGCCATCAGTTTTCTGCTGATGCGCAGCATTCGCATCCCGCTGTTGCAGCTGACGACATGGGTCCGGGGATTCGACGTGCGCAACGGAGAACCCACCTCGCAGTCGCCCGAGGAGACACCGGTGGAGATGCGAGAAGTGATCGTCGCCATGGAAGGGTTGGGCCGGCGACTCCGACGTTCCTACGCCGAAGTCCGCCAGGCGCTCGCCGAGCGCGAGACGCTCAACCAACAGCTCAACGGTGTGCTGCGGGAACTCGATGCGCGCGTCGCCGCGCGCACGGCGGAGTTGCAGGACGCGCTCCGCAAGGCCGAGCAGGCGAGCGTGACGAAGTCGCGCTTCCTCGCCAACATGTCGCACGAACTGCGCACGCCGCTCAACTCGGTCATCGGTTTCTCCGGCGTGCTCCTCAAGAATCGCGGCGGGCGACTCAGCGGAACCGATGTCGATCTGCTCGAGCGCATCATGGCGAACGGCCGCCACCTGCTCTCGCTGATCAACGACATTCTCGACATCGCCAAGATCGAGGCCGGACGAACCGCGATGGACATGGATGACATCGACGTCGTCGCGCTCGCGCACGAAACGCTCTCGCACCTCGAGGGGCAGGTGGGAGGAAAGCCGGTGGTTCTGCGTTACCAGGGGCCGACGGTCGCCCCGCTCCTGCGCACCGACGGCGGCAAGGTTCGCCAGATCCTGGTCAACCTCCTGGGGAACGCCATCAAGTTCACCGAGCATGGGAACGTGACGCTCGAACTAGAGACCGGGAGCGGTGCCGCCGTCGTCGCCATCGTCGTGCGCGACGAGGGGATCGGGATCGCCCCCGATCGTCTCGACGCGATCTTCCTCCCGTTCGAGCAGGAAGACACCAGCACATCGCGCCGCTTCGGCGGGACCGGACTCGGACTCGCGATCTCTCGCGCGCTGAGCGAGATGCTCGGCGGTCGCCTTGAAGTCGAGAGCAGCGTCGGCGAGGGGTCGACGTTCCGTCTCGTTTTCGCGAAACCGACAGCGACCGTCGAGGCGACAGAGTCGCGCAAGCGTGCGCTCCGCGCCTCGCGCGGGCTGGTGGTCGGCTAGGCAGGTTCGCCCGCGCGCGACATCGGCGACGCCGGTTCCGGGAACGCGCCGCCCGACTGTTGCTCCGCCTAACGCTACTTCGCCCGACGTTTCGCGGGAGTGCGCTTCGCCGCCATCGCATGCTGCCAGGCGAGCGACGCGATGTCGGCGATGAGCTGTTGCGCCACCGCACGTTCGGCGATGTCGCGGGTCAGCACGACAAGGACGAACGGGGGGCGCCCCTGGGGGAGAACGAGTGCGGCGTCGTGGGTCACTCCGGTGATCCAGCCCGTCTTGTGCGCGACGAGTGTTCCCGGAGGGAGCCCCGCCGGGATTTCGTCGTTGAATTCCTGGTGCTCGAGTATCTCCAGCATCGCTCGCGTGGACGCCGGCGAGGCGGCCTTTCCATTGGCGATCGCATCGAGGAGGTGCCCCAGGTCGCGCGCCGAGGTGGTGTTGTTGAGCCCAGCCCGAAAGGCGACGTTGTCCTCCACCCCGCGCAGTACCGTCATGGTGGATGCGCCAAGGGCGTGTGCCGTCGCATTCGCGCGTTTGGCGTCGACCAGCGCGATGACGGCGTTGGTGGCGAGGTTGCTCGAGCGCGTGATCATCCGCTCCACCAGCTCGCGCACCGTGACTTCCTGACCGACGCGCTGGTACAGCGACGAGTCCGAATCGTCGCCGGCATCGAGCTGGTAGGGAGAGCCATCGACGATCGAGGCGAAGCGGTTCTCCAGCGTCACGGTCTGATTGGCCGTGAAGCGCCCGGCGTCGATTCCCCGGAAGTACTCGATCATGACCGGGAGCTTCATGGTGCTCGCGGCGTGCATCACGGTATCGGCGTCGTGGACGACCGTCTCGCCTGTCGCCATGTCGTGGAAGTAGACCCCCACGCGGGCCCCGGGAACGCGCGCCACCCGTTCGGCGATCTGCGCACCGAGCGACGAGGGAGGAGGAGACGGTTGGGCAGGCAGCGCGCTGGCGGCGGCGAGCAGGACGAGCAGGGCGCGTTTCATCGTCGAGAAGGACGGAGGCGAAGGGGCGCGCAGGAGGCAGATGTTGCCTCATGGCGTGTGGATCGTGTGACAAGGTACCCGCAACACTGGTGACGCCGTTCTCCGACCATGGCGCAGGATGAGTAGCCTCGTGGACGATTCGACCCTGCCGTTCAATCTTGCCTCCCTCGACGATCGCACATCGTCCGACGGGTCGCGTCGCGAACGGCTGCGCTTCGTCCGCTTTGCCTTCGAGCGCAGCCCGACTGCACACTGCAGCGCGGAGGTAGAGCTGGAATACCAGCCCGGCGACTCGGTGGTCGGTCGCGCCGAGGGCGTCGCCACCTCGCTCGGCGACATCCGCCTGGCCGCCGAGGCGACCCTCCGGGCGATCGAGCTCTTCGCCCGCGGAACACTCCGCTTCGACCTGCTCGGCGTCAAGCAGATGCGCGCCTTCGACGCGAACGTGGTGATCGTCAGCGTGCTGTGCATCGACCCCAGCGGCCGCGAGCAGGAGCGCCGCCTCCTCGGCTGTCACCTCGCCGACGCGGATCCGCTCAAGGGGGCCGTCGTGGCGGCGCTGCAGGCCACGAATCGGCTGCTCGGAAACGCGATCGCCACGCGTTAGGGAACGCACTCGTCAGGCAGTCGGCTGACGAGCGTGACGAACCGTGCGAGGCGCACGGTACAGCAACACGGCAACGGGAATCGGGTAGGAGGTTCCCAATGTCCGGGCGTCATGGCAGATTGCGGCGTCCTTGTCCACGCCCCGCTGGAGGTAGGTATTTCTCTCCTCGCCCGCGTACGTGTCCTCGCGACGAGCCTCCCGATTGCCGCGCTCTGTGCGTGTGCCCCGGCCCTTCGCCCTGCGGTCTCTAGCCCTCCCACCATCGCGTCGCACGCTCCCGATAGCGTGACTTCGGCGCCCGAGGGTATCGCTGATTCTCTCCCCGTCGCATCGACAGGCGTCGTTCCCGATTCCGTCAATACGGCCATGATGCAGGCGATCGAACAGGTCAGCGCACTGTTCGATGTCCCCGACTCCGTTGTGCGGGGCTATGCTTCGAACCTTCTCGTCGACGTCGACTCCACCTCGCATGCTGGCGACGCCGAGGCCACCTGGGACATCGACGTCGATTCCTACGTCACGCAGAAGCAGGTCGCGCGCTACGTCGACATGTTCCTCGGGTCGTCGCGCACGCGCTTCGTCGAACGGTTGCAGCGCGGCAAGCAGTACGAGCCGATGATCCGCGAGACCTTCCGCACCGCGGGAATTCCCGAGGACATGTACTTCCTCGCCCTCGTCGAGAGCGGTTTCGATCCGCAAGCCTACTCACGCGCAGCAGCTGTTGGGATGTGGCAGTTCATGAGCTCCACCGCGCGTGGCGTCGGGCTGCGCGTGGACTGGTGGGTCGACGAGCGACGCGATCCCGTGAAGTCGACGTGGGCCGCAGCGCGCTTCATTCGTGACCTGCAGGGACAGTTCGGCTCTCTCTACCTCGCCGCCGCGGCGTACAACGGCGGCCCGGGGCGCGTCTCGCGCGGCCTCAAGAAGTTCGACGACGAGCTGGGCGACGTGTCGGGGGAAGACTGCTTCTTCGCGCTCGCCGAGCAGGACTACCTGAGGACTGAGACGAAGAACTACGTCCCGCAGCTCATCGCGGCGGCGCTCCTCGGGAAGGCCCCTGCGCGCTACGGGCTCACCATCGACTCGGTCGCGCCGTTCGCCTTCGATACGGTGGTCGTCCCGCCATCGACTCCGCTCGCTGCCGTTGCCCGGGCGTCGGGAGTGTCGACCAAGGAGATTCAGACGCTCAACGGGCAGGTCCTGCGTGGCGTGACACCTCCGGATTCGAAGCTGATGCTCCGCATCCCGGCAGGGGCCGGAGTAATCTTCGATTCGAGCTTCGCGGCGCTCGATTCGGCCGAACGCCGCGGACTCATCCCCGTGAAAACCAAGAAGGGGGAGACGTTTGCCTCGATCGCCAAGAAGCACGGCCTCCAGTCCCGGCAGCTCGCCTGGTACAACCGAACGCTGAGCGCGAAGAAGGGGCGGCTCCCGGTCGGACAGACGGTGCTCATCCCCTCGTCGTCGGTCGTGGAAGCAGCGTTTGATATCCCGGACCCGTCCATCGAACGGTACGGCACCTCGTCGCGCTCGAGCTCCGGTCGGGTCACCCACGTGGTTCGGCGCGGGGAAACGCTCGGCGGGATCGCGCGGAAGTACGGCACGAGCGTCGCCACGCTCACGCGCCTCAATGGGCTCAAGAAGAGCGTGATCTACCCGGGGCAGACGATCATCGTGCGCGGGAGCAGCTCCGCACGCTCGAGTAGCTCGACCGCGCGGAAGACGAGCTCCAGGAGCTCTGCGGCCAAGAAGTCGACGGCGAAGAAATCCACCGCGAAGAAGTCCTCGGCGAAGAAGTCGACCGCCAGCAAGACGTCGGGCGCGAAGTCGTCGAGCGCGAAGTCTTCGAGCGCCAAGTCGACCGCGCGGAAGAGCACCACCACAAAGCCGGCGGCGCGAAAGACTACCGCCAAGGCAACGACCACGAAAAAGCCGGCTTCGTGAGAAGCCGGCTTGGGTGATCTCGGTCGGACCGGGCGATCAGCGGATCAGTCGATGATCCCCTTTCCGCGGTACCCCTTCATGATGATGCGATCGTAGCCGTTCGACGGATCGAGGTCGAGCGACTTGGCGACTTCGACCGCGGCCGGACCGCGATTGTATGCCAGGAGCGCCATCTGCACGTTGCCGCGCTGCTCCTTGATCAAGTCGCGAAGGTAGCGGAAGCCGATGTGGAGGTTGGTGTCGCGATCGTACAGCGCATCGCGAGTCAGGGTGGAATCGTAGAACTTGGCCGTCGACAGCATCAGCTGCGTGAGCCCGATGGCTCCGACCTCGCTGCGAGCCCGCTGCTTGAACTCACTCTCCAGCTTGACCAAGGGAAAGGCGAGATCGGGATCGATCCGCTCGTCGATCGCCGCGTCGAAGACGGCGGTGGCCACGTCGGCCGGGATCTGGTACTTGTGCGAGTAATGAAAGATGCGGTTCCAGCGCTCCAACTGCGCCGAGGCGATCCGCAGGTCGCCGCGCGCCTGCTCGATCTGGGTCTGGAGTCGCTGCACTTCGGCGCGTTCGGCCAGGGTGCGCTGGAGCGGCGTGGCAGCTGCCTCGGTCGGCTCCCAGTTCCTGGCGGCCATGGTGCCGGCAACGAGCACGCCGGCCAGCATGAATGCGCCCTGGACTCTTCGCTTTCGTCGCGCCGCGTCGCCGCGGTGCACATACGAATGGCTGTAATCCTTCATGTGATGACGACCTCTATCGTCAATCGATCGCCCTAACTCCGATGAACGGTTGGGCGATCGATTCTTGAGTGAAGCGGCGGAAGACCATTACCCCCGAACCCAGTCCCCGCTCTTGCCGCCGCGCTTCTCGACCAGAGAAATGTCGCCGATCACCATCCCCTTATCCACCCCCTTGGCCATATCGTAAAGTGTGACCAGAGTCACACTTACGCCCATTATCGCCTCCATCTCGACCCCCGTTTGCCCGGTCGTTCTTGCCGTCGCTTCGACCGTGATTCCGGGGAGCGATTCGTCCAGTCGAAGCTCCAAGTCCATGTCCGACAGGGCGATCGGGTGGCAGAGGGGGACCAGCTCCGAGGTCCGCTTGGCCCCCATGATCCCGGCGATTTTTGCCACCGTGAGCACGTCCCCCTTGGCCAGCTGGTTGTCGCGAATCGAAGCAAGAGTTTCTGGGCGCATCCGGATATTTCCGCGCGCACGGGCCATTCGGTGGGTCGCCGCCTTGCCACTGATGTCCACCATGCGGGCCTTTCCGCTCGCGTCGACGTGCGTGAGGTCAGTCATTGGAGATTGAATTCCGAGGGCTCGTCAGGCACCGTAACCGCAACTCGCGCTCAGGCGCGGAGGATGCGCGTCAGGTCGAAGAGGAGATTTGCTGTGATCAGTTGGGGGTTCACGTTCCCCCCCGCCAGCTGCTTGGATTCCTCGAGCATCGCAATCGCGCGCGCGGCGTTGCTTGCTGCGCGGTCGTCCGAGGCCGACACCGCGTCGCGCGTGCGGCGGTGGAGGCGACGGTCAGTGCGTCGAGGACATCGGTGAAGCGCCGCGCGCCCAGAAACGCCTTGCCCATCGCCAGCCGGAGCGCTTTGCCCTTGTCGCCGCTCAGTGCCACCTCGAGGATCCGTCGCGCCGCGTCCGATGCGGCGCTCGTCTCCTGCGAGGCGAGCAGACGCCCAGGAGCCCCCGCCGCCAGCCGCACCTGCTCGTCGATGCTGGCCGGCACTTCGAGCTTCTTGAGAGCCGCCGCGACCTTTTCTTCCCGCAGCCACTCGCGCATCGCTCCTTCACCGATCGGCGCCACGCGGAGCGAAACTACGCGAGAACGTATCGTCGGCAGTAGAGCGCCCGGCGCGCTGCTGGTCAGGATCAGGTTCGTGTCGGCCGGTGGCTCCTCGAGGAGCTTGAGGAACGCGTTCGCTGCCGGCGCCTCGGCGTTCTCCTGCGGCGGCGACATGCGATCGGCGTCGCCGACAATGAAGACCTTCCGCCGCGCAATCGCCGGCGTGACCGACGCCATCTGCACGAGGAGCCGAGTCGTCGCGACGAAGATCGCGTCGGTTCCGACGGGCGGCGCATAGAGGCCGTCGGCCTTGGCGCGATCGACGGCCGCCTGCTCCAGATCCTGCTTGATGTCGTCGAGCGCGGGATCGGAGTCGCGCAGCTTGGGGCGCGGGAAGACCCACACCAGGTCGGGGTGCGTGAGCTCCGCGGAGTAGCGACACTGCTGGCACTGACCGCACGGCGCCGTCTCGCGTTCGCAGAGGATCGCCTGCGCGAGCCAAAGGGCGAGGCGCTGCTTCCCGATGCCGGCTTCTCCGTGGAGGAGAAGACTCTGGGGAAGGAGACCGCGCGAGCGCGCGTCCGAAAGGCGGGCGCGCAGCGCGTCGTGACCGTGAAGCGGAACGAGGGGCATGCGCCTAATATGCGCCGCGCGACCGGCTAGCGAAGCGGGGGGACGGTCGGCGGGGGGCGGCGATGATGAGTTCCCTGCTCGTAGCCGTAGGCGATCCTGAACAACGTCCCCTCGCCGAAGGGGCGGGCGAGGAGCTGCAGTCCGGCGGGGAGGAGGGCACGCGTGTACCCCATCGGCACTGTTATCGCCGGAAAGCCGGTCGAGGGCGAGAAGAACTGCGAGTTGTCGCCGCCGGGGGTGTTGAGGTCCCCGATCAGACGCGGCGGATTGCTCCACGTGGGATAGGCGACCGCGTCGAGCTTGAGCGAGTCCATCATCTGCCGAAGGGCGACGCGCAACGCGGCGCGGAACTCTTCGCGACTGCGGCACCCCGCACTCGAATCGGGCGACTCGGTGACTCGCAGCGCTCCCTCGAGGCGCGCCTGGATCGACGGGTGATAGCGTCCCGACTTGAGGATTTCGTCCACCGTGCTGACCGGCGGATGCGAATTCGCCTCGCGCGACATGAAGGCGTCGAAGTCGTGCTTGAACGCGTTGCAGCCGCCGCGCGCGATGCGGCGGAGCGAGTCGAGCGCTGGGACGGCCACCGGGTCGACGATCGTGGCGCCGAGTCGGGAAAGATCCGCCAGCGCGCGGTGGAAGACCGTATCGATCTCGCTGTCGAGCGTTGGCGTGTCGTAGGCCTGATGGATGACGCCGATGCGCGCGCCGCGCACCCCGTCGCGACGGAGCGAGTCGGCATAGGTTGGAATGCGATAGCTGCGCGCCGTCGCAGTGACTGCGTCCCGCGGATCCTCTCCCGCGACTACCTGGAAGACCGCGACGACGTCGGCGACGGTGCGCCCCATCGGTCCGGCGATGTCCTGCGAGTCGAAGAGCGGGACGACGCCATCGCGCGATGTGAATCCCATGGTGGAGCGGATCCCGACCAGCGCCTGATGTGACGACGGCCCGCGGATCGAGTTCCCGGTGTCGCTCCCAAGGCCGATCGCCCCGAACGACGACGCAACGGCCGCTGCCGTCCCGCCGCTCGAGCCAGCAGTGACGCGGTCGAGCGCATAGGGATTCTTCGTGTAGCCGGCAAGGATCGAGCTGACCGTCTCGTTAGGTGAGAACGCCAGTTCGGCCATGTTCGACTTGGCCAGCACGATCGCACCCGCGGCGCGCACACGCGCGACCTGGAAGGCATCGCGAGTCGGCTGCCATCCCTCCAGCGCGAGCGTCCCGGCCGTCGTGGGGAGGTCCTTCGTCTCGAAGTTGTCCTTCACGATCATCGGGATGCAGTGCAGGGGGCCGACGAAGCCGCCCTGTGCATAACGACGGTCGAGCGAATCCGCC
>JBGAHX010000013.1:0-130509 GCA_044225935.1 Gemmatimonadaceae bacterium
GAGGAAGCGCCCCTGACGGAAGAGATCGGCGAGGAAGACGGGGGAGGTGGAGAACCATGGGTCCCCGCCGTGTCCATTCAGCGCGATGCGTGCCCCCTGCGCGCGACAGCCAACGGCGAGCGCGCGATTCCACAGCTCGTACGTGTGGTAGAACGGCTCCTCCCGGAGCGCCGCACGCGCGAGTGACGGTTGCCCAGCCGGCACCGCATCGGTAGAAATGAAGTGCGGCTCCGCTCCCCAGCGGGCGGTCACCGCAGCGATGAGTTCGTCCTCGCGCCCAGGGTCGCCCGGCGGATGCGAGAACGAGATCGACCCGATAGGCGCCGGCGCCGAGGGATTTCCCAAACGCCAATTGCCCGCAGCGTAGAGCGCCGGGGAATCGTATCCCCCGCTCAGCATGACAACGCTCCCGCGCGCGAGGTCGCAGCGCTCGGCGACCGCTTCGCCGATGAGTCGCCGGAGTTCCTCGGCGCCCTCCTCGAACGGAACGCCCGAATCCTGCTCGAAAATCGGGATCTCCCACCAGCGCCGTACTCGCGCCGCGGAGCCTTCGCGCCACTCGAGCGTGTGCCCGGCAGGGAGACGCTCGATCGCCGTGATCGCCGTCTCTCTCGGCGCCGCGAGGTCGACGTCTGCAGCGTCCTCGGCGAGGGCAATCAGGTTCCAGCGCGTGTCGCACCCGGGGAGCGCGCGCAGAAGCCGCAGTGAGCTCGAGATGGCGAGCGAACCTCGTATCGACGTGAAGAAGAGCGTGCGCGCCCCGGAGTGATCTCGGGCGGCGAAGAGGGAGCGGTCCTGCGAATCCCACGCAACGAAGGCGAACTCCCCTTCCAAATGCTCGACGCAGCGGGTGCCCCACGCGCGCAATGCGGCGAGGATCAGGGATGCAGAAGAGTCGGACGCGTGGCAGTCTCGCTCCCCCGCAGCGGCGAGGGCGTCGACGAGGTCGCGCCGATAGAACAGGGCAGCGTGCGCAGCGACGGTGTAGCGTCCATCGGTCGCAATCCGTCGCGCCGGCTCCTCATCCCAATTGGGTACCGCAACACCGACGACCGCATCGGGCGCTCCTCTCAGGAGCGAAACGGTCGACGAAGCGGACGGTACAGATCGCTCGAGCCGAGCCCGCAGGTCGTCGTCAGGGAGCGCCACGCCCGGCCCGGCGAGGGCCAGCAGCGTGGTCACGAATGCCAGCGTGCGATCGTTTCCCCTACCTGATCGACCGACGCGAGGTCTCGCGCAACCTCGAGGCGATAGATCGGGATCGTCGCCGCGATCGTCGCGCATCGGTCGAAAATCCGCATCGACTCGGCACCGCCCATCAGCGGTCCGAGTTTGGAGTGCGACATGAGCGTCACCGCGCCATGTGCAGCGGGGAGTTCGATCCGACGAACGAGTTCGCCACCTTCGGCGTCGGCGCGATCGACCGGGATGAGCTCGTAGAGTGCACCCAGGGGAACGGCCTCGTGCTGCACGAGCGAATCAGGCAGCATGTCGAACGTGCGCTTGTCGCTCAGCCCCGTGCGCCATGCCCCCAACTCGGCAAAACGTTCGGCGGCGTCGTTCCAGAGTCGGACAGAGTGCACCCCGGGGTAGGCCATTCCGTGCGCCGGATCGACCGGGAGCGTGTCGTCCGTGAGGAGGCGGGCGCCGTGGGACGCCAACGTGAGTGCGAGGGTAGACTTTCCCGATCCCTTGGGCGCGAGAAAGCCGATCCCCTGCCCACCGAGCGAGACGCCGCTCCCGTGTAGCGAGAGGAGTCCGCGCTCGTGGACGGCGACGGCAAGGACCCGCCCGAGGATGTCGACGCGCACCAACTCACGGTCGGTTCCGGCGACCGGATACCACGTGAGGGACGTACCGCCCTCGTTTACATCGAACGTCCCCGTGTCGTCGAACGAGAGCCGGAGCCCTTGGGGGGTGCGCGCGAGCGAGGCGTCGACGCCTGGGATCAACTCATCGCGCCCCACGATGACGGCGTCGATCGCGGGAGGCGCGGTCTCCTCGACTCGCAGCGTCCAGTCGACCGGCGAGTTCCCACTGTCGGTGCGGAGCTCAGGAAAGGGAAACGGAGCTGCGAGGAGGCCGCCGAAGACGCGAAATCGCTGCATGTTGGGTGAACCCTTCCCGAATCGTCGTGGGGTGACTGCTCACCAAAGTCCGGTCGTGCTGCTGCCAAGTATAGATTCTTTCCAACCTAACGCCCCGTCCCGTTGAATTCCCTCGACATCGCCGACGCCGACGCGGTACCTCCCGGGCTTGCACGCCTCGTTCCGCTCGCTCTGGCGACCGCGCTCGCCACGGGAATCGGCGAACTGGTCCTGCGCCTGGCGGCGAGGCGCGTTCTCCCGGCGCCGGTCGCGATCAACCCGGAGTCCGTCTGGCTCGGTCCGCTCTCGGCGCTCCTTGTCTTCACCCCGCTGATCGTCGTGGCGTGGCTCGTCGGTCGTGTGGCGAGCGTGCGCGCCGCGTGGACCGGTGCGGTGGGGATGGCGTCGTTCCTTGCCGTGTTCGATGTGCTCCTGCTCGTGCCGCGGTTGCATCCTGCGGCGCTTGCGGTGCTCGCCTTTGGCGTTGCCTCACAGGTCGCGCTGGTCGCGCGGCGCCGCCCGAGGCTCTTCGGTCGCGCGATGCGCGGAACGGCGGCGATCCTCGCCGCGGTTGCCGTTGGCGGGGGCGTGGTACAAGCGGTCCAGAGCCGCACGCGCGCCGACGGCGTGGGCGCCGCACCGTCGGGCGATGCTCCGAGCGTGCTTCTTCTGGTGCTCGACACCGTCCGCGCCATGGAACTGAGCGCGTACGGCTACGAGCGCGCAACTTCACCGCGCCTCGCGGCGTTCGCCGACAGTGGCGTACGCTTCGAGCGCGCGGTCGCCACCGCCCCGTGGACGCTCCCGTCGCACGCTTCTCTCTTCACCGGTCGCTTCCAGCGCGACCTGTCGGTGGGGTGGTCCACCGCACTCGATACGGTCGCGCCGACGCTCGCCGAGCACTTCGCCGCGCGCGGATACGCGACGGGCGGATTCATCGCCAACCTGCGCTACTGCGCCCGCGAATACGGGCTGGGGCGCGGATTCCAGACCTACCGCGATTTCGCGCTGGTGGGGAGCCAGCTGGTCGGCTCGACGATGGCGGGACGGCGCTTGATCGGGCTCTACGACGACGTGTTCGATCGATACGTGATCGCCGGGCGCAAGGACGGCGCGCGGGTGGTCGACGAGTTTCTCGACTGGCAGAAGGCGCAGGGGACGCGCCCGTACTTCGCGTTCCTGAACTTCTTCGACGCGCACGAGCCCTACGCACCGGATGCGCCATACGACCTGCAATTCCTCGGCGCGGAACCGGCGACGCGCAATCTCGTGGTAGGGCGCCGGCACGACCCGAAGGAAGTGGAGGGGCTGCGCGGCGCGTACGATGGTGCGATCGCTTCGCTCGACGCGCAGTTGGGGCGTCTCTTCGACGAACTCTCCCGCCGAGGAGCGCTCGATCACACGATCGTGATCGTGACCGCCGACCACGGCGAGGAGTTCGCCGAGCACGGCTACATGTCGCACGGCAATGGCCTCAACTTCCCCGCACTGCACGTCCCGCTCATCGTGCGATGGCCGCGCGGCAGGATTCCGGCGGGTGCGCGCGTGCCGACGCCGGTCTCCATCGTCGACATCCCTGCGACCATCACCGAGTTGAGCGGAACGACCGCAGGATCGCTCTTCCCGGGGACGTCGCTCGCCCCGCTGTGGCGCGGCGACAGCACGGCGCAGCGGTCGCCGATCCTTTCGGAGTTGTACTGGGTGCGCAACCAGCCCGAGTGGTATCCGGTTTCGGGTGGCAACATGCGGTCGCTGGTGCGCGGGCGGTTTCACTACATCGCCGGCCCCGATACGCGCGAGGAGCTGTACGACATCGTCGCCGATCCGTTCGAGCGGAAGGACCTGATGAAGGACGCGGCGTTAGGCGACACGTTGTCGTCGCTCCGGTCGGCGCTCTCGGCCTTCCCCGCCGCGGACCGCGGGGGGCGCTGACGACGAGGGGGCGCCCGGTGCGCCCCCTGTTGCACCCGCTTAGTGCAGCCGCCCAGTGCACCCGCTCAGTGCACCCGCTTAGTGCAGCCGCGTGCGCGGTGGGGGCCAGCCAACGCCGAGGAGCTTGCTGATGGCGGCACGGTAGCGCGGAATGGCCGCTTGTCCTTCAGGCGTTGCCGCGATGTCGTTCACCTCCGCGGAGTCGGTGCGCCAGGCGAAGAGCGCCTCGCGTCCATCGCCGTAGTGGATGAAGTGACCGGCCGAGTCGATCGTGGCCTTGATAGGCCCGAAGCGCGTGAGGTTCTTGGACGATGGATTGACTGCCGCCGCCGCCTCGGCCATGATCGGGCTCATTCCATCGTTTGACCCCGTGGTCCACGCGTGGGCCAGCGATGTGCCGGGCATCGTCCCCGCCGGCGCACCACCGAGATCCACGAGGGTGGCGGCCATGTCGCGAAGCGAGACGATGGAGGAGACGCGCTGTCCGGCGGGGACGCGCCCCGGGGCGCGCACGAGCAGGGGGACGTGGAGGAGCGGGAGGTAGAGCGAGTTTCCGTGCGAGTCGAGATTGTGCTCCCCGAACTGCTCGCCGTGGTCGGCGGTCACGATCAGGACGGTGTGTTCGAGGTCGCCGCGCTCGCGCAACCGATCGACGATCGAACCGATGATGCTGTCTTCGTAGGCGATGCCGCCGTCGTAGCGATCGTTCTCGGTCTTTCCCTTGTTGAAGCGCCTGCGGAATTCTTCCGGCGGCTCATAGGGCGCATGCGCGTCCATGAAGTTGAGCATCGCGAAGTACGGGCGGCGCGCCTGGCCGTCGCGCCAGGCGAAGAAGAGGTGCGCGATGTCGGCCGCGGTCTGCGGCTGCGACTTGCGCACGGTCTCGGTGCGGAGGTTGGGATGCGTGATGGCGTTGCGGATCTTCCAGCGCTCGCCATTCTCGAGTCCTTCGAGAATGAGTTTCCCCGAGCCGGTCTGGCTCAGCGTGGTGCTCCACAGCGCCTGCCTAAAGGAGAAGGGAAAATCTTCGTAATGCGAGAAGCCGCGCGAGATGCCGAGCTGGTAGCCGGCATAGCCGGCGTTGGCCATGAAGCCGCCGGTGGAATAGCCGCGCGCCGTCAGCACCTGGGCGACGGTCGTGAGCGAGTCGTACATCGGGTTCAGGTAGTCGGCCCCCGCCTGCGAGGCCCACAGCCCTGTCATCATGCTGGCGTGCGAGGGGGCAGTCCATGGCGCCGCCGAGAAGGCCGCGTCGAAGACCGTCGACTCCTTGGCGAGTCGTTCGAGGACCGGGGTCGTCGGACGCGCGTAGCCATAGAGACTGAGGCTCGACGCCCGGACGGTGTCGAGGATGAGCAGCACGACGTTGGGAAGTTCGGCACTCGCGGCGCTCGCCGCGGGGACCGACGGACGACTGAGACGCCCGCCGGTGAGGAGCCCGGTGACGCCTAACGCCAGCAGGCCGCCGATGGCGAACCGTCGAACCCAGCGCATCCCACGCATGCGATCCGCCGCGACGCGAGTGCCGATCACGCTCCCCAGGCCGATCGCGAGGATGAGCTGCGACAGCGGATGGATCTTCTGGGAGAGGAGGAGGATGGCGAAGACCGCCAGCGACGCAAAGATCGTCGCCGCCAGCCGCAATCCGGCCCAGCGGCGGGCCACCGTGACTAGCAATGCCACAGGAATCGCCGCGGCGATGAACCAGGCGAGGTACCCCCCCAGCGACAGCCAGGCGAACTCCCTGCTCGACCAGGTGAACTCCTCGAGGACGCGGAACCGGAACTCGGTTTGCGCCACGTGGACGACGGCGGCGAGCGCGGTGCCGGCGAGCGCCAGCCAGATCACGTCGGCGAGCGATGCGGCGGCACGCGCTGGGCGCGCCGCCTCGTTAGGTGCTGGTGCGGTCACGGCTTGTGTCCCGCGGCGGGCGGGCGATCGGGATTGGCAAGCGCGCGAGCGACCGCCGCATCGAAGGCCGGCGCCAATGCGGCGTGCGTCCCCTTCGCGAGATCCGTCGTCTCCTCCGGATCGCGACGGTAGGCGTAGATCTGGTAGCTCCCGTCGCCATTCCGGATGTAGTGAAGCGTGTCGTCGGCGAGGGCGTGCATGTCGCCCTTGGCATTGAGCGCCTTGGGATCGGCATTGATGCCTCGGCTCAACTCGGCGACGGCCGCGCTGGCGCGCGCCGAGCTGTCCTGCCACGTCGCGGCAAGCGTCGTCCCACCGAGTCCGCGCCCGTCGGGGAGCGCCCCGAGGTCGACGAAGGTGGCGGCGAGGTCCCGGAGCGAGACCGGCGCGGACACGCGCGCCCCGGCCGGGACGCGCGGTGGGTAGCGGATGAAGAGGGGGACGTGCGTGAGCTGCTCGTAGAGCGAATTGCTGTGCCACCCCAGCCCGTGCTCGCCGAACTGTTCGCCGTGGTCGGCGGCGATCACCAGGATCGTGCGATCGAGTTCCCCGCGCGCACGCAGCGTGTCGACGAGCGTGGCGATCGCATCGTCGATGTAGCGGATCGAGCGATCGTACTTGTCACGCACCCGGTCGCCCTCTCCGAACAGTTTGGCATAGCGGTCGGGCGACTCGTACGGGCCGTGCGCGTCGAAGTAATTGAGGAAGGCGAAGTACGGACGCCCCTGCACGCCGGCGCTCCACCGGAAGAACGAGGCGTTCACCATCTCGGCCGGCTTCGGATCGTTGTCGGGGTACGAGTAGCGCGGTTCGAAGTCGAACTTGGCGACCTCGCGGATCGCGCGCCCGATCCAGTGCTGCGTGACGAGCGCGTGCCAGGTGTTACGGATCGAGTTGGCCTGCCCGAGCGACGTCGTGAAGACCATCTGCGTGAGCGAGCGGCGGTGGTCCTCGTAACGCGAGAAGCCGCGGTCGAGGCCGAAGCCGCGCGGCGTCGCCACGAGGTTGGCGGTGAAGCCGCCGGTGGCGTAGCCGTAGGACGCGAGGACGCCGGCGAGCGTGGCGTGTGCCCCATCGAGCGGCGTCGTCCAGTTTCCGGTCTGCTGGCTCGAATAGCGCCCGGTGAACATCGAAGCGTGCGACGGGAGCGTCCACGGCGCGGTGGAGAAGGCCCAGTCGAACGTCGTCCCCGACGCGGCGAACTCCCGCAGCTTCGGTGTGGTGGCGCGCTCGGCGCCGTAGAGCGAGAGTTCGCTCGCCCGCACCGTGTCGAGAATGAGGAGGATGACGTTAGGCGCATTCGCCGGCGCAGCGGGAAGTGCGGCGAGGGCGCGTCGCTCGTGCACGATGTTCTTTCCCGTCTGGTAGCAGAAGAGGAGGACGGTCAGCGCGGCTCCCAGGAGCGCCGTGCGCGCGAGCCCGCCACGCCACGCACTCGCACGCGCCGCCGCCATCGTCGAGAGTCGCACGCCGATGCCGACGCCTAACGCGAGCGCAGCGTACTGATGCAGGCGCGGGAAGAGCAGGACGAATGAGAAGGCCGCGAGCGTGCCGAAGAGGAGCATCGACAGGCGCAACGCCGGGAGGCGGCGCCACACCATGCAAAGCGCGGCGAGCGGCACGGCGAGCGCGAGGAAGAGAATCGCATAGCCGAGCGGCGCCATCCATGCCGTGTCGGGTGACATCCAGGTGCGGAGCAAGTCGCGCAGCACGTCGCGGCGCATCCACGAGACCGCGGCATGCAGCAACCCGACGACCATCGCGCAGGCGAGCGCCGCGCGCAGCACATCCGTCGCCGGTTGCCACCGCGCATTCGAACGGGTATTCGAACGGGGATCGGTATCAGGGGTCACGTACGGAATCTGCGGCAGTCGGTTTTCCGCGCGGGAGTGCGCGAGGCCAGACGAGTTTGTGTCGCTCGACCCGCTGCGCCAACGCGGTCGCGAAGGGAACGGAGTCGCCGCGCGCCGCGACGAGGTCGCGCTTCTCCTGCGGATCCGAACGATACTGGTATGCCTCGAAGATTCCTGCGCCGTCGCGGATCACGTGCAGTGAATCGTCGACGAAGGCCTTCATCGGTCCCATCGCGTTCTTGAACTGCAACTGCGGGCGACGATTCTGATCAACCTCCGAGATCACGTCGCTCCCGCGCGCGGTCGAGTCGCTCCAGAGCGGTGCCAATGATCGCCCGCCGATCGCCGAGTCGCGCGGAACACCCGTGAGGTCGAGCACCGTGGCGGGGACGTCGACGCCAGATACCTGCGTGAGAACACGCGCTCCCTGCGGCACCGACTTGGGATACATCACGAAGAGCGGGACGTGCAGGAGCTGCCGATACAGGCTGTTGCCATGCGCCAGCTGCTTGTGCTCGCCGAACTGCTCACCATGATCGGCAGTGACGATGACGATCGTGTTCTCCAGCTTGCCGCGCCGCTCCAACCCTCGAAAGAGCGAGTCGAGCTGATCGTCCATGTATCGAATACCGCCGCGATATCGATCGATTGACAGCGGCGGATTCTTGAACATCGAGAAGTACGGCTCCGGAGGGCGATACGGCGAGTGCGCGTCGAACATGTTCAGGAACGCGAAGAACGGACGCCCCGTGGGAAGTTGGTCCATCCACTCGGTGAACTCTCCTCGCACCTGCGCTGCACTCTTCTCGTCGTGCGCCTGTTCGGTGAAGTGCGGCGTAAAGTCGGAGCTGAAGAAGCGCTTGAGTGAGATGCGCCCGCCGCGCCCGACTTCCATCGAGCTCCAGAAGAGGAGGATGTTGTCGGACTGCGTGATGCTGGTCGACTTGGCGATCTCCTCGAAGGAGTTCATCAGGTCGACGTAACGCAGGAATCCCTGCGAGAGCCCGCTCTCGAATCGCGTCGCGACGTAATTCGCGGTGAAGCCGCCGGTGGCCCAGCCGTGCGCCTGCAGCACGTCGGCGAGCGTCTTGTGGCTCGGCGCCAGCGCCGTCGTGAACGACGCTCCGTGGATGCTCGGATACTGCCCGGTGAAGAGCGATGCGTGCGACGGGGTGGTCCACGGGGCGGTGGAGTACGCCTGATCGAAGACCGTCGCGCGCTGCGACCAGCGGAGGAGGTTGGGGGTCGTTTCTTCGGTCGCGCCATACAGCGACAGATAGTCGGCGCGCACGGTATCGAGGATGATCAGCAAGACGTTAGGCGCACCGTCGGGCGCTGCCGGTAGCGCGGCTATTGCCGAACGCTCCTGCTCCGCGCGGTGGCGCGGGAGCCAGAGCGCGAGCGCCACCACGATCGCACCGCCGCCGATCGCCAGCACGGCGCTCGTGGCGCGCACGGCGCGCTCGCGCGCCACGAGTGATCGCGAGAGCGGGAGCGCCGCGCCGCACGCGAGCACCAGCGAGGCGTACCCGTGGATCTGCGGAAAGAGAAGGAGAATCGCGAAGAGGGTCAGCGCGCACCACGTCCAGATCGAGACGCGTAGCGGCCAGCGGCGTCCCATCAGGAGCGTGAGCACCACGAGCGCCAGGGCCACCGGCGCGAAGACGATCACGTAGCCGACCGGGACGCGCCACGCGAGGTCACGCGACTCCCATCCCCACCGGAAGATGCTGAAGCCGAGATGCAGCGCGCGCGCTATCGTGAGCTGAAGAAAACCCGCCGTCACCGCCGCCGCGATCCAGAGGAGGAACTGCTCGAGCACGAGCGAGAGCCGTCCGCGTGCGGTGGTGCGAGAATCGATTGCCGGTTGCGCCATGCAGGTGAACGAAGAATGAAACAAGGGATGCGGCGCGCACACTGTGCGCACGAGCCATGCCATGCGTCCTCGCGAGCTACGACGCTGCAAAGGAGCCGAGGGCAACTGCTTAGGCGCCTGGCTGCGGTCCAATCCTTGCTTGCCCCGATCGCGCGCAACGCCCGCGCAGCTCTTCAGGACCGCACGCCCGCACCCCGCGCCAGCGCACAACCCACCGAACGAAATCGCTGATGCAGACATCGACCGCCGACCGCTCCGCTGGCGATTTGCCGTGGTCCGCGACGCGTGCCTTCTGGTGGATTCTCGCAGCCGGCGCGCTCGCGGGCTCGCTCGGTGAGGCGTCGCTCATCCTCGGGGCGCGTTACGCGCTGCATCGCTTCACGCTCTACAATCCGCAGGGGATCTGGATGGCGCCGCTGGCCAACGCGCTCCTCCTCGTACTCCCGCTCGCCCTGGTGTGGTTCATCGCGCGGCGCCGCAGCGCCGGCGCTGCAATCGTCGCGACGGCATTCGGCGCGTCACTGGCCGCTGCGTACGAGCCGCTGCTGGTGGTGCAGGACCGCATTCACCCGCTCGCGTTGCTCCTTCTCGCAATCGGCGTCGCCTCGCAGGTGGCGCGCCTGGCCAAGGCACGCCCGGCGCTCTTCGCGCGCCTGACGCGTGCACTGACCCTGGCGATGCTCGCGGTCTCGCTCCTCGGTGCCGCGGGCTACAACGGAGCGCGAGCGTGGCAGGAACGGCGCGCCCTTGCAGCCGTCGGCAACGGAGAGGACGGCGCCCCTAACGTGATCCTCCTCGTTCTCGATACGGTGCGTGCACTATCGCTGAGCGCGTACGGCTACGAGCGCGACACCTCACCATTCCTCGCCGAGCTTGCAGCGCAGGGGGCGCGCTTCGATCGCGCCGTGTCCACCGCGCCGTGGACGCTCCCGTCGCACGCGACGATGTTCACGGGGCGCTATCCGCACGAACTCTCGTCGGGGTGGAGCACGCCGCTCGACGGGGCCGCGCCGACGTTGGCCGAGCGTCTCGGGGAGCACGGATATCGCACCTTCGGCGTAGCGGCGAATCTCCGCTACTGCTCCTACGAGTTTGGCTTGAGCCGCGGCTTCGCGATGTATCGCGACTACGACGTCTCGCTGAGCGAGATGCTGCGCACGTCGAAGCTCACGCTCACCTCGGTACAGCTGTTTAACAAGCTCGGCTTCCGCGAGATCAGCCCGGGGCGACAGTCGGCGACGCGCATCAACGAGCGGTTGCTGGACCTCATTGACCGTCGCGGCACCGGGCCCTTCTTCGCCTTCGCGAACTACTACGACGCGCACGGCCCGTACAATCCCGCCGCGCCCTTCGATACGCTCTTCCTGGGGCGCCAGCCGCGCACGCGCGACTCCGGTGGGGAGCACTTCACCCCAGAGGAAGTGCACGACCTGCAGGCGGCCTACGACGGCGGGATCGCGGCGCTCGACAGCCAGCTGCGCGATCTTTTCCGCGAGCTGCAACGCCGCGACCTGCTGCGCAACACGATGGTGATCGTCACCGCCGATCATGGCGAGGAGTTCAACGAGCACGGGCAGATGAACCACGGCTCGTCGCTCTACTTCCCGTCGGTGCACGTCCCGCTCCTGGTCGTGCGTCCGGGGACGATCGCGGCCGGCACGGTGATCGACAGCGCCGTCACGCTGCGCGACCTCGCGGCGACGGTTCTCGATGCGGCACGGGTGCCGGCGAGTGCGCACCTCCCCGGGCATTCGCTGGCGCGCTGGTGGGAGCCGGCAGGTGCAACGCCCGCCGGAGTTGCCGACAGCGCTTCGCGCCTGATCGCCGAGGTGGACTTCGCGAAGAACCTCCCGCAGTCGTTCGCGATCTCGAAGGGAGACATGAAGTCCGAGATCGTCGACGGGATCCGCTACATCCTCCGCGGCGACGGGCACGGGGAGATGTTCGATGTGCAGAAGGATCCGTGGGAAACGACAGATCTTCTTCCTGACTCCTCGCGATCGACGCAGGCCGCGATGCTACGGGCGCGCGTCGAGTCGATCAAGAGGGCGCGGTAGTTTTCAGAAGTCGAGAAGACGAGAAGACGAGAAGACGAGAGGTGGCGGCGTGGCCTTCGGTTCAGGCGCGCTGCCTAACGTTTCGTTCGTCTCGTCGCCTTCTCGCGCCAGTCGTTGCCGAAGAGGGAGGCTAGCACGCTGCGGCTCTCGGCGCGCGCGGCGTTGCCCGCTTCAGTCTTCGTCAGGTCGCCGCGCCCGGTGGTGTCGCCGTGCCAGGCGTACACCTGCTCGGCGCCGTCGCCGCGGTGGATGTAGTGAAAGCGGTCGCGCACCAACGACTTCATTGGGCCGTACGAGGTCGGCCAGTCGTTGACCATGTTGATCGGGCGCTCGGTCTCGGCGACGGCGGGACTCACGACCGACGAGTCGGCAGCGTCCCACGCGGTGACGAGTGACGTGCCGGTGATGTTCCCGGCGGGGAGACCGGCCAGGTCGAGCAGGGTGCGAGGAATGTCGCGAAGCGAGACGACGTCTTGCACGCGCTGGTTGGCTGGAACGCGCCCCGGCGCTCGCACGAGGAGCGGGACGTGGAGGAGTTCCAGGTAGAGCGAGTTGCCGTGGCGCACGAGCCCGTGCTCTCCCAAGTGCTCGCCGTGGTCCGCCGTGACGACGAAGATCGTGCGATCGAGTTCACCGCGCGCGCGCAGGCGATCGACGAGACTCCCGATGATCGAGTCCTCGTACGCGATCGCCCCGTCGTACTTGTCGATGTCGCGGCGCCCGTGATTGAAGCGATCCTCGTTAGGAGTGTCGTACGGATCGTGGGCGTCGATGAAGTTGAGCATCGCGAAATAGGGGCGCTCGCCGATCTGCTCACGCCACCCGAGGAAGTTGTCGACGATGGTGTGGGCGGGATTCTTGTCCCCACGTCGCAACCCTACGATGCGGAACGACGACCGCGTGAGAGCGCGGCGCACTCGCCAGAGCTTGCGCGTACGCACGGCATCGATGAGCCCCTGCGACACGTCGAGCTGCGTGAAGGTGGCGCTCCACATCGCCTGTGCGAGCGATGCGGGATAGTCGTCGTAGCGGATGAAGGCCTTGTCGAACCCCATCTCGCGCCCCGCATATCCGGCATTCCCCATGAACGCCCCGGTGGCGTAGCCGTGATCGCGAAAGATCTCCGTGACAGTTGGCATCGAATCGGCCATCGGCGAGCGATAGGTGTTGCCGTTCTGCATCGGGTAGCGCCCGGTGAGCATCGCCGAATGACTCGGCGCGGTCCACGGCGCGGTGGAGATTGCGGCGTCGAAGACCGTCCCCTCCTTGGCAAAGGTCTCGAGGTTGGGGGTGGTGGGGCGCTCGTAACCATAAACGCTCAGGTTCGCCGAGCGCACGGTATCGAGGATGAGGAGGATGACATTCGGCGCCCCGGCGGGCGCATCGCCCAATGCCGCCAGCCGCAGCGGCTGCCGCAGGCGATACACGACGATGTCGGGAATCCCGCTCGCGAAGATCAGGGCGCCGAGAACGGCGGCCACGCGACGGACGGTGCGCAGTCGCGGGTCGACATCAGCGGCGAGCCAGCGCCCGACGAGCGATCCGACGCCCACCGCGAGAAAGAGCTGCGCCGCCGGGTGCAACGACGTCGCGTTGAGCAGCGCGGAAAGCGCGACGAGCGATCCGACGACACTTCCCTGCACCATCGGCGACGCCACGGCGCGCGAGAGACGTGCGACGACCAGCAGTGCCGCGGCGACCAAAAGGAAGCAGCAGAGGTAGATCGCTGGCGAGAGCCAGGGGAGTTCGCGCGCCGAGTTGGTGAATCGCCCAAATACCCTGAAGCGAATCATCACGAAGGCGACATGCACCGCTCCGGCGGCGAGCGCGCCAGTGACGGCCAGCCAGATCGTGTCTCGTGCCCGCAGCGAACGTGTGGCCATCGCGTCGGCTCCCGATAGCTCCGGCGTACGGGCGCCCCGCGCCCCAGGTGACGCGTCCGCGCACGCCGACGGGCGTGGGGGGCCGAGCGTGCAACTTTGGTGCTACGGGGTGTGCGTGGGGGGTACGTCGTCGCGCGGCGAAGGAGCGGCAAGGGAGTCCCTCTCCGCGGTACGCGACGCAGGGATGGCCCCCGCAAGCATCGCGTCGACGCGCCGGCGCATCAGGAAGAGCACCGGGGCCGCGTTCGGGTCGTCGGACAAGTCTTCCATCTCCGACGGATCATCGCGATACCGAAAGAGTTCTTCCTCGCCTGTACCGTTGTTTCGCACGAAGTGCCAGACGCTGTCGGCGAGGGAGACCATGTCGCCTCGGGCGAACGGGAGGGTCGAATCACGGCGCACCCCCTTCTCCACCAGCGCGAGCGCTGCGCTCGGGCGAGCGGCGGCGACACGCGCCGAATCGTCCGACCAGAGCGACGCGAGGGAGGCGCCGGCAAATGGCGATGACTCGTTAGGTACGGCGAGCGCGCTCAGGGTGGCCGCCAGATCGCGCAGCGAGACCTCGGTGTCCACCTCTCGACCGGCCGGAACCTGGCCAGGCCAGCGCACGATCAGCGGGACGTGCAGGAGCTTGTAGTACAGGTTTGAGGTGTGCTCCCAGAGCCCGTGCTCACCGAATAGTTCCCCATGGTCCGACGTGATCACGAGCAGCGTGTGATCGAGCTCTCCTCGCGCGCGCAGCTCCTCCGTCAGCCGCCCGATCTCTGCGTCGATGTAGGCCACCGCGCCATCGTACTTGTCGCGCTCCTCCCCGCCGCCGGAGAACATCCGGTCGAAGGGAGGCGGCGGGGCGTAGGGGCGGTGCGCGTCGTAGTAGTTGAGGAAGGCGAAGAACGGGCGCTTCGGTGACCGCGCGCGCCACCGCAGGAATTCGTCGGTCACCGTCGTCGCATCCTTTCCCGCGTTGGCCGGTCGCGCCGGCACGGTCAGGTCGTTGTCCTCGACGGCGCTCCACACGTCGCGCGCGTCGTCGGCCTCATAGAGCGAGCGGGCGAACTTCGTCTGGCCGAGCGTGGAGGTGCGCAACACCTGTTCGAGCGTGCGCGGGAAGTCGCGATAGGCGCGAAAGCCGCGCGTGAAGCCGGCATCCCACCCCGTGTAGTAGAAGTTTGCCACGAAGGCACCGGTCTCGTAGCCGCGCGCGCGAAAGAACTCAGCGAGCATCGGCGTGGAATCGTGCATGGCGCGCGCGAGGAAGGTAGATCGCGCTCCCTTCCGGCGGATCGGATAGTTCCCGGTGAACATCGAGCGGTGCGATGGGCGCGTCCACGACGCCGTGGCGAAGGCGTGCGCGAAATACGTCCCTTCTGCGGCGAGTCGGTCCAGGTGCGGCGTGGTGCGCCGCGCCTCGCCGTGCAACGACAACGCGTCGGCGCGGGCGGCATCCATCACGATCAGGAGGACGTTCGGGGCACCGTCAGGTGCAACGGCGGTCTGCACGCGGGCGCCGCGATGCATCCCGATCGCAATCCCCGCGGCGACGATCGCGAGCACGCTCGTCGCGGCGACGGCGGTACGCCGCAGGACGCGCAGCGCGCCCCGGCGCTCCGAGATGAGGCGCGCGGCCGTTGACCCCAGTCCCAGCGCAAGTATCCCCACCGAAATGCGCGAGAGCGCGCTCACCGGCAGGAGGGCGGAGAGTGCCGTCATCGCGAAGCACCCAAAGCCGGAAAGCCACAGCATCCATCGCCGCGGCACAAAGGGGGCGAGCAGGAAGAGGGGGAGAGCCGCGACGAACCAGATGATGAGCGTCGCGAGCGGAGCGAACCAGGCGACGTCGCGGCTCACCCCGACCACTTCCTCGCGCACGAACCAGACGTAGCCCCAGCGCGTCACGAAGATCAACGCCGCCACCAGCGCCGCCGTCGCTGCGATCAGCAGCACCTCGGTGACCTTGAGTCGCTGGGCGTTCGCCGGATCGACGCCGGCAGTCAACGCCGGCGCCTCGTTCGTGCGCGCGTCGGTCATGTTCCAACTACCTCAACAAGCTGGTCCCCTCCATCGCAGGCGGGACGCTCGCGCCCAGTGCCTCGAGAATGGTTGGGGCGAGATCGACCATCGCCGCGGCATCTTCCGCGAGCGGGTGACTCGAGAACAGGACGCCCGGGACGAGCACGGGCGACACGATGTGGTCGCCTCCCCACCGCCTCACGTTGTCCTCGATGAGTACGTCGCCGAATCCCCCAAGCGCCGTGTCCCACGACACACGATACCCCGCGTTGAAGTCGACAACAACATCGGGAGACTCTTCGGCGTACAGCCCGCGGTAGAGTGCGGCACGTGCATGCGCAGCGAGGATCGCGGTTGTGCCACGCGCCGCATCCGGCGTGGATGCCAACTGCGCACAGAGACGCTCGGCGAGCGCCTCGGCATCCTCCGGCTGCACGATGCCGTTCGCCTCGCGCCCTGCAACATTCAGGTAGATCCCGCCGAGCCCCAGGGCGTAGGCCGAAGTCCGGTCCCAGTCGACGGCGCGGAAGAAGTCGCCGTGCTGCGCCGTTGGCGACTCACCGCCACGCAAGGTGAGGTAGCCGTGCGCGTGCAACCAGTTGTTGAGGTTCACGCCGCGCTGGAAGGAAGTGAAGCCATGGTCCGAGAGAACAAGCACCATCGTCTCATCGTCCGCCGCGCGCAGCGCCTCACCCACTACCGCATCGCAGCGCCGATAGTGCTCCTCGATCACCCGGGCAAATTCGGCGCAGCGCGAGGCGTCGCCGCCCAGCGAGGGATGCTCCGGCTCACGGTATCGCCAGAACATGTGCTGCAAGCGATCGGGGGTGTCGAAGAGCGCGAAGAGAAATCCGCGCTCGAGGCGATGCAGTTCGTGACGCAGCATCGCCTCGCGCTCGCGCATCGCATCCTCGCACTGCGCGAGAAACGTCGACTCGTCGTAGCGCCCGTTGGTGAGCCCCGCGTGGTCCTCGACCATCCCCGTCGTGTAGAAGGCGCCCCCGAGCTCGTCGGACAAATCGTTCGCATACTCGGCGGGAGCGGCGATGGGGTATAGCGGCGCGCGTGGGTCGAAGTTGGCCGGGGAGACGTAGAGCTCGAGGTGCGGCGAGGTGCGCAGCAGGAGGACGCGCATGACCGCGGAAACGCGCTGGAGCATGCCGGCGCGGAACTTCACGCGCAGCCAGTCGCTCCAGACACCCAGCTGCAACGCGAGCTGGTGCGGCTCACCGTCGCAGGCGAGCGTCGCACGATTGCCGGTCGCATCGACACGCACCGCGATGGGGAGCGTGATGTCACGCCGATGTCGTCCCCCCCGTGGCCCCACGAGGTGCCCCAGATAGCGCTCGCCGTCGCGCATGAGGGTGACGAGCTGCTCGCTCTCGCGCGCGACCGCGTTCGGATCAGTCGTGAGGAGCGTCGACGTCCCGAGTCCGCCGCGCAGGTCGGGAACTCCCATCCCTGCGAGCACGCGCCCCGCGATTCGCTCCGGGGGAAAGGTCCCGGGGCACCGAATGACGGTCGACGGAATCCCGAGCGCCGAGAGCACGTCCCAGATGGCCTCGCCGCGACGCATGTTGACCACCTGCGGCGGGAGGAGCGCGCTCTTCTGCTCGAAGCGAGATAGCGAGAGGTCGGGGAGGTAGGTCGCCGGGTCGCGTCGGAGAAAGTCGAAGACGCCGTGCCCTCCCGGATTCACCCCCGTCGCAAACGTCGACCAGGCGACGGGGGTCTGCGCCGGCGTAGTGGTCGCGAGGCGCGCATAGCTCCCTTGCGCGCGCAGGCGGGCGAGCTGGGGTAGCTCTCCCGCCTGCAGCATCGGTTCGACGATCGTGGGCTCGAGTCCGTCGAGCCCGATGACGATGACCTTCCGCGTGCGGCGCACGAGGGGTCAGTCGCGGCGCGGTCGCGAGGGCGCGACCGCCGCCACTAGCGCTTCGGCGAGAACTTCGACGCGATGAACTTGAAAGCTCCGACGACGCGGCGCCAGAACATGAGCAGGAATCCACCGACCGCGGCCAGAGCGGACGCGAGGGGCATGAGGGCGTCAGGACCGATATACACGTGAGTTCTCTCCGAAAGCGGTGGCCGGGGAATTCCTCCCGTCAGGACGACTGACTGTCGGACCGCGTTCATGCACGGAGGTCCCCAGCGGCAGTCTGCTCGGCAACGCTATTGCAAGATCAGGGCACGAACAAGTTTTTCTCACCCGGGTCTGGGTGCCCCTCAGCCTTGGTCGCGCCGGTCGGCGAATCCTGCCGCATCCAGCGCGACTATTGTTATCGGGGCGCGTCTCCCCGGGTGAGCGCAGGGGCGAGAGCCCTCGATTCGCGGCAATTCCATCCCTTGAACAGGTATCGACATGAGCAGAGGCGTTACCGTCTGGTTTACCGGACTTTCCGGATCGGGCAAGACCACCATTGCCCGCCGTGTACATGAATTGTTGCAGGAGCGCCATATCCTGTCGGAGCGTCTCGACGGAGATGTGGTGCGCCAGACTCTCTGCCGCGACCTCGGCTTCTCGAAGGAAGATCGGGACAAGAACATCGAGCGTGTGACCTACGTGTCACAGATCCTCACGCGGAACGGAGTGATCGTCCTGTCGTGCTTCATCTCGCCGTACGCGCGCATGCGCGACAACGCGCGCAAGGAGATCGGCGAGTTCCTCGAAGTGTACGTGCGCACGCCGCTCGACGTCCTCGTCGGGCGCGACGTGAAGGGGATGTACAAGAAAGCGATGGCCGGGGAGATCCAGGGGTTCACCGGCGTCAACGATCCTTACGAGGAGCCGACCAATCCCGAGCTGGTGATCGACACCGACAAGGAGTCGATCGAGGAAAGCGTCGCGAAAGTGATGCAGTTGCTCGAGTCGCGCGGCTACCTCGCCGATGCCGGCGATCGCGCCGCTGCCGCGAAGCGCGTGGAGCAGGCGAAGCGCGTTCCGGGTCCTATTGCACCTCACGGCGGCGCGCTGGTCGATCGCGAGCTCAAGGGCGAGGCGCGTGAGCAGGCCATCGCGCACGCCAAGGAGCTCAAGACCTTCGATCTCGACGAGCGCGAAGCGAGCGACCTCGAGATGATCGGCGTTGGCGCGCTCTCGCCGCTCACCGGTTTCATGCGGAAGGCGGACTACGACACCGTCGTCGACTCGATGCGCCTGTCGGACGGACTCGTCTGGGCGCTCCCGGTGACCAAGGCCGTGTCCAAGGAAGAGGCGGCGAGCGTTTCGGTTGGCGAGGAGATCGCGCTGCGAGACCCCAGCGGGCAGCTCATGGGGATCATGCAGGTCACCGACATCTATGCGTACGACAAGGCGCGCGAGGCGCAGCAGTGCTTTGGCACCACCGAGACGGCGCACCCCGGCGTGGCGCGCCTCATGGCGCAGGGCGACATGCTGCTCGGCGGTCCGGTGCAGGTGATCAACCGCCCGAAGCATGAGCAGTTCAACGAGTACCGCCTCACCCCGCTCGAGACGCGCACCCGCTTCGACGAGTTGGGGTGGAAGACCGTCGTCGGCTTCCAGACGCGCAACCCGGTGCACCGCGCGCACGAGTATCTGCAGAAGGTCGCGATGGAGATCGTCGACGGCCTCCTCCTGCACCCGCTCGTTGGGGCGACCAAGTCCGACGACGTCCCGGCCGACACGCGCATGAAGACCTACGAGGCGATCCTCGAGCACTACTATCCGAAGAACCGCGCGATGATGTCGGTCTTCCCGGCGGCGATGCGCTACGCTGGCCCGCGCGAGGCACTCTGGCATGCCATCGCCCGCAAGAACTACGGGTGCACGCACTTCATCGTCGGGCGCGACCACGCCGGCGTGGGGAACTACTACGGCTCGTACGACGCGCAGGTCCTCATCGACCAGTTCCCGCCGCACGAACTCGGGATCACGCCGTTCAAGTTCGAGCACACCTTCTACTGCGCCACCTGCGGCAACATGGCGTCGACGCGCACCTGCCCGCACGACAAGACGCACCACGTGATCCTGAGCGGGACCAAGGTTCGCGAGATGCTCACCGCCGGCGAGCTACCGCCGCCGGAGTTCACACGCCCCGAGCTCGCGCGCATCCTCATCGACGCCTACGCGGCGAAGAGCTGAGCGATGACGCACGGCTCCGGCGCATACGCCGACCTGCAGTTGCACTCCACCGCTTCCGACGGCTCCGATGCGCCGTCGGAAGTGGTACGGCGGGCTCACGCGATGGGCTTCGCCGCAATGGCCCTCACCGACCACGACACCCTGGGTGGCGTGGCCGAGGGGATGGCGGCCGCCGCCTCGCTCGGGATCGAACTGATTCCGGCCTGCGAGATCTCGACGCTCGACGACAATGAGCGCCAGGTGGACATGCTGGCCTACGGCGTCCGGCTCGATGACGCTCCGTTCGGCCACCTCCTGCACTCGCTTCGCGACGGGCGTTTTGCCCGGGCGTGGGGAATGGTGCAGAAGCTCAACGAGTACGGTTACACCGTCGATTTCGACCGGGTGGTCGAGATTGCGGGGGGGACAGAGAACATCGGGCGCCCGCACGTGGCGAAGGCCATGGTCGAAGCGGGGATCGTCCCCGACGTGAAGTCGGCCTTCACTCCGGATCTCATCCTCGACGGCGGGCGCTGCTACGTGCAGCGGGTGAAGGTCTCCCCGTCCGAGGCGATCGCGGCGATCCACTCGGCAGGAGGCGTCGCGGTGGCGGCACACCCTGGCCGCACTGGGTTGAGTGACGGTGACGTGGCGCAATTCGCGGCTTGGGGGCTCGACGGGATCGAGGCGCACTACTCCCAGCACAGCGAGGCGCAGACCGCGCACTTCACGATGCTCGCCGAGCGGCACGCCCTGCTGATCACGGGCGGGTCGGACGACCACGGCGACATCAACGAGGGGCGCCTGATGGGGCGCATCAAGCTCCCTTACGATCGCGTGGAGCGCCTCAGGGACGCGATTGCCGCGCGGGGGGGCGTGGCCTCTCGCTAGGCAGGCGGTTGCCTCGGCGACGCCGGCGGCGTCTCCCAACGGCATCACTCCTGCACCTCCAGCCGCGCGTCCTCAACCTCTCGCATGGGCATTTTCTCCCTGGAAGCGTCACGCGCTGCACCTGACGGACCCGCACCCTCTCCGCGTCGGCCGGCCTTCCGCTGGCCCGCGGAGCGACGCGCGCGGCCGCCGGAGGGCGCGCCGCCACCGCTCCGTAGCGCCGGGTGGGAGGAGTGGGGCCAGCGCCTGATCGTGACAGTGGGGATCGTCGCATCGGTGGCGATCTACATTGCGCCGCTCCCGGCGGGGCTGAGCATCGAGGGGAAGAAGGCGTTCAGCGTCTTCGTGCTCTGCACCGCGATCTGGATCTCGAACGCCCTTCCCTACGGCATCACCGCGCTCCTCGCCGTCGCCGGGCTCGGGCTCACGGGCGTGGCCAAGCCGTCCGACGTCTATTCGTCGTTTGGGTCGTCGGCGATCTTCTTCCTCATCGGGATCTTCCTGATCGGTGGCGCACTCACCGACACGGGGCTGAGCAAGCGCTGCGCGCTCCTCATGCTGCGGCGCTTTGAGCGCTCCCCCTTCGCCTTCGCGATGGGGATGATGGTGACCGGCGCGGTGGCGACCGTCTTCATGCCTAACCAGGCGACCACCGCGATGCTCTTCCCCATCGCGATGGAGGTCGCCGCCGCGTTGCACCTCAAGCCCAAGGAGAGCGAGTACGGCAAGCTCCTCTTCTTCTCGATGGCGTGGGGGGCGATGGTCGGTGGCAACATGTCGTTCCTCGGGAGCAGTCGCGCGGCACTCGCCCTCGGCATGCTGCAGAAGAGTTACAACGAGGGGATCGCCTTCTCGCACTGGATGCTGGCGGCAGCACCGGTGGTGATCCTCGGTCTCCTGACCACACCGTTCATCCTGCGCCTCGTCATCAAGCCCGAGCCGGTGGACTTCGGCGCCGCGCGACGCGTGATCGAGCGGGCCGTCGAGAACCTGGGCCCGATGCAACGTCCGCAGTACATGGCGATGACGATCATCTCGCTCACGATCGCCGCGTGGGTGAGCGTCGGCGGGCGACGCATCGACCTCGCGGTCATCGCGCTCCTCGGCGCGGTGACGCTCTTCGTCTTCAAGGTGCTGACCTGGGAGAAGGCGGAGCGCTACGTGTACTGGAACATCGTCCTGATGTACGGTGGGGCGATCGCGTTAGGCTCGGCGCTCGACAAGACTGGAGCCGCCAAATGGCTCCTGCAGGGAGTGCTGGACGGCTACCAACCGTCGGCATACCTCACGATCGTCGGGGCCGCGGTCCTCGCCCTCCTGTTGTCGGAGGTCATGAGCAACGCGGCGGCGCTCGCGGTTGTCCTCCCGCTCGCCTTCACCCTGGCGCAGACGTCGGGGGCATCGCCCGTCGCGCTGGTCCTTGCCGTCTCGTTCGGGGCGGGGCTCGACTTCATGTTCCCGATGAGCACCGCGCCCAACACGATTATCTTCGCCTCGGGGTACCTCAAGACCTCCGACTTCCTCAAGGCGGGACTCCTCATGACGGCGTCGTCGATCCTGATCCTGATCGCCGTCGTCCGGTGGTGGTGGCCGCTGATCGGTCTCCTATGACGCAGAACCAAGGTGCGGTCGTCTGGTTCACCGGACTCCCCTCCTCAGGCAAATCGACCATCGCGCACGAGGTCTATCGCCGCCTGTACGATCGCGGCTACGCCGTCGAACTCCTCGACGGCTCGGAAGTGCGCGAGTCGCTGTCGCGCGGGCTCGGCTTCTCGCGAGAGGATCGCGAGGAGAACGTGCGGCGCATCGGCTATGTCGCCAAGCTCCTCTCGCGGAACGGCGTGATCGCGATCTGCGCCGCGGTCTCGCCGTTTCGCGCCACGCGCGACGAGGTGCGGCGCAACACGAAGAACTTCCTCGAGATCTACGTCGACTGCCCGGTGGAGGTCGCCGAATCGCGCGACACCGACGGGATGTACGCGAAGGCGCGGCGCGGCGAGATCATCGAATTCACCGGCGTCAACGCCCCGTACGAAGCACCAACCGCCCCCGAGGTGCACATCCACGCCGATCGCGAGTCGGTGAATGACGCGGCGTGGAAGGTCATGCGGACGCTGGAGATGATCGGGATCATTCCCGGCGAACCCGAGGAAGTGCGCTCGTCGCAGGAAGACGACATCCGACGCCGGCTGGCATCGTTAGGGTATCTCTGATGCCCCCGCGCGGCATCGGCGCGCGCTTCATGGCGTTAGGAGGGGGTGAGGCGATGGCGCGCCTCATCGCGTTCGGCGCCACCGTCTACCTCGCCCGCACGCTTTCCCCGGCGATCTACGGCATCGTCGGTGTGGCGATGGGGGTCATGCTCTACCTCACCCAGGTCGCCGACGGGGGGATCGAACTTGTCGGCGTCCCGCTGGTGGCACGGGCCGGCGATCGCGTCGCCGACCTCGCCGAGCCGGTCCTCGCCCTCCGATTCGTCGCTTCGCTCGTGCTGACCGCGGTCGTGGTCGGCGTTGGGCTTACCATCATGCCTCAACCCGACGGCGCGGTGCTCGCGTCGTCCGCACTAGCGCTCGCCTTCACCGGGCTCAGTACGCGGTGGGTTCACCTGGGGCTCGAGCGTGCGCGCGGCGTCGCGGTCGCGCGCACGGTCGGCGAAGTGGTGGCGATCGTGCTGATCCTCCTCCTCGTGCACGAAGCCGGCGACGTGGGGCTCGTCCCGCTCGCACAGTTCGCTGGCGCCGGTGTGACCGCGCTCATCCTCCTCGTGACGCTGCGCCAGAGCGCCGTGCAGCTCCGCTGGCGCTGGGATCCGCGCGCGGCCGCGCCAGTCTTCGAGCGCTCGCGACACCTGATCGGCTTCACCCTCCTGGGTCTCCTCCTCTTCAATTTCGACCTGATTTACCTGAGGATCCGCACCGGGGCCGAGGCGGCGGGCTACTACGCCGCTGCGTATACCATGATCTCGTTCGCGGCGAACCTGATCGTCGCCTTCGCGCATACCGTGCTTCCCACGCTCACGCGGCTCGAAGGAGAGCCCGGGGAGCGGAACGCCCTCTTCGTGACCGTGTGCGCGCAGGCATTCGCGCTTGCCCTCCCCGTCGGGGTCGGGACGTGGTACGTGGCGGGGCAGGTGGTGCAGGAGGTCTTTGGCCCGGCGTACGGACCCGGCGTAGTCGCCCTCCAGTGGCTCGCCTGGAGCATTCCGCTCGCGGCGCTGCGCGAGCTGCCGGTCGTGGCTCTCATCGCCGCCGGGCGCGAGACCGCGCTCCTGCGCGTGAACGCGATCACCGCCGCGTGCAACGTGGCGCTGGTGCTGGCCGCGGTCCCGCGATTCGGGCTGGAGGGGGCGGCCGGAGCCACGGTCGCCACGGAGTTCATTCGCCTCGGATTGGCGACGCACTTCGCGCGGAAGGCGGGGTACCCCCTCGTGCCGGCGCTGCGACTGGTGCGCGGGGTGATTGCGAGCGCGGCGATGGGGGGGCTCCTCGTTTTCTTCCGGCCGCAGTACCTGTGGACGTCGGTCCCGCTCGGCGCGGTGGCCTACGCGGCCGTGCTCGTGGTCACGGGCGCCGTGACATTTCGCGGGCGTCGACCGGTTCTGAGCGTGTAACTTGCATGATGCGTTGCAGATTTAACTCGGCGAACGTCATGCCTTCGCCACATTCAACCTTTTGGAGGGAGCTGCGGCGTTGAGGCGAGAGACGGTCGGATGGCGGTCGGCGAGATGGCGCGGGGGAGCCGCAGGCAACGCGGCGCCTGCGCAGGAGTCTCGCGCGGCCACGATGAACGGACGCCGAGTCGCGCAGCCCACCGCGCAGACCTGGAACGTTCGGGCGCCCGTGACCTCCGAACCGTATTACCGGTGGCCTTGGCAGGGCGTGAATTGGTCACCGGCGTTCTTCTTTTTTCTCGTTTACCTGTTCTCCGTTACCAGTTATCAGATCGATGCAGGCTCGCCGGCCATGGCGCTCGCGATCGTATCGCTGCTCTTCGGCGGTACCTCGGATCGCATTCGACTGCCGACGCCGTTCGCGATTCTGCTCGGATTCGTCACGATCGCAGCGCTCACCTACAAGGTGACGCAGTTCAGCAGCTACGACTGGAAGCCGTTCACCGACCTGCTGAAAGTTGTCGCGATCGGAGTCGTCGCCGTGTCGGTGCTGAACAATCGTCGTCGTCTGCGCTTCTTCCTCTTCTACTTCCTGGCGATCTACGCACTGTATCCGGTGCGAGGTGCGCTGTTCAACTACTTCATCTATCACTCCGCCGAAGCGGATCGCATCGCATGGAACGGGATCTTCGCGAATCCCAACGACTATTCCACGATGATGCTGCTCCCCATCGGCGTGTCGCTCGGACTACTGTTCACCGAAAAAGAGAAGCTCATTCGACTCTGCGCCTTCACCGGCATCGGTCTCATGGCGCTGACGATGTTCATGACGCAGTCGCGCGGTGGCCTGCTGGCACTCGTCGCCGGCGCCGGCCTTGTGTTTCTGTCGATGAAGAAGCATCGCACGAAGTTCATGATCGCGATCGCCGTCTTCTCGCTGGTCATCGTGGCATTCGCGCCCCGGAGCGTGTGGACGCGCCTTGCTGGGCTCGACTCGGCGATCGGTTCGGGAAACCTCAAGACGGCGAACGATCGCAACTCGGCCGCGCAGCGCTTCGAACTGTGGAAGGTCGCATACACGGTCGGGAAGGACTTCCCGATCACCGGCGTCGGCTGGGGTGCGTATCCCAACGCCAATTACGTGTACTCCCGCGGATCGCAATTCGACGAACTCGCAGCGGGAGCCCGCGATGCTCACAACACCTACCTGACCCTCTTCGCAGAGACCGGCGCCCTCGGTCTCGCCATCTGGCTCTCCGCGTTCATCGCCGTCGCGGTGACTGGTGTTCGCACGCTTCGTCTCTTGCGCGCATACCTCCCCGAGTATGCGGAGCAGCTGAAGTTTGTGCTGGTCTCGATGTTTTCTCTTTCGGTCGCCGCGATGTTCGGATCCTTCGCACACTGGTCGAGCATCTACATTCTGCTCGCGACCATCACAGCGCTCGGACTACAGGGACGACGTGAGATTGAGGAGCGGCAGAGGGTCTACGCCGGCCGTTGAGTGACTGACTCGCGCGAGATATGTGCGGCATAGCCGGCTTTGTAGGGAGCGACGCGGCGCGCGCCGATGCCGAGTCTCGCCTGCGTTCGATGTTGCATGCCATCACTCACCGAGGCCCCGACGACGAGGGGCGATGGACCGGATCGAATGCCGCGATCGGCATGCGGCGCCTCAGCATCATCGACGTAGCGGGAGGCAAACAGCCGATCGCGAACGAGGATGGCTCGATTCGCGTCGTATTCAATGGTGAGATCTACAATCACCATCAGCTTCGGGCGACGCTGATACGCGCGGGACACCGCTTCGTCACGCAGAGCGACACCGAAACACTCGTGCATCTGTACGAGGAGTACGGCGAGGCGATGGTCGGTCACCTGCGCGGCATGTTTGCCTTCGCGATTTGGGACCAACGTCGACAACGCCTGTTCGCCGCTCGCGACCGCATCGGCATCAAACCGCTCTATCTCTGGGAGCGTGACGATTCCATCGCATTTGCCTCGGAGTTGCGATGCTTTCTCGCGGTCCCGGAATTCTCGCGTGAGATTGCGCCGACGGCGATCGCTGAATTTCTCAGTTTGGGCTACGTCTCCGATCGCACGTGCGTGTTTTCCGCGGCGAGCAAGCTCCCGCCGGGGCACTGGCTGAGCTGGGAGCGTGGCGAAGGCGTACGCACCAATGCGTATTGGTCCCCAATTCGCGGCGAGCAGGGTGGACGCTCCGACGAAGACCTCACCGAGGAGCTGCGGGCGCGACTTGACGACGCCGTTCGAAGTCACCTGGAGTCCGAGGTCCCACTTGGGGCATTCCTCTCCGGCGGCGTCGACTCATCGACGGTCGTCGCGCTCATGGCACGCGCGATGGACCGTCCGGTCGATACGTTTTCGATCGGCTTCGAGGAGGAGGAGTACAACGAGGCGCCGCATGCTGCTACCGTCGCCCGCGCGCTTCACACTCGTCATACGGAACTCATCGTTCGACCGAACGTCGATGCGCTCGTCGATGACCTGATCGGAGCGTTCGATGAACCGTTTGCCGACGCGTCGGCGATACCGACCTTTCTCGTATCGCGATTGGCGCGGCAGCATGTAACGGTCGCGCTCTCCGGTGATGGCGGCGATGAATTGTTCGCCGGATACACACGTTATCGAGAGGCGCTCGAGCAGCCAGGAGTGTTGCCGTCGCCGATTCGCGCGCTGGTCCGCGGTGCTGTTTCGCTCCTCCCGCAAGGCGCCCGCGGACGGAACTACTTGCTGAACCTCATGCGTCCGCTCCGTGGTCGCTATGCCAGTATGGTGGCGCAGCCGCTGCACGGGCGCGACGGAGGCGTCGCGCGCGAGGAGATTGCCCGCCTCCTCCCATCGTTCGAACAACTGCTCGATCCGTGGTTCGAGGCGGCGGCGAATCGGGACTTCGCCACGCAGATGACGATGGTCGACATGCTGTCCTATCTACCCGGCGACATCCTCACGAAAGTTGATCGCACGAGCATGTCGGTGTCGCTCGAGGCACGAGTTCCGCTGTTGGATCATGAGATGATCGAGTTTGCTGCGACGCTCCCGATCGACGTCAAGCTTCGGGGAGCGAACAGCAAGTGGCTGCTACGGCGTGCCATCGACTCAATCGTTCCGCCGCAAGTCCTGCAGAAGCCGAAACAGGGATTCGGTGTTCCCCTCGACCTCTGGTTTCGGGGACCGCTTGCGGGGCGCCTGTCCGACATCACCGATCCGCGCGCGCGGATCCATGCGTACGTCTCGATGCAGAGCGTACAGCGGATCGTACGCGAGCATCAGACCGGACGCCGCAATCACATGGGGCGCTTATGGCGGCTCGTCGCGCTCGAGCGCTGGCTCGAGGCACTCGCAAAGGGAAGCTTGGCCCGCCCGTCCACGCTTGGCGGTCCGCTTCCGATCGACGTCGAAGGCGTCGCCAGCCGATCGTGAACCAGGCAGCGAGTCGCTCGCGCGCCGACTAGAAAAGGAAGACGGCCGCACCGTGCTGCACGATGCGGCCGTTCTTCATTTGGTGCGGCGGATCAGGGGATGATTACCCCGGCCGTCTTTGCGTTCACCAGGGTGACGTTCGCGCCAGCATTGGCGATCGCATTCGCCGCCGCCACTGTCGACACCCACGTGGTGGTGGCGGGGTATGGGTTCGACTGCTGCTGTCCGACAATCACGTTGTTCGAAAAGTTTGCGAATCCGGAGATGTTCTGGAGCGCAGCGGAGCCGATACCGGCGCCCCCTTCTCCCATCAAGCCGTACGTCCCGCGGGTGAAGACATTGTTCTCGATGGTCCCGTTGTACACCGACGGCGGCGAGGAGAGCGTCAGGAATGTCTTGAGCGGACCCGTCGTGGTCATGGTGTTGTGGCGAACGGCCAGGTCGTGCACCCCGAGCATGATCAGCATCATGCGGCCGTCGCCGGTATAGATCCCGACGTTCACATCCTCGACGATGTTCTGTTCGATCAGGAGCCGGCTCAGGTTCTCGCCCACCGGATTCGGATTGCTGCCTTCGTGACCCGAGATGCCGAAGGGGAGCGCGACGTTTCGCATGTAGTTGTAGCGGAACGTGATGTCGCGGCTCGCGCACCAGTTACAGCGTCCACTCTGGTTGGCGGACTTCATCGCCACGCCGATACCGACCTGACCGTCGGTCCACGAACCGTCGAAGACGTTTCCTTCCACGAGCATGCGCTGCACGTTCTTTGTCTCGAGCAGATTCTTCTTGGTCCACACCCCCTTCCAGCTCGGCGGCGTGTAGAAGTAGTTGTTCCGCAGCTCGACGTCGCTCGGGATCAGATTGCTGATCGATGGATCGGAGCCGCCGAACATGACGTTCTCGCCGGCACCCGCCAGCGTGTTGTTCACGATCTTGAAGGGGCCCGGGCCGTTCCAGCCGGCGATCGCCTGCGAGTCGAAGCCCTTACCGTGACATTCGTGCAAGTAGCTGTCGCTGATTTGTGTCCGCGCGGAGTTGACGCTGACACAGCGACTCGTGTTGGTGTTCGACGTTCCGTGCACGTACACCCGGTCGAGCACCAGGTCGCTCGGCACGAGGCTCAGGGAATTCTGCTTTGAGCTCCCCTCGCCCAACGACACGATGCCGTACTGCTGCGCGGTCCAGGACGACGCGACGGTGATCTCGACCCCCGAGATCCAGTACCCACTCGCCGACGCGGCGGTCGCGAGCGCTGCAGACTGATTGGGGGTGACGATCTTGGGCATCAACGACGCGTGCGAGGAAGTGACGCGGGTTCCTTGCGACGGCAATTGCGCCGCCTTGTCGCTGCGGATGAGCACCCAGCCGGAGGCCGAACTACCGGACTTCGCCGGAAGGGTGAAGTTGCCCGTGAACGTTGCCCCGGCCTGAATCACGATCTCATCGCCGCGCTGCGCGCTGTTGAGGATCGTCTGGAGATTGTCGCCCGCCTTGACGGACCAGGTCTTTCCGGTCACGGCGGGATACGAGAAGTTGAGCAGCGTCGGAAGTGCCGGCTGCGCAACGCTTGTCGGCGGCGGTGGCGCGGCCTGCACCGAGAGCGATGCCGAACCACTCACACCACCCACGGTCGCCTTGAACGTGGCGCTTCCCGCGGAGAGTCCAGTGGCGGTGGTCGTCGACGAGGTGCCACCCGACAGCGTGGCCACTCCGCTCCCCGAGGTCACCGCCCAAGTGACTGTTTGACCAGTGATCACGGTCCCGACCGAGTCGCGCGCAACCGCGGTCACCTGCGCCGAGTTGCCGACCACGATGCTCGGGCTGCTGAGTGTGACCTGCACCGACTTGACGGTCGGCGCGGGCGGCGGCGGCGGCGTCTTGACGGTGATCGATGCACTCCCGCTCTTTCCTTCACTCTGCACCGTGATGCTCGCCGTACCGGCGGCGACCGCAGTCACGACACCATTCTGCGCGACGGTCGCGACCGCGGTGTTCGAGGAGCTCCAGGCGAGCGTGCGCCCAGTGAGGACGTTGTTCGCGGAGTCCTTGAGGGTGACAGTGCCCTGCGTGGTCTGACCGACGTTGAGCGTCCCCGCGGCAAGCGAGACGTTCACCGTTGCCACCGGCGCTGGAGTCGGCGGCGGAGGCGGCGCCTGCGCGCTCACCGTCACGCTGACCGTGGCACTCTTGCCTTCGCTGGTCGCGGTGATCGTCGCCGTCCCCGCGCCCTTCGCGCGCACCAAGCCGGTCGCACTCACCGTCACGATCGTGTTGCTCGACGACGTGAACGAAAGCGTGCGCCCCGTGAGCACGGTCCCGTTGGCATCGCGCAGCTCGACCGAGAGCTGCGCCGAGTCACCGACCGTCAGCGTGCTGGACGGAATCGTCAGCGAAACCGTCTGTACGGGAAGCGGCGCCGACGGCTGCACCGTCACGTTCGCAATGCCCGTCTCACCATCGACGTCGGCGACAATCGTCGCCGACCCTGCACCCATGGCGCGCACGCGTCCGTCTTCGGACACCGTGGCCGTGGAGGTGTCCTGGCTGGAGAAGCGCGCCGTGACGTTAGGCATCACGAGCCCGGAGGCATCGTATGCAATGGCAATCGCGCGCGTGGCATCGCCGACGGTCAGGACCGGCGAGTTGAGCGTCACCTTGACCTGTGTGACTCGCGGGGGCGGCGGAGGCGTAACGGTGACCGTCACTTGCTCCGACTTCCCCTCAATGGTCGCCGTGACCGTCGCGCTCCCGATACTCACGCCGAGGATGGTTCCGGTCGCGGAGACCGTGGCGACGGCGCTGGCGGAGCTGCTCCACGCAACCGGTCGGTTGGGAAGCACGTTGCCGGCTGCGTCGCGCGCGGTGGCGACGAGGTCAACGGACTCTCCCTCCTCGACCGACGCGACAGGCGGGCTGACGGTGACACTCGCGACGGGAACGTTTTGTACCGTCACGACCGACGTTCCTGACAGCGAACCGCTCGTCGCGCGCACCGTGGCGGTACCAAGCGCGACACCGACGACCTGTCCTGCAGCGTTCACGCTCACGACAGCCGGATTGGTGCTGCTCCACGAAAGCGCCTTGCCGGCAAGCACAACGCCGAACTGGTCGCGCACTTCTGCGGCGAGCTGCGACGTGGAACCGGCGAAGAGGAGCGCCGTGGCGGGAGTAACCGTGATCGACGCGGCGACCGGCACCGCGATCGTCAGCTTCTGCGACGACACGCGACCATCACAAATGACGGAAAGATTCGTCTGGCCGGCGGCGATCGCGGTGATCAGGCCGCTGCTGTTGACGGTCGCAACCGAGGGGTTGGAGGACTGCCAGGCGAGCGGGCGCCCCGTGATCGGGTTGCCGTCCGCATCCATCGGCGTAGCGGTCGCCTGCATCGTGCGGCCGGTACCGAGTGAGTCGTTGGGAAGGGTGATCGCGACCGACGCGGCGGCTGCGGACGCGACATTCACCGCAGCAGTTGCCGCGCGACCACCGCCGACTGCGGTGATGACCGCACCACCTGGTGCAAGCGCCTTCACGACGCCGTCGCTGTTGACCGAGACGATCTCGGAATCCGACGACGACCAGTCGATGGCAATGCCCTTGACGAAACGCCCGCGGCTGTCGCGCGGGTCGGGAACAAGCTGCGCCCGACCGCCGACTTCGAGCGACAGGTTGCTCGGCGAGATGGAGAGCGAGGCGACTGGCGCGCGGACAACGTTTATCGCGGCGGTGGCCGTCGTCCCTCCGACCTTTGCCATGACGAGGAGCTCGCCGACGCCAGTCGTGGTGACGGCGCCATCGCCGATGATTCGCGCAGAGCTGGAGTCGGAGAGTGCCCACGAGATCGAGGTCGCATGCGTCGCTGCACCGGTAGGTCCAACGATCGAGGCCTTGAAGACGAGTGTGTCACCGAGCGTGGCGGCGACCGCGCCCGGCTCGAGCACGAGCTCCATGAGCGGGGGCGTCACGATCAGGCGTGCCGTGTCCGTCGCCGTTCCGGCGCGGGCAACGATGCGTGCCTCACCGATCGCGATCGCCGTCACCGAAGCACCGGAGATCGTGGCGACATCGGGCGAGAGCGAAGAGAAGGTCACGGGGACCGAGCGATCGAGACCGGTGGTGGTCTTCACCGTGGCCGATAGCTGGCGCGTCGCGCCAAGGAGGAGCGAGTCGACGCGCGGCGTGATGGATACGACGAGCTGCTCGACGGGCGCCGGAGGGGGACTCGTAGCGTTTCCTGCGTCGGAGCCGGAGCACGCGGTGGCGAGCAAGGCCGCACCTAACAGGATAAAGCGACGAGCGGCGGAGCGAGAGTGCTGCATGTTTCCTCCAACATCATGAACGTTCGGCAGCCCGACTGGCCTGGCGCATCACGTGCGCGGTAGCCTCGTAGCTCTGCGTCGCCGCGTTTCCACGGGTTTGCCTTTTCGCGCCTCCTGAGTGGAGCCGCAGTGAATACCAGCGTGTGCTTCGTATGCTGGCCTGCCCTATGGACGAGAGCGTCAGATGGGCGTAACTCCTTTTCTTCATTTGACTTAGCCAATTTTCCCTTTGGGAATCCTGGTCACAGTCCGGGCGTGAAGTAGGGAGCGCACGCGGTGTCGCGTTGCACACGGACCGACGCATTTTGCGGCACGAGTGACGTGGCGCACGTCGTATGTGGACGTATGACACAATGCTGCGGCGCGACCGGCGCGCTCCTCGCTCGTTAGGCGGGCGAGGGGGAGACCATCGTTACGCCGCGCTTCGGCCGCGCGAAGGGGAGAGCGAGTTGCGCGCGAGAGAGCGCCACGCTCGAGCGGGTCGACGTTCCGTGGAATGTCCGAAAGGCAAAGAGGCGCTCCCCTGATTGGGAAGCGCCTCTCGCGGGCCCAGAACGGGTAGCCGGGAGAAACTCTTGCGGCTCTACGGAATGACGACGCCCGCAGTCATCTGTTGCACGAGCGATGCGTTCGCACCGACGTTCGCCATTCCGAGCGCAGCTGACATGCTCGAGACAAACGTGGTCGTGGTGGGATACGGCACACCACGCGGACCTCCGACGAGCACGTTGTTCGTAAAGGACGCCGAACCGGTCACGTTCTTCAGGGCCGCTGTCCCCATGCCGGCTCCGCCTTCTCCCATGAATCCGTAGTTCCCCGTCATGGCGATGTTGCCGGAGAACTCCATGTTGTTGATCGCCGGCGGCGTGCTAAGCGTGAGGAATGTAGAGAACGGTCCGACCGAACTCAGTGTGTTGCGCCTGATCGCCACATCGGTGGGCGTGTTGATGACAAGGATGATGCGCGGATCGCCTTGATAGATACCGAAGTTCAGGCTGTCGACGATGTTGTTCTCGACCGCCACGCGGTAGAGACGAGCACCGACCTTGTACGGACTGGAGCCTTCGTAGCCCGTCAACGCAATCGCCTGTGCCACCTTGCGGAGAATATTGTACCGGAAGGTGATATCGCCGGACTGGCACCACAGGCAGCGACCGCTCTGGTTCGCCGACTTGAAAGCGACCCCGACACCCTGCTGGCCGTCGCGCCAAGACCCCTCCAGGACGTTGCCTTCGACGAGCATCCGCCGGACGTTCTTCGTTTCGATCAAGTTCTTCTTGGTCCACCGCGTCATCCAACTCGCCGGCGTATAGATGTAGTTGCGGCGTAGCTCGATGTCGCTCGGAATGAGATTCGCGATGTTCGGATCGGACCCTCCGAACATCACGTTCTCGCCGGCACCAGCAAGCGTGTTGTTGACGATCTTGAACGGGCCGGGGCCGTTCGATCCCTGAATCGCCTGCGAATCGAAGCCTTTCCCGTGACAATCGAAGACATAGCTGTCCACGATGGCGGTGCTCGCGGAATTGAGGCCGATACAGCGCGAAACTTGCGACGTGGATGTTCCGTGGACGTACACGCGATCGAGCACGAGGTCACTCGGCACCTGCGAGAGCTGACTCTGCTTGCTTCCGCCGTCACCTAACGCGACGATGGTGTAGATCTGCTTGTTCCAGGAGGGATTTACCGTGACCTCGACACCGGCGATCCACCAACCGTCGGCACCGGGTGCGGTCGCGATCGCGGGCGCCTGATCCGGCGTCTGGATCGTCGCCATCTTCCCTGCGTCGGTGGGACGGACACGCCCGCCGCTCGGGGGGAGTTGCGAGAGCCGATCGCTTCGGACGATTACCCAGCCGTTCGCAGACGTGCCGCTCTTCGTTGGGAGAACGAAGTGCCCACTGAACGTCGCTCCCGCCTGCAAGACGATCTCGTCGCCGCGCTTGGCCGCATTGAGCGCATTTTGAAGGTTGTCTCCAGCGCGAACGACAATCTGCTTCCCGGTAACGTTCGGATACGAGAAGTTGAGAAGCTGTGGCATGTTGGGCGCGGCGACGCTCCCGCTCGATGGCGGCGGCGGCGCGGTGACCTTCAGCGTCACCGAGCCAGAAACGCTGCCGACCGTGGCGGTCGCGACCGCGGTCCCGACGGACAACGCGCTGGCCACTCCTCCGGTGCTGATGTCAACGATCGACGGCTTCGATGACATCCATGTGACCGAGACGCCGGTCATCGGCTTCCCGTTGATGTCGAGAACTTGCGCGATGAGCAGGAGGGACTGTCCGGTCACGAGATTCGTCGTGCTCGCGACCACCGACACAGTGCCCACCGTGGGCGCCGGCGGAGGGGAGGAGGGGGGAGACGAGGATGGCGCGGAGACAGTTACCGGAATCGAGTCGACATGCGGGCCAGCGCTGACGAGCGCATAGGCGGATCCGGAGTCAAGCGCGGTGACGAGTCCATCCTGGCTGACACTCAGAACACGAGCAGACGTTGAGCGCCACGTAATCGCTCGGTTCTCTCGAGTCGCCCACCGGACGACTTTGGAGGTGACGGTTTGTGTGTCTCCCTTGCTCATCGTGAGACGCGACTGCATGAGCAGTCCGACGGCCGAGGCGTCGATCAGGTCGGCATTCGCCGGTTGCGTCGATTGCGTATCACCGCACGCGGTGAGTGTGAGGAGAACTGTAAAGAGGAAGAGAGGGAAAGTACGGACGTGCAACTTCAACTTGCGCTGCATGATTCCTCCGCGGATGAACATTGCGGCGGCCCGACTGACGTGGCGCTCGTTGCGCGTTAGTCTCGTAGCTTTGCGACGCCCTCTTTCGAAGGCTGTGCCTTTGTCGCAACCTCGCCGACGCGGGCGAGACGCGATCATGCCGACTGATTTTGCTGGGAAGTTGGTCGTGATCCCTCATTGGAATCGCGACGGCGGGAGTAGCACGAAAACTGCTCTAACGAGCAGGGGCAGGTTATCTCGATAGTAGAAGGGTGTCTGCGACGGAGACCCCCAACATCTTGTGAGATTGCGCACGAATGAGGCGTTTTGCGCGACCGGTCAGGCGTGCATCATGCGTGCATCATGCGTGCATCATGCGGCCCCCCCAATCCGTCACCGCGCTCCATCGCGGCGCGCGCCGACTCGATTGCGCCGGCTTGGGAAAACTCGTACGTGCTGGGTGGTGCAGCCGCCGGAGCTGACAGGTGGCGATCAGTTAGCCGTCGACGGACGCCTCGTGTCGGCGCCGCCTAGCCTCGCGCGGATCGCGCGCCGTTAACGGCACCCGGCAGCTCCACCGGTGTGAGCTGCGGACCGAGGAAGACCTCCATCCACGCATCGAGCGACATGAGCGTCCACACGAGGTCCGCATTGCGGCTGTCGCCCTTGTCGAGGAAGTCGACCACCAATCGGCGAACGACGGCTCCGTCCAGATGACTCGCGACGCGCGACGCACCATTTCGTAGCGATTCCACGCGCTCGCGGATGGCGGGCAGCGTGCGCATCCACGCCGCGAGCGGCAGGGTGAATCCCACCTTGGGGCGCCGGATGATACCGTCGGGGATCCAGGTCGACGCGATCTCCTTGAGCAGCGCCTTGCGTTCACCTCCGCGCAGCTTGCGGCTGGCGGGGATCGAATTCGCCCAGGCAACGAGCGCGTGGTCGAGGAAGACGACTCGTGCCTCGACACCGGCGGCCATGCTCATGCGATCCTGCCGTTGGAGCAGCGGCGCGAGATATGTCCGCTGGTCGAATAGAAACAGGGCGTCGACCTCCGAACGATCAGTCGGCCAGAGGGCACGACGCGCCTCCGACAGCGGTGCCCCTCCCGAGAGCTCGGCGACGAGTCGGGGCGCCGAGAACGCATTGGCTTCGAACAGGTAGTCGGGTTCGAGGAGACGGCGCACTGTCGCACCGCGTCGTCCGGCCACGATCGGTACGATTGCGCCTAACGGACCCAGTCGGCGCAGCATACGCCGTAGTCGCGCAGTTCGATACCAGTCGTAGCCACCGAAGAGCTCGTCCGCCCCTTCGCCGGAGAGCAGGACGGTGACGCCTGCCTGCTCTTTCGCAAAGCGAAAGAGCAGATGCATCGGGATCGAGTTCGGATGCGTTAGGGGTTCGTCATGCGCCCACGTGAGCGGAATGAGTTCGCGCGCCACATCATCGGGCTTGAGCACGATCTCATGGTGTCGCGATCCGATTGCCTCTGCCACCCGGCGCGCGTACGGTCGCTCGTCGAACCCTTCATCCGAGAATCCGACGCAAAACGTGTCGAGGGGACGCCCAGCCTCACGGATTGCGACGGCCGACACGAGAGAAGAATCGAGCCCTCCGCTCGTGATCGCGCCGATTCCGACATCGCTCATCAGGCGACAGCCGACGGCATCCTGGAGTAGGCGCTCGCCCACCTCGGCGCGCGCACTTCGATTCTGGCCGGCGGGTTGCTCGTCCAAGCTCCAATACGAGACGATCTCGCGACGCCCGGGCGAAACCAACATCATGCTTGCCGGTGGGAGCGAGTGCACGCGAGCAAACAACGTCTCATCGCCGGCAATCGATCGAAAGGCGAGATACTCTGCGAGACGAGGCGCGTTGATGGCGCGGCCAACCGTCGGGTGCGACACGACGGCCTTGATCTCCGATGCGAAGACGATTGCGTCCTCGTCGCCACCGAGCGTCGCGTAATACAGCGGCTTCTCGCCGAGCCGGTCTCGCGCGAAGAGTACCGATTTCTCCGGCGCGCTCCATATCGCAAACGCGAACATGCCGCGCAGGCGGCGCACGACCTCGCGCCCCCACTGTTCGTAGCCGTGAATCAGGACCTCGGTGTCGGTATTCGTGCGGAAGACATGGCCGTTGGCGGTCAGCTCGCGGCGCAGCTCCTTGTAGTTGTAGATCTCGCCGTTGAAGGTGACGGCCACATCCCCATCGTCGGAGAACATGGGTTGGTGCCCGCCGCTCAAGTCGATGATGGCGAGGCGGGCGTGCCCGATCGCTAGAACGTCATTGTGCCAGAGTCCATCGCCGTCCGGTCCACGATGCCGAAGCGTGGCAGTCATGGCGCGCACGGACTCCGTCTCCGCTCGGCCGATCCCCGCAAATCGCACGATGCCGCAGATGCCGCACACGTTAGGCGCTCCCCATCGGCACATCGGAGCGCGTAAATCGATGCTTCCCGGCACTGCTCAGGGGAATCGCCTCTACTTCCCGTACTTCCACGCGCAGCGGTACGTCGCCCACCTGCTGCAGCTCGCGGACGATGCGCGTGAGCGTCTCCGCGCGCGCAGCTTCCTGTCCCGGCGTCGGCACGACCCAGACGGTAATTGCATCGACGGCTGTCTGATGGAATTGAAAGAGGTCGATCCCTCGAGCACCGTACATGAGGTGAGTGAAGTACTCACCATGCACGAGACGTCCGCCAGGGAGCGTGAAGTGATCGGCCACCCGCGCGATCGACAGGTCGATCAGGGGAAATCCGTTCCCGCAATCGCAACGACCTTCGATGGTTCTCCCGGCGTCCTCATTGCGATACCGAATGAAGGGCATGCCGTAAGAGCGCAGCGACGTCACGATGAACGGCGAAGCGTCGCCCGGCGTGTCCGGTCGTTCTTGCTCGATCACCGCAAAGTCACCGTTGACGTGCATGCGCCCGCGCGGACATTCCTGCGCGAGATTGCGCACCTCGCTGCTCCCGTAGCAGTCGAAGACCCGGCACTGGAACGCAGTCTCCATCGCCGTGCGATGTTCGGGCAGGAGCTTCTCCGCCGTCACGAACGCGCCGCGAATCGGCTCGAGGCGAATCCCTTCCTCGTTGAGAAACGTGGCGAACCGCCCCAGAGTCGAGGAGTATCCGTAGGCCACGCGGGGACGCACCGTGCGCCAGCGCCTCACCCACTCGTGCATCGACGCGCGATCGGACTGGAAGGGATCCAACTGATAGCTGCGGCGAAGCCACTGGCGCAGCTCAAACTCCCAGGAGCGCATCGACTCGAGCCGAGTGTTCCACCCCCACACGAAGGCAATCATCTCGCCGGGCGTCCACCCGGACTGCTCGAGCGCCCGATACGTGCCGGCGTCGGAATAGGCGAGATATCGCGCGTCGTGCAGGAAGCTGAGTGGGACACCGGTCGAGCCGCCGCTATTGAGTCGCGTCAACGTCTCGACCGGATGCAGTCGGCTGCGCATGGCGTCGCCCTGTTCACGCACGATCGCTTTGGTCAGCACCGGAATGCGCGCGAAGTCCGCCAGCGACCGCACATCGGCGGCACGCATCCCGATCGACTGAAAGAGCGCTCGATAGTAGGGGACGTGTTCCTCGGCGTGCGCGAGGAGCGCGCGCAGGAGCTCCAGCTGCAACGCATCGGCATCGTCGGGCGAGAGCGAGAGATTGCCGCGAATCTCGGCGAGTCGCTCCAGGCTCGTCGAGCCGCGCAGCCGATGCGTAAGGCGAAATAACCCTGCGTGGAGCAGCGACGACATCGGCAGCCGTCTAGTCCGTGGGTGGAACGGCCCCGGGACGCGGGGCAAAGAGCGAGATATCGGTACGACGGGCCAGCGGCGTGTTCTCCTTCGCCCATTGGCGCATTGCGAATCGCGCGAGATACGGACGCAGGCGCGCACTCGCGCTTGGATGCGTCACGGGGTCGACCGGGTAGTCGAGCGCGCGCAGCAGGGGCGCCAGCGCGTCGTTCAGGAACTGCGCGTCGGACGGCGAGAGATTCTCGCGCCATCTGCCGGAGAACTTCTGCACCTGTCCGGGGAACGAGGTGTTCGGACGCTTCACCGATCCCACGGCGTGTTCGAGGATGTACTCATGTGAGAGGTCCTGCTCGATGAATGCCGACATCTCGGCGAGCACCGATTTCGGGTCGGCCACAATGTCCTCGTACCGCACTTCGAGATACGTGCCATCGGCGAGTGCGCGCCCCTGTTCGCGTCCACGCTGAATCATCCAGCCCCAAAAGGCGGCGGCAGCCACCACGGGGCGATCCCGATCCCACGGAAAGGGGACGACCCACTGTTGACGCTCCAGCGACGTCGCCACATCGCGACCGTCTCGGATCACGTGCACGAACAGCGCCTGCGGGATCGTCTTCTGGATCTCCACCATGTGCAACACGTGGGCCGGCGTCGTCTCGGCCCAGCGATTGACGCCGTTCGCTTGCTGGCGCTCGATGACCGCGCGCATTACCGCCGAGAGGAACCCACCCGCGTCCTCGAACGAATCGAGGAGTGCGCGAACTTCATCCTCGCCGAGGTACGACCGCGTGTGCATGTCGCTCGCGATCCAGATGTCCAGGAGCTGCTGGCGATTGCTGCGCTGACGCAGATCGCCGCAGTGTGGAGCAAGCGAATTGAACACGTGCGTTTCGCTGCGGTAGTTCGCGAACCCTCCCGCCGACAGCAGCATGTGATACAGCAGCGTCGTACCGGATCTCGGGCAGCCGACGACGAATACGGGTGCGGACGCTCGCTCGGAGTGCCTCAGGAGTCTGAAACGGAAGTGGTGAATGGTGAGCCGACACGCCCGCTAGACGACGGCGCCTGTCGAACTCCCGTAACATAATGGACTGACTGCCGCACGTCTCGAAGGCGCGGGTCCGAACAGCGCTCCGCAGCGGGTGCCGCCGACGATCTCCTATCGCTGGACGACGCGCTGAACGAACGTGGCGAGCACGATACGGTCGGCGCCGACGTTCGGCATGCGCTGGGCCTGCGCGATGTCGGGCACGAGCAGGTTGGGCGCGAAGTAACCGGGGCGCGGCGACCCGTAGATCACATTTTCGGCGAAGCGAGCGACGCCCGCGACACTGGCAGCGAACGCCCCCTCCCCCTCCGGCACCTTCTGTCCGAGCATGCCGTAGCGCCCCATCGTCGTGATGTTCTGTTCGAAAATGAAGTTGGTCGCACCCGGAGGAGTGCCGAACGTGATGAAGGTGAGCATCGCGCCAGGCACTGCATCCCACGTGTTGCGCCTGACGGTGAGGTCGGAGCCGTTGTTCACGAGGAGAAACGCACGTGCATCGCCCAGATAGGGAGCGACCTGCAGCTCCTCGAACACGTTCTGCTCAACGAGAACGCGAGCAAGACGTTCTCCGACCGGATATGGATTGCCTTCGCGACCAGTAAGCGCCAGGCTTTGCGCCACGTGCCGAATGACGTTGTAGCGCAACGTGATGTCGCGACTCGCGCACCAGGTGCAACGCCCCGATTGGTTCGCCGACTTGAAGACCACACCAACGCCAACTTGTCCGTCGGTCCACGACCCGTCGAGGATATTCCCCTCGACAAGCAGGCGCTGAGCATTCTTGGTCTCGATCAGGTTCTTCTTCGTCCAGACGCCTTTCCACGAGGCGGGAGTCCAAATGAAGTTCTGCCGAATCTCGATGTCGCTGGGAATGAGGCCTGCGATCGACGGGTCGGAGCCGCCAATGAGGATGTTCTCTCCCGCGCCCGCGAGGGTGTTGTTCACGATCTTGAACGGCCCCGGACCGTTCCACATGCAGATTGCCTGCGAATCGAAGCCCTTGCCGTGGCAGTCGAAGAGGTAGCTGTCGGTGATTGCGGTGCGAGCGGAGTTCAGCGCCACGCACCGCTTCATGTTCGTGGTGGTGAGACCGTGGACGTAGACACGGTCGAGGACGAGATCGGTGGGAACGAGCGCGAGGGAGTTCTGCGCCGACGAGCCATCGCCCAGGAGGACGAGCCCGTTGTGCTGTCCGGTGAACAGCGTGTCGACGGTGATTTCCACGCCAACGATGCGCCACCCGGAGGCACGGGCGGCGGTTCCCAGCGCCCAGTTGGCGTTCGCGGTGACCAACTTCGGAAAGTCTGCGGCGTTCTCGGGAAGGACGCGCGTACCGATCGCCGGCAGCGTCGCGAGGTTTTCGCCGCGAACGACGATCCACCCGTCGGCGACCGTGCCGTTCTTGGCCGGAAGCACGAAATTGCCCGTCCAGCGCGCGCCAGCCTGAAGGACGATCTCATCGCCACGCTGCGCCGCGTTGAGCACGTTCTGCAAGTTATCGCCACTTCGCACGAACACCTGCCGCTTGGCGGCAGGGGGATAAGGGAAGTCCAGCAGCGTGGCGGGTGCAGCGGGAAGCGCCACAAGCGGTGGCAAGGGAGGTGCGGGCGCCAACACGCTCACCGTCGCGGATCCCACGACTCCGTCGACGACCGCCTCGATCGCTGCCTCCCCTGCACCGACCGCAGTAACGAGCCCCGTCGCCGTAACCGTTGCAACCGCACTGTCGGCTCGGACGCGCCACAACACCGTGCGTCCGTCGATGGGCTGGTAGGCGGAATCGAGGGCGATCGCCGTAGCCTGCACGTTCTCGGACATCTTCAAGACGTTCCGAGCGACGTCCACCGACACCGACGCGACGGTTGCTGGCGAAGGTGATGGTACGGCACGGCGCAGGATCGTCACCGCGAACTCGGCGCGTATGGAGTCGGCCATCGCTTCGATGTCGACCGTGCCAGGAAGGATTGCCGTTACAAGTCCCTCGGATGACACCGACGCCGTGCCGGTCCCGCCGGTGATGCTCCAACTCACCGGCGCAGCCGGTATCGCCTCATTGCGCGAGTTGAAGACCTTGGCCACCGCACGCACCGTGTCGCCTACTTGCAGCGTCGCGGAATCTGCCGCGAGTTGGAGTCGCGCAGGGATGGTGGGGTCGTAGACGGACACGGCGACGGTCCCGGTCGCGCCGTCGATCGTCGCTGCGATTTCTCCCGTTCCCCCTGCAATGGCCGTGACGACGCCATCGGGGGAGACTGACGCGATCTTGGGCCCCGGCATCAGCGACCAGGTGACGGACTTATCGCGAAGAGTATCTCCTTTGGTCGTGACCGCGACCGCGTTTGCTCGCACCGTATCGCCGAGCGTCAAACTGCCGCGCGAGATGCGCGCAATGACCTCGCGAATCAGCACGGGTTGTGGGGGCGATGGCGGCGGCGCGACGGGCGGCGCGACTTCTGAACCTCCGCCACATGCAATCAGCAGCGCGGGGCACATGACGGCGAAGAAGGCGCGTTTCACAAGTCGCTGACCGCTTGGCTTACAGGAGGACTACCGAAACACAGAATGTGTCGCATCGCGAAGCGACGAACGATGCAACGCCTTCCCCAAGAGTCAAGCGGTTGCTGCCCTCACGAGTGATGTGTAGGTCTCCTGCAGGTAGTGCAGCACCTGTTTCTCGTGATGCCGCGCACGTGCGCGCGCGAGGCCAGCCCTCCCCATGGCGTGCGCGTGGTCGGGGTCGGCGAGCAGCGTTGCGAACGCAGCGGCCATCGCGGCGTCATCGCCAGGGGGGACGAGCAGGCCGGTCTCACCGTGCACGACGGCATCGGTGACCCCGCCGACCGCCGTCGCGACGATCGGACGTTGCGCGGCCATCGCCTCGACCAACGCGTTGGGAAATCCCTCCGCGCGCGACGAGAGCGAAGAGATCTCGGCGATCCAGTGCAGCGATGGCAAACTCGGCCGTCGACCCGCGAGAATGACATGCTTTTCGACGCCAAGGCTATCGGCCAGCGCGGTGAGCGGTGCGCGCTCGCTTCCCTCGCCGACGAGGACGAGACGAAGGCGCGGAAAACGCTCCGTCAGCTGCGCGATCGCGCGAATTGCGGTGGCGTGATCCTTTACCGGTGTCAGATTGGCGACGATGACGATCACGCGATCGCCCTCCTGAATTCCCAACTCCGCGCAGCGTTCCTCGCGCCACCGAGTCGGTGGAGAATCGAACGCCGCCTCGTCGGCGAAGTTCGGCACCACCACGATTCGGGATGCAGGTACGCTTTCCTCCTGCTCGAGCAAGGTCGCCACGGCCGTGCTGTTCGCCACAACGCGGTGCGCCAATCGGTATGACCAGCGATTGAGCGTAGCGTGAACGGGGCGCGCAGTCTCGGTCGCCCACCATCGACGACTCGCGAGGACGACCGGGACGCCGGCCAGCCGGGCGACCGGGACCACGAAGATGTTGGAGTAGACGTCGTGCGCGTGCACGACGTCGATGTGCTCCTCTCGGAGCCAGCGGGCGATTCGCGTTGCCGTCATTATCGCCTGCGGGCGCGCCAGACTCCCGACCGTGAACCGCTGGATGGGGATCTGCGCCGCCCGCACGCGATCGGCCAGCGCGCCTCGATCCGACAGCGTCAGAAATCGAACGTCAAACGCGGTGCGATCGAGCCGCTCGGCCGTCCTGACGGCGTTCAGTTCTGTGCCGCCGGTCTCGAACGTGTCGAGGCAGTGGACGACGCGAATGCGCGTCATGCCGGCCTGAGCTCCGTGCGAGCGCGACGCACTTACCAGCAGATCCCCTCGTAACGCTCGCCGTCGGAGACGCGGTCGCCAAAGATGCGCACCAGGTCGACGACGCGCTGGTCATCGCGGAGGCGCGGCTCGATCTCGCGGAACTCGGCCGAGCCGTTGCCGATCACCACGACATCGGACGATTCGAGCACCTCGTTCACCGAGGCGCGCATGAGCGTCCAGATGTGCGGGATCTCCTTCTCCACGTACTCCTTGTTGGAGCCGATGATGTTCGCGCTGCGCACTTCCTTATCGTAGATCGTCACCTCGAACCCCTTCCCGATCAGCGTCTCGATGAGCGTGACCATCGGCGATTCGCGCAGGTCGTCGGTCCCCGACTTGAAGGCGAGCCCTAACACGCCGACGCGCTTGCGCCCAGTCGCAGCGATGAGATCGAAGGCGCGGGTGATTTGCAGCTGGTTGCTGGCGAGCGTCGCCGTCAGGACGGGCGTCTCGATGTCGAGCGTGCGCGCACGATAGGCGATCCCGCGAAGGTCCTTGGGGAGGCACGACCCGCCGAAGGCGAAGCCCGGCTTGAGGTAGGCCGGCGAGACGTTGAGCTTCGTGTCGAGGCAGAAGAGGCGCATGACCTCGTGGGAGTCGACGCCTAACGACTTGGCGACGTTCCCGATCTCGTTGGCGAAGGCGACCTTGAGGCCGTGATAGCAGTTGCAGGCGTACTTGAGCATCTCCGCGGTGCCGGTCGCCACGGCGTGGAACGGCGCATCGATCCCTTCGTAGATCGCCTTCACCGCTTCGGCGGTGCGCTCATCCTCGGTCCCGATGACGGTGAACGGCGGATCGTAGAAGTCCTTGATCGACGTCCCCTCGCGCAGGAACTCGGGGTTCATCCCGATCCCGAAGTCGTCGTTCGCCTTCATCCCCGAGGCGCGCTCCAACGCCGGAATGGCGACGGTGGCGGTGCTCCCCGGGAGTACGGTGCTGCGGATGATGACGGTGTGGCGCGTCTTCTTGTCCTTGAGGGCGGCGCCGATCTGTTCGCAGACACGTTCGACGTAGCCGAGTTCGAGAGCGCCATTCGGCTTGCTCGGCGTACCTACGCAGACGAGGGAGATATCAGTGGCGAGGACCGCTTCGCGCACGTCGGTCGTGGCGCGCATGCGTCCCGTCTTGCGCATCTCGGCCACCAGCTCGCCGATTCCGTGCTCGACGATGGTCGAGATCCCCTGATTGATCATGTCGACCTTGGACTGGTTCACGTCCACGCCGACGACCTCGTGTCCTTCCTTGGCGAAGCAGGCGGCCGAGACGCAGCCGACGTAGCCCAATCCGAAAACGCTGATGCGTGATGTCATGTGAGGAATGTCGTGTGAAGCGTCAGGCGGCGCGCCCGGCCGGTTGACGGCGGCGCACCTGCTCGACGGTCGCGGCGCAGGCCGCGGCGAACTGCTCGGTCACTCGTTGCCAGCCGAACTGCTCACGCACCTGCCGTGCCGCCGCGGCGCCGATCGTGGCGCCGAGCGCAGGGTCGCGGAGGAGCTGGACGACGGCGGCTGCGAAGCCGGCGGCATCGTCGGCGATGCGAATGTCGGTGCCATCGGTATACGGGAGCCCCTCGGCGCCGATCGTCGTTGAGACGATCGGGCGCTCCATCGCCATCGCCTCGAAGATCTTGAGGCGTGTCCCTCCACCGACGCGCAGCGGCACGATAATCGCCCCGGCGCGCTCGAGGTACGGACGGATATCGGGGACGGTGCCGGTCACGACGACGCGGTTCGCTTCGTCGGCGAGGGCGCGGACGCCTGGCGCCGGGTTACGCCCGACGATGGAAAGCGACGCATCGGGCACCTCGCGCCTGACGAGCGGGAGGATCTCGCGCACGAACCAGGCGATCCCGTCTTCGTTAGGCATCCAGTCCATGCTGCCGGTGAAGGCGATCTCGTGCGGCTGCAACGAGACGGTACCGGAGGGGCGGAAAAAGTCCGTATCGACGCCGGTCGGGACGTCGCTCACCGAGGTCACGCCGTAGTCGTTGCGAAAGACGTCGCGATCGGCTTCGGAGACGGCGATCACGTGGTCGAAGCGACGGCACTCATCGCGCTCCCACGCACGCATGCGGCGCCACTGCTCGCGCATGTACGCCTTCTTGACCGGGTGCGACGCGACATCCGCGTGTCGCTCCCAGATCGCCGCCTCGACGTTGTGCTGGAAGAGAAGCGTGGGGACGCCCAAGTCGTGCGGGACGTTGATCGACGGAGTGAGGAAGTCGCAGATGACCAGGTCGATGCCGCGCTCGCGCACCGCGCGACGGATCGCGTCGCGCATGGCGGCGGAACGATAGCGCGAAACGGCGTACGGGAGCGACGAGACGACGTTGCGGGCTAAATCGGCGTAGAAGCCCGCGGTCCCCTTGGGCGGTGCGCTGAACGTGACGCGAATCAGCTCGTGGCAATACTCCTCGGCGCGCGCCTCGGCGTCGGGGGCGGCGCTTCCGTCGTCCAACGTGAGATAGGTGACGCGGTGCGCCGCCTTGAGATGCTTGAGCGTCTGGTACGTGCGAATCTTCCCGCCTTTATCGACGGGGTGCAGCAGTTCGGTCTTGAGCCAGAGGATGTGCATGTCGTGACGTCGGGCACTCAGCGCGCGAGCGAGATGGACTCGACCGGCTCGCCGTCGAGGAAGATCCGCTGCCAGATCTCGAGATTGACGAGCGCCCAGAGGCGTTGGTCATGCTTCTGCTCGCCGCGCATGTGGCGGTCGGCCATCGACGAGATCGCGTTCATGTCGAACAACCCGCGCGCGGCAGCACGCGGCGAGAGGACAAACTCGTCGATGAGATGGCGGAATGGACCGGCGAACCAGGCGCCCACCGGGACCGGGAAGCCCATCTTCTTGCGGCTGAGGATCTCCGGCGGAAGCGACGACTGCATCGCCTGCCGCAGAATGTACTTGGTGGTCACGCCACGGAGCTTCATCTCGAGCGGCAACGCAGCGGCGAACTCGGTGAGCGGGTGATCGAGGAACGGAACACGCGACTCGATCGAGGCGGCCATGCTCATCTGGTCCTGCTTCATGAGCAGCTCGTGCAGGTACGTCTTGGAGTCGGCGTAGAGGAGGCGATTGAGGAGCGATCTCGCGTTGGTGCGTGCGAGCGCGGCGTGATGCGCGGCGTACGGATCGATCCCGGCGAGTCGATCGCGGAGTGCAGGTGCAAGGACCTCGTGCTGCCTCGCGCGTCCGAAGACCGCGAAGTTGTCGAAGTAGATCGTATCGAGGTCGCTCGGGAGATACAGGAAGGTGCGCTCCAGCTTGCGACGGAGCCCAGTGGCGACGGGGAGCGCATCGATCCCTCCCTTGACCGCGGCGCGCAGCGCCCCCGGCGCCAGCGATTCGTAGCGCGACCCAAACCGCGAATTGAAGATCGTGACGCGGTAGCGATTGTAGCCGGCGAGCGTTTCGTCGCTCCCCTCCCCCGTGAGCACCACCTTCACCCGCTCGGCAGCGAGTCGCGAGACGAAGTTGAGCGCGATGCTCGAGGGATGGGCGATCGGTTCGTCCTCGTGCCAGACGAGCTTCGGGAGCGCCCCAAAGAAGTCCTGCGGTGAGACGACGACTTCGTGGTGATCGGTCTTGTAGCGATCGGAGACCATGCGCGCGTACGCCAGCTCGTTCGCTTCGCGCTCGGCGAAGGCGACCGAGAAGGTCTTGATCGGCTCGTCGACCATCTGGCTCATCGCGGCCGTGATCGCCGCCGAGTCGATGCCTCCGGAGAGGAACATCCCGAGCGGGACGTCGGCCATGAGACGAACCTTCACCGCTTCGCGGAAGCGTTCGAGGTACTCCTCGACGAGCGACGGCTCGCTGCGATCGTCGAGCGTCCCTTCGGCGAACTCGAGGTCCCAGTACGAGGCGATACTGATCGCGCCGTCCTTCCAGGTAAGCGTGTGCCCTGCGGGGAGGCGGCGGATTCCGGCGTAGAGCGTCTCATCGCCCGACGGGGCGTAGTTGGCGAGGAGGTCGGGGAGCGCGCCCTCATTGAGCTGCGCGCGAATCTCACCAGACGCGAGGATCGCTTTGATCTCCGACCCGAAGAGGAGCGAGCCGTCGGCAAGATGTGCGTAGTAGACCGGCTTGACGCCAAAGCGGTCGCGCGCGAGGAACAGTTCGCGCTCGGTGCGATCCCAGATGGCGATCGCGAACATCCCGCGCAACTCGGTCGGCACCGCCTTCCCCATGCGTTCGTACAGGTGCAAGACCGTCTCGGTGTCGCAGTGCGTGCGGTACTGCACCCCGTCGGCTTGCAGCTGCGGCATCAGCGTGGGGTGGTTGTATACCTCCCCGTTGTAGACCAGCTGGTAGCGCCCGTCGGCCGAGGCCATCGGCTGCGCACCGTGCGCGACGTCGACGATGCTCAGGCGGCGATGCCCGAGCCCGACGCCGGGCTCGAGGAAGACTCCCTCGCCGTCGGGGCCGCGATGCCGGATGCTGTCGCACATCCGCACGACGAGGTCGCGCGTGGCGCTGCGCGCACTCCCGGGGGCGACGACGATTCCGCAAATCCCGCACATGAGCAGTCGATCTCTATCGTTAGGGTTGTCCGCCGCGGCGAGGCGGCGGCGCCGGGGGTGGGTCGGAACGATCGACCCGCCAGCCATCGCTCTCGCGGACCGCGCTCACCGCGCCCCCGTGCGAGTCGGCCAGTCGGGCGCCGTCGAGTTCGACCATCGTCCCGCCGACGGTGAGGAGCGACTCCACCATGCCATCAGACGCGCGGCGGCGTACCCACGCCACGCGCGCATCGGTGCGCACCCCGTCGACCGCCTCACGCGCATCGAAGAGGACCACGTCCTCGACCGAGGCTGCCTGCAAGCGGATGACCTCGCGCGTCGCTTCGCCTTCGTGGGCGAGGCGCCAGACGTTGTCGCCGCGGGTAATGGCGAAGGTGACCGCCGTCCGCCCTTTCGCACGCGCGGTGAAGACGAAGCGCGCGCGCCGCGCGATGTCGCGTGATCCGTAGCGCCTCGAAGCTACGCCGTCATCGACGACCCAGCGCCCGCTCGCGCCGAGCGCGCGCATCGTCGCGACGTGTCGCCCGTCGTCGCTCACGTGCAGCGTATCACCTGTTGCCGCGAGGTCGAGCCCTGGCGGCGACTGGAACGTCGCGAAGGCCTCGTGGTCCGCGTCCCCGTCGCTCTCGATCACGTCGCGCACGAGCCACCATCCGTCGCGCGCCGCGAGGACGACCCGGCGATGGCGGGCCGGCGAGGCAAGGCGCAGGTAGCCGTCGTGATGCCCCTCGAAGAGCGCGCCGGCGGGGGACGTATGCCACGCATCGACCACTCCCGGCGTCATCTGCGCCCAGCGGAACGCTCCGGCCGATTCGGACGACGAGCGCCCGTCGATGGTGACGGTGTTGTGCACCGCCGAGGAGCGCATCTGGTCGCGTTCGGCGGGGAGCGTCGTGTAGCTGACGGTGCCGGCGTCGACGAAGACCGGGCAATTCCCGATCGCGAGGTCGAAGGCCAGCGTGTCGGCGTGCGCGTGTCCGCCGTTCGCCGTCCCCAACGGTCCGCAGTCGATGGTGAGGACCGACGCCTCCGCGCCCCAGCCGTCGCGCATCACGAAGAAGCCGCCGTCGCGGAAGGCCCGCGCTGCAGCTGACGGCGCGCGCGGCGTGAGGGCATCGAGGCGCCCGACACCACTGGGCCCAAGCAGCCAGGCCACTTCGTCGGTTGCTGCACCGCTGGCGTAGGCCAGCTCCTCGTCGCCGGTGAGCGACGCGACCGTGGCGATGGGCGAGCGCGCATCGTCGCTCGGGCGCCCGTCGAGGAAGAGGAGGCGCCCTCCGTCTTCGTCCCCAAACAGCGGAAACGTCCCGTCGGCGCGCGTGGTCCAGGCAAGGAACGACGACAGGCGGACGAGCGCGGCATCCGTCCCGGCGAGATCGACAAGCCCGTTGGCGTGCGCCAGGATGCGCGCGTGCAGGTAGATGTCGAGCGTGTAGCGGTGGTAGTACGTCGCCTGCTCGAAGTACGAGCCGTCGGCGCGCACATGGAGCGGCAGCTGTTGCTGCAGGATCGCCCACCCACGATCGCGCCAGCGTGATGCGGCCTCGAACTCCGGGAGCTGCGTTCCGAGGTAGAGGAGGCCGAGTGCCTCGCCGGTGAGGTGCGTGTTCGGACTGAAGTAGGTCGACAGGTAGCGCTCGAGGTGGCGCCCGCTCACCTCGAGCGCCTTGAGCCAGCGTACGAGGAGCGGCGAGGCAAACGACGAGGCGCGGCCGAGGAGGCGCATCGCCCACAGCCAGGCAATCGCGCGGTAGGCCACTTCGAGGCTGCTCGCCCAGTTCACGCCCGACTTCGGCGGATTGGCGTCAAGCCAGTCGCCCAGCAGCTGCGCGGCGCGCGCGGCGTAGACCTCGCGCCCGGTGAGTGCGTACGCCATCCCGAGCGTGACGAGGAACTGATGCCGGTTGAGCTCCCACACCAGCTTGTGGTCGCCCGCGACCGCTGGGTCGAGGTAGTCGATGCGGCTCCAGTGCACCTCGGGCGCCGAGACATTCCGCAGGTAGTCGCGGCTCCAGTCGATCGGGTCGGCGATCCTGAGTGGCTGGTGCCCCAGCAGCGAAAAGCGCCCGGCCACGACGTCGTCGGCCGCGCGGGTGATCTCGGCCACGCGCGCCGGCCACCGCTCGCGAATGAGCGCGACCGTGCGCGGGAGGTCGTCGACCCCGGCGAAGAACGGAGGGCGCGTCCCGTGCCGCACGGCGCGGGTGAGGTGAACGAGGGGGCGATCGTGGAGCTCCGGATGCAAGCGCCTGACGAACGCGGCATCGGACGGCTCGCCGTGGTCGCGCCATCCGGCGCGTTCGATCCACTGCGCCACGCGCTGCCCGACGCGCTCGCGCAGTTCGGCGACCGACCGTCCGCGGAGCTTTGCCGCCAGCTGCACGACGCGCACGGTCAGGCCGCTCCCGGCTGTGGCGCAGCGTGCCCGTGAATGGCGACCGCACGCGCGCGCGCGTACAGCTGCAACCAGGCTTCGCGCACCGCAGGCCACACATACAGCGAGAGGCATTCCTGGTATGCGCGCGACGCGAGGTCCAGACCCAAGTCTGGCTCGCTCACTAATCGCTTGAGAGCGTCACCGAGTGCCTCGTGGTCGCCGGACCGTACCATCAAACCATTCTCTTCGTGACGAACGATGAACGGAATGCCGCCTGCGTCCGTTGTTGCGACTGGTAGGCCAGCCGCAAACGCCTCGATCACCGAATTGGGCATGTTATCGATGTCGGGGGAGTTCACGTAGACGTCGGCCGAATCGTACAACGCGGGCATCTCGTGAGGCGGAACTCGTCCCAGGAACCGCACGTTTCGCAGCGCGAGCTGCTCGACCAGGCGTTCTAACGATCCCCTCTCTGAACCGTCGCCCGCGACTACGAGTTCAACGTCAGGAATGTCGGCTTGCAGGGCGGCGAATGCGCGAATCGTGCACGCCACGTTATACAACGGCTCGAGATTGCGATTCGAGAGAAACCGTCGCGGCCTCGCCCGGCGCTCGCGGTACGGAATGCGTTCCGCCTCCACGAAATTGAAGATCGACTGCGCGCGCAAGCCATGCTCCGCGAATACCTGGACGAGATATCCGGACGGCACAACGATCTGGTGCGCCCAACGCAAGAGTGGTACAGCAGAACGCCACCGTGCGAGATGATCCGCTGCCTCGCCGCTCCGGTAGTTCAGAACGACGGCCTTGCCGAACATTCTCCCGACCAGCATTGCGGGTACGGGAGCGAGGAGGAACGACCAGTATGATGCCGAAAAGGCGTGAACAACGTCCACGTGTCGAATTCGGCGTAGAAGCGAAGCGACATAGGCGATCGAGGTCGCGACAGTGCGAACAAACTTGACGCGCTGCAGCGAACGCAGCGCGCCCGGCAGTCTCGGATTTACCGGAACAAAGCTCACGTCGAGCTCAGGTACTGTCTCCATCTTCTGGCGAAGCCGGTCCAGGATGACAGCCTGACCTCCCAGGATGTCCAACGATGGTCCGACGAGGGCGACGCGCAGCGGGCGCGTCGCTCCTTCTGCGGAGACCTTGGATTCGTTAGGGTCAGCCGGCATCGATCTCCGGGTGCGCGAGGCGTGTTCGACGCGGAAGAAGTTCGGCGACCCCGCTCGCCCACGCCGTGAACACGTGCTGGCTCACCTTGCTGTTATCGACGAATCGTGGCAGTAGAAGCGGAGATGAACTCGGCGTCGCAAGGCCAGGATCGCATGTGGTGGCCGAGCGCACGTCTGCCGCGGTGAGCCACGGGAGCATCTCGCTTCGGTAGACGCCACTGGGATAACAGAAGTGGTGCGCTTCGTGCCCGGTAACTCGCGCGAGCCACGCGCGATTCTCGGAGATCTCCGCGTCGAATGCGAGGCGTTCGCGGGGCGTGCGGTGCCGATGCGTGTGAAGCTGGAAATCGATCCCACGCGCGGCGAGCTCTCGAATTTCGTCCGGCTGCATGATGTGCAAAAGGCGTCGCGCTCGAAGCGCCTCGAAATCGACGCCGAGAAGGTCGGCAAGCGCAGCAAGCCGTTGATCCTTTTCTTCGCCAGTGAGCTCCTGCTCTGCCGCGTGACGCAGTATGCGGAGATGTGCCTTCCCTCGAGCGGCGGCGTCGAGGAGATCGAGCGTTCCCAGGCCAGGGACAAAGCGTTCGAGCGAAACTCGATCTCTTCGTCCCTTCCAAAGGAGGTACGATACCATGACATCGAACACTGGCCGCTCGAAATCCGCATAGTAGGACGTTTGATACACGGTCGCAGGGACGCCGAACTCACGCAGAACGGGATACGCGCGCGCGAAAAAATCGTACGCCCCGTCGTCGAACGTGAGGCAGACGGCCGCCTGCGGAAGGGTTCGCTCGCGCAATCTCCGAATTCCCTCGTCCAGCGACAGGATTGCATATCCGCCCCGGGTGAGCAGCTCCAGTCGTCGTCGCAAAAAGTCCTGCGGCATGTACAGGAGCGGGTTCCACTCGTGCTCGTCATCGAGCGAAACGCCGTGGTAGCAAAGGATCAATAACCGATCGCGGCGCCAGGTCGACGTGCGAACGGTTTCCGTAAGTCCGAAACGCCCGCTAAGTCCGAGAACCGCGTGCTTCAGTCGCCCGATCATGGGCAGGTCTGATGCACGCGTCCGGACGATTCAGTCACTCGAAGAGATCGAACGACAGGACTAACGACGCCAGACATCCCACTCTCCGCGAAGGCCGTTTAGCGTCGCTCGTACTACCGCCACTTGAAGCGCGACGGCCATCTGCACCGCGTGTCGAAGCGAACGACTCGCAAGGAACAACAGCGCACCCAACAGGATGCTCACCGACGCGAGGGGCGCTGCGGCATCCGGAGCCACGGCTGCCAGCCACGCGCTCCCCCACCCCGCCAGCCCCACCGCAGCGCCAAGGAGCAGGTAAGGAGTCAGCAGCCGCAGAAGTTTGTGAAAGACAAACTGCGCCCAGATCGGGTTGCGCCACGGCACGAGAACCGTCGGTAGCCATGCGCAGAGTTGGAGCACTCCCGTTAGGGTGCGTGCCTTGCGCCGCAACTCCTGAGAGGCGGTGAATACTCGATCGTCGAATGCACGCGCCGAGGGCTCGAATCCTACCCGCAGCCCGCGAAGTACGACGCTCATCGGCACGTACACGTCGTCGAGGATCAACCCCGCCGGCAGCGGGCGCCAGCAATCGCGTCGCAACGCGTAAACGGCGCCTGTCACGCCGACCGCGGAGTGAACCTTCGCCTCATTCTCTCGCAACCATTTCTCATATGCCCAATATCGTTGCGGGAGCGATGCACTGCGGCCGTCGTGCTTCAATTGCAGCGCGCCGGAGACCGCTCCAAGCCGAGGATCGGCGAGTGCATCAACGAGAACCCGTATGGTGGAATGAGCAAATCTCTGCGCGGCGTCGGTGAAGATTAGGAGCTCTCCTCGAGCTTGGCGTACTCCAGCATTCAGCGCGGCCGCTTTTCCACCCGGCGCGTCTCCGCGAATCACGGACACACGCGCATCGGCAACGTACTCTTCGCGCTCTCTCAACTCCGCCCGGTGATCAACGGCCACGATCACATCGAGTAAATCCGCCGGGTAGTCGGCGAGCAGAACGTCGCGAATTCGAGCGTTGACGACGTCCAGCGAATCCGCGGAGGCGATCACGACGGTGACGGTAGCGCGCTCAGCCTCGAGCGGACGAAGGTCTTGTTTGCGCGCTGCCGCGAGGAGGGCGACGAACGCCGGATATCCTCCCCAGATTAGAAAGACCGCCAGAGAGCAACTCAGAAAGAGTACGAACACAGCCTCAGACAATTGCGAGGTGAAAGCCGGCATGCAGACTCCAGATCGCCGTCAAGTGGGACGTTGAAGCTATCGGGTCCGTAACTCGTTTGTATCATAGCGCTTGGCCGCTTTTCGTTCAGTCGAAACATGCGCGCGGCTATTCTCACGAATCATGCCCTCGCGTCAGAGCGCGGAATGCTGTTCATCGTGAGTAGCCGCCCAGCGCTTCTTGATCTCCGCGGCGAAAAAGGGAGGAATCCGTTCAAGGTGTAGCGACGATCCCATAAGTTGTGGCACGCGACGCGATGTCTGTCGATTTCAACTCTGGCACCGCTCGCGACCGTGTTGACGTGCTCTCAATTGTGGCGGGACCTGCGCATCAGACGTCTACGGGTTTGCGGCGGTCCGAGGATTGCCGACGCAGTCGACCGATAAGCCCAATCGTTCTTCCTCGAGCGTATTTCCCCTTCGAATGTCGTCTCCTTTTCGAGCCCTGGTCACCGGTGGCGCCGGCTTCATCGGCTGCAACCTCACCCGTCACCTCCTTTCCCGCGGACACCCGGTGCGAGTGGTCGACAACCTGTCGACCGGCTTCCGCCGAAACGTCGAGGGGCTCGACGGCGACTTCGAGTTCATCGAGGGCGACCTTCGCGACCCTGCCACCTGCGCCAAGGTGACCGACGGGATCGAGGTGATCTTCCACGTCGCCGCGCTCCCCAGCGTCCCGCGCTCGCTCGTGGACCCGATGGGGTGCCACGAGAACAACGTCACGGCGACGATCAATCTTCTCGAGGCCGCTCGCGCGGCGGGTGTCCGCCGAATCGTCTACTCGGCGTCATCGTCCGCGTATGGAGACACGCCAACGCTCCCCAAGATCGAGACGATGGAGCCGCTCCCGCGTTCGCCGTACGCCGCGGCGAAGCTGGCGGGTGAGATGTACGTGCTGTCCTACGCGCGCGCCGGTCTGATCGAAGGGGTCGCGCTCCGCTACTTCAACATCTTCGGCCCGCGGCAGGACCCGTACGGCCCGTACGCAGCGGTGGTCCCCGCCCTGTTCAGCGCCGCGGTGCGCGGCGTCCCAATGGGGATCTTTGGCGACGGGCTCCAGACGCGCGACTTCACCTACGTCGACAACGCGATCCACGCCAACATGCTCGCCGCGACCGGTCCCGCGGCGAAGGTGAGCGGCTGGATGGTCAACGTTGGTGCCGGTCAGCGGACATCGCTGCTCGACCTGGTGCGGCTGGTGAGTGAAGTGACAGGAAAGGAAGTGGCCCTCCACCACAAGCCGCCGCGCGGCGGCGACGTGCGCGACTCACTCGCCTCGCTCGATCGCGCGCACGAGATATTGGGTTACGAGCCGACGGTTCCGCTTCCGAACGGGATCGCGAAGCTGTGGGAGTGGCTGCGGGAGCACCCCGAGGGGATGCAGGAGCCGGCAGAGAACGCGTCGAAGTAACCGTCGCCCTGCCGCCATTTCGGTTCGGCGCTCGACTACCCGCGCGTCATCGTCGCGGCAAGCGCCGAGACGATTCGTTCGCCGGCCTTCCCGTCCCACCCTTCGGGGGCGCGAGCGCCGATCCCCACCCGCCCGCGGGCGAGTGCGTCGCGTGCCGACGCGACGATTCCGTCGGCGGTGAGCGGCCAAGGGGCGAGTTGGTTCGTCCCCTCGGTGACAGTTACCGGGCGCTCGGTCGACTCGCGCAGCGTAACGCAGGGAACGCCGAGGACGGTGCTTTCTTCCTGAATTCCACCGGAGTCGGTCAGAACGGCGGCCGCCCCTGCCTGCAGCCCGAGCATTTCGGTGTAGCCGAGCGGTTCGAGGACGCGGAGCGGCTCCAGCATCCGCTCGAGTCCGAAGGCGCGCACCCGTTCGCGCGTGCGCGGGTGCATCGGGAGGACGATGGGGTGGTCCTGAACGAGCGCGTGGAAGGCGGTCAGGATCACCTGCAACTGCGCCTGGTCGTCGACGTTCGAGGGGCGATGTAGCGTCGAGACGATGTACTTCCCGTCCTCGAGCCCCAGCGAGCCGGGAATCTTGAGCGCCTGCGCGTGCGTGAGCATGCGGAGGAGCGAGTCGATCATGACGTTTCCGACGAAGACCACGCGCGACGCCTCGATCCCCTCACGCTCCAGATTCGGCTCGGCGTCGTGCGACGGGGTGAGGAGAAGATCGCTCAGCCGGTCGGTCAGGACACGGTTCACCTCCTCCGGCATGGCCCAGTCGTTGCTTCTGAGACCAGCCTCGACGTGCGCAATGCGGCATCCGATGGAGCCCCGGAGCTTCGAGGCGACCAGGGCGCAGGCGAGCGTGGAGTTCACGTCGCCGACGACGACAATCCAGTCGGGGCGCGTCTCTTCGAGGACGGGTTCGAAGGCTTCCATCACGCGAGCGGTCTGCCGCGCGTGTGATCCGGAGCCGACGCCGAGGTGGCGATCGGGGATGGGGAGCCCGAGGTCGCGGAAAAACGCATCGGACATTGATGCGTCGTAGTGCTGGCCGGTATGCACGAAGATGCGCGCATGACCTGCGCGCTCGAGCGCGTTGAGAATGGGCGCGACCTTCATGAAGTTGGGACGAGCACCCGCAACAACGAGGACTTTCATAGCAGTGCGTGATCGTTTGGTTGGGTCCGGAAGGAACGTAGCGCATGCGCCGGAGCGGTGCGACGCGCCGTATGGCGTGCATCTCGCGAGCGTCAGCGCATGAATCAGACGGATTCCGCACCTACTCCGTCTCAACCCGCGGTGGCGCTCGCCGGGAGCGGCGGTGGCGCCGCGGGGGCGTCGAACGACACTCCGCCAGTCGCAAGGGAGAACGAGCGCAAGACACTCGACAAGTCGCTGGCCAAGGGCGTGGCCTGGATGGGATCGGTGCGCTGGCTCACCCAGATCTTCACTTGGGCGAGCACGCTCATCGTCGTGCGCCTCCTCACCCCCGCGGACTACGGGCTCTTTGGATTGGCCAGCATCTACCTCGGCATCGTGACGATGCTGAGCGAGTTCGGGATCGGGACGACGATCGTGGCGATGCGCGACCTCTCCGAGGACGAGCACGCGCAGATCAATGCGCTCTCGATGATGTTCGGCTTCGCGAGCTTCCTCGTGTCGTGCCTGGCGGCGCCGGTCCTGGCGTGGTTTTTCAACGCCCCCGAGCTGACGATGGTGGTGATCGCAATGTCGTCGATCTTCGTGATCACCGGGGCGCGCGTGGTGCCGCAGGCGATCCTGCAGCGCGACATGAGATTCCGCGACCTGGCCCTCAACGATGGCTTGCAGGCGGTGTCGCTGGCGGCGGGCGCCGTCTTCTTCGCGTACTTCGGCTTCCGCTACTGGACGCTCGTGCTCAGCGCCATCCTTGGCGCCCTGCTGTCGACGATTGGGGTGTTGCGGCTGGTTCGCGTCCCGTTCAAGAAGCCGCACTGGGCGTCGATACGCCCGGCCGTGACCTTCAGCCAGCAGACGATCTTCTCGCGCCTCGCCTGGTACGGCTACCAGAACGCCGACTTCTTCGTCGCCGGCAAGGTCTTCGGCAAGGACCTCATGGGCGTGTACCGCGTGGCGTGGGACCTCACGAGCACGCCGCTCGAGAAGATCGTGAGCATGGTGGGGCGCGTGACGCCGTCGGTGCTCTCGGCGGCCCAGAACGACAAGGCAGCGCTCCGTCGCTACGTGTTGCGCATCACCGAGGTGCTGGCGCTGGTCACGTTCCCCGCGACGATAGGGATCGGGCTGATCGCCCAGGATCTCGTCCCGCTCGTCTTCGGGCCGCAGTGGGCCGGGATGGTCGTCCCGTTGCAGCTGCTGGCGGTCGCCGCGGCGATCCGGGCCATCGCCCCGATCCTCCCGCAGGTGCTGACCGTGACCGGGCAGAACCGCCTCGGGATGCGGATCAACGTGCTGGGTGTCATCGTCATGCCGATCGCGTTCTACGTCGGGAGCAAGTGGGGGACGGCGGGGATCGCCGCGATGTGGATCCTCGTCTACCCGATCGCCGTGGTTATTCCGATGGCGAACGCGGTCTTCCGTCAGGTCGAACTCCCGTGGAGCGAATACCTTCGCGCCCTCTCGGCATCGGTCAGCGGCGTGGTGGTGATGGCGCTCGCGGTTTGGGGAGCGCGTTCGGCGCTCCCCGCCGAATGGCCGCGGGCGGTGCGGCTCGGGCTCCAGGTCGGTGCCGGGGCGCTCGCCTATGGCGCCTCGCTCCTCACGCTCCATCGCGGACGCGTGCGCGCCCTCATTGCCGGCGTGCGCGCCGCTCGCGCGTGACGTCGGTGACTGCCCGCATCACGACGGCCGAGCCGCACCCGTTCTACACGGCGCCCGGCGCGCCGGCACCGCGTCGCTTGTTGCTGGTCTCGGCGATGTACCCACCGAGCGCAGAAATCGGCGCGCTGCGCTGGCAGAAGATCGCCGAGTCCGCACGTGAGCGCGGGTGGACGATCGACGTGATCCTGATGGACCCGACCGACCCGTCGCTGCGCGACGAACGCCTGCTTGCCCACGTCCCGCCAGGTGCACGGCTCTACGATGTCCCTCTTCGTGACGTCCCGGTGCAGCGCGCCGAGGCGAAGGTGCGCCGCATGCTACGTGGCGGAGGGAGCAACGGCACTTCTCCGTCAACCGCAGCGCCGGTCGCGCCGTCGACGGCCGGCTCGGGCCAGGGGCGCGCCGCGCAGCCGGGATTGCTCGGACGCGTACTGCGCGCCTATCGCGCGCGCGTCCATTTCGCGCAGTGGAACGACTGGGCCGAGCGCGTCGCGCAGGTGGGCATCGCCCTGTCGAAGGAGACGAAATACCACGCGATCGTCAGTTCCGGCCCACCGCACTTCGCCCACGACGCCGCGCGCGAGATCGCGCTCGCATCGGCGCGCCCGCTCGTTATCGACCTGCGCGACCCGTGGTTCTCCGACGATGTGGAGCCCCCCGAGTTGCGAGGCGACACGTGGCGCTCCCTCACCGCTGCGGACGAACGACGCACGGTGGAGCGGGCCTCGCTGGTGGTAGTGAATACCGACTCGTGCCGCGCGATGATGTCGGAGCGCTATCCCGCGAGAGCCTCGCGCATCATCACGATCATGAACGGTGCCGACGCCGACGTGCAGCCGGCGGGAGAGCTCGGACCGTCGTTCATCATCTCGCACACCGGATCGCTTTACTCGGGACGTGATCCGCGCATCCTTTTTCGCGCGGTTGCGAAAGTGGTCGAACGTCTTGCGCTCGCTCCCGGCGACTTGCACATCCACTTCATGGGCGACGACGTCTACGAAGGGCGCCCGCTCAGCGCGCTCGCCGCCGACTGCGGAGTCGCCGACTTCACCGTCGTCGAACGTCGTCGCCCGCGCGCCGAGGCGCTCAAGTTGATCCAGTCCTCGGCGATGGTCGTCCTGCTTCCGCAACAGCACGTGCACTCGATTCCGGGCAAGGTGTTCGAGTACGTGCAGCTGGCGGCGTGGCCCCTGATCATCGCCGACACCGGCACCGCGACCGAAATGCTCCTGCGCAACACCGGCGCCGATGTGCTGGAACCGCACGACGTCGACGGCGTCGCCGACGCAATCGCGACCCGCTATCGCGCATTTCGTGCCGGGGAGCGCCCGACACCCCTCAACGCCGACGGTCGCTACGACCGGAGCCGGCAGTCGTCACTCCTGCTCGATGCGCTGGAAGATCTCGCCTGACGCCCCTGCACCGCGCGCCCCTGTAGGGCGCCGCGCGCTCACCGTGCTCGGCGCGGGGGCGCTGGCGCATGTGCTCCTGGCCTGGTTTACCCGCATCCCCGCGCTGTCGTGGGGCGAGGACGACGCGGCCTACATCCTCCTTGCGCAACAGCTGCGGCACTTCGGCTACCGCGAGGTGCAAGACGTCGTCGCGCCGATCCATGCGCGCTTCCCTCCCGGCTACCCGCTGATCATCGCGCTCCTCGGCTGGCCCTTCTCCGACGCCACCGACTGGCTCCTCGTGCTCAACATGCTGTTCGCGGTGGCGACGATGGTATTCGTGTTCCTCGCGGCGCGGCGCCACCTCGGGGAAAAGATCGCGCTGGTGACCGCGGTGCTGTTCGCCATCAATCCCATGACGGTGTGGGACAGCGCGCACGTGATGGCCGAGGCGCCGTTCAAGCTCTTGATGGCGCTCGGCGTGTGGGCGCTCACGCGAGAGGACGAGGACGGGCGCTTCTCGGTCGTCGCCGGCGGGGCAATCATCGCCGCGGCGCTGACTCGATCGGCGGGACTCTTCCTGCTTCCGGCGCTTGGACTTTACTGGCTCCTGCGCCGTCGCTATCGCCGCGTCGCGATCTTTGCGGTGGCGACGCTGTGCACTGTCGGGGCGTGGACCGCCTGGACGCTCGTGGCTCCCGAGGCGCAGCAGCGTCGCCTGTACGTCGCGGTGGTCTCGCCCGGGACGGGGAGCGCGGCAGCGGCCGGACGTCCCCGCACGAACTTCATCGTCGACCAGCTCACGCGGCTTCCGGCGCGGGCGCGCCGCCTAACGAACGTTGTCTTGCCGTTCGTGCTGGCGTTCCCCGCGATCCCGCATACGCCGATCGACAACATCCTGTCGCTGGTGGCACTGGTGGGATTGGGCGGTGTCGGCGTCCTCGTGATGTTGCGACGGTGGACGTTCGCCGCGCTGGTCACGTTGTGCTACGGGACGCTGCTCCTCGTGTGGCGTTATGCGGTCGAGCGCTTTGCCAATCCGCTCGTGCCGTTCCTGATCGCGGCGATGCTGGTCGGGGTCGATTGGGTCGCGCGCCGGTTCGCGCCACGCCTGCGCCCATGGGGGATTGCGGCGATCTCCGTCAGCCTGATCGCCGGGGCGGCGCAGCTGAATGGCACGCGCCTTCGGAGCGCCCTCGCCTGCGACCGGGGCGATCCGGTCAACAGCAGCTGCTGGGACGCCAGCTACCGGGACTACCTCAAGGCTGCGCGCTGGGTGCGTGACTCCACGCCCAGCAACGCAGTGTTCTTCGTGAACAAGGAGCGCGGCTTCTACATGCACTCGGGGCGCGTGACGATCAATCAGGATCGCGCGCTGCAGGAGGATTCGCTCTCGCTCGCCCCCTACCTTCGCTCTGCCGGTGCGCGCTATACCGTTGCGACCACGGTGGGGCTGCGTGCGGCGCAGCATGACCGCCTCCTGGCGAGCGCGTGCAAGGACTTCGTCGTGCTGCGCGCCTTTCCCAGCAACACGTACGTCCTCCGGCTTCGCGACTCGACCGACGCCGCCGACGACGACGGCGCCTGCCGCGCGCTCGAGACGTACCGCAACGCTACTCGCTTCAGCGAGTGAGCACATCGCCGTTAGGCGTTGCGGTCCGCCGATGGATCGGGCCAGCGCTTGCCTTCGCATTCATTGCGGCGCTCACCCTTCGTCCCGCGCCGCGCCCACTCTTTCCGGTCCCGATCACCTGCCTCGTGTGCGGCGACCTCGGCGCGGTCGACGTCACGCTCAACGTCGCCTTGTTCGTACCGCTGGGGCTCGCGCTGGTGTTCGCCGGCGTGCGGGTGCGCAGTACGATCGCGATCGCGATCTGCACGACGCTGCTGGTGGAGTCGGTGCAATACACGCTCCTCCCCGGACGCGACGCGACGCTCTCCGACGTGCTCACGAATTCCGCCGGCGGCGCGATCGGCGCGCTCCTCGGGGTGCACTGGCGCACGGTGCTCGCGCCACCGCCGCGCGTGGCGCGTGTGCTGGCGATCCTCTCCGCGCTCTTCGCGGTGAGCGTGATGGCGGCGACCGCTGCGCTCCTCCGTCCCGCCGTCCCCGACATGGGGATGTGGGGACAGTGGACGCCACAGCAGCTCACCTTCGAGCCGTATGGCGGCACCGTACATCGCTTCGAGGTGAACGACATTCCGATTCCGTACGACCTCGTCCCCGAAAGCGAGCCGTTGCGGCAGCGCATCGTTGGCGGGGAGACACGAGCGCTGGTCGATTTCACGACGGGCGATCCTCCCGCGCGCCTATCGGCGATCGCGCGAGCCGGGAGTCGGTTGCAGGAGGTGCTGCTGGTCGGGGCGCGCGGGACGGACCTCGTCTTCCGGACGCGGCTCGCCATGCGCGATTGGCTGTTGCGGCTGCCGGGGATCGCCCTTCCCGATGCGCTCCCGCCGGCCGGGGAGCGCGTGATCGCCTACGCCGGACTGCACAACAACCACTGGTATGCCACCGTGCACAGCTCGCGCGGCGTGCGCCATGTCGAGATTCCCTTCGCCGTTTCCCTTGGCTGGACCTTCTTCCTGATCTTCGATCATCCGCTGCGGCCGAGCGACGGGTGGATCGATGCGTTGTGGCTGGCGGCGTTGTTCTTCCCTGCGGCGGTGTGGGGGGCGCAGGGGCGCAGGAATGAGCGAACGCTCACGAGAGGCGGCGACGAGCGAGCGACGTCCGCGAAGACGCTCGCGTCGACCGCGCTCCGCATCCAAGCGTTCAACCGTTGGTGGCTCATCGGCGTTGAGCTCGAAGCCGCAGCGCTCCTGCTGATCCCCTCGTGGGCGCACTTCGTCCCGGCATCCGCGTGGGAGTGGGGAGGGCTCGTGGTCGGCTCCGCGGCGGGGGCGCTCGTCGCGCCGCTGTTTGTGCGATGGGGATCGTCGCCACCAAACGCCACACATTCTCCGTATCGCTTCGCGCCCAACGCTTGAAGCACGGTGTGCACGTCGCGAGCTTTCGCACGTGCCGGTATTCCTCGCTTCGCTCGACGTCGTCCGGGACATCCTCCGGACCGTTTTCTTCGCGCTCTTCGTGGCGCTGAGCGTCGTCTGCCTGATCGACTGGCTCGTGCGCACGCGGCGCATCAACGCATTCAGTCCGGTCGCGCGCTTCTTCCGTCAGAGCGTGGAACCGCTGATGGCGCCGGTCGAGGAGCGCATCGTGCGCGCGGGAGGGGTCCCGACGAATGCGCCGTGGTGGGCGCTCGCCGCCGTCGTGGTGATCGGCATCATCGTGCTGAGCCTCTTCGACTTCCTGCGCTCGCAGCTCGCCGAGTTCTACCTCGCGTCGCAGGCGGGGACACGGGGCATCGTCCGCATGCTCCTGAGCCTGGCGTTCGGCATCATGCGCATCGCCATCATCGTGCGCGTGGTGATCTCGTGGGTGCGCATCTCTCCCTATTCCCGCTGGGTTCGCTGGGCCTTCACGATCTCCGAGCCGATACTCCGTCCATTGCGGCAGATCGTCCCGACGATCGGGATGATCGACATCACGCCGATCATCGCGTATCTGCTGCTCGGGCTCGTCGAGGGATTTGTCGTCGGGTTGGCGTGAGTGCGGTCACGGTCGACGTTCGCGAAGGCGTTGTACGATTTCCGGTCCGCGTGATTCCGCGGGCGTCGCGGAATGCGGTCGCCGGGAGTCATGCTGGGGCGCTCAAGATTCGGTTGCAGGCGCCGCCGGTAGAGGGAGCAGCGAATGACGCGCTCGTGGAGTTTCTCGCGTCGGCGCTGTGTGTGGCGCGAGGAGCCGTCCGCATAGTCGTCGGGCACTCGTCGCGAAACAAGGTCGTCGAGGTCCACGGAATCGATGCCGCCGCGGTGACGCGGCTGGCAGCGGAGGAGTAGACACTCGTGATACTGCTCGTGGGAACGGACGAATCGTTATTGGAGGGACTCACCCAGCTGCTCGCCGGAGGCGGGCACCGGGTGCGCATCGCCCATTCGATCGACGAGGCGGAAGAGATCGCGCAGAAGACGCCGCCGCTGCTCGCCGTGCTCCATCGGTCGGCGGTGATGGATGATGGTGGCTCGCGCGTGGGGCGGATCCATCTGGCATCGGGGGGCGCCTACGTGCTCTATCGGACCACGAGCGATGAAGGAGAGACGATGTCGCGGCCTCGTTCGCTCTCGCGTCAGACGCTCGCCGATCTTTCGCTCCCGCTGGAGCGGCATCGACTGCTGGCGCTGGCGCAGTATGTGAGCGCGCGTGCGCACGAGAGTGGGCGCGTGAGTTTCGATAGCCCACCCGAGCGACGCGCATAGTAGAAGGTACGAGTTGGAAGCGGCTGGCACCGAGCGCTTGCGCCTGACCGCTTGCCCCGTGGGTCGACCCCCGCTATTCCTCCACCCGGTAGCTGACGGGCTCCAATGCGATTGAGGCCGCACGACAATCGATGCTTCGTGGCGATTTCCCGGCAACTTGCGGCCACGTTAAACAATCCGCTAAAGCGCCTGCCCGGCGCCCCCCTGTGCCGGGCTGCTTTTTTCTGAGGTCCCGGTGAGCGCTCCCCTGAACGTTGCCCGACTCCCCGTGCGCGGTGGATACCTCGACGCCCTCGCGCGCGGTGTCCTCGTCTTTGACGGGGCGATGGGGACCAACATCCAGCGTCATCACCTCAGCGCCGACGACTACGGCGGCAAGGCGCTCGAAGGGTGCAACGATCACCTCGTGCTCACGCGCCCCGATGTGATCCAATCGATCCACGAGTCGTTCCTCGCCGTCGGGTGCGACGTGGTGGAGACGTGCACCTTCCAGTCGACCCCGCGACGCCTGGAGGAGTGGGGACTCCTCGAGAAGGTCCGTGACATCAACGTGCAGGCCGCGCGCATCGCGCGCGCCGCCTGCGATAGATTCGCGACGCCGGAGCGTCCACGCTTCGTCGCCGCATCGATCGGGCCGACGGGGATGCTCCCCTCCAGCAGCGACCCCGCGCTGTCGCGCGTGACGTTCGCCGAGTTGAGCAGGGACTACTACACGCAGGCGAAGTACCTGGTCGAGGGGGGCGTCGACGTCCTCCTGATCGAGACGTCGCAGGACATCCTCGAGGTCAAGGCGGCGCTCGCTGGCTTCGCGACACTCTTTCGCGAGTTGGGGTACCGCGTCCCGGTGCAGGCGCAGGTGACGCTCGACGTGAGCGGGCGCATGCTCCTCGGGACCGACATCGCCAGCGCGATGACGACACTCGAGTCGCTCGGCGTCGACGTGATCGGGCTCAATTGCTCGACCGGGCCGGAGCACATGCGCGAGCCGGTGCGCTACCTGTCGGAGCACGCAGGGCGCCCGATCTCGGTGATTCCCAACGCGGGATTGCCGCTCAACACCGGGACCGGAGACGCGGTCTATCCGCTCGAACCCGGGCCGATGGCGACGATGCTCGCCGAGTTCGTGGGTGACTTTGGCGTGCGTATCGTCGGGGGGTGTTGCGGAACGACGCCGGAGCACCTGGCGGCGATCTGCGGGGCGGTGGATGCGTTAGGCGTGCGGGCGGGAGGGGGCGTGGAGCGCGAAGTGTCGGGGGAAGCGGGAGATGGAGCGCGGGGGGCCCCCCCCAAAAGCAAATCTGCCACCTCACCGACCGACCCACCTCATCATTCCAGCGCGACCCGTACCGTTTCCTCGCACGCACACCACCAGGCCCACCACCACGCCGTCCCGCGCGTCTCCTCGGCGATGCGCGCCATCACGCTACACCAGTCCCCGCCCCCGCTCCTCGTCGGCGAGCGTGTCAACGCGCAGGGGTCGCGCAAGGTCAAGCGGTTGCTCCTGGCGGACGACTACGAAGGGATCCTCGAGGTCGCGCGCGAGCAGGCGGAGTCGGGCGCGCACGTCCTCGATCTCTGCGTCGCGCTGACCGAGCGCAGCGACGAAGCCGAGCAGATGTCGCGCGTCGCCAAGCTCCTCTCGATGTCGGTCGAACCGCCGATCATGATCGACTCGACCGAGGCGAGCGTGATCCAGGCCGCGCTCGAACACATCCCGGGGCGGGCGATCATCAACTCCATCAACATGGAGAACGGGCGGGCGCGCATCGACAGCGTGGTCCCGCTGGCGATCACGCACGGCGCCGCCCTCGTCGCCCTCACCATCGACGAAGTGGGGATGGCGAAGACGCGCGACCGCAAGCTCGAGGTCGCACGGCGCATCCACGACATCGTCGTCGACGAATACGGGATGCAGCCGGCGGACCTCATCTTCGACGCGTTGACGTTCACCCTCGCCACCGGCGATGCCGAATGGATCGACTCGGCGCACGAGACGATCGAGGGGATCCGGCTCATCAAACGCGAATTACCGGGCGTCCTGACGATCCTCGGCGTGTCGAACGTGAGCTTCGGGCTCGCCCCGCAGGCGCGTGCGGTGCTGAACTCGGTCTTCCTGCACCATTGCGTGCAGGCGGGACTCGACGCAGCCATCGTGAATCCCGCGCACGTCACGCCGTACGCGGAGATATCCGACGAAGAGCGGGCGCTCGCCGACGATCTGGTGTTCAACCGTCGGCCGGACGCCCTGCAGCGGCTGATTGAGAGTTTTGAGAAGACGGGAAGACGAGAAGACGAGAATCAGGCAACGCGGGGCGACCCTACCGACGGAATGTCGCCCGAGGAGCGCGTGCACTGGATGGTCGTGCATCGCAAGAAGGAGGGGATCGAGGCGGCGCTCGATGCCGCGGGAGTCCGAGAACGCCCCGTCGAGGTTCTCAACGACGTCCTCCTCCCTGCCATGAAGGACGTTGGCGACAAGTTCGGCGCGGGTGAACTCATCCTCCCGTTCGTGCTGCAGTCCGCCGAAGTGATGAAGAAGGCGGTGAAGCACCTCGAGCAATTCCTCGAGAAGCAGGAGGGGTACACGAAGGGGCGCGTGGTGCTGGCGACGGTCTACGGCGATGTGCACGACATCGGCAAGTCACTCGTCAACACGATCCTCGCCAACAACGGCTACACCGTCTTCGATCTCGGAAAGCAGGTCCCGGTCAACACGATCATCGAGAAGGCGATCGAGGTCGATGCCGATGCCATCGGCCTCTCGGCGCTCCTCGTGAGTACGTCGAAGCAAATGCCGCTGTGCGTGCAGGAGCTCGACCGTCGCGGGCTGAAGATCCCGGTCCTCATTGGCGGGGCGGCGATCAACCGGCGCTTCGGGCGCCGCGCCCTCTTCGTCGACGGCGAGCGCGCCTACGACAGCGGCGTCTTCTACTGCAAGGACGCATTCGAGGGGCTGGAGACGATGGATCGCCTGCAGGACCCCGCCGCGCGTGCCGGCTTCATCGACGCGGCGGCAGCCGATGCACGCGCCGACATCTTCCTGCACACCGCTGTTGGCAAGGACATGGGGCGCGGTGATGCGGGTGGCGCACGGAGCGATGTCTCCGCCGCGAATTCCATCCCGTCCACGCCATTTTTCGGAACGCGCATCCTCCGCGACATCCCGCTCGCCGAGGTCCTCGCGCTCCTCGACCTCGACGAATTGTATCGTCTCCAGTGGGGGGGACGAGGCTCGGGTGAGGCATACCAGTCGGCCGTGCGTGACGAGTTCGAACCTGCTCTCGCCCGTTTGTCCGCCGAGGCAGCGCGAGACGGGTGGATCGTCCCCCAGGCGGTGTACGGCTACTATCCAGCGCAGTCGCAGGGGAACGACGTGATCATCTACGACCCCGACGCCTTCGAATCGGACGCGGGGACGCGACGCGAGATCGCCCGCCTGCACTTCCCGCGTCAGGAAGGGCGTGACCGATTGTGCCTGGCGGACTACTTCCGCTCGGTAGAGTCGGGGGAGATGGACGTGATCGCGCTGCAGGCGGTGACCGTCGGCGCGGAGGCAACGCGTCGCTTTGAGCTTCTTCAAGGACGCGGGGACTACTCCGAGGCCTTCTACGCGCACGGCCTGGCGGTCGAGGCGGCAGAGGCGACGGCGGAGTGGCTGCACCGGCGCATCCGCAGCGAATTCGCCATCGATTCGACGCAGGGGAAGCGATACTCGTGGGGGTACGGCGCCTGCCCGGACCTCGACGACCACGCTACCGTCTTCTCGCTCCTACCCGCCGATGCGATCGGGCTCTCCCTCACCGAGGCATTCCAACTCGTCCCGGAGCAGTCGACAGCTGCAATGATCGTGCATCATCCCGAGGCGAAGTACTACGCGGTGCGCGGAAGTGCGACCGATGCGTCTCAGCTTCCCGGCGCCTCTCCAGAGCGCGGGGCACCGCTCGCCGATTCGGGGAAATCGTGAACGTCCCCGCTCCATACATGAAAACCCGCGTGCGACGCGCTTACTGTCGCGCGATGCGTCATTGGATGGTCCCATGATCCGACCACTCGTACGAATTGCCCGTCGCCTCCTCGCGGAACAGCGACTCTCCCCACTCGCCCGGCACGAACGCGCGCGCGACCGCGCCATGCCATTCGAAGACGACCCGGGAATCGAAGCATCCGTCCACGCCGCGCTCGCCTGGATCGGGCGCGCGCAGGACCGCACGAAGCTCGGCGACGACGGCGTGGCGCGACACTTCTCGCTCATCGACGGGTGGTCGTCTTCATATCCCGAGACCACGGGCTACATCGTCCCCACGCTCATCGACTGCAGTGAACGGTTTGGGGATCCGACGCTCGCCGCCCGTGCGCGTCGCATGCTCGACTGGCTCGTCTCCATCCAGTTCCCCGAAGGGGGATTCCAGGGCGGGCTCGTCGACGCGACGCCCCGCGTTCCGGTGACCTTCAACACCGGGCAGATCCTCCTCGGCCTCGCCGCGGGTGCGAAGGCGTTCGGCGATCCCTACCGCGTCCCGATGCGGCGCGCCGCCGACTGGCTCGCCAACTCGCAGGATCCCGACGGTTGCTGGCGCAAGTATCGCACCCCCTTCGCCAAGCCGAGCGACAAGGCGTACGAGACGCACGTGTCGTGGGGGCTGTACGAGGCGGCACGCGTCGAGCCGAACACCGCGTGGGTCGACGCGGCCAACCGGCAGGTGCGGTGGGCGATGTCGAAGCAGCGCAAGAACGGCTGGTTCGCCGAGAACTGCCTCAACGATCCGAAGCATCCGCTCACGCATACCATCGGCTACGTCCTCCGCGGTGTCCTCGAGGCGCATCGCTTCACCGGAGACGCCGACTTCCTCGACTCGGCGCTCCGCTGCGCGCGCGGGGCGCAATCGGCACTTGCGCCTGACGGCCGGCTTCCGGGACGACTGGGAAGCGACTGGAGCGCCGCCGCCGACTGGGTCTGCCTCACCGGCAGCGTGCAGATCGCCCACTGCTGGCTAGTCCTCTCCCAGCTTACCGGCGACACGTCGCTCGCCGAGTCGGCCTACAAGACGAATGCGTTCGTCCGGCGCACGCTCCGGCGCTCGGGCGACCCGGGCGTGGTGGGCGGCGTGAAGGGATCGCTCCCGTGTGACGGCGGATACCTCACCTGGGAGCTCCCCAACTGGGCGGCCAAGTTCCTTATCGACGCAAACCTTGTCGAGCACGACCTGCGCGCATTGTCCGGGCGTGCCTGACGCGTCCCCCTTCCCCGACTTCGCATGAGCGCGCGCGACTCGCTGCGTGAGCGCCTCGTCGACCCAGCCGCCGTCGTCGTCTTCGACGGGGCGATGGGGACGATGCTCTACGCACGCGGCGTCTTCATCAACCAGTGCTACGACGAGCTCTCCTTGCGCGCCCCCGACCTCGTACGCGGGGTGCACGAGGAGTATGTACGCGCCGGCGCCGAGGCGCTGGAGACCAACTCGTTCGGCGCCAATCGCCTCAAGCTCGCGCACTTCGGCCTCGAGCGCGAAGTCGCGACGATCAACCATGCTGCGGCACGCGTCGCGCGTGAAGCGGCGGGTGACTCGGTGCTCGTCGCCGGTGCGGTCGGCCCGCTCGGCGTCCGCCTCGAGCCGTACGGCCCGACCTCGTTTGACGAGGCGCGCGACATCTTCGCCGAGCAGCTGGCGGCGCTGCGCGACGGGGGCGTCGACGCCTTCATCCTCGAGACGTTCACCGACCTCGAGGAGATCACCCAGGCGGTGCGCGCCGCGCGTGAGGTCGGTCCGGAACTCCCGGTGATCGCGCAGATGACCGTCGACGTGGAGGGAGTGACGATCTACGGCGCCCCGCCCGAGGACGTCGCGGCGGGGCTCGACGCGTTAGGCGTGGAGGTGATCGGCCTCAACTGCTCGGTCGGCCCGCAGATCATCCTCGAGGCGATCGAGCGCATGGCGGCCACGACGCGCACCAAGCTGAGCGCGATGCCTAACGCCGGGATGCCCCGCGAGGTTGGTGGGCGCAAGATGTACATGGCGAGCCCCGAGTACATGGCCACCTACGCCCGCCACCTGCTGCAGGCGGGGGTGAAGGTGATCGGTGGCTGTTGCGGGACGACCCCCGCCCACATCCACGCCATCGTCGACGGTATTCGCCCGCTGGTCCCGCGCCTGCGCCCGGCCGGCTCGCGCACGACCGACGTGACGGTGCACGACGACGCAGCCTCCCCATCCACCCGAAGCTCGGGTGTGACGCCCGTGCCGCTGGCCGAGCGCTCGCGCTGGGGAAAGAAGATCGCCACCGGCGCGTTTGTCACCTCGGTGGAGATCGTTCCGCCGCGCGGTGTCGACGCCTCGCGCATGCTGGAGGACGCGCGCGCTCTCGCCAAGGCGGGCGTCGATGCCGTCAACGTGCCGGACGGCCCGCGGGCGCAGAGTCGGATGGGGGCGATGATGACCTCGCTCCTCATCGAGCAGCAGGCGGGGATCGAGGCGGTGTGCCACTACGCGTGCCGCGACCGCAACCTCCTCGGGATGCTCTCCGACCTCCTCGGCGCCGCGGCGATGGGGTTGCACAACCTGCTGGTGATCACCGGGGATCCGCCGAAGATGGGTCCCTACCCGGACGCCACCGCGGTCTTCGACATCGATGCGATCGGGCTCACCAACCTGGTGAGCCACCTCAATCGCGGCCTCGATCCGGGGGGGCACCCGATCGGCGCCCCGACTCGCTATGCGATCGGGGTGGGTGTGAACCCGGCCGCCATCGACCCGGCGCACGAGCGCCAGCGCTTTGCCTACAAGGTCGAAGCAGGCGCCGAGTTCGCGATCACGCAACCGGTCTTCGACCCGCGCCAACTCGAGCGCTTCCTGCGCGAGATCGAATCGACGCGCATCCCGATCGTCGCCGGAATCTGGCCGCTCGTGTCGCTCCGCAATGCGGAGTTCCTCGCCAACGAGGTGCCGGGCGTGGTCGTCCCCCACGACGTGCTCGATCGCATGCGGCGCGCAAACCAGAGGTCCGCCGATCACGCCGTCGCCGAAGGGGTCGCGATCGGGCGCGAGATGCTGGCGCTGGTGCGGGGCGAGGTGCAGGGGGTGCAGGTGTCGGCCCCATTCGGGAAGGTCCCGCTCGCACTCGAGGTGCTGCAGTCCGCCTGACGAGTGATGCGCCGTTGGATGGTCGGTGACGGCGCTCGCTCCGATCAGCCCCCGCGTCCCGTTTGCACCTGTCGGCCCCCGCCCAGCAGCCGGCGGGTGCGCCTGGCGAGGGCCCGTGGAATACGCGTCGCGAGATTCCCCAGCGCACCGGTCCACATCCCGGTGTCCGACAGCTGCCACACGCCGTAGTGCTTCGGGCCGCGGAGCGAGCGGATCCACGCCCCCCAGGTGAGCTCACCCTTCCCCACGTAGTAGCGCGCGCTCTTGTAGTCCGACCAGAAGAGGAGCCACTTGCGATCGTAGGTACGCGCCTCGCGCCCGGGATAGGGGAGCCCCTGCACGTGGAAGTACGCGCGCGCCACCAGGTCGACACCGTTGGCGATCGCGGTCCCCAGCTGCAAGTTCACTCGTCCGACGGTGGGCTCGGTGATGTAGTAGGTCCCGGTGCGCGGATCGCGCTTGTACTCTACCGAGCAGAAGCCACTGCACTGCGTGGACTCGAGGATCTCGCGAGAGAGCGTGCTCACCACGGGGGGATGCACCGGCTCCGAGCTCGCAGTGCTCCCGACCTCGGGAACCCACTGGCGGATCTTGTGCCCCTCGAACGAGCACAACTCTTCCATGCTGGACGTGAAGTAGTGAAACGAATAGTGCACGTCGGCATCGGTCCCAGGGATCCACTCCTGGATCACCGCTTCGGGTTCGTAGGGCGCAATCTCCGCGTAGGCCGCGTGCACCGCAGCGAGATCCGCACAGCGATACGCCTTCTGCCACCGGTGCTGGCGCAGCGAGAGCGTCTTTTCGCGCGGCTTGAGCACGACGGGAAATCGGAGCCCGCCGATCCCCGCATCGAGCTCTTCTCGCGAGTGCACCGCGAGCGTCGCCGGTATGGGCCACCCCTTCTCCTTCGCAAGGCCGGTAAACGCTTCCTTGCTCATCAGGAGGTTCACCGTCGCGGGCGACGGGAAGTCGAACGCGTAGAGCTCGCGCAGCGACTCCCCGTGGCGCGAAACGACCTTCACCTGCTCGTCGGTCGAAATGAACAGAGCCGGCCGCCGACCGCACTCAGCTGCAATCTGGCGAAGCAGTTCGATCAGTCCTTCGTCGTTGAAACGCTCCGTGACGAGCACCTGTGCCCACGCCGACGAGTAGCTCGCGTAGCGACGCAGATGTTCGTCGACCCCCAAAACCGGGATGCCGTGCGCCGCGAGAGAACGCGCCTCTGTGAGCCCGGTCACATTCGTCCCCACCACGACGGCTGGCGAGTATTTGGCCCGTGCAATCGCCCCACGAACCGCGGAAGACAGTAATGTTGAGTTCATTGACTTCGGTTATGATCCGCCGCACAGCATACTGATCCGCGTCATTCGCACAAGCCATGCCCTCAAACGGGCGACGACATGAGACTTCTCTTCGTTGAAGACGACGCCCGCATCGCCGAGTCGGCTGCCGCATACCTGCGCAAGGCCGGCTTTGCCGTAGATGTCGCCGCTTCGGGGGAGCAGGCTCTCGCCCTCGCGGCGCTCAACGAGTACGACGTTGCAGTACTCGACATTCGCCTCCCGGGAATCGATGGTCTCGAGGTCTGTCAGCGGCTGCGGCAAGCGGGGTATTCGATCCGCGTCCTGATGGCGACGGCGCGCGACACGGTGGAGGATCGCATCGCCGGTCTCGACCTCGGCGCCGACGATTATGTCGTCAAGCCGTACGTCCTCGCCGAGTTGGAGGCGCGCGTGCGTGCCCTCCTCCGCCGCCCCGCCGCCGTCGTCCCTGTGACCTTGCAGGTGGATGACCTGTCCCTCGACACCGGGACCCGTTTCGCGGAACGTAATGGGCGCCAGATTTCGTTGACCAGCAAGGAGTACGCGGTCCTCGAATACCTGATGCGACACCCGGGTGAGGTTGTCACCCGCGAACGAATCAGCGCCCATGCCTGGGACGACAACTACGATCCGGCGAGCAACGTCATCGATGTCTACATCGCGCGACTGCGAAAGAAGATCGATCGGAGTGACGAGTCGCCGTTGCTCTCCACCATTCGTGGAGCGGGTTATCGCCTCGGCGCGCCGGCGCACGCTCGGCAGCGATGAAGCCTAGCGCCCGCATCCGCCGTCGGCTCACGGCCTGGTATGCGGGGAGCGTCCTGGTCCTCCTGCTGGGTGCCGTGCTCTCGATGCGCGCCTTCGGACGCCACGCGCTCGCGGTACAGCACGACGAATCGGTCGAACGCGCGATCGAACTGGTGCGCTCCTTCTTTCGCGCCGAATACTCCGAATATCGCAACGTCGAGGGGACGCTCAACCACATCAGTGGGGAGCTGATTTTCGCTGGCATGGGGCTCGACTTCCTCCGCCCCGACTCGACCGAGTTCTCGCGCGCCCGCATTCCTGCCGGCGGCAGCGCACCCAAGGAGCCGACCCGCGAATACGTCGTCGCCCTCGAAAAGGACGCGGCTCCCGGATGGAAGCTGCGGCTCAGGGTGAGCGTCGCCGATCTCGTTCTCGCGCGTCGCCGGATCGACCAGTCGACGCTCTTCGCTATCCCGCTCGCCGTCGCCGTCGCCGCGCTCGCCGGCTGGCTGGTGATGGGGCGCGCCCTCCGCCCCGTGGCGATCATGGCACAAGCGGCGGAACGCATCGGTGCCGATTCGCACAAGGAACGTCTCCCGATCTCCGACCCTAACGACGAGCTCGGGCGACTGGGGCGACGATTCAACGAGCTGCTCGACCGCCTCGACGGGGCAATGTCGCAGCAGCGGCGCTTCCTCACCGATGCGGCGCACGAACTGCGCACGCCGCTCGCCCGCATGCTGGGCGAGGCCGAGTCGCGCCTTGCGTCTCCCCCCACCTCGCAGGATCGCGAGTCGCTCGATCGCATCCGCGATGACCTGCAGCAGGCGTCAGCGCTTGTCGATGAGTTGATGCAGCTGGCCCGCGCGGACGCGGGGAGCATCGATGCCGTCCCCACCGACGGGTATCTCGATGACGTCGTCAGCGATGCCGTCTCGCCGTGGACCGCCGAGGCGAAGCGCCGGAACATTGCGCTCGAAATCACCTCACTCGACGAAGCTCCCGCGCTGCTCGACGCACGACTCGCATTCCGCCTGGTGGGTGTGCTCATCCACAACGCGCTGCGCTACACGCCGAATGGCGGTCGCGTCGAGGTGCGGGTCGAGCAGCGCGACGGGCAGGCAGTGCTCGAAGTCGAAGACTCGGGGATCGGGATCCCGGCGGACGAGCGCGAACGTGTGTTCGAGCGCTTCTTCCGCGGCACTGCCGCTCGCCAGCGTGCCCCCGAAGGGAGTGGCCTGGGGCTGGCGATCGCCAGCTGGATCGCGCGACAGCACGGCGCGTCGATCACCGCAGGCGAGGGGACACTCGGCGGCGCTCTGTTCCGCGTGGTCTTTCCGCTCGCCCGCGATGCGCACCAACAGGCGCCGAACGTCGCTCCACCAGCTCTTGGCGCGCGCGCATAACGTTTTCTCCGCGCGCACGTCACATTCGGCAGTACGAGAGCCCGTTCGCCCAGCGCGAGTCGCTCAGGATGGGCTGTGCTCGCGTGACGCAATAGGGGCAACATCCGTGCGTCGTCGGGAGACTCCCCGCGTCGCAACACTCATTCGTACGCATTCACGGTTGATTCATTGCCGATCGTTAGCATCCCTCGCATGAGATTCGTCTGGGCAGCATTTCTCGTCTTGCCAGGTACGGCGGTCGCCCAAGCCGACACGCTGAGCATCGCGCGGGCAGTCGCCATCGCGCAGTCGCGTGGTCCGCTCGCGGCGTCGGCGCAGGCACAGCGCATGATGGCGCAGGGGCGCGCACGCGCCGACGGCGCCTTTCCCAATCCCACCTTCGAGTGGCGGCGCGAGCATCTGTCGAGCCCACTCCGCCCCGACATCTTCACCACCGTCCAGCTCCCCGTCGATGTGACCGGTCGTCGGCTCGCGTTGCGGTCGGCCGGCAGTGCATTGTTGGAGCGCGGGCGCGCGGACTCGAGCAGCGTGGCGCGCCAGTTCGAAGGGGATGTCATGCGTGCCTATTGGCGCGCAGCGCTCGGCCAGGAACTCCTCGCGGTCGCGAGTACCGAGCGACAGGCGCGCGAAGAGATGGCCACCTTCGATGCCAACCGTGCGCGCGAAGGGGCCGTCGCCGAAGTCGCGGCGATCCGTACACAACTGGAAACCGACCGGGCGCGCATTGCCGAGGCCGCAGCTCGCGGCGAGGCCGCGCGTGCAGCCGCCGATCTCGCGCGACTCCTCGGCCTGCGCGCCGATTCGCTTCCTCCGCTGAGCCGCTTGGGCGACGTGCGCGCACTCGGCCGTGTACCCGACGAGTCGACCGCCGTCGCGCGGGCGCTCGCGCAACGCCCCGACCTTGCGGCGCTCCGATACGCCGCACGCGAGGCGGCGCACCGCGCGAGTGCCGAACGGCGCGGCGTGATTCCCGACCTGCAACTCGTCTCTGGCTACAAGGAGACGAGCGGCTACTCCACGGGCGTGCTCGGCATGATCGTCCCGCTCCCGCTCTTCAGCCGCAACGACGGCGCACGCGAGCGCACCGCTGGCGAGTTGCAGCTGGCGGATGCCGCACTGCGCGACGCCGAGTTGCGCGTACGCGGCGAGGTCGTCGCCGCGCTGCAGGCGCTCGCCGCCATGCGACAGGCGCTCGACGGCGGCACGACCGGCCTCGATGCTCGTGCCGCCGAAGTCGCCCAGATCGCCGAGGGGGCGTACCGCGAAGGCGCCATCTCGCTGATGGAGCTCGTCGAGGCCCAGCGCGCGCGCGCCGAGACGCGAGCCGCTGCCCTGCGCTGGACCGTGGACCTGCACCTCGCCCTGCTCGAACTGAATCGCGCCACCGGGGCGCCGCTCCTGGAGAATCCGTGATCTCGCATCGCATCGTTCCGCCCAGCGCCTCTCGCGCGCTCGCCCCAATCCTCTTGGTGATACTCGCCATGGGGTGTGGCGAAGGTGACGCCGCCCCGACGCCAGCCGACTCGTCGCTCGCCACCGCGCCCACCAACTCGGCGCTGCTGTCGGCCGAATCGGTCCGCATCGCTGGCTTCACCACTGCACCGGTGACGCGCGAGGCGTGGCGCGAGGTCTGGCGCGTACCAGGGCGCCTCACGCTCGACGCCGCGGCGACTGAGCCGATCGGCTCGATCGTGGAAGGGCGCGTGGTGAAGGTCTACGCGATGCCTGGCGATCGCGTGCGCCGCGGACAGGTCCTGGTCGCGATTCACAGCCACGAAATGATGGACGCGCGCGCCGCCCTTGCCCGCGCACACGCCTCGCAGACCCGCGCCGACGCCAACCTCGGAGTTGCCGCGAGCGCCGCCGAGCGAGGGGATCGACTCTTCGCGCTCAAGGCGGTGTCGGCGGCGGAACTCGAGCGGCTCAAGGCTTCCCGCACCGACGCCGAGGCGGCGCGAGACGAAGCGGCGGCCGAGCTCAGGCGCGCACAGGAGTTCCTCGATCATCTGCTCGGAGACGGCCCGCTCCCCGCGGGATACGACGAACACTGGGTCCTCGTACGCTCCACGATCGACGGACTCGTCGTGTCGCGCGAAGTGCAGCCTGGCAACGTGGTCCTCGTCGGCGCGCCGCTCCTCACCGTAAGTCGCACCACCGCCCTCACGCTCGTGTTGCAGCTGCCGGATGCTGCCGCATCGGCCGCCCGCAGCGGCGACGGCGTGCATTTTACTGTCCCGGCCGCGCCCGGCGTCTCCTTCGCAGCGCGCGTCACACGCGTCTTTCCAGCGATGGACACGCTCACGCGCACGGTCGAGGTGCAGGCGGCCGTGCAGGATCCGCGCGGAGTCCTCAAGCCGGAAATGTTCGTCGAGGCTGAGCTCACGGGGGCACCGGCCGGTGCCACGCTCTCCGTCCCCTCGGAGGCGATTCAGGGATTCGAGGGTGACACGGTCGTGATCACCGGCACGCCGCAGGACAACGGGATGCAGCTGACGGCGGTCCCGGTGCGTGTCGGGCGGCGCTCCCTTACCCGCACCGAAATCCTGAGCGGCGTCGACAGCGGCAGCGCGGTCGTCGTGACAGGGGCCGCGGTTGCCAAGGCCGAGATCCTCAAGCGGCGCAGCGGTTCCTGATCATGCGGCGCCTCATCGATTTCGCGCTCCGCAATCGCCTGTTTGTCCTTGGCGGCGTCCTGACCGCGGTGGGAATGGGCCTGTTCGCCCTGATGCGCATCTCCTTCGACGCCTTCCCCGACCTGACCGGAACGCGCGTCGAGGTCATCGCGCCTGCGCCCGGGATGGCGCCCGAAGATGTCGAGCGGCTCGTTACGTATCCGCTCGAATCGTCGCTGATGGGAATTCAGGGCGCTTCGCAGGTGCGATCGGTCTCGAAGTTCGGGCTCTCGCTCATCACCGTCCCCTTCCCGGACGGAATGGACATCTACTTCGCCCGCACGCTCGTGCAGCAGCGCCTCAACGATGCCAAGGCGCTCCTCCCCGCGGGCGTGGAGCCCACACTCGGCCCGGTCTCCACACCGATGGGCGAGCTGTATCAATACGTCGTCACCAGCGATTCGCTCTCCCTTTCCGAACTCAAGACGCTGCAGGAGTACACGATCCGGCCACGCCTGCGCACGGTTCCCGGCGTCTCTGAAGTGAATACCTGGGGCGGGACGACCGAGCAGGTGCAAGTGATCGTCGATCCGGTGCGCCTCGCATCGCGGCGCCTGACGATTGCCGACGTGCATCGTGCGCTCGCCGAGAACAACCAGACGTTCGGCGGATCGTACGTCGAGACCGGTGGCGAGCGCTTCACCGTGCGCGGACTCGGGCGCGTGGACCGCATGCGTGACGTCGAGGACATCGTCATCGGCGCGTCGGCAGGGATTCCGATCCGCATCACCGACGTGGCGACCGTCGTCGCGGGTGCGCTTCCGCGGCAGGGGGCCGTGACCAAGGATGGTGCGGGCGAAGTCGTGAGTGGGATGGTACTCAAACTCAAGGGAGCCGATTCGCGCCGAGTGATCAAGGCGGTGCGCGCGCGCATGGAAGAGATTCGCGCCGCCATCCCGCCGCACGTCGAGATCACGCCGTTCTACGACCAGACCGATCTCGTGAGCCGCACGACGCACACGCTGACGAAGAATCTCATCGAAGGCGGATTGCTGGTCATCGCCGTCCTCTTCCTCTTCCTGCGCAACGTCCGCGCGTCGTTGATCGTGGCATCGGTCATCCCGCTGTCGATGCTGCTCGCCTTTGGGCCTATGTACCTCTTCGGCTATTCGGCGAACCTCATGAGCCTCGGAGCGCTCGACTTCGGGCTCATCGTCGATGCCTCGGTGGTGATGGTCGAGAACTTCGTGCGCCGGCTCGAGACCGGAAAGGAAAGCGAACGCCTCACGTTGTTCCGCTCGGCCGCGCTGGAGGTCGGTCGCCCGATTCTCTTCGGGATCGCGATCATCGTCGCCGTCTACCTCCCCATCTTCGCGCTCGACGGGATGGAAGGACGGATGTTCAAGCCGATGGCGTTCACCGTGGTGACCGCGGTCCTCGGCTCGCTTCTCCTCGCGCTGACATATGTCCCGTCTGTCTGCGCCTGGCTTCTGCACCACAAGGACGAGGTCGTGAGCCCGTTCTTCGAGTCGCTCAACCGTCGTTATGCCCGGCGACTGGAGTGGGTGCTCGCGCACGGCGCACGTGTGGTCGCGGTCGCGCTGGTCCTCGTGGTCGCAGCGGTCGGCTCGCTCGCATGGATTGGGACCGAGTTCATGCCGCGCCTCAACGAAGGGTCGATCCTCATCACCACGCGGCGACTCCCGTCCATCTCGCTCGCCGACGCGACGCGTCTCTCGCTGCAGGCCGAGCGGATCGTGAAGTCGCTCCCCGAGGTCGTCACGGTGGTGACCAAGGAAGGGCGCCCCGATCTCGCGACCGAAGCAATGGGACTGTTCGAGGGTGACATGTACGTCATCCTCAAGCCGCAGGACGAGTGGACCACCGCGAAGGATCCCGAGGGGCTCGTGGAGGTGCTCGACTCCGCACTCGCCGTGATCCCGGGACTCGAGATCTCCTTCACGCAGCCGCTCGCCATGCGACTCGACGAGGCCGAGAGCGGGATCAAGACAGACCTTGGCGTCAAGGTCGTGAGCAACGACATCGACAACAACATCCGGATTGCTGGACGCATCCTCAACATTATCGGGAGCGTCCCGGGGAATGCCGACGCGTCGGTGGAAGTGAGTGACGGATCGGGCCAGGTGGCGATCAAGGTCGATCGCGAGGCGCTCGCCCGATACGGACTCCCCGTGGCCGACGTCCAGCAGACGCTGGAGCTGGCGATGGGATCGCACGTGGCGAGTGAACTCGTCGACGGGCCCCGCCGCATCGGGCTCGTGGTACGGTATCCCGATCGCGAACGGAACGACGTCAGTGCGCTCTCCCGCCTGACGATTCGCACCGCGTCGGGGGCGCTCGTCCCGCTGTCGGCCGTCGCGACACTGGGCTACACGACAGGGCCCGAGCTGATCGGCCACGAAGACGGACAGCGCCGGGCGCTCGTGCTCAGCAACGTGCGCGGGCGCGACCTGGGCGGCTTTGTGCGCGAGGTGCGCGATCGGATCGCCCGCGAGGTGCAACTCCCCCCGGGGACGTTCCTCGAGTGGGGTGGACAGTACGAGAACCAGCAGCGCGCGATGCAGCGTTTGGCTCTCGTCGTGCCGGCAGCGCTTCTCCTGATCTATCTCCTCCTCTTCGCGTCGTTCCGCTCGATCACCCAATCTGCGCTCGTCCTGACCAACGTTCCGTTTGCACTCGTTGGGGGGATCGCGATGCTCTGGCTGCGTGGGATCAACCTCAACCTCTCGGCGAGCATCGGCTTCATCGCCTTGTTTGGTATCGCGGTGCTCAACGGCGTGGTGCTGGTGACGCACATGAACGCGCTCCGCACAAGCGGTCTGGGGCTCGACAGTGCGGTGCGCCGCGGCGCGGCGGACCGCTTGCGCCCCGTGCTGATGACGGCACTCGTCGCGAGCCTCGGCTTCGTCCCGATGGCGCTCTCGCACTCGCCGGGGAGCGAGGTGCAGCGTCCGCTGGCGAGCGTGGTGATCGGGGGATTGATCACTTCGACGATCCTCACGCTCTTCGTCCTTCCGACGCTCTACCTCGCGCTGGAGAAGTGGCGCGCGCGCCGCGAGGCGCGCATCCGCGAGACCGAGGGTGAGGACGCGTTAGGTGTGTTGCCGCGGACGGCGGCGGGAGGGGCGTAGCGCGCGCTTCCCCGCCGCGCTCGAACGCAGCCGATCGACTAGGGCACTTTCCGAAAGATCCGCGACATCGACTCGACGTCGATTGCGCGCATCTCGACGAGCCTGAGCGACGTCACCATGTCCTGCGTCGCAGTCTTGTAGCGCAGGAAGTGCGGCGCCTTGAGGTGAGCTTCGTACGCCTCGCGGCTGGCGTAGATCTCGACGATGCGCACCTGGGTCGGTCGCTCCGCTTCGAACATCGGGAAGATGGCGAGGACACCGGGTTCGATGCGGACCGACGCTGCGGATTCCTCCTTGAGGATCGCGCGGTAGGCGTCGACGTCCTTCGCCCCGATCTCGATCTCGGCGATGCGGATCACCATGGGCGAATCCTGCGCTTGCACGCTCATGGGGGCGAAGAACGAGGAGGCGAATAGGACGCCGATCGTTGCAACTGACGATACGGGAGGCATGGGGAGGGCGGCAAGCAGTAGACGTTAGGCGACGGACGATCCGGCGAACATCGTACGGAGCGAGCGTCGGTTCGGCCGCCGCGCTCGTCAGGCTCGGGCGGCGCGCGTCAACTGCACGATGCCACGAATCGGCACGCTTCGCCACCGCTCGCCGCGCACTCGACCTCGCGCACCCGAAACCGGTCGCCAACGACCGCGCGCTGCAGCCGCTCGAAGGCCCCTGCGTAGAACGCGCACTGCGGCTCGGGCGACAGATACGACCGGCACAGCGGCGAGTCGGCGATGCAGAGCTCGAGGCGTGTGCCACGACGCGGCGACCAGTGCACAACGTACGAGAAGCGCCCGCTTCCCGCGAAGGTCCACGCGTGCCGCGACGCGGCCCGCCACAGGAGCCACGACGACGCCGCAGTGGGGAGGAGTCGCAGCAGCAGCTGCACGACGCGCGGGATGCGATGCTGCAGGAGATAGTCACCCGTACGTCGGCCGGCATCGAGCAGGACGTCCTCGGCGTCGTCGCCACATCGTGCCCGCACCGCGCGCATGAGCGCCGCCGCCTCGCGCTCGTCGACGGGATGCTCGGGAAGCGTCGCCAGCGTTCGCCCGGTCGCCAGCTGCAATGCCAGCGCCGCGAGCGTATCGCCGCTGTATGCGCGAAGCGACGCCACCGTCTGCAGGATCGCGTTCGGTCCAACGACTCCCGCGGAAGATGCGGCGCGCACCGCGGTGCCCACGCGACTCACACGGTGCGCGAGAACGCCCCCGTTGCCTGCTGCCCCGGGAGGTACGCGTCAAACGACGTGCAGATGTTGCGCAGGAAGTAGCGCCCCAGCGGAGTGACGCGCACCGTGTCCCACGACATGTCGACGAGCCCGTCTTCCTCGAACGTCGCGAGCCGTTCCACCGCTCCTGGAAGCGCGTCGACCGCCTCGCGCGCGATCTCGAGGTCGCACATCAGTCGCAGGATCGCCGTCCGACGCGCACGGTCTTCCGCGGTGAGCAGGTGCCCGCGCACGATCGGGAGCACTCCCTCTCCCACATGCGTTCGCCATCGCTCGATCTGCGCGGCATTCTGCGCGAATCGCCCAGCGACTTCGCTGATCGCACTCATCCCCACACCGATCAGGTGCCCCGGCGGGCGCGTGGTGTAGCCCATGAAGTCGCGATGCAGCCGCCCGGCGCGCTGCGCCACCGCCAGCGAATCATCCTTGAGCGCGAAGTGATCGAGCCCGATCCACTGATAGCCGGTCCCGGTGAATTCCTCCACGGCCATCCCAAACAGCGCACTGCGCGTCGCCGCATTGGGGAGCTCGTCGTCGGCAATCGCCCGCTGGTGTGCGAACATCGACGGCAAGTGGGCATACCCGAAGCAGGCCACGCGATCGGGGGACATCGCGCGCACGTGCGCGATGGTCGACCAGAATGAGGCACGCGTCTGTCGCGGGAGCCCATACACCAGGTCCACATTCACGCCGGTAAAGCCGGCGTCCCGGCTCGCCGCCACCATCTCTTCCACCAGCTCCGTCGGCTGCAAGCGACCGATTGCCGCCTGCACCTTCGCGTCCAGGTCCTGCACGCCGAAGCTGATGCGGTCGAAGCCGAGCGCACGAAGATGGAGGAGCTGCGCGAACGTGGTGACACGCGGATCCGCCTCGATGCTCCGCTCGGCCTCCGGTGCGAAATGCACGTGCGACTCGATCATGCGCATCAATCGCTCGAGCTGCGCGTCAGAGAGGTGATTCGGCGTCCCGCCCCCCCAGTGCATCTGCTGCACCGGTCGCCCGTCACCGAACGCGCCGAATACAAGCGCCAGCTCATCGTCGAGCCGGTCGAGGTATCCGTCGATCGTCGACGCGCGACTCGTGGCGATCGCGTGGCATCCGCAGTAGAGGCACCGCTTGAGGCAGTACGGAAGGTGCACGTACAGCGAAACCGGTTCGTCATCCTGCGCGCCGTCGGCGAGCGCCGCCGTGTACGACGCGGCACCAAAGGTCGTCGACCAGGCCGGGACCGTCGGATAGCTCGTGTAGCGCGGGCCGCGCTGGTCGTATCGCTGCAGCAAGTTTGTGTCGATGACCATGCTCGGCTCCGTCAACAGGCGCGGATGTCGTCGCGCGGATCGTGCGCCGAGAGCGAGGCCGACTGCTCGGGCGTCATGCCGCACGGCGCCGATTCCTCGTCGTCGAGGACCGGAAGGTGGCGCGAAGCGATCGCCGACGCCGCATCGAGCACCTCGTCCTGCCGCACGCGGCGTCTCCGTCCGTGCACGCGCTGGATTTCGGGGGCGCGGGCGAGCCGCGAGCGCTGCTCGGGGGTGAGGCGCTTCGACTCGTCGAAGCCCCAGTCCACCGTGTCCTGCCCCCAGTAGTTGATGCGCCCGAGGTCGTAGAAGCGCCGCTGCATCGAGCTCTTGAGGAAGGCCTTGAGGCATCCGCGCAGGTACTTCCGGCGGAAACGATCCTTGTCCCACAGGTAGCCGCCGAATGCTTTCCCCATGTAGAAGCGCCGATAGTTCTTGAGCACCCCGGCGAGCACCTGCTCTCGCGTCATCACGTCGGGCTGGATGATCGGCGTCACGAAGTTGTACTTGGCGAAGTCGCGCACCTCGACCTTGTCGCCCAGCTCGGCGAACAGGTCGGAGAAGGGCCACGGCGTGTAGCAGTTCCAGTTGACGAGATCAGGCTTCCAGTCCTTCGCCATCGCGTAGGTCTCTTCGAGCGTCTCGGGCGTCTCGTTCTCGAGGCCCACGATGAATTGCGCCTCGGTGACGATCCCGTTCTCGCGCAGGAGTTCGATGGCGCGCTTGCTTTGCTCGAGCTTGATCTCCTTGTTGAAGCGGTCGAGCTTGAGCTGCGCCGCCGCCTCCGTACCTAACGACACGTGCACCAGCCCTGCCCGGCGCCAGAGCGGGAGGTACGCCTCGTCGCGCAGGATGTCGGTGACGCGCGTGTTGATCCCCCACTTGACCGGAAGCGCACGCCGCTCGAGTTCCTCGCAGAGCGCGATGAACTTTTTTCGATTGATCGTCGGCTCTTCGTCGGCGAGGATGAAGAAGCCGACCTGATGGTCGCGCACCAGCGTCTCGATCTCGTCGACGAACTTCACCGGGTCTCGCGATCGATACGTGCGCCAGAACTTCCACTGCGAACAGAAGCTGCAGGTGAACGGACAGCCCCGCGCAAAGTTCGGCACCGCCACTCGGCAGCCTAACGGGATGTAGACGTACTTCGACCAGTCGAGGATCCCCCAGTCGGGGACGAGCGTATCGAGGTCCTGGATCGGCGGATGCGCGGGCGTCGCCACCGGGCGCCCGTTCTCGATGTAGGCGATGCCACGAATTGAGGATCGGTCGCGCCCGTAGGTCCCTGCGTCGACCGCACGCGCCAGGTTGGCCACGATCTCCTCCCCCTCGCCGCGCACCACCACGTCGATCCACGGCGCCTCGTCGAGCACCTGCGCGAACATGAAGGTCCCGTGGATCCCGCCGAGGACCGTCAACGCATCGGGGTGCACCTGACGGGCGAGCTTGAGCGTCTCCTGCGCCTTGTAGATCGCCGGGGTGATCGCCGTGCACAGTACGAGGTCGGGACGGTCGGCGCGAAGCATCGCCTCGAGCGCATCGTCCTCGATACGATCGGTCATCGCATCGATGAAGCCGACGTCGTCAAACCCGGCCTGCTTGAGCGCCCCGGCGATGTACGCAGCCCACGCCGGCGGCCAAGTCCCGGCGATCTCAGCCCCGCCGGAGTGGTAGTTGGGATGGATGAGGAGCAGGCGCACGCGTCGACCTCCGCGGTGTTGTACCGTGCGAGTGACACATCATGGTGTCAGCGCCAGAGTACACGCAGCTGTCGATCGGCGTAACAGGGGTTTCCCTCACCTGCCGCGTAAGGGATTCGGGCGAATTTGCGCCGCGATCGACTACGATGGCTGGCGGAGCCGAGCCTCCAGCGCCTCGCGCCGCGAACGTCCGACGCGCAGCCGCACGCCGCCGTGCAGCTGCACCCAGTACTCGCTCCCCTCGTTCCGCAGCATCATCGACACCCGGTCGAGCTGCACGATCGCCGAGCGGTGGACGCGCATCCAGCGCGCGGGATCGAGTCGCTCCTCGAGGTGCTGCATCGAATCGCGGATCACATAGCGATGCGTTCCCACGTGCAGCTCGGCGTACTGTCCGCTCGCCGTGATGTAGTCCACTTGCGCGACCGGCACCACCCGCAGCTTCCCGCGCATGTCGACGGCGATGCGCTCCAGAAATCCGCTCTGCTTGCTCGTCCCTGCATCCGGTGGCGTCGGTCGTGTTGTCGACGCATTCGTGGTCGAATCTCCCGTGCCCGCTCGCAGCAGCGACATCAACTGCTCATGCAATCGCTCCCGTTCGTCCGACGCGACGCGTCGCCGCGCGCGGTCGAGCGCTTCCTTGAAGCGCGAATCGCGGAACGGCTTGACGAGGTAGTCTACGGCGGCGGCGTCAAAGGCCGAGAGCGCATACTGATCGTATGCCGTCACGAAGATGGTGGCTGGCATCGACCGCGCTCCGATCGCTTGCACCACTTCGAGTCCCGACATGCGCGGCATCTGCACGTCCAGGAAGACGAGATCCGGGCGTTCGGTGCGGATGGCGCCGACCGCCTCCTCGCCATCGCTCGCGGTACCGACGATTTCGATCTCCGCCTCCTGCTCCAGGAGCGCGAGCAGGCGGCGCCTCCCCAACGGCTCGTCGTCGACGACCAGGACGCGCAGCGCCATCACGCCGTCGCTCCACGGTGGGACGTTCGCCAACTCATGACTCGGCCGCCGCAGCTTCGGCGACGCGCAGGTCGGCTCGCGTGTGGTAGGGCATGACGATACGGGCGCACATCCCGCCGCTTGCGTCGGGGATCAGCGCGAACCGCTGCTGCTCGCCGTACAGCTCGGCGAGTCGCTCCGTCGTGAGGCGAAGCCCTACACCGCCGCTGCCGGCAGCGGGCGTCGCCCCCCCGCGCCCTGGTCCCGAATCGCGCACCTCGAGCACGAGATCATCCCCCGACCGAACGCCGTGCACGGCAATCGATCCGTGCCCCCCCGCACGATCGATCGCGTGCTTCATCGCGTTCTCGACGAGCGGCTGCAAGATCAGGTTGGGGACCAGCGCGTCGTGCGTGTCCGCGTCGAAGGCCACGTTGGTCGACAACTGTCCCTGGTAGCGGATCTCCAGGATCTCGAGGTAGAGACGCAGCAGACGAATCTCCTCGCGCAGCGGAATCTCCTGCTCCGTGCGTTCGGTGAGTGCGTGCCGCAGCAATTCGCTCAAGAGGGCGATCATGTCGCGACCGCCCGCCGGATCTTCGGTGATGAGAGCCGACACCGCGTTGAGCGTGTTGAAGAGGAAGTGCGGGTTGAGGCGCGTTCGCAGAACCGTGAGGCGCGCCTCGGCGAGTTGAGCCTGCAGCTCGGCCTGCTGTCGCTCCATCGCGGCCTGCTCCGCCTGCATCAGGCTCGCCTCCTCGCGCAGCTTCGCGGCCTCTCGCTCGCGCGCGTGAAAGCGCCGAGTGATGTCGACGGCGAGCGAAGCGATGAAGATGCCGAAGAAGGCGCCGACCTGTTGCGCATACCATCGCGACAGGTGGGCGACGGCGGTGCGAAAGGTCGGCGCCATGCGCGGAAAGGTTGTCGGCGCGGGGAGGAGCCATCCGTGCAGCGCACTCGCCAGCGCGGTCACGATCGCGCTCACCAGGAGTCCGAGCCCAAGCAGCGCCACGATGCGACGGCGGTCGAAGCGCCCCCCGGCATTCGATCGTGCGACGTAGGCATAGATCAGCGGCGTGAGCAGCGCCCACAGGTACGCATTGAAGAGCGCACTCGCCAGCAGGCGCCACGGATATGGATAGAGGTCGCCAATCGGCGACAGCATCCATGTCGACGCGGTGAACACGCCGATGACGGTCCAGAATGCAAAGTTCAGGTAGAGTGCGCGACGTCCCATCGATCAGTGGTGGCGGAGCGGGGCCGATGCGGCCTCACCCGAAGATCGCGCGCTGTCGACGTACGCGGCAATCGGAGCGACTCCCGTTCGATCGCACCCGCGAGCAGTTCGCAACGCCGGCGAGTCGTTCGCGCAACTACGGTCACGCTGGGCCACGGCTCGCCCCAACTACTTCTCGCCGGATCACTCCGTCCTCTTGTTCCGAGATGGCTCGAGCATACTATCACTGCAAGTCTGCCAGCTGAGGTCCGCATGCCTCCCGTTGCACTCGGGGAGTTCGAGCATCTCGTCCTTCTCACCCTGGTTCGCCTTGGCGGGCGCGCGCACGCTGCGCCGGTCGTCGAGGAGCTGGGGCTCGTCACGCAACGGGCGGTCTCACCGGCCGCTGTCTTTATTGCCCTGCGGCGACTCGAGCAGCGGGGGTTGGTGCGCTCCGCCAAGCGCGAGGCGCGCCCGGGCGAGGGGGGGCGCGGGCGTCGTGTCTTCCGGATGACGGCCGCCGGCGAGAGCAAGCTGCGCCAGGCGAGGGAGACTTTCGAACGGATGTGGGCTCCCGCCGATCCCGCTCCGGAGCCGTCGTGAGCGCCTCTCCTCCCGCGTGGGGTGAGCGACTCCTCGGCGCCCTCCTCCCCGCCGACGTGCGCGGCGACGCGCTCGACGATCTCGCGGATCAGTACGAATTGCGCCTGACGAGAAGCGGGCGCGGCGCCGCCGATCGCTGGTTCGCCGGCCAGCTCTTCGTCTTCCCCCTTCGCATCCATCTCGCGACGCTGTTCGGTGGCCCGCTCGGCACACCGCAGCCTCGTCGCGTCCCCGCTCGCCGCACGGAGCCCCGCATGCAGCGCACTGACCGACTTCCGCTACAGCGCCCGATCGATGGCCCGCAACCCGGCGTTCACCGCCATCGCCGTCCTCACCATGGCGTTAGGCATCGGCGCCACGGCGGCGATCTTCAGCGTGGTGCGCTCGGTCCTCCTCCGCCCGCTCCCCTTCCCCGAGGCGGATCGCATCGTGCAGCTGCAGGAGACGCGCGCCGAGCGCGACATGTTCGAGATCTCGTTCACGTACGCGAACTTCTGGGACGTGCACGACCAGGCGAAGACGCTGGACGCGGTCGGCGCGATCCGGTGGAGTTCGCGAAATCTCATCGGCGGGGCGGAGCCGATGCGGCTGAGCGTGGCCGGCGTAACCGAGGGATTCTTCCGCGCACTCGGCGTCACCCCGGTGGCGGGACGTCTCTTCGCACGCGGCGAGGACGAAACCGGGAGCGACGCGCGCATCGCCGTGCTGAGTCACAGCTTCTGGACCACGCGCTTCGGTGCCGACCGCAACATCGTCGGGCGCGACATCGTGCTCGACGGCGAATCGTTTCGCGTAATCGGCATCCTTCCTCCCGGGACGCCATGGCTCGATGCCGCCCCCGTCTTCGTTCCGTTCGTACGCCCGAATGCGCCAAACCGCGACAGCTGGGAACTTCCGGTCGTCGCGCGGCTCGCTCCCGGCGTCACCAAAGCGGCCGCACAGGCTGACCTCGACCGCATCGCCTCGCACCTTGCCTCGACCTATCCCGAGGCCAAGGGGATGGGGATCTCCATGCAGGGGACGGACGACTGGGTGGCAAGCGAGAGCCTGCGACGCGCGCTCTGGATCCTCGTCGGCGCGGTGGGCTTCCTCCTCCTCATCGCCTGCGTGAACCTGGCGAACATGCTCCTGGCGCGCGCCACCACCCGGTCGCGCGAGCGCGCCATGCGTGCCGCGTTAGGCGCATCGCGTGCCCGCATCGTGCAGATGGCGATGACCGAGTCGCTCGTCCTGAGCGTCCTCGGTGCCGCCGTCGGTCTGGCGCTCGCGTACGGCGCCGTGCGTGTCTTTCGCTCGCTCGACGCCGGGGCCATTCCCCGACTCGCCGATGCCCGCATCGATGGATGGGTACTCCTCGTGACGCTGGCGATCACGCTCTTCACGACGATCGTCACCGGGCTCGTTCCGGTGCTGCGGGCGCCGTTTCGCGACATGTCGAGCGCGCTGCGCGAGGGAGATCGCGGGGTGAAAGGACACCGGACAGGTGGACGCTTGCGCCACGTCCTCGTGTCCGCTGAAGTCGCGCTCTCGCTCATGCTCCTTGTCGGCGCCGGCCTCCTGGTGCGGAGCTTTGGACAGATACTCGGCGTCGAGCGTGGCTTCCAGACGGCGAATCGCGTCCTCTTCGACATCGGCTTCCCGCAGGCGCAAAGCGATTCGGCGTCCGAACGCAGCGGTCTCGCGCTGATGGACATCGTCGCGCGAATTCGCGCACGTCCCGAGGTCACCTCAGCGGCCGTCGTCCACGTCACGCCGCTCGGCGGATCGGGAACCGGAATGGGCTTCGGCGCCGCCGATCGTCCGGACGCGACGGGGAAGGAGATCCCGTGGGCCGGATGGCGCATCGTCTCCAACGACTACTTCAAGACCATGGGGGTCCCGCTTCTTTCCGGGCGCGACTTCACCGAGCAGGACCGGATCGGGAAGCCGTGGAAGGTGATCATCTCCCGGCGCATCGCCGAGCTGCTGTGGCCTAACGAGAACGCCATCGGGCGACAGCTGGTGCTGTGGAAGGGCCAGGGGACGAGCGAAGGCGAGGTGATCGGCGTGGTGGGCGACATGCGCGACTGGGGGCTCACCGACGATCCCACCTATTCCGTGTACCTCCCGACCTACGGGTACGGGATGTCGCCGGCGCACGTCGTGGTGCACACGTCATTGTCGACCGGGACACTCGTCCCGATGGTCCGGTCGATCCTCGGCGAGGTCGATGCCACGTTGCCGCTGTCGGATGTGCGTACGATGGATACGCTCGTCGGAGACTCTGTCGCGTCGCGCCGCTTCACGATGCTCCTCCTGACGGCGCTCGCCGTCATCGCGCTCGTCCTGGCGCTCGCCGGGATCTACGGCGTGCTCTCGTACGCCGTCTCGCAGCGGCGCTCGGAGATGGGGGTGCGCATGGCGTTAGGCGCGAGTGGCGGGAGCGTGTTGCGGCTGGTGATGCTGCAGGGGATGCGCCCGGTCGTCGCCGGACTCGTCGTCGGCATCGCGAGCGCCGTCGCGCTGTCGCGCTTCATGACGAGTCTTCTGTTCGGCGTGACGGCGGGAGATTGGCCGACCTACACCGGCGTTGCGCTCCTCCTGCTCGGCGCGGCAGCGATGTCGTGCTTCGTTCCAGCGCGTAGCGCGCTGCGGGTCGATGTGACGAAGGCGTTGCGGGAGGAGTGACGGAGGGGGGCGAGCGGGCGACGCGCGTCCGAAACGACACGCGCGTCGCTCTTGCCTACCGCTCCACAATCTTCCAATACGAGTCCTTGCGCACCACCTGGTCGCCGCGGAACTCCCAGTGGTCGCATCCCCGCACGCGCACCGAGCGCCCATCGGGCGTCGTCCCCGTGAGAAGCCACTCGGAGACGCCGAACTGTCCGCTTACCCAGTGGCGGTCCTCGCTGTAGTGCACGTCGGGGAGCCCCTCGAATCGCTTGGCGAGCCCCTGCCTAACGGCCTCCTTCCCGACGAAGCGGGCCCCCCACGGTTCCGGACCGCGTGGCATGTCGAGCGTGCAGTCGTCGGCAAAGAATTCCATGATCGCGTCAAGGTCGTGCGCATTGAACGCATCGAGCATCGACTGCAGTGCTCTCTCGCGTGATGAATCGTCCGCCTGCTTCATCGCCACCTCCACCGCTGTCGTCTCAGGGATACTGCGCGCGAGGCGCACATCCGCCCGGCCACTCGGCGCGGAACGCATTCTCACTGTAGGGAGCGTTGTCGAAGGGCGGAAGTCCGGCCGACAATAGTTCGAACGAGCGGCGGCCAACGCACTCGACCGAGCGGACTTCGCACTCGAATTGGTCATCCTGCGAGAACGGCTCGTTGTCCATCGTGTCCTGACCTGTCGCAGCCGCCCTTACCAGGCTGCGGAGCCCGGGGTTGCTGCTCGCTCCAGCTTTGGTGATCGTCTCCCTCTTGCCGATCACTCCCCGATGCGGGAGAGGCGCAGAACGTACGGCCCAACGGTTCTGGTCGCCAGAAGTGCGATCACACACGAGGGCGCTCAAAGTACGTCGTACGCGTTCGCGGCCTCTCTGTACACGATTCCCTGGACGGGCGCTCGTCGCCGTGTAACGCGGCGAGCCTTCGCGGTTCAGCTGGTGGAACGCGCTGGCGATTTCATCGCCCGCGCAAACACCATCGGTTGGTGCAGCATCATGCCGCCGTCTTCGGCGTATGGCTCCCACGCGCGCAGGACTTCCGCCTCGAATGTCTTTGTGCTTTGGCGATCCGTCTCTTGCATCGGGACGGAAAGCGGCGTGCTGCTCAGGTACTGCCAGAGAAAGGCGCGGGGGGGCGGAAGCGCCAAGTCGCGCGTCCCGCTTCGCACCTCGACGCGCTGGAAGCCCGCATTTCGCAACAGTTCCTCCACCGTCGCCGGGAGATGAAGCGAGAAGACGCGCTCCACGAATCGCTTGCCGTCGGGGAAGACGTGCTTCCCGATGCTCTCAGCGAGCGCCGTGAACTGCGGCGTGGCAGGGCCGGGCAGGTCGAGGACGATGCGCCCGCCAGGAACGAGTACTCGGTGCATCTCGGCCAGCGCCTTGCTTCGATCCTCGACGAACTGGAGGGTCATCTGGCAGAGGGCGACGTCGAACGACGCATCGGCCACGGGGAGCGCTTCGGCGGCGCCTTCGCGCCACTCGATGTTGAGGTCCGGTGGCGTCACCGCGCGTGCGACCGCGAGCATCCCCGGCATGATGTCGATGCCGACGACCGTTCCTCTCGGTCCAACGCGTTGAGCGGCCATGCGGGCGACCACGCCCGTCCCACACCCCACGTCGATCACGCGCTCTCCGGCGCGCAGTGCGGCGATGCCTAACAAGTCGTCGGCGAGTGGCTTGCCGATGGCGGGGACGAAGTAGCGTTCGTAGTTCTCCGGTGGCGGGGCGCTGAGCGCTCCGGCGTATGCGTGCTCGGGCATCGCGGCCTCCTGGGCATGCGCCGCTTCGCGCGTACCGTCGCTTCCTCGGCCGGCACGCACCGGTGAGGCGGCGCGTCAGGTTGGGATTCACCTGCAACATGCAGGGTGCGCTGCGAGGGGTCAAGCGGCGTGGGCCGTCTGCATCCCAGCGCGGCACCCATCTCCTAACTCATAGGTGCATCTCCTGCATCCCTCTCGCTCTTCGCTCACCGTACCGACGCCCGCGAGGCCAGAGTCCCCAACGTCGACGGTCGCGCCGCTCCCGCGGGCCGATCCTTCCACCACCGCACGATCCCGCACTTGAACACCCGCCACACCACGCGCGGCGCAAAGACCGTCGGCGGCGCCTTCCGCAGGTTCATCACTTCGAGAAATGCGCCGAATACCACCGGGTCCGTCGCCGACGCCTTCTGCACCTGCCCGACGTACCGGTTGATCAGGTGCACCAGCGGCGGGCGCGCCCCGGTCGTCTCATGAAAGCGGAAATCCTCGCCGCTCACCACGTCCCACGGAATGTCGACGACTTTTCCGACCGCGCGGAAATACGACTTCCATAGCCCATCGAGCGTTGCTGCTCCTCGCTGTTGCAGCAGCCGGTCGAGCGTCGCGGCCTGCAACGTCGCCGATGTCATCCCCTGCCCGTACGTCGGGTTGAACGACGAGACGGCATCGCCCAGCACCAGCAGTCCTTCGGGAAAGCGGCGCAGGCGTTCGTAGTACCGGCGCTGGCTCGCAGGGAACTTGTAGGTCGAGATGTCCGAGACCGGCTCGGCGTGCGCGATGATGCGGTGGATGTCGGGAGCGCCGAGTTCGGCGGCGAACCGCAGGTATCCCTCCGGATCGGTCGGGGCGTGATCGCCGTGCCATCCGCCCATCATGCAGATCCACTTGTCCCCCTCGATCGGGAAGAGGACGCCGATGCGCCGGTTGATCGGTGGCGTCGGCGAAATCATGATCGCGTCGGCATCGGGGAGGTCGCCGGGGAGGCGCTGGTAGGTGCGCGTGGCGTAGCCGATGTCGATCTTCACCGTGCGCTCCTGCGGACGGGCGTAGCCGGCCTGCTCGAGCCACGACGGCATGCGCGAGCCACGCCCGGTCGCGTCGACCACGAGGTCGGCGTCGAGCGCCACGGAGTCCGCCCCTATGCTTCCGCGCAATGTCACGCCCGTCACTCGGGTGCGGTCGGCGCTCCAGCGCAACGACTCGACGTCGCGCCCGGCGAGCGTGGTCACGTTAGGCAGCGCGAGCACCCGGCGGCGTATGTGCTGCTCGAGGAGCGGGCGACTCATGAACACCCCCTCAAACCCGCTGGTGAAGCGCGCCTTGTACGTCCCGTACTGGAACCAGCGAAAACGCTCGGCCATGTCGCCGACGATGCCTCCGTCGGCTGCAAGCGCCTCGCGCAGGTCGGGGAAGTACTTCCGGAGCGTGGTGAATCCGTGCGCCAGGAGTCCGTGCACGTGCCGCCCCTGCGGCACTCCCTTCCGTGCCGCGTTCTCGTCGGGGAGGGCGTCGCGCTCGACCAGGGTGACGCGGTCAACGTGCTGCGAAAGGACGCGGGTGGCCATCAGGCCGGCCATGCTGCCGCCGATGACGATGGCGTGGCGCGGACGAGCGGAAGTCGACGAGGAGTGCGCGGGCATGTGGGTACCGGTGGTTAGGGGAGAACACCGGTACTACGCCCACGCTGCAGGATCGGATTGCTGGTGGCCTGCCGACAGCGGAACGTCCGTCAGCTACACACCACCACGACGGGGGATGCACCGCCCCCCGCCCCCCGCGCCATCGAACTCCCGTCCCCCGTCTCCCGTCTCAGCAGTCAATCCACGTGTCCCCCGTCCCCGTCCCAGCAGTCAATCCACGTGCCGCCAGGCGCCGATCAGGCGCGGCGTCTCGGTCGGCTGTGGCGATCCTCCGGCCGGCTCCAGCGTCAGCGCGCAATTGTCGATGTAGCCCGCTTCGTTGATCTCCCCAACCGGACGCACCGCCAACGCACGCCCGTTCGCATCGGTGTCGAATGTCCCCATGGAGAGCGGTGCCTGTCCGTTCCGGATCGCCCAGAGCTGATACGTCTTCCCGGGAGGCGCCGGCGGGATGTTGAATGCGGTGATGATGAATTCCTTCCTGGTATGATTCCAGAACACGCGCGCACTCGGCTTCTGGTTCTCCCCCTCGCTGAGCGAGACCACGTGCACCATCGGCCCGAAGAACGCCGAGAGGACCGAGTCGCGCTCGGCGAGCGTCTCCGAGGTCTGCGCGAGTGTCTTCGCCAGGCGCGCTTCCTCGCGCCGCGCCTGCCACCATCCGCCAGCCGCAACGGCGGCGATCAGGAGCGACGCGGCCGCCAACCACGTCGTCGTTTGGGACCAGACGGAACGCGTCGCGCGCGACACCGACGCCACGTCGCGCACGGCGACGAGCGGGCGCACGCGCGTGGCGTCGGCTACCACGCGCGCGCGAAGCGCGGCCAGCCGCGACGGCTCGACGAGGGGCGCCGAGTGCGCCAGCAGCGCGGCCACCTCGCGAAGCTCCCCCACCTCGGCACGACACGTCGGGCACGACGCGACGTGCGCCTCCACCTCGTCCCGCTCCTGCGGGTCGAGCGCGCCTAACGCGTACGCGGCCGCGAGTTCGTGGAGTTCGTCGTGCGTCATCGGGGCGGCGAGGCGAGGGATGGACGCACCGTGGTTCCGGGACCGGCGCGCGCTGGCGCACGACCGAGCGCCTCCCCGAGCGTCTCGACCGCACCGCGCAGAAGCTGTGCGACGACGTGCTCCGAGAGCTGCAACTCGCTGGCGATCTGCCGCTTCGACATCCCACCGAAGAACGCGAGTTCGACGGCGCGCGCCTGCAGCCCGTCAAGCGTCCGAGACCCAACCGCCAATGCCCGGGATACGGCCGACTCCGCTCCACCGCGTCCCTCGTGCACCAGCACGCGCGGCACGGCAGCATCACGCGAACGCGCCGCGAGGGCGCGCTGCCGAACGGTGGAGGTGAGCCAGACGAAGGCGGACATGCGATGCGGATCGAAGGAGGGCGCCTCGCGCCAGAGTTGGGCAAACGCGTCGGCGACCACCCCTTCGGCCACCGACGGAACTGCCGTGACGGTGCAGGCGAGCGCATACGCGGTCGCGCCGTGACGGTCCCAGAGGGTGGCGAGCGCGCGCTGATCCCCCGTCGCCATCCGGGCGACGAGTGCGTCGTCTCCTTCGGGTCGTGCTCCCGCCGCGTCGTGAGTCATGCTGCTGGTCGCGTGTACCGGGGGCGGCGCTTCCGTCGCCCCGGCTCGCGCCGAACGAGGATACCGCTCCCGTTCGCTAGTACGCCGCTCGGATGACTTCGGATTGGCCGCGGCAATACGATACGGCGCCTAGAGCCATCCGCGCCACCGCGCCAGCACGAGGAGCAGCCCGCCGACGAAGAGGGTGCCGAATATCTCCTTGTTGAACCGCGCCAGCCACTCGGGGAGATAGATGTCGAAGTTCGCTCGGCGTTCATCGGTGTAGCGCGCGGCGACCGCGGTGAGCGGGCACTTCCAGCCGTTGAAAGCGAGAATCCCGACTTCAACGGTCACGATCGCCGAGAGGGTCACCGCCAACTGCAGCTCGTCGCGCCACACCACGACGGGGATCGCCACGATACAACCGGCGAAGAGCGCCCAGACGGCAGTGTGCACGAGCTTGATGGTGCGCAGCAGGTCGCGTGCAATAGTCATGTGTCTCGACCTCCCTGTGCACAACATCGGTGTGGTGACCGCCGCATTCCATCAGGCATCTCACGCCATCAGCGTCCGTGTTCCACCCGCGTGCGGGAACGCGCTGGAGCCGCTCGCGTGGCGCGCGCCCGCCACACCTTGCACGCGCCACCCACGATGACGAATAGTGGTCGCTCAACTCACACGACAAGGGGCTTCATCGTGCCGCTCGTTCTCGAGGCCGTCACCTTTGATCACGACGAGACAAGCGCCCGGTTCGATGCGCTGAGTATCCGGCGCAGTGCGTTCGCCCCGAACTGTCCTCCGGAATGGCTCCGTGACGTGACGCGAGACGAGGTCACTGCTTCGGTCGCCGCGTATGCGGTGAACGTCGTCGACAGCCAGCGCGTCACCATTCAAGCCGCGCTCCGCAGCGACATCGACTGGAACACGGGGACGATCGATGACGTCCCGCCCATCATCCGGGTGCGCACGCTCGACGTGTCGGGCGTGACGAGCTGCCTGCAATCGCTCTTTGTGTCATTCGGTGCATCGGGCGGTCCTCCCCTTCCACCGTCCGTCCTCGGAGCAGTGCCGGAGACGGAGGTCTCGCTTGGTTGGAGCGGAGGCGTGCTGCAAGTGCTGCTCCCGCTCGAGGGGACGCGCCTCGCCGAGGTCGGGATCGGTCGGCACGACGTGCACTGGATGTGGCAGTGGCGCCCGGACGGCGACAGCGCGTGGCGTACCTTTGCCACGACGCGACACCGCATCTACACGGTCCTTGACCTCCCGACGGCGCCGTGGGGGCAGCCGAGCGATCTCGATGCATCGCGCTCACTCCCGTGGGCCGACGCGCTCGACCTGGCCTGCGAGTGGACGTCGGAATTGCACAACATCGACGAAGCGTCCGCGACGATCACCCGTCGTCTCTTCAACGTTGGTGCGGACCGACTGCGATATGACTGCGACGGTGCGTCGCCCCACTACGCGTTTGGGGAGTTTCACTTCTCTGCCTTTCTCGAGCGCCTGCGCGGAGGCGTCGGCAACGGCCCGCGCGTCAATTGCGTCGACTGCGCGTCCGCGGTCGTTACGCTGAGCAACCTGCTTGGCGCCGACTTGGGCGCGCAACGCTTCGGATGGGGCCCGTCGAACCTGTTGTCGCTCATCGGCGCGAGCGAGATGTGGGATCCGTGCACGACGTTCGCATGGCACGAGGTGGCGTGGCGTGGCACGAACTCGCGCACCGATCACCTCTGGGATGCCTGTTGCATCCTCGACATGGATGCGGCGCCGGGTACTCCTCCTTTCGCGGGCGATAGTCCGGTGAATATCCCGCACTCCCGTCCGTGGGTTGGGAGTTACATCTGGCGCGCGACGATGCCGCTGGAGGACCCGCTCTTTCAGGACGACTTCATTCCGTACGACTCGCCACCGGCGCGGCGTCCCGTCTACTGAGCCGACATGACAAACAAGGAACAGTTGCCTTTCTCGGAGTTCCCGCGCCTCTCGCTTCCCGGGTGGAGCGTGCACCGGAGCATCGATCGCCCCGCCGTGGGCGCGTGGCCGCGCCGTCGGCAGATCCTGCTCATGCCGGCAGGCGCAACGTCTCCGACGACGATGCTCCGTGTCGACCTGTTCGACGCAGCAGGAGCGGGCGAAATGGAGCGCGTCGTCAAACTGTTGGCCGGCGAGGTGCACGCGCGCGAGGCGCAGTCGGTTGCGCTCGAGAAGCTACAGGATGGGAGCGTCCGGTGGAGTTGGCGCGGAGTGATGATCGTGGGACATGACGGCGTCGTCGCTCAGGTCCGGAATGCCGGCGAGGACACCGCCGACCTCTCGGCGGCGGTGCGCTCGATCGATGATGCGCTTTCGAAGGGACGCTGAGTCTACGGCCCTTTCACTGGTGGAGTGATCACCACGCGGTACAACACAGGATTGCTATCGAAGTACTGCTCGAACGCCGTCGCCTGTTGCTGCGACGAGATGCGCCACTCCGTCGCCGCGACCCGCGGATACCATGCCTCCGTGGGATCCCGCGCCGCATTCCACGGTTGGGAGACGGGCTGTCCCGTGATGCCATCGATCCATCGCGGATCGTTGAGCACGTCGGCAAACGTGCGTGAGTGGTCGAAGTCGTACGTGAAGACTTCGGCGACGAGCTGCACCGTCGTCCCTTGCAGGAGCGTCGCCTCGATCTCACTCGAGGTGTAGGTCGCACCGGCATCGCCCTTCGGGAGGAAGTTCGCGGCGCGCTCGACCTCGGTGTGGATCTTGGCGATGTCAGCGGCGGATGGCGTGCCCCATGCGCTCTTTCCCCACGACTCGATCAGGTGGAAGTGAGTCCATGCGTCCACCTCCGCGACGCCGAAGTGCTCGGCGAAGGCGTAGAGTGCTTCGCTCCCGCGCCCGATTGAGCATCCATCGAACGACCAGCGCGCAATCGGCGGCACGCTCCCGTCCAGCACTTTCTGGGTCTGCGAGAGAGTGAGCTGCTTCGAGTTGAAGAGCAACTCGTCGTCGACCATGTGGATGAAGAGTGACACGTGCGCGATCGAGGAGTATTCGGCGAGAACGGCCCGCAACTCTTCGGCCGACTTCACCGTTCGCACCTCGTCAGGCGCAACGCCTTGCGTCTGCTGATAGAGCGCCGTGCCGACCGCCTTGAATTCGTCCGTGGTGATCAGGATGCGCCCTCCCGCGCGTTTCCCCGACGCCGTCGCTCCCGTCGCCAACACCTGGTTGTCCTTCCCGGTGGCGGCGTTCGGCACCGCGCTCGACGGCGTCGCCGGCACGTCAAGTGGTGACGTCGGCGTAGCTGGCTGCGGCATCAGGGCGTCACCGCGTCGTCGTCGCCAGGGGCGTAGACCTGCGCATAGACCGCCGCCGCTTCGGCGTCCTTCGCCGAGACGATGGCGTGCGCGAGCTGCTGCCGATCGTTGGCCAGCTTCTTCTCGCGGATCGCCTCGTTCTGTAGCGCCGTGGAGTACGCGTCGAGCGCCGAGTTGACGCCAAGCAGCGACTCCACCACGACGCTGTCCGTCGACATGATGACCGAGCGTTCCTTGAGCAGCACGCCGTCGACAGCGTACGGATCGTCGCCCGGCTGGCCGAGCGGGCCGCGCTTGAAGCGATAGTAGAGCGTCCCGTCGGCGGTCGGGAGTGGGTAGTGACACTGCTTGTTCGGCGTGGCGTCGGCCACCGTCGCGGTGCGCCCACAAGCCGAGAGCTTCACCTGGTCGAGGACTGGCACTGGAAGGCCGTCCTTGTCGAACGCGACGGCGATCGTGCGCAGGAGATCCTGGCAGACGGCGTCCACCTTCCCCGGCGTGACCACTTCGGCGACGAGCTTTCGCATGTTCGAGACTGGCTCCTCGCGCCAGCTTCCGGAGTTCCCGTTGGAGAAGGCGATGCGCACCTCCTTGAGGTGCGTGCGCGTGAGGTAGACCTGGTTGAGCTCGCGGAACGTGAAGTTGAGCACGCGCCCCACGTTGATGTTCGTGATCGTCCGCTCGATCACCTCTTCGTCTTCCGTCGATTCCGAGCGTTCCGAGTTCGAGGTGACGGTGTTCTCGCGCTGCGCCGACGACTCCGCCGAATGCTCCGAGACTGCCTCGTCGACCGACTTGGCGAATTCCTCGGTCGACGACGAGTACTCGCCTCCCCCTCCGCCGGAGACCGACGCCGAGCCGAACCCGAACGATCCCTTCACCTCGGCTTCCGCGTGCCAATTCTCGGTCTTGTCCTGCGTGGCGGTGTCGGTCGTCTCGGTCATGACCGTTTCGGCGAAGCGATCGGCTGCACTCTCCGTGTAGGAATCGATGATCGATGATGCGAGTGCGATCGACTCTTCGGTCGCGCGCCAGGTGCGGGTGCTGATCGTGGTAGTCTCGCCGGGAAGGAGGGTGAAGGTCTTCACGGTCTTGCCGAGCCCATACTCGCCCAGGAAGGCGCTGATGCCGATCACCTGCACGATGAAGAGCGCAGGCGCCGGCGCTTCGTCGACGTCGATCGGCACCGTGGTCCCAAGCCCACCCCAGGTACCCGCGGGCACGTTCACCAGGCCGTCGATCAGCTCGCCGATGCTGTCGTGAAAATCGTTCGTCTCGTCGTCGACGGTTCCTCCACCTCCGCCGCCTCCTCCCGCATTTGGGTCATCCCCCGGGTCTGGCGTGCCGGACGACGGATCGGGTGTCGTGTTCCCGGTGGAGGGATCGTAGTTGTAGGTCTTGGCTGCCGTGGTGCTGCTACGTCCGCGCGACTTGACCCACGAGGCGAGCGACCCCTGCTGCAGGAGGGCGTCGCGCGCGCTCTGGTTGATGCGTGCCTCCGCCAGCCGCAATGTCCGCGTCGAGCTGCCGCGCGGGATCCTGGCACGGCGATCGAACCAGGTCGCGGTCAGCCTTTCGGGCTTGCTGATCTCCCACGCGCCGGAGTCGCCACGTTTGAGTCCGAGCGCCTCGCTCCACGGCGTCCCGAGCGAGGTCGCCTCATCGAGCCAGTAGCTCTCGGGGATGTCGGCAATTTGAATGATGCGCCGCCCGACGTACTGCCCGGGCTGGGGTAAGTCCTGGTTGATGACGCCGCCGGTACCGACGTCACCCTCGAAGTCCACGGTCTTTGCGCGCGTCATGAGCCCCTCCAGCTGCAATTGCACGATGGTCGATGAAATGGTCGGTCGTGCGCTAATGCAAAGTCCGGGCACAAACCTTCGGGGGCAGGCTGAGCGGTAGCGCTCATGCGTGCGACCTCAGCCGTCCCGCTCTCGAACACGGCGCCTCACGACCTAATCATCCACTGCTGCGTAACCGAGCGACTTCGGACTGGCCGGAAGCGCGTCACCCCACCGCGCGCGGATAGGTCGACACCGGGTGGGTCGCGCCGACGAACTGTGGAGTGCGTGGCTCGCCGCCGTCGTTGAGTGCGGAGATGTCGGTGAACGTCATCACCGCGCCCGGAAGCGCGTCGCAGCTCTTGTCCGTACTCCCCGTCGCCTGCGCGTAGTAGTACGTGCTCGGCTGCCAGAACGGAGCGACGTTGGTGCTGAGCGCGAGGTTGTTGAGGATGTCGAAGGTGAGGATGGCGCACGGGCGCGTAGCGCCGCCGCCGCCGCCCACGCCACCCCCTCCTCCACCGCCACCACCGCTCCCGCTTCCTCCCGATCGCAGGGCGACAACTGCGAAACCTGCCGTCTGGGTCGGGGCCACCGCTTCGCCGCAGGCGGCGAGTACGGTCAGGACGATCAACGCGTCAGCTACTCCACGATGCGATCCACCGGCATTCGTCGTGGCCTCCTCCTCTCTCGGCGTAGGGACGCTCATTCGTGAGTACTGGGACCTCGCAGCCGGGAGGAGTGGCAAGGAGATGTCCACGGTGCGTTGGGCGAATGCCCGAATGTCGCGGGCGAGGTATCGCAATTCCCTACATGCAGATGCGGGTACGCGCCAGTTCGAACTTGCCCGACTGCCCCCGCCAGCGCCTCGTATCGAAACGAGTCGCGCTGCATCGAGGCGTTGCAGCTGGGTCGATCGAGCTCCGGTCCGTGTTCAGCCGGAGCGCCGAGTCGCTCGGGCGCGCGGGGCAACGCGCGCGGCGGGCGTCGCGACCGACTGGAAAAAGAAGTCGAGCATCGCGTCGAGCGGCTGCGCGCGCCCTTCGAGGCGACTCCGCAGAGCGGCCCCTTCCCAGCAGTCGACGAGCAAGTCGGCCATGCGCCGGGTGTCGGAGTCGCGCGGAATGTCTCCGCGCTCCTTCGCCTCGTCGAGGCACCCGGCGAGGCGGCCCGCGATCTCGCTGAAGCAACGCGCGACCTTCTGCTGGAAGACCTCGCTCACGCCCGAAAGCTCCTGCCCCAATCCGCCGAGCAGGCACCCCATGTACCCTTCCTGACGATACGATGCTCGCACTAATTCGAAAAAGCCTCGCACGCGTTCCAGGGGCGGATGGCTCTCGTCGGAAAGCGCTGCGTCGAGGGCGACGTGCACCTGTTCCATGTACGCGTCGATGACCTGGAGTGCAAAATCCTCCTTGTCCTCGAAGTGATGATAGAACGATCCCTTCGGGACTTCCGCCGCCTCCAACAGCGCCTGCATGCCCAGGTCGTTGTAACCATGCTGCAGCAACATGGGCATGCCGACGTCGATCAGGCGCTGCTTGGTAGGATGGGTGGACGGCGTCTCGCGCATGCAGGGTATCTTCTCGGAGGCGCGTCGCACCGCGCGACACCGCCACTGGACGGCGCTAGCCGCTGAGCTTCTCAATCATGTGGTTGATCACGTGCGTGTGCTCGTGCTGCGGGCTGAACATGATGATCTCGCTGTCGGCGTCAACCTTCACGTTATGACCCGGCGGCCAGTAGAACAGGTCGTTCGTGTTCACCGTTTCCTGCACCCCGTCCGCATCTGTAGTCGTCAGGCGCCCGCGAAGAACGAATCCCCAGTGCGGGCACTGGCACAGGTCACCGTCGAGCCCCTGAAATAACGGCGTCGTGTCGACTCCGGCCGACAAGGTGAAGAACTCGCCGCTGATCCCCCCGAATCCGCTGGCATCGCCAAAACCGACGCGCTGCCGGATTACCGCGCCCGGGATCTCCATCCTGACGTCCACATCGTCCTTGGCCACTCGCATGGTCGCTGCTCCTTTCGCTGGAGGAATGCGTGCACGTCTAGACCGATCGGTCTAATGCCATCTTACGACCGTGCGAACGACGCGTCAAGACGAGGATCGAACAGCATCGGCGACACCGGCGTGCTTCGAACGAATCCCACCGTCTACTGCTTGTCGGCCACACACTGCTGGCACATCGCGCAGGTGCATAACGACTGGGGCAACGTTGGACTCGAGACCGGTTACACGAACGACGCGTACCACTGGGGCGGTCCCGGAGCTCACCATCGTTCACTGGGAGCGCAACAATTCGTTCGGCGTTTCCGCGGAGCGGCGGTTGGCGGCGCTCATGGCGTACGCGCAATGCTCGCGCGATGCATCGTGCGATGCTCACGCGATGCTTGCGTGGCTCGGTAACTCGAGATTCGGATGGGAGTGCCGCCGACGCGCTACATCGCCGGTGCCCCCGGCACTTTCTCTTCCGCGCGGGTACTCGCTAGTCTCCCACTAACACACTCCACGGAGCCCTCCTCATGCGCGCACGTCGCCTCGCGCTTTCATTCCTTCTCGTCGCCTCACCCCTCGCCCTCGGCGGCTGCTTCCTCGTCGCCGCCGGCGCTGGAGCTGCCGGGGCCATCGCCTACACCAATCGCGGTGCCTCGTCCAACGTGAGTGGCTCGATCGACGCCGTCTTCGATCGCTCGGTGACCGCCTTCGCCGGTGCGGGCATCCGCGAGACCGGTCGCAGCACCGAGGAGAGCGGCGCCAAGCGCCGACTCACCGGTGCGAAGGGGGAGCAGGAAGTGATCGTCGAAATGGAGCGCAAGGAATCCGAGACGACCAAGGTCGAAGTCATCGCCCGGAAGAACGCGGTCGACTACGACAAGAAGCTCGCCGAGGACGTGCTCAACCGCATCATCGCCAAGTAGCAGCGCGAGGTCGGGCCTAACGCTTCGCGCAGAGCAGGTCGGCCAGCCGAAGCGTCAGCGCCACGATGGTCAGCGTCGGGTTCACCGCGCCTCCTGTCGGAAAGAGCGCGCTCCCCGCGAGATACAGGTTGGGCGAACCGTGCACGCGCGCATCGGGGTCGGCGACGCCGTCCTCGGCGCGCGACGACATCCGGCACGTCCCCATGAGGTGCGCACCTCCGTAGAAGTTCTTCCCCACGCGGATCGACGAGAGACCGGCCGCTTCGGCGAACTCGCGCAACGCTTTGCGCCCGACATCGAGTGAGCGCCGGTCAACTTCGCCAAGCGCGAACGCGATGCGAGGGACAGCATCGCCGTACACGTCGGTCTTGTCGGAATCGAGCGACACGTGGCTCGCCGCGTTCGGCACGTGTTCGACGCTGGCCTCGAGTCGTCGTTGGTGACCGAACAGCTCGCAGTCGTGGGCCGCCAGCGCGCGCCCCCACAGTCCTTCGCGCGCCCCCAGATCCTTGCGCGGGTCGTGGGCGTTCGGGAAGAGAAGGCGCACGGCCCCGCGCGTCGAACGGTCGTCTCCCTCGTAGCGATGATACGACGTCAGTGTGGGAAAGCCGATGCGTTGCGGAAAATCTCGCTCGGCGCTGATCCCGTCGGCCGAGATCTTCCAGTGCTCCATGAGATGCCGACCGACGTGCGCGCGGTTCCCAATGCCCGACAGCAGGAGGAGCCGAGCCGACTCCACCGCGCTCGCGGCGACGACGACCGAACGCGCGCGGATCTCGTGCGCGTCGCCGTTGCGCGAGCTCGCATGCACCATGCGGATACGACCCGCGGCATCGGCCTCGAGGCGACGCGCCGACGTATCGGGAAGGATGACGCAGTGCGTCGTCCGCTCGGCGGCGAAGGCGTGCCAGTCGGCACTGTACTGGGCGCCGATCGGACAGATGGTGCAGGTGGAGGAACTCGCGCACGGAGGACGGCCGTCCCACGTTCGCATGTTGTTCTTGGCCACCGGCATGCTGTCGATCCGCACACCTAACGACTCGGCGGCCTTGCGCCAGAGTGCATCGCCGAAAGCGTCGGGAAACGGCTCCATCGGGTACGGCGCGCTCCGCCAGGGGTCATACGCGCCCCGCACGCCCGACACGCCCATCGCCTGCTCGGCGCGACAGTAGAACGGCTCGAGCATCGCGTAGTCGATCGGCCAATCGACGCCGAGTCCAAAGCGTGACTGCGTGCGAAAATCCGACTCGCGCAGGCGAGGTGCCATGCCGATCCAGTGCAGCGTCGTCCCCCCGACCGCCCGCACACGGTTCTGGTTGAGGGGATAGTCGAACGGCGACGCGTTCGTAAATGCATCGCGACGCACATCGCGCGGCCACGGGTCATCGCCGGTCAGGAGGTAGCGTTGCTGCAGCGCGCGACGCGCGCTCCGATCCAGCCGCGGCCCGGCCTCCAGCAGGAGCACGCGCATCCCCGCAGTGGCACACGCGTGCGCGAGCACCGATCCCGCCGGCCCCGCGCCAATCACACACACGTCGACGTCGTGCCCGATCAGCATGCGACGACGACGCCGGCTCGGGTATACTCACGCGGCTCTCCGGGATCGCCCGGTCGCCGCGCGTATCCGCGCCGGCGCCACGACGTCGCCGACCCGACGTACATGTTGGCCAGGACCTCTACAAGCTCGCTGCGCATGCGGCGACGAACCCGGGTGTTCTCGTCGACCGTCGCGAGCATTCGCGCACGCCATGTGTCCACCGGCGCTTTCATCAACTCATCGACGATCGCATACCGCGCGTCGTCGTCGGCCGCGTCAAAGCTCGCCGCGCCGAGCGCACGAGCGCGACGATCGAGCCACGAGGCGGCGGCCGCGTACTCCAAGCGCCACCCACCGTCGAGCGCCATGAGTTGCTCGAGGTTGTGGCTGATCTCTGCGACTTCCGCGCCCTCGAGCCGGTGCCCGAAGAGCGCCCCGGTGAGCAGGCTCACGGGGCGCGCAACCGCAGGTTCCAGCGGTTCCGTGTCGGGCGGTAGCGGTTGGTGCCCGATCGAGCGCAATTTCGCCGTCACGCGTCTCACCCCAAAGGGGAGAAGTATCGCGATCCCGCCAATGACGGCGAGTACGCGTCGACGACTGAGGGCTACGTGAGGCATGTGACGGTGGAACAGTCGGAGCGGAGGGGCGAGACGCGCTGCTCGCGATGCGGCGACCCGGGAAACGGGGAGCGGGACGAGGCGACGGCGCCTTCGAACGTCCCGCGCACCGATGATGTAGCTCCTGGGAAGCTCGACCGTAAGGCGGGAAAGCGTGACGCGGGTTGCCGGAACTCCTTCTTGAATTGCGCAGCGAGCGCCTTGTCGACAGGGACCGCTCGCCGTCGTCGTGGGCGGAGGACAAGTTTGCCGCGCCGGTTCTTCCTCTCTTCGTCGGCCAGCGCCCACGGAATCCGATATGTCGAAGCTCACTGCCATCCTTTCGTCCCTTGCCCTCGGCGCGGCCGCCTGCTCATCACCGCACCCCGCGGATCGCCTGGCGGGCGACTGGGACGTCTACATCGCCTTGAGTGCGACCCCCAAGTTCGGTTTCGAGGGGTGGCGTCGGATGGGGTTCGCGCACTTCGCCTCACGAGACTCGGGAAACGTCGGCGGGCTGCAACGTCGCACCGGCGAGAGCATCCTTGACGCCCGAACCGTCGCCGTCAGCGGCGACTCCGTGGTGCTCACGCAAGACTCCGGTTCGGTGATGCGCGCCGCCTTTCACGGCGACACGCTCGTCGGTCTCCAATACGACAACGGCACAGTCGTTGACCGCCGCTTCCGGCTCGTTAGGCGCACGAGCCCTGGCGTTGTCGAACACGACTCCCAGCTCTGGAACATCCCAGCGTCGGATTCACAGTTCGCGGTCATCGAGGACACGCTGGTCTTCATGCCGACGCGCGATGGCGCGCGCCTCGCGACGTACATCGCCCGTCCGGTGGGCGCCGGCCCGTTCGGCGTCGTCATGCAGCGATCACCGTACCGGAGAGTTCTTCACGCCGCCGGCCAGTGGTGGGCCGCACGCGGCTACATCTTCGTTGCGCAGCACGTGCGCGGGCGCGACCAGTCGAGCGGCGATGTGAAGGACTTCGGCGACTATTCTTCGGACATCCGCGACGGCTACGACGCCGTCGAGTGGGGCGCGCGCCTCCCCGGCGCCAATGGCAAGGTCGGTCTCATCGGCCATTCGGATGAAGGGCGGCTGGCCTGGTACGCGGCCGTGAGTGCGCCACCGCATCTCGCGGCCATCGCGCCGTCAGCCGCGACGAGCGACCCATGGCGCATCGTGCCGTACGCCGAAATGGTCTTCGGGCCGATCAACGTCGACTGGGCCTGCCTCATGCGCGACCGCACGATGGATGCGCACACCGCCGAACTCGATATCGGCGAAGCGATCACGCACCTCCCGCTTTCAACTCTGCCGCAACGGCTCGGTTGTGGCGACGTCCCGCTGTGGGACCGATGGATCGCACATCCCACACTCGACGCATACTGGCGCGCGCATGCAGTCACCACCTTCATCGACAAGGTGAAGGCGCCCGCGCTCTCGATGGCCGGGTGGCATGACGACTCTCGCGGACCGCTCGACTACACCAACGCCCTGTTGCGGGTTGCTGACCACCCCGCGTGGCACCTCGTGATGGGCGTCGGTGCGCACAAGGGAGTGGACTACGTGGCCGGCGATTTCGGCCCCGAGGCACGCTACGCCTATCGCGACCTGCAACTCCGGTGGTTCGATCACTACCTGCTGGGGAGGGACAACGGCGTGGACCGCCTCGCGCCCGTGGACATCTTTGTACAGGGCGACAATCGCTGGCGACAGGAACACGAGTGGCCGCTGGCGCGCGCGCAGGCGACGAACTGGTATCTCTCGTCAGGCGGCAATGCGCGTACGAGTAGAGGGGACGGCGTCCTCGATACGCTCCCGCCGACGCTCGCGGCAGCTGACACCTTCACCTACGATCCAGCCGACCCGACGCCGTATCTCATCGACTCGCGCGAACTCGAGGAGTCGCTCAACGAGGACTACACGCAGCTCAACGCCACCCGTGGTGACGCGCTCGTCTTCACCTCTCCCCCACTCGCCCGCCCCATCGAAGTCACGGGTGAGATGACGGCGACGCTCTGGGCAGCGAGCGACGCACGCGACACCGATTGGACGATCATGCTCCTCGACGTCTTTCCCGACGGGCATGCCGAGCGTGTGCAGGATGGCATCGCGCGCGCTCGCTTTCGGAAGGGCTTCGACCGTGAGGTACCGCTCACGCCCGGTGCGGCGGAGCGCTACGACATCGACCTCTGGTTCACGTCGAAGGTCTTCCTGCCCAACCACCGGCTGCGGGTGAGCGTCGCGTCGGCGCTGTTTCCCAAGTACGACCGCAACCTCAACACCGGCGGCAACAACGAACGCGATTCCACTTTCGTGATCGCACACCAGCGCGTGCTGCACGATGCGGAGCATCCGTCGCACGTGACGCTGCCGGTGATTCCGCGATAGGTAGAGCGCGCGCGACGCGTCGATCGCGCGCGCCCCGGCCGAACGCCTAACGTCCCGTCGGCTTCATCACGCGGTCAAAGATGCGGAACTGATCGTAGGTGCCATTGGCGATGATGTTCCCGTGCGGATCGCGCGCGCCGATGTAGATGAACTCGTTCGACGACTCCGACACCATGGTGCGCGGCCCGCGCATGACCGTCCCGCTGAGCGGCAGTTCGACGGCGTTCAGATAGATGTGCAGGTTCTGCACGCCGGGAGCGACGGTGAAGTCCCAGGTGATCGTGATGCGCTGCCATGTCCCAGCCTTCCAGCTGTAGTCCGTCGCCTTCACGTTCGCTTCCTGGCGCGTGCCGTCCGGATCGAAATAGAGCAGGAAGAGCTGGTTCTGGTTCGAGGCGTTGTGCTTCCCGAAGTGCAGACCGTTCGGGACGGGGTGATGCCACGAGCCGGTACCGGCAATCGTGTACTTGACGTTGTTGTTGCTGTCGTAGTTGGGGCGGTACCAGAAGTCCATCGTTCCCTTGTCCAGCTCCACATTCTGGACTCCATTCTCGACTTGCGGATAGAGGATCCGCTCGCCGCTGGCGTGGGCCAGCAGCCCCTTGGCCACGTGCGCGACGACGAAGTTGTTGGCGGGGGAGGTCGTGATCGTCGCGTGCGTCCCGACGCCGTACTTCGGACGCATCACCGAGTTCACGTCGTCCAGCGTCGTCTGGAGGAGCGGGACGACCGGCGCCACGCTGGCAGTCACCGCGAGCGACGGCTCGGCGACATCGAGGGGCGAGATGCCGACCGGCGCATCGACGGCGCAGCCAGCGAGGATAACAGTTGCCAATGTGGTACGGAATGCAGAAGAGGAGGAGGAGAAGCGGCGCATCGTCGGGACCTTCTGGAGTTGCATAACGAGTAGACGTACGGTGAACACCCGAGGGACGCTGCACCATCGCGGGCGCAACAGCTTTGTTGTCTCCAATGGATGCACGCTGCCTAACGTGCGCCGGGTCACGCGCGTTGCGCCCCTGCGCGCGCACGATGTGATCCACGTGCATGGCCGCGTCGCTGTGCGGTACCGCACACTTGGTGCGCGCCGCCAGTGCGCTGCTGCAGTCGTGCGGCACACGTGCGGCGCGTGTGGCGCACGAGGCACGTAGCGCGCCGTCGGCGTCCCGGACGCGCCACACCTTCGCACGGCGCGAAGTGACCTGCGCCGAGATCGCTCGTCGTAGCACTGTATTACCACACCGACACAGTGCCGCCGACGCATGTTCGAACGGATCGACCCCAGGTCACCAGTCCCGATCTACGCGCAGATTGCCAGCCGGCTGCGCGTCGCCGTCGCATCGGGCGAGCTGCAGAGTGGAGATTCCCTCCCCTCCGTGCGCGCCCTCGCCACCCAACTGCGCATCAATCCCGCGACCGTCTCGCAGGCGTATCGCGAGCTGGAGCAGGAAGGAACGGTCGAGATGCGCCAGGGAGCGGGGACGTACGTCTCCTCGGTCTCGAGCGATCGCCGTCGGCGCGACCGCGTGGCCGAGGCGCGCCGGCTTGTGCGGGACTTCCTCGCCGAGGGGGCGCGACTCGGCATTTCCCCGGCAGAACTCGAACAGGCCCTCGACGAAACACTTCCCGGACGCATCGCATGAGCCACGCCATTCGACTCCAGCAGCTCTCCTACCGCGCGGGACGCGACTTCGCGCTGCGCGCGCTCGATCTCGCGGTGCCATCCGGTTCGGTCTACGGCTTCCTCGGCGCCAACGGCGCTGGGAAGACGACGACCATTCGATTGATCATGGGGATGCTCGCGTCCGACGACGGCACCATCGACGTACTCGGCCACCGTATCCCCGAACACGTTGTCTCGGCGCTGGCGCGCATCGGCTACGTCCCTGAGCGAGTGCACCTCTACCCGATGCTCACCGTCGAGGAGACGCTCCGGCAACACTCGGCCTTCTACCCGACGTGGAGCGGTCGTGATGCCGCGCGCCTGCAGCACGCCTTTGGGCTTCGCGGCGACGCGGCCGTCGGGCGCCTTTCCAAGGGTGAAGCGGGAAAGCTGATGATGCTCCTCGCCCTCGCCGTGCGCCCCGAACTCCTCATCCTCGACGAACCGACCGACGGGCTCGACCCAGTCGTGCGACGCGACGTCCTCGCCGCGATCATCGACTACGTCGCCGAGACGCGCGCGACGGTCTTCATCTCGTCACACCTCGTGCACGAGCAGGAGCGCATGTGCGACTGGGTCGGCGTGCTCGACGCGGGGCGCATGATCGCCGAGCTCCCGATGTCGGAGTTTCGCGCCGGGATCAAGCGACTGCGCGTCCGCGCCGCACGTCCGAACGTCGCGTCGCTCCCGTTCCGCGTGATGTCGCGTCGCCCGGTCCTCGGACAGGAGGAGGAATGGGTGGTGCGCGACTGGCGTCCCGACATGCGCGCCGCCTTTGATGCGCTCGGTGACGACGTCCTCCTGCGAGACGTGGAGGACCTCGACCTCGAGGAAAGCTTCGTCGAGCTGCTCCGCACTTCCCGCGGCGAGGTATCGCCCGCCGCGCCGCTCATCGCCCCGGAGGCCGCCTAGATGTTCACCGCCATGCTGCGCGCGCAGTGGATCTGGTCGCGCGCGATGATGCTCTTCTTCCTTGGAGCGGGCTTCACCATTCCGCTCCTCTCCGTTCCGCTGGTCTCCCGCGGTCGCCACACCTGGATGACGTCGGCGAACATCGTCGACCTGGGCGGGGTGATCGGCGTCGCGATCGCGATCCTGATCGCGATTGCAGCTGTGGCGATCGAGATCCAGAACTGGAGCGTCGATGAGCGCGGGGGGCACATCTACACGCTCTCGCTCCCCATCGACCGGCGGCGCTACGCCTCGTATCGCCTTGCCGGGAGCTTCCTCCTCATCACCCTCGTGTGCGTGGCGATCGCGGCCGGTGGCATCGCGGCAGGGGCGATCCTTGACCTGCCGTCGACGCTGCGCACGTATCCGGTCGCACTGGCACTGCGCGCGCTGCTCGCCGGGTGGTTCGTGCACACGCTCGCCTTTGCATTTCGGCTTGGCGCGTGGGATCGCTGCGGCAAGACGCTGTTTGCCGCGCTACTGATGGTCGCCGTCGCCCTGATACTTCCCGCGGCCTGGCCCGGCGCTACCACGGGGTGGCTGCCGATGGTTGGCCGACTCCTGATAGCACCGGGCGGACCGCTCGGAATCCTGGCCGGTCACTGGAGCTTGATCGATGTCTGACCGCGCCGTGGCACTTATCGCGCGACGCATGACATGCCTGCTCGTCGCCGCATGCGTCACCGCGAGCCCGACGGTTGCGCAGGGGGTTTCGCGCGCCTCCGCTCGGGATACCGCACTCACCCCAGGTCTCGAGATCAAGCGGGCGATGAATGCGCGGGATGCGGGCACGCCGGCGGCGAGACGTCATGAGAGGATCGCGCAACTCGTGGCGCGTTGGGATTCGCTTTCGCGTGCCGCAGATTCGGCCGAGCGGCGGCGATTCACCGTGGAGACCAGTGACACCATCGAAGCGGGCGTCTTTCGCATTCGCACCACGCGGTCGTTGCGCCGTCGTGTCGTGCGCGCCGCGCTCAATGCGTCAGTGGAGCTGCAATACTCGCTCGACGTGCGCTCGCTGGCCGCCATCCGCGATGGCGATGTCACGGTCGTTTCGCTGCTGGACGATGGCTCGCCGTGGCACCGCGAGTCGCTCCTCGCGAGTGCGCGTCGAGACAACGTGTACTGCTGCGAAATTCGCGCCGCGTCCTGGCTTCGTCACGATCCGCTCCCGCAGGCGATGCGCGACCTCGCGATCGGCCTCGTGTCGCAGTCATTCGACGGCTCGTTGCGCGAGTGGCTCCTTCAGTCCTCGCTCCCCGTGCTCCCCCGCACGGCGCGGGAGGAAGAGGATGCGCGCGTCGAACTCGGGACGTCGGAGTCCAACGCCGCCCGGGGCTGCCTCGCCGGCGAGGATCACGCCTGCTCCGTGCTGTTCGACCTTCACGGTCACCCCGAGAACCCGCTCGCCGCCTGGTACTCGCCCGATGACTATCGCGCACTTGTCGAGCGCGTTCGGCTGGCGCCGACCGATCCACGCGAGGCACCTGAGCAGCAGCGCGCATGTCTCGCGGGGGCGACCGACAGCTGCGAGACCCTCCTACGTTCGCTGGATGGGCGCCGTATCCCGTCGCCGACCCTGCAGGGTCCACGGCTTTCACTCCTGCGACATGCACTCACGCTCGGCGGACCCGGCGCGCTGCAGCGATTGCGAACCACTCCTGGCGACATCGGCGCCCGACTGGCCGCAGCCAGTCGACGCGATGAAGCGCAGCTGATTCGAAGCTGGCGCGCAAGCATGACCGATCGCGCCAATGCCAGCGTTCGCCCGGCCGCGCCGATTGCCATGGCCTCCGTCTGTTGGATGATCGTCGTGGCCGCACTGGGACTCCGGAGAACCAAGCGATGACGCTGACAACACGCCCGTGGCGCCTAACGCTCGTGTCGATCGTCGCTGTCGCACTTGGTGCCACCATCCTGGCGATCGGCGACGACTCGGACGCTATCAGCGATTGGTTCAGCGCGCGCATCGACGCGCGCCATCGCGTGCAGCGTACTATCGCGAGCGCGTTGCAGCGAGAGGGAGAACTCGCGATGCGGGAGGCGTTGTATGCGGCGTCGAAGCACAGCCGCACGCAGCCAGGACCGCAGCCCGCCGGGCTCCCGTCGCTACGCGTCATCTCGACCGATTCCGTGACCGACAAGCACCTGACGACGCTGTTCCGGGGCGTCGATCATGAGTTCAACTCTTTACGGCATGGCGTGGAGGAACTGACGGATCCACCGCGCCCACAGATCCAAGTCATACTCCTCGCCGATCTTCCGTCGTCGGTCCCGCAGCGATTCGTTTCCGCGACGCGCGACGCCAGCGTCGGACGCTTTGTGCTCGTCCCGCGCACGATCAACGAACCGTGCACCGTCTTCCTCGTGCTTCGCCGGGCCGACCCGACGCTGCTCGAGCAGCAGCTCGCGAGCGGAGAGGGCATTCTCGGTCCTTGCGGATTCGTCGCGGCGTTTGGCCTCCCCGGCGAAGGGCTCCGCAGCGCGCTCGACTCGATCGGGTGGCGCGCGGCGGCATTCGCCAGTTGGCATGCGCCGCTGTCATCGACCGACACGCTACGTCCGGCATGGCTCGATCTGTCGGCACCCGCCGTTCGCTGCCTGACGGTTGCGGACGGCGCATGCGGCGAAGCGTGGCACGCGCTCACCACTGAGCGGTCGCAGGAGAACGCAGGTCGAGCACTTCCGCCGGCCGACGCGGAGGTGTGGGACGTCACGCGTCTTTCGTGGTTTCCCGTTAGCGGCGCTTCGTTGGGTGCGAGAGAAGGGGCGCTCGTCTCCGACCTCGTGCGCGCCAGTGATCGCGCGACGTTTGGCGAGGCATGGAGAACGAGCCATTCGTTCGAGGAGCTTGTCGAGCGTTCGCTCGGTACGAGTGTCAATGTGTGGTTCGCGAAGTGGCTGGCGCGCTCCTATCGAGCACCGGTCGTGGGTCCGCTCCCCAACGCTCGCGAAGTCGCCTGGACGTTGATGCTCGGTGTGCTGTCGGCGCTGGTGATCGCGAAGGCCGGGCGCGTTAGGCGGCGTTCGCCTGCGCGCGCCTGATCGGGTGACTACTCCGTGCGACTCCTTCGCTTCTTCCCGATCAGCGCGAGATAGTCATCATACGGCTCGGCCGTCCACCCGTTGATGCCATTCTTCGGAAGCCACCACGCGTGCACCGCGACCGCGAACACTGCGAAGAATGCGAGGAAGGCCGCCGCAAACGGGCGTCCGCCGGCCTGTGCGATCCAGACATACACGGTCGATACCACGATGACCTTCGCCACACGCCGCCCACGCGACTTGTGCTCCTCGAATCGTCCAAAACAGACCGCACCAACGGCGAAGACACCGAGGATGATCGCCAGGTCGAACCACGCCGATGAAGTCTCCCACATGGCTCCTCCTTGCCGAGCGCAGGTAGATCGCGAACGTGTGCCGCCTGAGCCGCGCGGCACGATTCATCTTATGGGCGAGTCGCGTTCTTCGCGATGTGCTCGCTCATCAGCTCGAGCAGTTCCTGGTTGGTCCACGGCTGCCACCCGTGCGGCTTGAGCGGGCGCCCGTAGTCGATCGTCCCGTCGTAGTACGGCCCCTTCCCGTCCTCCTTGGTGCTCTCGAGGAACGCGCCGAAGCGATAGACGCCGAGGTTGAGGAAGTAGTTGTCCATGTCCCCAACGGCGACGTGCAGCTTGCCGACGAGCTGCGGCCCGACGGTCTTCCAGTTGCGCTCCACGTAATCGCGCAGGTCGTAACCGCGCGCGCGCATCGACTCGGCGACCGCGCGGTCGATCGTACCCGTCATCTTGTTCCAGAGCGGCTTGGGATACCCGTCCGCACCGACGGGTGCCCAGGCCGCCTGCCACCCGTCCCACTGTCCTCCGGAGCGCCCGTTGGACGCGATCACCGTCTCCGCACGGTTCTCCTCGCGGACCGTGAGCTCGGTGAGCCCTTCGACGGTGCGGCTCGAGGGGACTTCACGCGGGAGCCAGGAGCCGTCGTCCTGCACGAAGGCGTTGGTGTCGGCGTAGATGTTTCCGAACTGGTAGTTGCGGAAGTCGAGTTGGTCGGGATAGAGCGACCAGGCGCCGCCGAAGACCTGCGGGTAGTGCACCTGCAGCCCGAGCACGTCCCACCCACCCGTGGAGCCGCCGGTAAGGACGCGCGCGTAGGGCGCGGCGATCGTTCGGAAGCGCCGGTCGATCTCGGGAATCAGCTCGCGCGTGATCGCGTCGCCGTAGGGGCCGTTGTTCTCCGAGTTGAGCGCGTAGCTGTCGTCGTAGTACGGCGTGGTGTGCTGGATGAAGACCGCGATCATCTCCGGGACGGCGCCCGACGTCCACGCCTTCTGGAACTCGCAGCCAGGCTCGCGCGCCGTTCGGGCGAGGCGCGCCGCCCGCGCGTCGGCACTTTCCGGTTTGTCACATCCGTCGAAGGTGAAGCCGAAGGGCGCCCGCTCGCTGTAGTGGCCGATCGTGTAGACCACCGGGTATCGTCGCGAAGGATTCTCGTCGTATCCCTTGGGGAGGAGCACTACGGCTCCGAGCTCCATCGGGTGGTTCCAGAAGGCGCTGGCGAGCTTCGAGGTGATGCGGAAGCGCTTGACCCACTCCGTGTCGCCCGGGTGCGTGACTGCGGGGAGCGTGCGCGTGAGGGGGAGCACGATCGGCTCCGACATCGCGGGCGCGATGTGCACCTTGCGCACCTCGCTCACCAGCGAGCCCGGCGCGTTGTTGAAGCGCTGCCCTTCCCCCGCGTCCATGTGCGCCCAGATCGTGTGTCCGTCGGCTCGCGCAAAGCGTGTGTAGGGGAGGAGAAGTCCCTGCACGAAGTAGTCGCCGGCCGGGAGATGCGCGAGCGAAGCGACCGGATAGCCAGCTTGCGTGGGCGCGATGGTGACCGACTGTCCCGGAGCGAGTGCCTCGACGTCGACGCCGAAGAACGGCTCGCTCTCGCGCGAGGCGCCGGATTGGAGGCGGGGCTCGCGACGGTCGGTTCGGGCGACGAAGACGAAGGCGCGACCGGTGATGGTGCCGCTTGTCGCGCTGCTCGGGTAGTCGAGACGGACGGTTTGGGCGGGGGCGAGCGCAGGGATCGTCGCGAGAACCAGCAGCAGCGCAAGGCGTCGCGCAGCCCGGCGTGAGGCGATGGCGGAGGAGATCGGCATGGTGGAAAGGTATGTCGGATTGCGCAACAGTCGACGCGCCGAGTTCATGGATCAGCTGCATCGGGGGTCGTCTGGCAGCATATCAGGGTTCGTTCCCTCACCTCGTTCGCACTCATGTGGCATCCTCCGTGTAGTCATCGCGGTTGATTCCGCGGGGAGGATCACATGAACGCTCGATTACTTCGAAGCCACTCGACGGTGCTACTCGTCGCGGGCGCGCTCCTGGCGTGCAGTAACGACGACGACGGCGGGTCGGCGGGGCCAGTCCCCACCATCCAGATCGCCGTCGCTCCAACAGCCATGTCGGTGCAGCAGGGTGGCGATGCCACCGTCACACTTACCCTGACGCGAGGCGGAAACTTCGCCGGCACCGTTACCGCCACGGTCGACGGACTCCCGGCCGGACTGAGTGCCGCGGTCGTGCCAGCGACACTGTCCGGCACCACCACGAGCGCGGTGGTCACGCTCACGGCCGGCGCGACGGTCACCCCCGGCGCATACACCGCCGTCGTGCACGCCACAGCCGCCGGCGTCGGAGAGGCGAGTGCCAACGTCGCGGTCACAGTGACCGCCGCACCGAACGTCGCGCTCGCCGTCACGCCGGCAGCGCTCACGCTGCAGGCAGGATCGACCGGCGCAGCCACTGTCACCATCACGCGCACCAACTTCACCGGCGCCATCGCGCTGTCGCTGGTCGCGCCCCCCGCCGGCGTCACCGGCACGTTCACACCGGCGAGCACCACGAGTGAAACGGCGGCGCTCGCGCTCGAGGTCGCGTCGAGTGTCGCGCCCGGAACGTATCCGCTCACGATCAAAGGGACGGCGGCAGGAATCGGGGATCGCACTGTCGTTCTCACGCTTACCGTCACCGCCCCTCCGGGGACGATCGCCGTGACTGTAACTCCGGCATCGACCAACGTGGTGCAGGGGGGAAGCGGCGAGGTCTTCGTCGACATCGGCCGCACCAACGTGACCTCGCCGGTCACGCTGAGCGCATCCGGAATGCCGGTCGGAGTCACGATCGCGTTCGACCAGAACCCTACCACGCTGGCACAGGTGCGCCTGACCTACAGTGTCGCAGCGTCCACGGCGGTCGGCGACTACACGATCACCGTCACCGCGCAGGCCACCGGCGTCCAACCGGCGAGCGGCACCCTCGTCCTGCACGTCACCGCCGCGAGTGCGGCGACGCAGGTGGAATATCAGTTCTGCAGCGCGTCCGACAATCCCCTCTTCTTCGCCGCGCGCGACGGCACCGGCAGTTGGCAGGTTGTCTCGGCGACGCTCGTGTCGGGCGTGTACCGCTACCGCTTCGCCCTGGCCCAGGCAGTGGGAGGTGTCTTCTACGTGCAGCAGTCGGGGAGCGCGCTGGCAGCGCGCCCGTCGAGCGGCGTCCGGCTGCCTAACGGCGTCCCGTCCACGCGCCTCGCCGCCGATGCGCTGGCTCGGATGCTGCCGCAGGCCGCGGCGCTCACGTACGAGACCACCGTGCTGTTCGCCCGCGCGGAAGAGCTCGCGGCGCAGGGGCTCCAGAGCTGTAGCGAGACCCTTCCGACCAAGTCCGTCTGGCTGCAGGTCGCCGGCGTCGGGAACTCGCAGAGCGCCACCCTCTCGCTCGGCGGGAGTACGCAGATCTTCAACGGGCTCGTCGGACTTTCGCCGGTGCAGTTTCTGGGCGTACGCAGTGGTCTCGTTGACTTCGTCGGCGTGCGCCAGGCGCTCCTGACCGGGGTTCCGAACATGATTCTCGACGCGCGCGGACTAAACCCCGCGGACGGTTCCACGCTTCCGTTCATTGCCGACTTCGATGGCGTGAACGCGTACGCACCGGCGTCGGCACAGCTCACCATAGCCAACGCGCTGGGAGACGACCTCCTCACCTTCGGCAGCTTCTTCACGTCGAACGGCGAGGTCGGTGACCTGGGCGGCTCGCTGGCGCCGTCAGCCGCAACGTTCCGTACCTGGTATGGATTGCCGACGGCGAAGCTCCACGCCGGGGACGTGCACGCGAATACCGTGCTCGCCACCCCGGCGATGAGCACAACCAACGAGGCGCGATTCCACGTCCGCTACACCAGTATCGTGCAGAACCTGACGCAGACGCTCGGCGCTCGACTCCCGACGCCCACCGTCACGTCGGTGGGAACGCCGAGTTACAGGCGCCTGCGCATCCAGGGGGCGTTGCCGACCGAGTACAACGCGCTCGTGAGCGCGACAGCCGACCAGGGTGGTGGCGGCACGCAGGTCACGCTGATGGCCACCACAGCCTACCTCGCTGCAACAGGTAGCGCGTCGGCGTACGACCTGACGATTCCCGACCTGACAGCGCTCGCGGGCTTCCCGCTCGCGTCGACGCTCCCCGGCGGCACGACAGGAGTCACGGTGAGCGGGAGTGGATGGACCGGTCTCGGGACGCTCGCGCCGCTCCCTTCGAACGACGTTGCGTTCAGCGCGGCGATGAAGGAGGTGAGCATCACGGTGCCGTAGGCGATCGCGAGCGTGGGAGAAGTCGGATGTGCTCGCATGAACGCTGCTCGCCCCGCGCGACTGGTGGGAGCGGGTCGGCGAGATGTAGCTTGCCTACAACCGACGTGGCGACGACGTTTGCGGGGAGGAGAACGATGCGGTTCACATCGAAGATGCTCCTCCCTATTGTCGGCGTCGTCGTAGGCGCATCGGCCGCCGAGATCGTCCATGCCCAGCGAGTCGCACCACCCAGACTGACGATCGAGCAGTCCGGCGGCGTCGAAGCGCAGCGCGCACACCCGTCGAACGTTGTCGCGAGCGCTCAACCGCTCGCACTTCTTCAGGATCGCGGTGGCCTGCGACCGCCCTTCTGCAAGTACCGTTGGCCCGGGCGCCTGCTCTCTGGATCGCTCAGCGGCGCCGCTGGCGGTTGGCTGATGTATCGGCTCGTCATCGTGACGCTGGGGGGCGGGGCGGGTTCGGACGCTGCGTTACGGAATCGGATGATGCTCGGCGGGGCGGTCGTCTTTGGGGCGTCGTCACTGCTCCGGATTGGTTGTTGATCCAAGGTGACGTCTGGCGTAAGCATGCGTGCCTGCGTCCTGAAGGAAGATGTTTTTGGAACGATTGTGAAACGGGCCGCGCGCGCCCGACCGCTCTGTTCGACTACGCGGCGTAGAGGTCGCCGCTGCATGAATCGTCAAACTCGCGCATCATTCGTGGCCGCGATTCTACGATCCGCACAACCCAAGCCGGGACGAGGAGCGCCTAACGAGGCTGGAGGAGCGCTACGATTTCGCGCACCCCGCCATTCGCCACGATTGACGAGAGCTCCCACGAGCGATAGCCCGGGGCAGTGATCACGAGACGGTAGTCCTTTCCCTCCGCTGGGAGAAAGACCCGATCGGTCCACTGCGAGTCCCGCGTCTTCTCGCCTCCCGAAATGCGACCCGTCGCGTTGCTGGTCACCGTCACCGAGGAGTTGAGTATGGGGCGACCGGTGAAAGCGTCGAGCACCCGAATTCGCAGGTCGATGTAGACCGGATCACAGGCGCAAACTTCCCCTAGCTCCATCCAAATCGGGCGAAGGCGGATCTCGAGCCGAAGCCCGCTCCGTGGGTCCACCCGAATCGTGTCCGACCGCGGTTTGAATCCGATGTGCATCGTCCGCAGGACGATTCTGCCGCGAGCGATCGAATCGATTCGAAACACCCCACCGATGTAGGTGTCCGCACCCCGCTTGGTTCCGAGCACCTGGATTCGTGCCCCGACGAGCGGCTCTCCGGTCGAGTCGCTAACCACACGCCCGGTCAACGCACCGGGGACGCATGGAATCGATGCGAGCGACACAGCAGGTGACGAGAGCAGCGATTGTCCGGACGGTCGCGCTGACGCACAGCCGACGAGCAGCAAGCCGCTGCAGGCGAGGTGCCAGCTGAGCAGCCGCTGCGCGCTCCTTCCCATCGCGTGGTCATCGCGTGAATCGTGGCCGGTGCTCACGAGCGGGAGACGCCTTCCCGCAACCTCGCGTCACGAGCACGGCACGCCGGACGGGCGTCGCGGTCCGCCGCTGTGATCAGGGCCTCGCGTGCTCCCGATACATGCACCACAACCGCGTCCCCCCCATCGTCCCCCGTCCCACCTCCACGAACCCCGCGCGCTCATAGAAGCCGACATTCGATTCCTTCGCTGTCTCCAGAAACACCCCGCTCGAACGCGGATCGTTCGCCGACAGCTCGCAGAATCCCTCGAGGAGCTCCTTTCCGAACCCACGCCCGTGCATGCTCGGCTCGACGCCGATCGCACCGAGGTAGTAGTGCGATGCGCTCGGTTTGCAGCTGTCGACGATGGCATCGTAATCCGCCTGGCGATCGACGAATCCCGGGATCGTCCGTTCAAACGCGTCCCACTCCGCCGTGATTTCGGCTGGCCAATCGTGCGGCGCCGTGGAGTAGCCCATGACGGCGCCGACGATGCGCGCCTCGTCACGCGCCACGAGGATCGGCATGCCGAGCGCTACGCGTGCTCGCAGGAGGAGGGAGAAGAAGTGCGTTAGGCGGGACGGGTACGACTCGCCCGGTTGCAGGAGGTACGACGTGATGGGGTCGTGGGCGAAGGCGGCGGCGAGGGAGGAGACGGCCGGCTCGAGATCAGTCTGCGTCGCTGCTGTAGTCGGCATCGTGAATCGTGAATGTGTCGCTCGTGTTGCGCTCGGGGTGACGATCAGCTGTGCGCTCATGCGCCAGGACGTCGCGCATCACCGCGCAAACTTCGCCTGCAACTCCTCAAAGAAGTTCTGCACCACGACCAGCTGGGGCGTCCCGGCCATGTCGGCCCAGTTGTTATCCCGCACCATGAGGAAGCGCTGGTCGTCCGGCGAGATCGCAAACGTACGACTTGCCAGCGATCCGGCGCGCACTTGGCTCGGGATCGTGAACAGCGCGCGCGGCGGCTCCGACGAGAATGTGGCACCGGGATTGACGCGCACGACCTGCATCTTCCCGTTGGCGACGTAGAACAGCTCGCGCCCGCTGTGCGACCAGAGCGGCGCGCTCCCGCCGCCGCTCGACAGCTGCCACTTGCCCCCCGTCACGTTGGGGAACGGGCGGACGAAGACCTCGTTCGCTCCCTGCTCGTTCGACACGTAGGCGAGCCAGTGCCCATCGGGCGATAGCGTCGCCCCCTGCTCGTCGTATCCCGTGGTCAAAATGCCGCGTGCAGCACTGTCGACTCCGGGCTGCATCGCGACGACATCGCCTTGCATTGCACCACCGGCCGACTTGGACTCACCGAGCATCATCCAGCGCCGATCCGGACTCCAGAAGGCGTCGGTCGGACTGTCCTTCGCCCACAGCAGCCGCGGTTCGCCCGTGCCGTCGGCCGGCTGCTCCCAGACGTTGAAGCGGTTCCCCTTCTGGGTCGTGTCGCTCGATGTCGGACGGTCGGACAGAAACGTCACCGAGCGCCCGTCCGGCGTCCATGCCGGCGAACGATCCATGCCGGCGTAAAGCGTCAGGCGCGACGACGGTCCGTTCGGGAGCTGCTTGATCCAGATGTCCGTCCCCAGCTCGGTCAGGAGCGAGATCGCGATTCGCCGCCCATCGGGCGAGAGCGCGAGTCCCCAGTCGAGGCCGATCGACCCGTTGTCCGTCCCGCCGGTGTTCACTTGCCAGCTGGAGTCCACCGGCTCCACATGACCACTTCGATCCACCCACACCACGGCGGCGTTAGGCAGCGGCGCCGGCGCGAACTCCGAACGCCCGAGTAGGTAGTACGCGGTCCCCTCGTTCGACACCACGAAGCCCGGCGCCTGGATCCCATCGAGCACCGGCACCGGCTTCCCGCTCGGTGCAAGCACCGAGTTGTCCCACCGCACGGCCATCAGCGTGCCGGCACTCGTCAGGTAGAGCACGTGTCCGGTTGGCACGTACCAGGCGCCGATTGCGTCGTCGAAGAGCGCGCGGATCGTGTCCTGCCTGGCGTCGTACACGTACACTCGGCTCGGCCGGCAACTGACCGGACCCACGCACAGCGTGAGGTGCGCCGTGAAGAGGATGCCGCGCGAATCGGGAAGAGGCGACGGAAGCCACGGGTAGCGCCCCTCGAGCTTTGCCGGCGAGGCGATCACTTTCGCCGAGACGTCGCCGGCTTCGAGACGGTTGAGCGTGTGACCCGAAAGGTCGTAGTACACGATCGAACCGTCGTCCAACCACGCGCCCCGATTGTAGATCGGATCGATCGAATCGGCAATCTTGAGCGATGCACCTCCTGCGCTCGGAATACGCCGCAGTTGGCCATTGGCGACGAAGCCGATCCACGCACCGTCGGGCGAGAAGAACGGCCCCGAGCCCCCTTCCGTGCCGGCAAGCGGGCGCGCGACTGCCTCGTCGCGACGCTTGATGTAGAGCTGTCCCGGTCCCGTCAGCGGATTGGGGAAAACCAGCGACGAGCCGTCGGGCGAGAGCGCCACATCGACTGCGAAGGTCAGCCCATCGAGCGTTCCGGGGGCGTCGAGCGTGGTGGGATAGCGCGCAACGGATGTTTTCTGGCCTTTGTGCGTCAACCCCCACGCTGCCAACGCGACGGTGATCACGGCGATGGCCACCGAGAGTGGCAACAGGAAACGCGCAAACGACTGGCCGCCTGCTTCGACGCGTTTGGGCGCCTCGATCGGCGCGGTCGCGCGCGAGTTGTGCAGCGCCTCGGCGAATGCCTTCGCACTCTCGAAGCGATCGGCTGGCTGCTTCTGCAGCGCCGTGAGCACCGCCCCCTCGACCGCTTTGGGGATCGTATCGCGCACACGAGTCGGCGCCACCGGCTTCTCCGTCATCGCCTTGGCGACGATCGCTTGCGCCGTGCTCCCCGTGAACGGCGGGTCGCCCACGAGCATCTCATACGTCATCACGCCGAGCGAGTAGATGTCGCTCCGCGGGCCGATGTCGCGTTCTCCCATCGCCTGCTCGGGACTCATGTAACTCGGCGTGCCGAGTGACATTCCCGTTTGTGTCATCCGCGTCTCGCCCGCCTTCGACGCCGCGAGCGCGATCCCGAAGTCGGCGATCATCGCGCACCCATCATGCAGGAGAATGTTTTCCGGCTTGATGTCGCGGTGCACCACGCCGTGGCGGTGTGCGTAGTCCAAGCCGTCCGACACTTCGCGCGCGATGCGCACCGCGTCGGGAACCGGGAGCACCTTCTCGCGCGTGAGACGTTCGCGGAGCGACTCGCCCTCTATGAACGGCATCACGTAGAAGAGATACGAGTCGCTCTCGCCCGAGTCGAAGAGCGGAACGATGTGCGGATGCTGCAGGTTCGCGGTCGTCTTGATCTCGCTCAGGAAGCGCTCCGCGCCGATCACTGCGGCGAGCTCGGGGCGGAGCACCTTGATCGCGACCTTGCGATCGTGCTTCACGTCCTCGGCGAGATACACGGTCGCCATTCCGCCGTCGCCCAGGTGGCGGAGGATGCGGTACCGGTGGGCGAGAGCCGCGGAGAGATGAGCGGTGACTTCAGCCATGCGCTTCGCCGCTCAGCGCGCGTCGTGAGGCTGCGCGCTGGACTCGGCCTGATCGAAAGGGTCGATGTTGTCGGTGGGCAACGGCGCTGGCGCCCGGTGTGGCAAGCTATGGAGCGCTACTGGGGGCGTCCAGATGAACGAGTGTTAGAGAAAGGCGGGGGCCTAACGGGGGGGACGGCGGCGGAGCGGGCTTACGCCAGGCTCCCTTCGCACATCGACGTGATCGCCGTCAGCGTCGCCCACTGCCGCGAGAGCCGCAGGTATTTCGGGTGATACGTGCGGAATGACGCCGAGGGAAGATCAGGGTGGGAAACGCGCGCCAGTGCTCGCGAGAGCGGGGTGATGGTCGCGCCAGGGAAGCAACGGAGGAGCCGATCGTCGTACTGCGGTCCGGTGAAGAAGACGACGACCTGTGGCTTCCACTCCGCGACTTCGAGCTGCAGCAGATGGGCGTCGTCGATCTCCTTCTCTCGCTCGGCGGACGGACGTCGACCACCTACATCCAACTTGTAGAGGTTTGACCAGATGAAGGCGCGAGCGTCAGAACCCGGATTCAGTGCCGCGTAGATCTGTCCCGCCGCCTGCCAGAAGGGAGTAGCCCGGTATCGTGCGCCGCGATCGAAGTCCCGGTACCAGAACTTGAGGGTCTCGAGCGTCTCTTCTGGCTTCTTGTTGTAGTCGAGCGACTCGCCCCACCCGAAGGTCTCCTGGCCGACGATCATCACGCGGACGCGAGAGGTGTCGTATCCGGGCGGGAGTTCGACGACGAGTGGAGCGGAGAGTGCGGGGGTTCCCGGGAGCTCGGCAGCGCGCAGGGTGCTCCAGCGGTCGATTGCGGCGAAACAGGCGGAGTCGAGGGGAGGAGACATGGGCTTTAGACGCCTAGTTCGGGTCTACCGATTGTGCTGAGACGTCTGTATCAACACGTCTTTTCTGACGTAGATTGCGGGTTCCAACTCGGATGCGCGCACTTAAGACAACATGTACTTTTCCTTGTACCACTTAAGGGAATATGAATATTGCTTTAAGATGCTACGCCGGTCAGTCCAGTGCCGAAGAACACTCGCCCCCTCCCAATTCCGGTACAGCGAGCGCTTCGAAAGCTCGGATCGGACATCCGCGATGCCCGTCGCCGCCGACGCATTCGGACGGCCGTATTGGCCGATCGCATGCAAGTGTCGAGGCCTACGCTCTTGCGTGTGGAGAGAGGTGACGCGACGGTCGGCGTGGGTGCGTACGCGATGGCGCTCTACGCGTTGGGATTGATCGCTCGACTGAGCGAACTCGCTGATTTCTCATCTGACGTTGTAGGTCGCCACCTCGCTTCAGAGGAGCTTCCGCAGAGGATTCGCGACAAGTGACGGTGTCGGCCGCCTTCGAGCGAGTTCCCGTTTCGGGAGATCGGGAGTCGACGAACGCGAAGAGGATGCACCCACAGAATCGCCCGACGGCCACGCTCCGTCCGTTACGCGCTGGCGCGTGAAGCAACGGAGGCGCGATCGTCAGGTTGAAGCGCATTCAGACGGCGAGCGCGCGTCCGACCTGTGGATTGTACCTCTCAGTTACCGAGTATCCCAGTTCATTTCTTCTGCTTTTTCCCGTTTGCAAGCATGTACTCCGCGAACTCAACGAGCCCAAGTCCGTACCAAGTCTTTGCATTCGCGGGAGCCCACAGGATACCGCTTGGCTTCACCCGAACATGACCAACGACTTTGCCATTGTCGTCGACGATCGTGTGATCCTCGAATTTTCTAGGGCTGAAATTGTTTATGGCCATTGTTTTCGCGGGTTTGAGCGGAGAGCGAAGGAGCCGAGTGCTTGCTTCGCGGCAGGGACGATACCACAGGTGTTCCGTTTCCGCCACGAGACGCTAACAAGCTGACTCTGGCGGGCTGACGCAACCAACGTTTGCGCGACTGTCGATGTGCGGGACTCGAAGGCCGTGTCACTCGGACTCCCACAGACTGCATCCCGTCGCGACATTCGACTCCACTCGTGGCTCGCAACGACTGGAAGGGCGTCCAAGCGAATTGGCGAGTTGCTCATCTCGATCGTTCGCGATCTCCTTCGCCTCGCCTCCGCGCTACATTCCCCACCAGTTCTGCCTTCGCCACCCAGGTTCCACTGAATCGCATGCCCGCACCCCTCACCCACCTCACGGAAGACGAATCCCTCTTCCGCGACGCCGTCGCCGCCTTCGCCAACGACGAAGTCCGCCCCCTCGTCTCGGCCATGGAAAACGCCGGCCGCGTCGACCCCGCCCTCATCGCCAAGGTCTTCGAACTCGGCCTCATGGGGATCGAAGTGGACGAAGCCCACGGCGGCGCCGGCGGCTCGTTGATGATGGTGGCGATCGCCGTCGAGGAGCTGAGCAAGGTCGACGCCTCGGTCGCGATCCTGGTGGACGTGCAGAACACGCTCGTCGAGTATCCGCTCCGCACCTACGCTAACGACGAGCAGAAGGCCAAGTATCTCGCCAAGGTCTGCGCCGGTACCGTCGGATCGTACGCCCTCTCCGAGGCAGGCTCCGGCTCCGATGCCTTCGCGCTTGCCACCCGCGCGACGAGAGACGGCGACGACTGGATCCTCAATGGGCGCAAGCTCTGGATCACCAACGGCGCCGAAGCGGGCGTCTACATCGTCTTCGCCAACGCCAACCCCGACGCCGGCTACAAGGGGATCACAGCGTTCATCGTCGAGCGCGACTTCCAAGGCTTCGCGGTAGGCAAGAAGGAGGACAAGCTCGGGATCCGCGCCTCCTCCACGGTCGAACTCCTCCTCGACAACTGCCGAGTGCCGGCGGCGAACGTTCTGGGTCCAGTCGGTCAGGGATACAAGATCGCGATCGACACGCTCAACGTCGGGCGCATCGGGATCGGGGCGCAGATGATCGGCGTGGCGCAGGGGGCGTTAGGCGTGGCGACGGCCTACCTCAAGGAACGCAAACAGTTCGGCAAGTCGCTCGCCGACTTCCAGGGGATCCAGTTCCAGGTCGCGCAGGCAGCGACCGAGGTCGAGGCCGCGCGCCTGATGGTCTACAACGCGGCCCGCCTCAAGGACGCCGGTCAGGACATCGCCCGCGAGGGGGCCATGGCCAAGCTCTTCTCCTCGCAGGTCTGCGAGCGCACAACCTCCCTCTCAGTCGAGCTCCTCGGCGGCTACGGCTACACCAAGGACTACCCGGTGGAGAAGTTCTATCGCGACGCCAAGATCGGGACGATCTACGAGGGGACGTCGAACATGCAGCTCCAGACGATCGCCCGAGCAGTCCTGAAGTAGCGGCCGCTCCGCAGGGCGCATCAAGACTTCGTGAGACGCGCGCCGTCGCCCGACAACGTCGGCGGCGGCGCGGTGTACTTTGGAGGGCGCGCGATCGCCCCACGCTCGCGGACCGGCGGTTCGTCCCGAATCTCGCACCGCTGGCAGCGCTGCCGAGTAGGTTCCAGCGCCCAATTCACGCCCTCCTCCCCTCGCGCTCCATGCATCGCTCCATGCATCGCTCCATGCATCTCTCCATGCATCGCTCGCTGCTTCGTTCGCTCTCCGCGCTCGCCGCGGCCACGCTCCTAGGCGCCAGCACTACGCAGGCGCAGATCCCGCTCGCCGAGTACGCGCAGCGACGCGCTGCACTCGCCAGTCAGCTTGGCGACGGCGTCTTCATCGCCCGCGGTGCGGTGAGTCCGGTGCAGGACTACATGTCGTTCTTCCAGTCGCCGGGCTTCCTCTACCTCACTGGCTATCGCGAGGCCGACGCGACGCTTCTCATGACCAAGAAGGGGAGCGACGTGCAGTGGGCGCTTTACGTGCAGGGGAAGAACCCGGCACAGGAAGTGTGGAGCGGCCGACGCAACGGCCCGGCCGGGGCGACCGAACTCACCGGGCTCCCCGCGCGCCTCTCGTCGACCTTCGAGCCGGCGCTCGACTCGGTGCTCTCCGGCGCCGCGACGCTCACCTACCTCGCCGACCTCTCCGAAGGGGGCGACACGCTCAACGGCGACGATGCCTTCGTCCGCGAGATTCGCGCGAAGCACCCCCAACTCAAGATTGCCAGCGCCAACCCGCAGCTCGCGAAGATGCGCGGGACCAAGTCTCCCGCAGAGCTCGAGCTGGTGCGCAAGGCGGTCGCCATCTCGCTCGACGCGCACCGCGAGGCGATGCTGGCGATCGAGCCGGGGATGAACGAGTTCGAGATCCAGGCACTCGTCGAGTACACCTTCCGACGCAATGGCGCGGATCGCCCGGCCTACGCCTCGATCGTGGGCTCCGGCGAAAACGGCACGACGCTCCACTACAACAAGAACGACCGCTTCACCAAGGCGGGGGACGTGATCGTGATGGACGTGGCGGCGCAGTACGAGGGATATGCCGCCGACATCACGCGCTCCTTCCCGGTGAGCGGGACGTTCACGCCCGAGCAGCGCGCGGTTTACCAGGTCGTCCGCGACGCCCAGAAGGCAGCGGAACGCAACGCCAAGTTGGGGAGCCCGGCGCGGGCGATGAGCGACTCGGCGACGGCGGTGATTGCCGCAGGGCTGGCCAAGCTCGGGCTGATCGATTCGCCGAAGGCGACCTACGACTGCGGCCCGGCCGACAACCCTCGCCAGTGCTCGCAGGTACAGCTCTACTACATGCACGGGCTCGGACACGGGATCGGACTCGAAGTGCACGACCCAGACCAGTACTACTTCACCGGTAAGGTCGAAGCCGGAAGCGCCTTCACCATCGAGCCGGGCGTGTACGTCCGCGCCAACCTGCTCGAGATCCTCCCCAAGACGCCCGGCAACGCGCAGTTGGCCTCGCGCATCGGCGCCGCGGTCAAGCGCTATGCCGACATCGGCGTGCGCATCGAGGACGACTACGTGGTCACCGACCAGGGCGTGGAGTGGGTGAGCTGCGGCCTCCCCCGCGAGCTCGACGAGATCGAAGCGCTCATGAAGGGGAAGTACAACGGCCCGTCGGCGCGCGACGCCGAGAAGGTCGACTGGTACAAGGGCGATGCGGCGCACCCCGCGGGGAAGTACCAGCGCCCGGCATCGTGCGTCAAGATGTAGGCTAACGCGCCTCGTCATGCACCGGGGGCGCGCGGCGATGACTCGCTGCGCGCCCCCTTCGCCTTCGGCTCTCGACCGCCCTCGTCAGGCGTCGAGCTTCCCCGTCATGATTCCGCGCCTGACGCGCCTCGCCTTCGCCGAAGCGTTCGGGTCGAAGATGATGCGCGAGTTCGTGCTGACCGTCATGCGTACCGTGAGCGTCAGCGTCTTCTCCGCCCCGCCGCGCTTGATCTTCATCGGGATGGCTTCGCCGTCGGAGCGTCCGTAGCGCGTGCGGAAGCGCGGACCGAACCCCTCGGCGACCGGAATGTCACCGATGCTGATGAGGATGTCGCCCTCGTGCACGCCGGCCGCTTCGGCCGCGCTCTGCGGTTCCACGTTGGTGACGAGGACTTCGGTCCCGGTGGAGTCGAGCGCGGTGAGGACGCCGATGCGCGGTTCGCGCAGCGAATCGACCTTCATCTTGAGCCCCGCCAGCGGCAGGAGGTCGTGCCACGGGAACGGCTCGCGCCCGTCGATGTACCGGGCGTTGAAGTCGGCGAACGACTTCCCCTTGGCCGCCTTGGTCACCGTCCCCCAAAAGTCCTGTGCAGTAAAGCCCTTCCCTGCCTTGGCATCCTTCTGGTACAGCTCGCGGATCACCTGGTCGAGCCCCGCCGAGTTGTCGGTTGCATCGCGAATGAGGACGTCGAGCATGAAGCCGGCGAGCGATCCCTTCGGATAGTAGATGTAGCCGGTCCCGTCGACCGGGTGGATCCAGGTGGAGAGCGATGCGTCTTCGAGCGCGACCGGAACGGTCGCATCCACTTCGGCGATCTTCGACGAGGTCATGGCGAGGAAGTCGCTCGAGTCGACGATTGCCCCGCGCACCAGCGCGAGGTCGGCGTAGTAGTCGGTGACCCCTTCGCTCATCCACAACCACGGCGTCGGCATCGCGCGATCGTAGCGGTACGGCATCATGTCCGCCGGGCGCAACCGCTTCACGTTCCACAGGTGGAAGATCTCGTGCGCGGTGATCGACGGGAGCGCGTTGTCGCCGATCATGTACGGCGAGTAGATCCCGAGGTGCGAATTGGAGTGCTCGAGCGCACTCCCGCCCGGCGACAGCGAGTCGAAAACAGTGAAGATGGTATAGCGCTCGTACGGTGCATCCCCCGTCACGTCGATCATCGGCGGGAACATGCGTTGCACCTGCTCCCAGAAGGTGCTCCGCTCCTTCCCGGCGAGTGCGCCGGCGGGATACGACGCGACGCGCACCCACTTCTCGAGGACCGGCTGCGAGTCGACGTCGAAGGCGCCGACGAAGAAGGGCATGTCGACCAGGTCGTGATAGTTCCCTGCACCGAAGGTGTTGTCACTCGTGGCGGCGACGCTCGGCATCGCCGAGACCACCTTCCATCCGGGCTCGGTCGCTACGGAAACGGTCGCGGCAAAGGCGAGGTCGCGCCCTTCGGGATAGAGAAAGAGGTTCGTCCCGTTGAAGAAGGCGAAGTCCGCATGCGACCAGGCCATCGCGTTGTCGAGCGAGTCGGCGCGGTAATCGAAGTCGATCGCGATCGACTTTGCACCTGCCGGATAGATGCGCCAGGTGTCGTAGTCGAGCTTGTCCCAGCGGAGCGCCTTGCCGCTGGCGGTCGCCGCGAACCGCTCGACCTCGCGCGCAAAGAACGAGAGCTCATAGGCGCCAGGGGTCCAAGCCGGAAGCGAGAGCAGGACCGGATCCTTGCCGGGCGTCGAGAGGCGCGTCGTAACGTGGATCGTGCGCGTCTGCGCCGTGGCGCTGGTGAACGAGATGTCGTAGCGCAGGTCGGTGACCGGTGCCGAGACTGGCGCTACCTCGCGCGGGGCGCCGCGCTGCGCGGCGAGCGACGACAGGGGAGCGGTCAGGACGAGGGCGCAAACCGGCAAGAGTCGCATGAAATCCGGGTGGGAGGTCGCGCTAAAACTAACAGATGCAGGTATTTTCGCGGATCGTGTGCAACTTCACGCGCGCACGACGTCTCCCATATACACGGCACGCCAAACGCCGCTTCTCACGATTTCAGCCAAACAGAAATACCGCCGCGCCTTTCGCCACCGCGGCACTACCGGAGACTCCCATGTTCGCCCGCTCGAAGCGCCCCTCCGTACTCGCGGCTGTACTCCTCATCGCTGCGGCCGCTTGCGGCGATGACTTGGCCACGCGGCCGATGCCTGCATCCGATGGCGCGGCCGTGTCGAAGGTCGCAGCCGCTCCGGCCATGGAGATGGCGAGCCGCCAGGATGCACTGGCGGGTGCCGCCAGCGCCCCGGCGCCGCAGGCGAACGGCTCAGGACTTCCGCCGGGAAGCGCCACGCAGGCCGAGACGGTGAATCCCTCGATGATCATCCGCACCGGCAACGCGTCGCTCGAGGTCGACTCGCTCGAACTGGCGATTGCCGCCGTGCAACGCATCGCGACCTCGCTCGGCGGATGGGTCGGCAACACATCGTTGGCAACCGGCGACTACGAAGTGCGCCGCGCGACGATCGAGCTCAAGATCCCCTCGGCGCGCTACGACGAGGCGCTGGCGGGGCTCAAGCCGATCGGGAAGGTGGAGTCCGTCAGCTCCAACGCCGAGGACGTTGGCGAGGAGTTCGTCGACCTGACGGCCCGCATCGCCAATGCCCGTCGCCTGGAAGAGAGACTCATCACCCTTCTCGCCACCCGCACCGGAAAGCTGGAAGACGTGCTGAGTGTCGAGCGCGAGCTGGCGCGCGTGCGCGAGGAGATCGAGCGCTACGACGGTCGCCTTCGCTACCTGCGATCGCGAGTCGCCACCAGCACGCTCTCGGTCACCGTGCATGAGCACGCACCGTTGGTGAGCCCCAATCCCGGCGAGAACGTGATCGGCGAGGCGTTCCGCGATGCGTGGCGCAACTTCGTGCGCTTCCTCGCCGCCTTCATCGCGTCGTTAGGAGTCCTCGTCCCGCTCGGCGCCTTGCTCGCGTTGGTGGTGATCGCCTGGCGCCGGCTGGCCCCGCAGCATTGGGGAAAGCGGTCCGTCCCCTCGCCCGTGCCGTCGGAGCGCGCGTAGACCCAGCGGGGCGCCGCACGACGGGCGCAGTCTCGACGCGCACGCGACGCGAGCACACCTTACCCG
>JBGAHX010000014.1:0-130096 GCA_044225935.1 Gemmatimonadaceae bacterium
CCACCTCGTTGAACCCGACGGAACGCGATCCATGGCCGGCCATAGCAAGTGGAAACAGATCAAGCACTACAAAGCCGCGACCGACGCCAAGCGCGGCGCCAAGTTCACGAAGCTCATCCGTGAAATCACCGTCGCCGCCAAGTTCGGCGGCGGCGACCCGGGGGGAAATCCGCGCCTCCGCACCGCTATCGACACCGCCAAGGCAGCGTCGATGCCCAAGGAAAACATCGAGCGCGCGGTCAAGAAGGGGACGGGCGAGCTCGAAGGGGTGGACTACAGCGAGGTCACCTACGAGGCCTACGGCCCGGGGGGCGTCGCCCTCATGATCCAGGCGCTCACCGACAACCCCACCCGCACGGTCGCCGAAGTGCGCGCGAAGCTTTCGCGCGGGGGCGGCAACCTGGGCGCCACCAACTCGGTCGCCTTCATGTTCGACCGCCGCGGCCAGCTCTACCTCGACGCAGCAGGGCACGACGAGGACAAGGTGATGGAGATCGCCCTCGAAGCCGGCGCCGAGGACTTCGTGCATGAGGATGACACCTTTGTCGTCTCGACCGCGGTCACCGACCTGCACGCGGTCAAGCAGGCGCTCGAAGAGAACGGGCTCACCGTACGCGAGGCCGAACTCGCCTGGATTCCGCAGAACACGGTGCGCGTAGAAGGCGACAACGCCCAGGCGCTCCTCAAGCTGATCGAGACGCTCGACGACCTCGACGACGTGCAGAAGGTGGACGCCAACTTCGAGATGGACGATGCGGAGCTGGAGAAGGCCTGAGGTGATGCGGGGCGCCGCATCTTGCGCGTCGCGCTCCGCAGTCTCGTCCTTCCACTGTTAGTCCGCTGCTAGTCCTCGGCGTCGATCCGGGCACCGCGGTCACCGGCTACGGGCTGGTGCAGGAGGGGGTGCGCGGCACGTCGGTGTTGGTCGAGTGCGGTGTGATCCGCACCAAGCCGAAAGACCCGCTGGCATCGCGCCTCGCCGAGATCTTCGATGGCGTTGCGGAGATCCTCGAGCGCCATCGCCCCGACGCCCTCGCCGTCGAAAGCGTCTTCTACGCGCGCAACGTGCGCACGACGGTCACCCTCGGCCACGCACGCGGCGTGATCCTCCTCGCGGGAGAGCGCGCCGGCGCGCGCATCCACGAGTATCCCCCCGCCGAGATCAAGAAGGCGATCTGCGGCACCGGTGCGGCGAGCAAGGAGCAGGTGCAGTTCATGGTCGCGCGACTCCTGCGTCTCAAGCACGCCCCCTCCCCCGCCGACGCCGCCGACGGCGTCGCCGCCGCGCTCACCTGCCTCATGACGGCACGCATCGACGCGCTCACCGGGCGGCGGTAGCGAACCGCCGCCCGCCACGCGCGCAAGCCATCGCCGTCGCAGCACTCCGTGCGTAGCTTCACGCGCGCAATCGCACGCCGCGCTCAGGCCCTCGCTGGCGCCTGACCTCACGCCTCACCTCACGCGATGATCTCCCTCGTCGTCGGTACGCTGGTCAGCAAGGAACTGGATCGCGTCGAAGTCCTCACCTCCGGCGGCGTCGGCTACGACCTCGCCATCCCGCTCGGCACCTACGAGGCGCTCCCGCGCGCGGGCGAGCAGGTGCGGCTGCATACCGCGCTCGTGATCCGCGAGGACGAGTGGCTCCTCTATGGCTTCGCCACAGCGTTCGAGCGCTCGGTCTTTCGCAAGCTGTTGCTGGCCAAGGGAGTCGGTCCCTCGCTCGCGATCGGGATGCTTTCCACGCTTGCCGCCGAACGCCTTGTGCAGGCAATCCGGGAGAAGGACGTCGTCGCCCTCCAGCACGTGCCGCGCGTTGGGCGCAAGAAGGCGGAGCAACTCATCCTCGACCTGGCCGACAAGCTCGACCAGCTACAAGCGGCGCGCGGCGGCGAGCGCGAGTCCGGCGCTGCGACGAATGCAGACGCAGTGCGTGCGCTCGTCTCGCTCGGCTACGCCGCCCCCGACGCCGAAAAGGCGGTGCGCGCCGCGGTCGAGGGGGGTGGCGCCGGAGCATCCACGGCGGAACTTGTCCGGGCCGCCCTTCCCCTCGTCGGGCGGCGCTGACACGTTAGGCGCCTCTTCCGACTACGTTCGCACTCCCCCTCACCCCGCTCTCTCGATCATGCCTGCTGCGCGCGCTGCCACCTTCACCGAATCGGTCATCCGCGAGATGACCCGCGTCGCCCAGCAGTACGGGGCCATCAACCTCGCGCAGGGCTTCCCGGACTTCCCGATGCCCGAGGCGATGAAGGATGCGGCGTGCGCCGCGATCCACGGCGACATCAACCAGTACGCCATCACCTGGGGAGCCCCCGCGTTGCGGCTGGCGATCGCCGAGAAGTACCATCGCTTCTACGACTACACGGTCGATCCCGACAAGCACATCACCGTGACGTGCGGCGCGACCGAGGCGATGGCGTCGGTCTTCCTCGCCCTTGTAGACCCGGGCGATGAAGTGATCGTCTTCGACCCCTTCTACGAGAACTACGGACCGGATGCGATTCTAGCTGGCGCGAAGCCGGTCTTCGTCCCGCTCGAGTCCCCCAACTGGACCTTCGATCCGCAGAAGTTGCGCGATGCGTTCACGCCGCGCACCAAGGCGATCATCGTCAACACTCCGCACAACCCCACCGGACGCGTCTTCACCCGCGAGGAACTCGACCTCATCGCCGAGCTGTGCATCGGGAACGACGTGTGGGCCTTCACCGACGAGATCTACGAGCACATTCGCTACGCGGGCTCACACCACGTCCTCGCCACCTGGCCGGGAATGGCCGAGCGCACGATCACGATCTCGGGGCTGTCGAAGACCTTCAGTTGCACGGGGTGGCGCCTCGGCTACGTGATCGCCCCCGAACGCGAGTCGGTGGCGATCCGCAAGGTGCACGACTTCCTCACCGTTGGCGCGCCGGCGCCGTTGCAGCAGGCGGGGGCGGTGGGGATGGCGTTCGACGCCGACTATTACAACCATCTCTCGCTCGACTACCGCGCGCGCCGCGAGATCCTTTGCGACGCACTCCGCACCGCGGGCTTCACCTTCACCCCTCCCGAGGGCGCCTACTACATCCTCGCCGACTACTCCTCGATGAGCGACATGGGAGACGTGGAGTTTGCGCACTGGTTGGCGCGGGAGATCGGCGTGGCAACCGTCCCCGGATCGTCATTTCACGTGGCAGGCGGCCCGCCGCGCAGTTATGTGCGCTTTGCCTTCTGCAAGCGCGCCGAGACGATCCACGCCGCGGCCGAACGACTGCAGATGATCGCGGCGCGCGCCTGACCCGCGCGCCGACGTCCGTAGCGTACGCGCTGCTGCCCTAGCTGGCGGCAGCGATCGCCTGCTGCCCTAGCTGGCGGCAGCGATCGCCTGCCGCCCTAGCTGGCGGCAGCGACGATCGAATCGAGCTGGCGAGGAGTCCGTCCAGGGAGAACGAGCGACAGCTCGCGCTTGATCCGCGCGAGCAATTCATCGCTCATCATCGGGCGATCGAAGAGGTACCCCTGCCCCATCCCGCAGCCCAACGCGCGCAGCGCCTCAAGCTGCTCGGGGGTCTCGATTCCCTCGGCGACGATGCGCATCCCCAGCGACTGCCCGAGCGAGATGATCGCGCGCACGAGTCGCGGGTCGTAGCTCGCGTCCGCCATCGGCTCCACGAAACTCTTGTCGATCTTGAGCACGTCGATAGGGAAGCGCTGCAGGTAGCTGAGCGACGAAAAGCCGGTTCCGAAGTCGTCGAGCGCCAGTGTCACGCCTAACGACTTGAGCAAGAGGAGGACGCGTTGGGCGTCCTCGGAGTCGCGCATCAGGACGCTCTCGGTGATCTCGAGCAGGAGCTGCTCGGGACGAATGTCCGACTCCTCCACCGCGACGCGCACGTCGTCGAACAGCGACGTGTCGTGCACCTGACGCGCCGAGACGTTGACGCCCACGTGCACCCGCTGCCCCGTCTCGTCGTACCAGCGTTTCGCCTGCCGGCACGCTTCGCGCAGCACCCACCGCCCGAGCGGCACGATGAGGCCAGCCTCCTCGGCAATCGGGATGAAGGTCGAAGGCGGGATCATCCCGCGCGTCGGGTGTGTCCAGCGCACCAGTGCTTCGGCGCCGAGGAGCTGTCGCCCGGAAAGACCAACGACGGGCTGGAAGACGAGGGTGAGTTCCTCGTCCTCGATCGCGCGCCGCAGGTCGGCCTCGATATCGAGTCGCACGACGACGTCCTCGTGCATGTGCGGCTCGAAGACGGCGCACCCGCCCTTGCCGCGCGTCTTGGCGATGTACATCGCCAGGTCGGCGTTGCGCATCAGGTCCGACGGCGAGTCCGCGTCGCGCGACGTGGCGATACCGACGCTTGCGCCGATGCAGATCGACTTCCCTTCGAGGGCGAATGGAACGCGCAGCGTCGCCACGACACGCTCCGAGAGGCTCGTGGCGAATCCGGTGACGGCGATGTCCTCGGCGAGGATCGCGAACTCGTCCCCCCCGAGGCGGGCGAGGGTGTCGCCGTCGCGCAGCTCGGCGGCGATGCGGGCGCTCGCCTGCACGAGGAGCTGGTCGCCAGCCGCGTGCCCTAACGAGTCATTGACGCGCTTGAAGTCGTCAAGGTCGAGGAAGAGGAGCGCCACCCCTCCCGGCGCGCGCCCGGCGCGACGGTAGGCGTGCTCGAGGCGATCGAGGAAGAGCGCGCGGTTCGCGAGGTGCGTGAGCGGATCGTGAAAGGCCTGGTGCGTGAGCTGCCGCTCGAGTTCCGCGCGCTCCGAGACGTCGCGCGAGTTGAGGACGATCCCTTCGACCGTGGGTTCGTCGAGAAGCGACGTGGCGACATGCTCGGAGAGGACGGCACGCCCGTCGACGGTCTGGAAGCGCCACTCCCCGCGCACCGACTCGCGCCCGCGCGCCACCGCCTGCCCGAGGAGGCGCACCGCGTCGGCGACATCGCCCGGGTGCACCAGCTGCAACAGCTGCGCGCCGACCACCGTCTCGGCCGTTCCGCCTAACGCCTCGAGGGCCGCGGGACTTGCGTAGCGCACCGAGAAGTCGGCATCGACGATGAGGAGCATGTCCGACGCGTGCTGCACCAGCGCGCTGAACCGCGCCTCGCTCTCGCGCGCCGCGGCCATGCTCGTCAGGTGCAAGTTCTCCCGCACCGCGACCCACTGCCGGGCGAGCACGAGTGCCGTCACGACTGCGGCTCCGAGCCCGATGACCCGGCTCTCCACCGCCCCGTGTCGCATGGCATGGTCCACGAGGAGCGCAAGCACGAGCAAGCTCGCCACGTAGGGGAGCACGGCTGGCTGCAGCCGCCGCGTCGTCGCGTCGGGCTCCTGCGCCGGGGCCCGTGCCTCACGCCGTTGCTCGAGCGCGGCGATCGCCAGGAGCAAGGTCGATCCCGCCCAGAGCACGTCGAGCCAGCTCCCCATCTCGTACGTCCGATGTCCCACCCGGTAGGCGTACACCGCGTCGGCGAGCATCGACACCAGCAGCCCGAGCGCCAGGAAGGTGATCGTGCGCGAGCGATCGCCGCGCGGCCGACGGAGCCAGAGCGCCGTGACGCCGACGAGCACCACCACGTCGCCTAACGGGTAGACGACGATGTAGAACAGCTCGGAGAGCGGGGTCGACTCGAGCGGGAGCGACGTGGGGATCGCCAGGTGCAACAGGGCGACGAAACCGGCCGCCACCACCGTCGCGCCGTCGAGCGAGTGCCGGATGCTCTCCTCGCGCGACCAATGCGCCCCCGGGAAGCGCAGGAGCGCGGCGAGGAGGAGCGGATAGTACATGAGGTAGACCGCGTCGGAGATCGAGATCTCCGGGCTCACCCCCGCCTGGAACTCCAGGTACCAGAAGATCCCGTACCCGATCCATTGCGCCGCAGCGGCGAGGGCAAGCATGCTCCACGCGCGACGTTCGGCGAGTTCCACGGCGGAGTCTCGTGAGGCGCGCCACGCCGCGAACGTCAGCATCGCCCCAGTTACAAGCTGCAGGGTCAGGTGGACGCCGTGCCGCTGCTGCCATGTCGTCGACGGGACGAACTGCAACGCCGCCACCAGCGCGACGTGCGCGCCAATCACGGCGACCGCCAGCGCGCTGTCGGGGGGAAACTGGGCGAAGAGACGCCGAAGCTGCCGAGTGATGACGCGAACTCCTATTGGTGACATGGTGCACCAAGAAGTCTCGGCGGCGAAACACCCGAACTTCACCTCGTCTTCCCCCGAAATCGGGGGCATTTCGCCCCCGTTACGCTGGGAGAAGGCCGCAGATTGGAAGGCTCTCAACTCGGAGAGGCAGCGGGCGTGACTTTCGGGCTATATTCTCCCCCGCGCGCGACGTCGCCACTCGGCCTAAAAAGCATTCGCCGAATTCGCGATCGCTCGCCCTCTTCTCCAATCCAGACCGTTCCCAGGTGCCCCGCGAAATCACCACCCCCGACGAACTCCCTGAGGAAGGCCCGGTCGAGCTCTCGCTCCGGCCGCAGCGCCTCGCCGAGTTCATCGGGCAGGCCAAGACCAAGGACAGTCTGCGGATCTCGATCGATGCCGCGCTCAATCGCCGCGAGCCGCTCGATCACACGCTCTTCTTCGGTCCGCCGGGGCTCGGGAAGACGACGCTCGCCGAGCTGATCGCGCGAGAGTTGGGCGTCAACATCCGAACGACCTCGGGGCCGGCACTGGAGAAGCCGGGGGACCTGGTCGGGACGCTGACGAACCTGCGCGAAGGGGACATCCTCTTCATCGACGAGATCCATCGCCTGCGTCCGGTGATCGAGGAATTCCTCTATCCGGCGATGGAGGACTACCGGATCGACATCCGGCTGAGCGAAGGGCCCAAGGCGCAGACGATCACGATGCCGATCGAGCGCTTCACGCTGATCGGGGCGACCACGCGTCAGGGGATGCTCACCCCGCCGATGCGCGCCCGCTTCGGGATCGTGCAGCGGTTGAACTACTATCCGGCCGACGACCTCGCGCACATCGTGCGGCGCACGGCCGAAGTGCTCAAGGTGGCGATCGACGACGACGGGGCGCACGAGATTGCCCGCCGCTCGCGCGGAACGCCGCGCATCGCCAACCGCCTGCTGCGCCGCGTGCGCGACTATGCGCAGGTGCGCGCCGACGGCGCGATCACGCGCGACGTGGCCAATGCCGCGCTGCAGCTCCTCGACGTCGACGAATTCGGGCTCGATGACATGGACGCCCGCATCCTCAAGGCGATCATCGAGAAGTTCGATGGCGGGCCGGTCGGCGTGAGTTCGATCGCGGTGGCGGTGGCCGAGGATACGGGAACGATCGAGGAGGTGTACGAACCCTTCCTCGTGCAGAACGGCTTCCTGCAGCGCACTCCTCGCGGGCGCGTGGCGACCTCACTCGCCTACCGGCACTTCGGATTTAGCCCGCCGAGCGCGGCCGACCAGGTGCAGCGCGGACTCTTCGAGGGTACGGCGTAGCGCCGTGCCGCTGCACATGCCGCCCGATTTGCACCTGACGAGCGCCTACGACTTCGAGCTTCCGGAGTCGTCGATCGCCCAGTCCCCCGCCGAGCGGCGCGATGCCTCGCGCCTGATGATCCTCGATCGCACGGCGGGGAGTATCCGGCATGGGAGCTTCGGCGACCTGGCCGATCTCGTACCGTCGGGCGACGTCCTGGTCCGCAACACGACGCGCGTGCTCCGTGCGCGCCTGCTCGGCGTGCGCTCCTCCGGCGCCCCCGCCGAGATCCTCCTCCTCAAGCCGCTCGGCGACCGTCGCTGGGAGGCGATGGTCAAGCCGGGATCGAAGCTCCGCGAGGGGCGCGTGGTGCACATCGCGCCCGGCGTCGACGTGCACATCGTCGAAGAGACCGACCGCGGAACACGCATTGTGCAGCTGGCGGCACCGATCGACGATGCCACCGTGCTCGAACGTCACGGGCACATCCCGCTTCCACCGTACATCACGCGCGAAGATCGTCCCGACGACGGCGAACGATACCAGACGGTCTACGCCCGGGAGGAGGGCTCGGTCGCTGCGCCGACGGCAGGGCTGCACTTCACCGACGAACTCCTCGCGACGCTGAGTGCGCGCGGCGTGCAGCTGGCGGACGTCCTCCTCCACGTGGGGGCGGGTACGTTCAAGCCGGTCGAGGTGGACCACGTCGCCGAGCACCAACTGCACGCGGAGTGGAACCGTCTCGATGGCGCGACGGCCGAGCGACTGAATGCCGCCCGTGCGAGAGGCGCGCAGCTGTGGGCCGTCGGGACGACGTCGGTGCGCACCCTCGAGTCGCGCGCCGAGCCCGCTGGACGTCTCGTCGCCGGCGAGGGGGAGACCTCGATCTTCATCCACCCGCCCTACACATTCCGTGCGGTCGACCGGCTGGTGACGAACTTTCACCTCCCGCGCTCCTCGCTCCTCATGCTCGTCGCCGCTTTTGCCGGTTACGAGTTCATCATGGACGCCTATCGCACCGCCGTGCGCATGGGCTATCGCTTCTACTCGTATGGCGATGCAATGGTCATCCTCTAGGTCGTCACGCGCCGCGACGCTCGGAATGCTGGCGTTAGCCGTCGCCTGCGTCACCGTCACGACGCGCTCGTGGCTCCCCTCGCCGCAGAACCCGCTCTACACGCCGGCCAATGCCGAGCCCGTGCTGCGCGACTACCTGCGCCTCCAGTGCGAGCCGCTGCGCAAGGCGCAACGCCCCGACTCCGGCACGGCGCGCTTTGCCGTCGCCGTCGACACGGCCGGTTTTGCGACCCGCGCCGAGCTGCAGCAGGGGACCGGCGACGAGACGCTCGATGGCGTCTTCGGCACCGTCTCGGCGCAGCTCACGTTTGCGCGTGGGAAGGCCCGGCGCGAGATGGTCAACGTCGATTGGGCCTGTCGCGGCGATAGCGCGCACGTCGCCGTGCATACCGTGGGCAGCTGACGCGTGACCGATTCGCACGCCGAGTCGCAAGCGGAATTCCAGCTCGCCAGCGCCTTCTCGTTCCGCACCGTTGCATCTGACGGAAGGGCGCGCGCGGCGAACTTCACCACGCCGCACGGCACGATCGACACGCCGATCTTCATGCCGGTCGGGACGCTCGCGACGGTGAAGGCGCTCGACCCCGATGACCTCGTCGGCGCCGGCGCACAGATGATCCTCGCCAACGCGTATCATTTGCACCTTCGGCCCGGCGACGAACTCGTGCGAGATCTCGGTGGGCTGCACCAGTTCATGCAGTGGCCCTCGCCGATCCTCACCGATTCGGGAGGCTTCCAGGTCTTCTCGCTCGAGACGCTGCGCACGATCAACGAAGAAGGGGCCGAGTTCCGCTCGCACATCGACGGATCGCGCCGCTTCTTCTCTCCCGAGCGCGTGATGCAGATCGAGCGCAATCTGGGCGCCGACGTCATCATGCAGTTCGATCACGTGATCCCAGGTCAAAGCGAGGAAAGCGCCGCGCGCGACGCGTCCGAACGCTCGCTGCGTTGGCTCGACCGGTGCCGCGTGGAGTTCGAGCGGCTCGAGCGCGAGGACGGAGGGGGCGCGCGACTCCCGCAGGCACTCTTCCCCATCGTGCAGGGGGGAATCCACGCCGAGTTGCGGCGCGAGGCGGCGCGCGCCATTCGGAGTGCGGGAGACTGGATCGGCTACGGGATCGGCGGCCTCTCGGTCGGCGAGTCCAAGCCCGACATGTACGCGATGCTCGACGTCGTGGAGCCAGAGCTCCCGACCGATCGCCCACGCTACCTCATGGGCGTGGGATTCCCCGAAGATCTCATCGAAGGGGTGCGCCGTGGCGTCGACATGTTCGATTGCGTGGCCCCTACGCGCATGGGGCGAAACGGGACCGCCTTCACCAGCGAGGGGCGCCTCAACATCAAGCGGCTGGAGAACGCTACGGACCCGCGTCCCATCGATCCCGCCTGCGACTGCGCCGCCTGCCGCCGCTTCTCGCGCGCCTACCTGCGCCACCTCTACGTGAGCGACGAGATCCTCGGACTGCGCCTCCTCTCGTTGCACAATGTACATTTCCTCCTTTCGCTCATGCGCCAGGCGCGCCTCGCGATCCTCGAACAGCGATTCGAGTCGTGGGCCAGCGAGTGGCTCCTTCGACTGAACTCCCGCTCCTCCCCTTCCCCCACGCAATGACCGCGACCCTCCTCCCCGTGCCGTTCCTCCTGCAGGCGGCCGGCGGGACTTCGCCGCTCCTTCCGTTCATGTTCCAGATCGCGGCGATCTTCGGGATCTTCTACTTCCTGATGATCCGCCCGCAGCAGAAGCAGCGGAAACAACACGAGGAACGCCTGCGCAACCTCAAGCGCGGCGACACGATCGTCACCGCTGGCGGGCTGGTGGGCGAGGTGATGCACATCAAGGAGGGAGGGAAGGAGTCCGGAAAGGACGGCCAGGTGGAGAAGTCGATGGACGATCACATCACGATCAAGAGCGGCGAGTCGCGCATGGTGGTGCTGCGCGGCCGCGTGTCGCAGGTGCTGAGCGGTGAACCTTCTTCCTCGCCCAACTCGTGACGCTCCTCCCCATCCACGTCCTGGGCGCGTCGATTCTTCGCGTCGAGACGACACCGGTCGCCGAGGTCACCGACGAGCTGCAGCAGCTCATCGACGACATGTACGACACGATGCATGCCGCCCAGGGGATCGGGCTCGCCGCGCCGCAGGTGGGGCGCAGCGAGTGCCTCACGGTGATCGAGGTCGATGGGGAGCGTGTGGTGGCGATCAATCCCGAGATCGTCGAGGAGAGCGGGAGCGAGCGCGCCGAGGAGGGGTGCTTGTCGATTCCCGAGATCTACGGTGAGGTGGATCGGTCGGCGCGCGTCGTCGTCGAGGCGACGGGTCGGGACGGGAAACGCTTCTCGATCGAGGCCGACGGACTTCTCGCCCGCTGCCTGCAGCACGAGATCGACCACCTGCACGGTAAACTCTTCATCGACTACCTGTCGTTCCTCAAGAAGCGCGCGGCGATGGCCAAGTGGGAATTGCAGAAGTCCAAATATCCCGACCTGCTGCGCATCCTGACGCCCGAAGTCGTACAGCGCCTGCGCGAGGAGCACGACCACCCCGACGAGCGCCTCTAGCGTGCGCGTCCTGTTCTGGGGGACCCCCGAATTCGCGACACCGCCGCTCAGGGCGCTCCTCGGTGAGGGGTACGAGGTCGTGGGAGTGGTCACCCAGCCGGACAAGGCGCAGAAACGGAGCCGCTCGCAGCTGATCCCCTCGCCGGTGAAGGTCATCGCCGAGGAAGAAGGGGTCCCGATCCTGCAGCCGGAGAAACCGCGCGGCGCGGAATTCGAGGCGGCGCTCAAGTCGCTCGCCCCTGACATCTCCGTGGTGGTCGCGTACGGGCACCTTCTCCCGACGAGCGTGATCGAGCTTCCGCCGCAGGGGACGCTCAACATCCACGCTTCGCTCCTCCCCCGCTGGCGTGGCGCCGCGCCGATCCAGGCGGCGATTCGCGCCGGCGACGAGGAGACCGGCGTCTCGATCATGCGCATGGTGCAGCGCATGGACGCCGGCCCCGTGCTCCTGCAGGCGCCGACGCCGATCCTCGACGACGAGACCTACGGCGAGTTGCAGCTGCGGCTTTCCGAGCTTGGGGCGCTGGCCATCGTAGAAGCGCTCACGCTCCTCTCGCTCGGCCCGGTCAACGAAGCCGTGCAGGACGAGACGCGCGTGACCTACGCCCCCAAGATCGAGCGCGAGCAGGCGCTGGTGAACTGGATGCGCGACGGGCGCGAGGTCGCGCGAACGATCCGCGCGTACGATCCGCGTCCGGGGGCGTTCACGACGCACCGTGGCGCGGACCTCAAGCTGTTCGGTGCCCGCGCCGTCGCCGACATCAAGGGCGACGCCGGCACGATCCTCGGGATCGACGAGAGCGGGATGCTCGTCGCCTGCGCGAGTGGCGCAGTGCGCATTGCGTACGTGCACCCGGCAGGAAAGCGGCGCCTCGCCACGCTCGACTTCGCGCAGGGGCGCGGCATCGCCGTGGGCGACGTCCTTGGCCAGGACGCCTGACGCCTAACGCGCCTGGCGTTCGGCGGGGCGAGGTTCCATCGCCCGGGTTTCGCGCAGCGCGGTCCACGCTGCCGCCGCCAGGAGCAACGTGTTGGCGACGATGACGGGCGGGGCACCGATGACGACGCCGTACACCAACCAGAGCGCTGCTCCCACCATCTGCAGGTAGCGCAGCGTGTCGGCGCGCCGAGCGAAGTACGAGGCGGTGAAGACCGCGGTCGCCGCCCACCCTACCGATGGAAGGAAGGCGCTGAGGGCGGCGCTCATGCGACCGCCCTGTCCGCGAACACCGTCGGGGCGAGCGTCGGGGTCTCGTATGCGCCGCGCCCATCCACCGGTTTCTGCCCGACCGGCGGCGTCGAGACCACCGTCGCCCGGTCGGTACGCTCCTTCTCCCAGTCGCTCAGGAGCAGCCCGTGCTCGAGAAAGAGTCCCCGAATCTCCGACGACGACCACTGGAAGAGGTGGTCGAGCACCGGGATCAGGACGCTGAATGCGCTGTCGCTCAGCACCGTGCGCTTGGCGATGCGCGCGAGCTGGCGGTTCTCCGAGACGGCAATCGTGAAGCCGTCGCGATTGTTCACGTGCAGCATCACGTGCACGTCGGAGCTACCGTCGCCGACGTACACGATCCGTTCACCCGGGACTCCGAGTCGCCGTTCGAGTTCATCGATCGCCGCCACCTTCCCGTACCCCGCGGCGACGCGCTTCACCGAGCGCACCTCGCCGGAGTGCGGATCGAAGTCGAACTCGGTCGCGATGATGTGATCGGGGGCGACGATCCCATTGAGCGCCGACTCCACCACCTCACGCGGCGCCGCCGAGATGACGTAGAACGAGAAGCGCCACTCGTCGGTCCCCTTCTCGAGGAACTCCACCAGGGGCCGGATCGCCCCCTTGAGACGCACGCGCCGCCCCGCCTCGGCGAGGTGCTCGCGCCGGACGCCGCGAAACTCCGGATCGTGGCGGATGAGATAGGCCAACTCGCCTCCCTGCTGAACCAGGCTGCTTTCGGCGAGTCCGGCGACCTTCGCTTCGTACCCATGCACCCCGAGGATCTCCGCGAGGACGATCCCCGAATCGTTGAAGCTCAGCGTCTGATCGAAATCCGACGCGAGCAGAAAATGTCGAGCCATCGTTGGAGCATTCATGTGTCACCTGAAACCGGAGACTTGTGTATTGCTATAGCAGAAATGCACGATTATGCTAGTTAAGTGTCGGCCAGCCAGTCAAGGCGATAACTCATAAATCGTTGATTTGTAGCAGTTTACAGCTTGTTTACAAGATTCCTCCAACCTGTAATATGCTATATCAACTCTGCAAAGTTGTATGACATCTGTCTCGTCGTCTACGCCAAAGCACGCCCAAGTCTTCGAAACGCTCAAGCGCGAGATCCAATCGGGGCGGTGGAAGATCGGCGATCGACTTCCGAGCGAGGCCGATCTTGTGGAACGGTTCGGTCACTCGCGCATCACGGTTGGGCGCGCGCTCCGCGACCTGCAGTCCGACGGGCTGGTCGAGCGGCGCGTAGGCTCAGGAACGTTCGTGCGCGGGCAGGCGGTTGGGACGGCGCTTTCCTTCGGGCTCCTGATCCCCGACCTGGGGGAGACCGACATCTTCGAGCCGATGTGCCAGGGGATGATGCGCTCCCCGCTGGCGCGCCGGCACGCGCTCCTCTGGGGGAGCACCAGCGGGACCACGACGTCGAAGGCCGATCGCGCCTGGCAGCTCTGCAAGCACTACATCGAGCGACAAGTCGCCGGCGTCTTCTTCGCACCGCTGGAGCTCGAGGGCTCAACGTCAGACATCAACCACCGCATCGCCCGCGCCTTCACTGATGCGCGCATCCCGATCGTCCTCCTCGATCGCACCGTCACCGCCTACCCCGAGCCGTCGGGGTTCGACGTCGTCGGTATCGACAATCGGAGCGCCGGCTTTGTCGCCACGGAGCATCTCCTTTCGCTCGGCTGCAACCGGGTGGCCTTTCTCGCCGCGCCGCTCGCCGCCTCGACGGTCGACGCGCGGCAGGCCGGGTACCGCGAGGCGCTGTTCGCGCGCTCTGCCGACCTCGATCCCGCCCTCTCGCTTCGCATCGACCCCGACAACGTTGATGCGGTGCGCTCGATCATGCTCGACCTCAAGCCCGAAGGCATCGTCTGCGCCAACGATCGTACGGCGGGGCGACTGATGCACACGCTGCGCAAGCTCGCGTATCTCGTCCCGCGCGACGTGCGCTTGGTGGGGATCGACGACGTCGAGTACGCGTCGCTCCTCCCCGTCCCGCTCACCACGCTTCGCCAGCCCACGCGTCAGATCGGCGAGGTGGCGCTCGACGTGATGCTGCGCCGAATCGCCCAGCGCGGGCTCGCTCCCTGCGAAACGCGCCTTCGCTGCGAGCTGATCGTGCGTGAGTCGTGCGGGGCGAAGCGCGCGGCGTAGTCGCCGCGTGGTCGCGGCGTAGTCGCGGCGCAGAACCATCGCGAAGGAAGCGCCGAGCGAGCGCGCCCCTTCCCGGGCACCGACTATAATTCGAACCATGATCCCCACCGACCGCTCACGTCCGCGCACGGCCACGCTACCCCACGGGGGAGTGACAGAAGCTCGCGTGGCATCGGCCGAGATCCTCGCCGACCTGCGAGGGGGGGACCTGCTCGACGCCGCCTTCGAGCGACGGGCCGCTGGGCTCGACGCGCGCGACCGGCGCTGGACGCAGGAACTGGTCTATGGCACGCTCCGTCGCCGCGCGATCCTCGACGCGCTCCTCAACGAACGTGTGCGGGGAGGGCTTGCGCGCCTCGACGCCGACCTCACCGACATCCTGCGGCTCGGAGTCTACCAGCTCCTGCAGATGCGCTCCGTGCCTCCGTATGCGGCGATCGCCCAGAGCGTGGAACTTGCCAAGCGACGCCACGGCATTGGCGCGAGCAAGCTGGCGAACGCGGTGCTACGGCGCGTGGATCGCGAGCGTGGCGACGAGTCGGCGACGACGCCCAAACTCCCCGCAGATCCGGTGGCCGCGCTCGCCCTCGCGACGTCACACCCGCAGTGGCTGGTGCAGCGCTGGGTCGAGCGATGGGGACTTCTCGAGGCTCGTACCCTCCTCGAGCGCAACAACGTCGAGGCGCCGATGGTGATCCGCCCCTTCGGCATCGTGCGCGAGCAGCTCGAGACGATGCTGGAGTCATCGGGGGTCGCGGTCGAGGACGCGCCGCTCGTCGGCGACGGTCTCTCGCTCGCCGGTCACGCGACGCTCGCCGAGGTGGGGGCGTTTCGGCAGGGACTCTTCTTCGTGCAGGATCCGGCGGCGACGCTGGTAACTCGTTATGCGGCCATCCCGGCAGGGCACACGGTGCTCGACCTGTGCGCCGCGCCGGGCGGCAAGGCCTTCGAGTTGAGCCGCACCGCCGCGCACGTGGTGGCCGCTGACCGTTCGCCGACGCGACTCGCCCGCATGCAGCAGAGCATCGAGCGACTCGACGTCCGCAACGTCTCGTTGGTGGCGACCGATGCCCGTGAGCCGGGGCTCACGCCGGTCGACGCGGTCCTGGTCGACGCACCGTGCACGGGGACGGGGACGTTTCGCCGCCATCCCGATGCGCGCTGGCGCCTGCGCATCTCGGACCTCGCGGTGAGCGCTGCGGCGCAGCGCGCGATCCTGCGATCGGCCGCGTCGCTGGTTGCACCTGGCGGACTCCTCGTCTACAGTACTTGCTCCCTCGAGCCCGAGGAGAACGATCAGCAGGTGACGCACTTCCTCTCCGAGCACGACGACTTCACGCTCGAACCGCCCCCGCCTGGCGCGGTCCCTGACGCAGTGCTCGACGGGGGGATGCTGCGCGTCCTTCCGCAACGCGATGGCGTCGACGGCGCGTTCGCTGCACGACTGCGCCGGAGGGGGGCGTGAAGCGGCCATCGCCACGCTGGCGCACGCCGCTCCAGTACCTCGCCGTTGCGGCTGCCGGCTTTCTCGCCGCGTACCTCGTGGTCGCCTTCGTCATCCTCCCCGACGATGTCGCGGTGGGCGACGTGACCGTTCCCGGAGTGATCAACCTGACACAGGGCGACGCACAGCGGCGACTCACCGCGCTCGGACTCACCGTCTCGATTGGCGAGTCGCGCTATTCCCCCGACGCCCCTAAATCGACTGTCCTCTCGCAGAACCCGGCGCCGGGCACGGTGGTGGCGCCGGGATCGGCCGTGACACTCGACGTGAGCGCGGGACAGCAGCGGGCGACGATTCCGCAGCTCCTCGGGCTCTCCCGCGCCGACGCCGAGCGCGCGCTGAGCAAGGCGGGGCTGGCGATGGGACAGGTGCGTGAGGAGGCGAGCGACTCGGCGAGGGGACTCGTGCTCGACGCCCGTCCGTCGGAAGGGCAGGTGGTCCCGTTAGGCACGCGCGTCGACCTCGCGGTGAGTAGCGGTCCAGCCGAGCTCACGATGCCCGACGTGGTCGGGCGCGACTTCGACGCCGCGCGCACCCTCATCGCCCAACTCGGCCTCGCGACGGCCCCCGCCGAATACGACCCCAACTCGACGCAGCCGGCGGGAACGGTGGTGGCGCAGACGCCGGCGGCAGGATCGCCGGTGCCCGCCGGCACCACCGTCGCCCTCCGCGTCGCCGGAAATCCATGACCGTTCGTATTGCCCCTTCGATCCTCAGCGCCGACTTCGCCAAGCTGGGCGACGAGATCGCCATGTGCGTCGACGGTGGCGCCGACTGGATCCACATCGACGTGATGGATGGGTGTTTCGTTCCCAACCTCACGTACGGTGCCAAGGTGATCGAGACGGTGCGCCGCCTGACGACGCTCCCGCTCGACGTACACCTGATGGTGGTTGAGCCGGAGAAGTACTTCGAACCGTTCGCCGATGCGGGAGCCGACATCCTCACGGTGCACCAGGAGACGGCGCCACACCTGCACCGCCAGCTCGCACGCATCCGCGAGTTGGGGTGCAAGGCCGCAGTGACGATCAATCCCTCCACCCCCGTCGCCACGCTCGCCGATGTCGCGACCGACGTGGACATGATCCTGATCATGTCGGTGAATCCGGGATTCGGCGGGCAGCGCTTCATACCGCGCACTCTGGACAAGCTGCGCCAGGCGCGCGAGCTCCTCGACCTCGCCGGCAATCGCAGCGCAATGATCGAGGTGGACGGCGGGATCTCGCGCTCGACGATCGAGCAGTGCTGGCGCGCCGGCGCCGATACGTTCGTCGCCGGCAACGCGATCTTCGCCGCCGCCGATCCCAAGGGCGAGATCAAGGCGTTGCGCGACATCTGCCAGGAGCGGGTGTGACGCGCGGAACGCAGTGGGCCCTCGTCGGCGCGACCGTGGTGCTCCTCGGCGCCGGTCTCTCGCTTGGCGCCACGTTAGGCGGCGGCGCGCCCGGCCCGGTGCGCGTGGGCTCGCCGACTCCCGAGTTCCACGCCGCGACGCTCGACGGGAGCAACCGCACCAAGAGCATCGCCGACTACAAGGGCGATGTGGTGCTGATCAACCTGTGGGCGACGTGGTGCGGCCCGTGCGTCATCGAGATGCCGAGCATCCAGCGCCTGTACGATCGGTATCGCGGCGCCGGGCTCAAGGTCGTGGGCATTGCGGTCGACGATCCCGGCTTCGAGGATCGCATTCGCGGCTTCGTGCAGGACCACAACCTGACCTTCGAGATCCTGCACGAGGGGAGCGGGCGGATCGAGGCGGCGTTCCAGACACAGGGGATTCCCGCGACGTTCCTCATCGGGCGCGACGGGCGCATCCGGAAGTTCAGCCTCGGCGCCGCCGACTGGGACTCGCCGGCCAACCGCGCGGTCGTGGCGCAGCTCCTCGGCGTTTCCGACACCGGCACGCCCGGAACCGCGCCCTGATGCGCGTCCTGGCGATCGAGACGTCGTGCGACGAGACGTCGGCGAGCGTGGTGGAGGGGAGCGGTGACGATGCGCAGCTGCAATCGCTGGTGATCCTGTCGCAGGATGTGCATCGCGTCTTTGGGGGAGTGGTCCCCGAGATCGCGTCGCGCGCGCACCTGACGGCGGTGGTGCCCGTGGTGCGGCAGGCGCTGCGCGAGGCGTCGTGTTCGCTGGACGACATCGACCTCGTCGCCGTGACGCACGCCCCGGGGCTCGTGGGGGCGCTCCTCGTCGGTGTGTGCTACGCCAAGTCGCTGGCCCTCGGCGCCGGCAAGCCGGTGTTGGGGGTGCATCATATGGAGGGGCACCTCTTCGCGACATCGCTGGAGGATCCCGACGCCGTTCCACCGTTCACTGCGCTCCTCGTCTCCGGCGGGCACACGCTGCTCCTCGACGTCGCGTGGTGGGGTGCGTACCGGGTGCTCGGCGCCACGCGCGACGACGCCGCCGGTGAGGCGTTCGACAAGGTCGCCAAGCTGCTCGGACTTCCCTATCCGGGGGGGCGCCCGATCGAGAAGCTCGCAGCCGGCGGCGATCCGTCCCGTTTTCGGTTTACGCGGCCGATGCTCCGACGCGACCAGCACCCGGGCGACGCCGACTATTATGACGTGTCGTTCAGCGGGCTCAAGACCGCTGTCCTGCACGCCGTTCGCGACAGCGCGGACATCGGCCAGGACGCACCGCACATCGCGCGTGCCTTCCAGGATGCCGTCGTCGACACGCTCGTCGAGAAGACTTGGCGCGCCGCCAAGGCGCACGGACGCCGAAAGGTCGTGCTGGGCGGGGGCGTGGCCGGCAATCGCGCGTTGGTCAGCGCCATGCGGGGGCGCATGACCAGCCTTGGTGGCGCGGTCTTCGCACCGTCTCCCAGGCTGGCGACCGACAACGCCGCCATGATCGCCCGTGCCGCGCTCTATCATGGCCTTCGCGGCGCACGGAGCGATTGGTCGCTCAGCGCGCACGCCTCGCTCCCGCTCCCGGGGCTCTCTGCCTGACGAGTTCTCGCTACTTTCCCTGCCTTCCGGCACCTTCGTTCGCCTCATGGACCACATCATCCATCACCCGTTCCAGATCGCGCTCGGCCCGCTGACGCTCACCGGCTTTGGGCTGGCAGTGCTGATGGCGTTCGTGATCTCGCAGATCGTCTGCCAGCGCGAACTCGAGCGTCGCGGACACGAGACCGAGTCGCAGGCCGTCCCCGACCTCGTCTTCGCCTCGGTGCTGGGGATGCTGGTCGGGGGAAAGCTGTACTACATCCTCGTGATCACGCACGACTGGCACGACCTCCTCACGCGCGCCGGCTTCGTCTTCTGGGGGGGGTTGATGGGGGGGGTGCTCTTCTGCTGGCTGTACATCACGTCGAAGAAGTACTCGTTCGCCCGCTTTGCCGACGTGGCCGGCGTGGCGATCATGGCCGGCTACTCGGTGGGGCGCACCGGCTGCTGGGCTGTAGGGGACGACTATGGGCGACCGTGGATCTCCCGCTTCGCGGTCGCCTTTCCCGAGGGGTCGCCTCCCAGCACCGCGGGGATCATGAACCAGGTCTTCGGAACGCCGATCCCGATCGGCGCGTCGACGAGCACCGTCCTCACCGTCTATCCCACGCAGATTCTCGAGACCTTCCTGGCGCTGGTCATGTTCCTGATCCTGTGGCGCATGCGCGACCACAAGCATGCGGAGGGGTGGCTCTTCGGCGCCTACTGTGTCTTTGCCGGGATCGAGCGCTTCATCGTGGAGTTCTTCCGCGCCAAGGACGATCGCTTCTTCGGGCCATTGACGGCCGCCCAGGTGATCGGGCTCTCGATCACGGTGGTCGGTTTCGTGGTGATGGCCATGCGTTCCCGCACCGGTCCGGGGCGCCCGGGGATCTACGCGGCGAAGGCGGCCGCCTAACGGCGATTGGTGCGGGCGGGCGACGAGCGCGCACCACTCGAGTCTCCGGACGCAGTGAACACCCCTTGAGCGCCTGCGCTCAGGGGGTGTCGCGTTCGAGGATCACCACGGCGCCGGCCGTGCGGTCGGTGTGGGTGAGGGTGACGAGCACCCGGCTCACCGACAGCTGCAACGCGCGATCCGCGGCGCGCCCGTGCAGCGTGAGGACCGGGCGGCGGTGCGGGTCGTGACTCACCTCGATCTCGCGCCACCCGATCGCCTTCGCCTCGTCGTTGCCGGCGAGCGCCTTGAAGGCCGCCTCCTTGGCGGCGAGTCGCGCGGCCACGTGCGGCGCGGGACGCTGCATCCGCGAGCAGTATTCCCACTCCCCTGCGGTGAGCAGCCTCGCCACCAATCGCTCGGCGTCGCGCGCCAGCATGCGCTCCACGCGATCCACGTCCACGAGATCCATCCCGAGTCCGGCGATCATTGGTGCGCCGGGCTTCGGGAGAACGATGTGTTCCAGCGCGAGAAGGCGCGGCGAGGACGATGCATGGCGCGACTAGGGGGAGAATGCGGGGGAGTCGCCCCCTTCGTCGGCAAGGACGCGCGCAATCGCCCCCCAGGCGCGATCGGCCTGTACGAAGAGGAGGCGCACTTCACCGGCCCAGGTGCGCCATGCGACGAAGCGTTGCGCGTCGTCGACCTCGTGGACGGTGCGCGCCGCATCGGCGACGCGTGCGAGTTGATGCAGGAGCGGTTCGCTCGCGTCGAGGAGCCCCGCTTCGAGCGCGCGACGGTGCGGGGGGCGCTCGCCGTGCCGCTCGAGCGCCACCGTCGCGAGCGTGGCTCGCACGCGCTCGTCGAGCACCGACGCGTCGAACCCCGCGACCTTCCAGTCCATCGGCTCCTCCCCCTCGAGGCGTCGTCGCGCCTGCAGGAGCGGGGCGAAAAAGCGCGCGTGCGCGTCGCCCCAGCGTCCGCGTGCCGCCCCGAGTGCTCGCAAGCCCCGCGCGACCTCGGGGAGGGTGCACGTGCGCAAGGTGAGGGCGTGCCACGCACGATCGAGTCCCTCTCCCTCCCCCAGCTGCAACTCGTCGTCCGCCAGGTGCAATGTGAGCACTCCGCCGCGCCACGACGCGCCACCGAGCGCGGCGAGGGGCGCAGCGTACTCCTCGCCGCTCGCGTCGAGGCGCACCACGACTTCCCGCTCCTCGACGAACAGCGTGACCATGTCGGCGAGCGCCCTCCGCGCCCACCGCCCCTCCGCGCGAAGCCCAGGGAACGCGAGGCGGGCGCGCACGTCAGGCATCGTCGAGCCTGAAGCGGAAGTCACCACTGAGCTCACGATCGCAGATCGCCGCGGTGGCGCCGGTCCGCGCCTCGTAGCGACGAACAAACGCCGAGAGCGAGTCGGTGGTGAACTGGGCGCGGGGAATCCCGAGGAGCACGATCGCCGCCTCGATCGCTGCCGGCTCTCCCTCGACTTCGACGAGGAGGTCCATGCGCGGATAGCGCTCGAGCCGTACCGTCGCACCGGCCACGGCGAAGACAGCCACTTCGCGATCGACCTCCCGCGTGACCACGTAGCCTAACGAGACGAGAATCGCATCGAGCGCCGCGGCGTCCTGCACCACCGTCCCGCGCTCCTCGCGGATCTTGTAGCCGTCCTGCAGCACCGTGGGGCTCTTGAACTCGACGACGGCGCGCTCGCCCGCGGCATCGCGCGTCACGCGCATGCGGAGCACCTCATCGCGCTCGCGCAGCGTGTGCCCCGGCGTGTCGTAGCGGCGGTCGCGCATCGTCCCCGTGAAGACGGCCATGGCACCGGCGGCCGCGAGTCGCGCGCGCACGTCGCCCTCGTCGGGGACGACCCCCTTGAGCTCGATCTCGCGCCCGTTATTCACGCCGCGTCGATCGCGCGCATGACGGCGTCGGTGTCGCGCAGGTCGGCGAACACCGCCGCCGGCGAGTGCGCCGCCAGGTCGTCCACCGAATAGTGCCCCGTCGCCACGGCGATCGCGCGCGCCCCGACCCCGCGCCCGCAGGCGATGTCGGCGGGCGTATCGCCGATGATGATGAGGCGATCGCCGGTGTGCGACGCTTCGCCTTCCGCGCGCCACCGCTCGAGCGCGATCGCCGGGAGCGAAGGCCGATGCTCGTGATCGGACCCAAACGCTCCGATGCGGAATCGCGACGGATCGATCCCCACCGCACGCAATTTGCGCTCGGCGCCCGTCACGACATTGCCGGTAAGGAGCCCGAGGACGCGATCGGCGCGCGCCTCGAGCGCGTCGAGGAGCTCCATCACCCCGCCGAGCAGGTGCACCTGCGGATCGACCTGCGCGAGCTCTTCCTCGAGATGCAGGAGATACTCGTCGACCACGCTGGGGAGGCGCGCGTCGATCGCCTCGTCGTCATGCCCATCTTCGCGCATCAGCTCGCGAACGATTTGCCGATCCGTCTTTCCATCGTAGCGATAGTGCGACGGTCCGGTCGTGCCGAACGTCTTCACGAGCGCGGCTTCCATCGCGCGCCGGCCGGCGCCATCGGTCCAGAGAATCGTGCCATCGATATCGAAGAGAACGAGCTTCATTGATTACTAGAAGACAAGGGGTCTGAAGACGAGAAGACGAGAGGTGTTAGCGGCGGGTGAGGAGGAGGCCGCCGATCACCCCGGTCGCGCCGATGGCTTGTGGAATCGTTGGGATTTCCTGGAAGACGAAATACGCGACGATGGCCGCGATGATCGGTTGCAAGTTCGAGTAGACGGCGGTGCGGGTCGCGCCGAGTACGCGCAGGCCGCGGTACCAGAACAGGTAGGCGAAGACCATCGCTCCGATGGCGCTGTAGAGGATCGCACCAACGGCCGGCAGCGGAAGCGATCTCCAGGGAGTCGCGATCAACGCCGGGAGCGCCACGAGGCTCGTGACGAGGGCGCCGCCGAGCATGGTGTAGCCGCCCAGCTGCAATACGTGCACGCGGGCGTCCATGCGGCGGAGGATCACCGAGTACACGGCCCAGCTGAAGGCGGCGCCGAGGAGGAGTGCGGTCCCGGCGAAGGAATCGGTCCCGGTCGCCCCGCGCGCCGATCCCATGACCACGGTCGAACAACCGACGATCTGCAGGGCAATGCCGAGCCACTGCCGCGCGGTGAGCGACTCCGTCCCGAAGAGTCGCCCCAGGATGGCGATGAAGGCCGGCGTTGCGGCGACGATCAGCGCGGCGGTCGCGACCCGCGTGCGCACGACGCCGAGGATGAACAACACCTGATATACGCCATTGCCGAGCATGCCGAGCATGATGAGGCGAACGGCGAGCGCGCGCGGGACGCGCTCCAGGCGAAGGCCGGCGGCAATGCCGAGCTGCGTCACCGCGGCGATCGGGATGCGCGTCCCGTTGAACGCCAATGGGGCGATGAACTGCGTCCCGTACTTGATGACGGAGAAGTTCACCCCCCAGATGGTCGCCATCAGGAGGAGGAGGAGATCGGTGACGGCGCGGGATTCCTCGTGCCGCGACGCGGTCTCGGAAGACGCGACGATTTCGGACGCACTGACGGCCATCCCCAAAGGTAGACGCCCTCTCTACCTTTCGGGATGCATGTTTCCTTCGCGCTCTTCGCCGACGCGGCGAACCTCTCCCAGGAGGGGAAGCTCAACATCCTGGGCGTCTTCGACGCGGTGCAGGTCGGTCAACTCCCGGCGATTCATCCCCGCGCGCACCTTGTGGTGCGCCTCAAGGGCGGGGCCGCCGACATCGGCGCTCACACCGTCTCGCTCCGCTGGGTCAATCCCAACGGCGTCGAGCTCTGGTCGTCGGATGGAGAATTGGACGTCGAGGGGGTACCGGCGTCGGCCACCGACATGGACTTCCCGCTGATCGCCGCGATCGACCTCCCGCTCGACGAAGCCGGAGCGTACACCATGCGCATCGCGCTCGACCAGGAACCGCGCGGCGAGGTCGGTCTCCTCGTGCGCGCTGCCCCGCCGCAATTCGTTGCTCCGCCCGCGCCCGGCGCGATGATGTCCTGACGTGCGGCTCGCGCGAGACTGTCCGCACGCGCGCTGTTCTCTCCGACATCGCCGCCACCCTCGTGGAAGAGCGCGTGCTGCGACGTGGCGTCAGCTGGCTGCCGGCGGTGCGGCGTTAGGCTCGGCGCGCTTCGCGGCGCACTTGGCGCAGAGCGTCACGCCGCGCATGTTGCAGATCACGCAGATGAAGGTCCCGCAGTCGCTGCACGGGTAACCTTCGGAGGCGCGCTCCTCGTTGCCGCAAGCGCGGCAGGTCATCGCGTCGCGTTCGTGTGGCGTCGTCATTCGGTTCTCCCGGTGTAGGCGTGGCGCGCGCGCCGCGGTCGCGCGATCTCGTCCACGCTCCGTCCGTTGCGGAGGTCGGCCATGCGCTCAGCCCGGCGCGGGCGACTCGAGCGCCTCGCGCACCGCGTCGAGCGTGAACGGCTTGTGCAGCGTGAGGCGCCCGCTCGCCTGCAGGAACTCCGTCGCCGCCTCGCTCTCCACGTCGCCCGTGAGGAAGATGACATGCCGGCTCAGCTCCGGGCGACGCTGGCGCAACATGGCATACAGCGCGTCGCCACCCATGCGCGGCATGCGGAGGTCGAGGAGGATGCGATCGAGCGGGCGCTCCTCCACCATTCGCGCTGCCTCCTCGCCATCGCGTGCGAGCCAGGCGCGATGCCCAAGTCGCTGCAGCAGCTGCGCGAGCGCGAGCCGGATCGACGGTTCATCGTCCACGACCAACACGTCCATCGTCGTTGCGCCCCCCGCACCCGCCGGACGCGCGCGCGACGCGCGCTCTTCCCCCTCGTCAGGCGTCGACCCACCGCGCGGACTGACGATCGGGATCTCGACCACGAAGGTCGTCCCCTCCCCCGGCGTGGAGTCGACGTGGATGTGCCCCCCGTGCTCTCGCACGATTCCAGCGGCGACGGCGAGCCCCACGCCGGCGAGATCGACCCCGTCGCGCTCCGTCACGCCCGGCGTGAAGAGTCGGTCGAGGTCGGCCGACGCGATCCCCGCCCCAGAGTCCTGTACCTCGAGCACAAGCGCGTTCGCCACGCGCGACAGGCGCACGGAGAGCGTGCGCGCACCGGCCCAACCGCGGAGTGCAAGTTCGGCGCGGCTCACGAGGTGCAGGACCGCCTGCTGCAAACGCCCCGCGTCACCCACCGTGGTGGGGAGATCGCGACGGATGACCTCCGAGAGCGCGATCCCCGCCGTCCCCAACGCGTAGCGGCGGATCGCCATCGCATGATCGACCACGTCCGCCAACTGCAGCTCACGCTGCTCCGAGGTGCGCTCGCGCGTCAGCTCCTTGAGGTTGCCGATGATCCCGGCGGCACGGCGCGCCTCGTCGTGCAGCGTGCGCAGCGTCTCGAGTTCGCGCGTTCCTCCCTCCTGATCTTCCAGCAGGAGCTCGCTGAACGCCAGGATCGCCGACAGCGGGTTGTTGAGCTCATGGGCCACCCCGCCGAGCCACTGCCCCACCGACGCCAGGCGCTCGCGGCGCAGGAGCTCGTCGAGCATGCGCTTTTCCGACGAGACGTCGCGCACCATTCCTAACACCCCGGTGACCCGTCCGCGTTCGACCATCGGCGAGGCGACCAACGATCCCCAGCGGGAGTGTCCCGAGGCATCGAGGAAGCGCACCTCGCGACGCACGCGCTGTCCGTGCAGCGCCGAGACAAACTGTTCCCAGATCGCCTCGCGGTCGCGCGGGTCGAGGAGCTCGGTGAAGTGGTGCCCGGTGATTGCGTCGCGCCCGTGTCCGGTCGCCGCCTCGAACGCCCGGTTCACCGAGGTGAAGCTCCCCTCCTCGTCGACGGTGAAGATCGCGTCGGACGACGTCTCGACCAACTGTGCGTAGCGTGCCTCGCTTCGCTGCAGGAGCTCGACGCGCCCGCGATCCTCCGTCACATCGCGCACCACCAAGAGCAGCCCAACGAGGGCGCGCCCCTGCTGGATCGGCATCGCCGTCACCGACACGATGCGCGCCGCGCCGCTCCGCCGCAGCACGCTGCACTCGGCCGTGCGCGACTCGCTCTCCCACGTATCGCGCAGGAAAGTCATCAGCCGATCGAGGTCGGCCGGAGCGACAAACGGATGGAAACTGCGCCCAAGCAGCTCGTCGCCGGGAACGTCGAAGAGCGTGCTCGCCGCCGGATTCGCCGAGGTGATCGCACCGGTGAGGCTCAGCGTGATCACGGCGTCGCTCGCCAGGTCGAAGAGCTGCCTGTAGCGCGTCTCCGACTGCAGCACCGCGTCACGCGCACGCCGCTCGTCGGTCACGTCGTGCAGCGACGCCATCACCATCGCCACGTGGTCGCGTTCCTTGACCGGCGCGAGTGCCGCGGCCACGACGCGTCGCTCGCCGTCGCGCCGGACCACGACGTACTCGTGCCGTTGCACCTCGTCGGCCGCCGCCAGCTGCACGTGCGCGCGTGCCTCGTCGGCCATCTCGTGCAGTACGAGCTCGCTCCAGTGCGCCCCGGTCAGGTCGTCGCGGCCGAAGAGCGCGCGCGCCGCCGGGTTCGCGAAGATCAGGCGTCCCTCGCGATCGAGCGTGCAGATCGGGTCGGCCGCCGACTCGATCATGAGGCGATGCCGGTCCCAAACCGCGCGCTGCGTGCTCACGTCGTCGAAGGTGACGATCGCCCCGCCGCTCGGGTGCGGGACCGCCAGGATGTCGAGCCAGCGCCCGTTCGCCCCCTCGCAGACGCAACGCGATTGCACCCCGTCCTCGATCGCCCGCGCCAGCGGATCGCCGCCGTCCTCGGGACGGCTCCCGAGGAGCGTCTGGTAGAACGGACGCCCCATCAGCACGCGGAGGGTCGCGTCCATCGTGAGCTGCAACGCGCGCGTGTTCGAGCGCGTGATCAACCCGTGCTCGTCGACCAGGCACATCCCCACGCCGATCGAGTCGAAGGCCGCCGACCACTCGCGCGTCGCGTCGCGCAGCTCATCGTACAACCGCGCATTGACGACCGTCACCGACACCTGCTCGGCGAGGCGCTGCAGCACCCGCGCGTCCTCGGCGGTGAACTCTGCCTGACGATTGTAGACCGCGAGCGCCCCAACGATCCCGTGTGCGGTGCTCAGCGGGACCATCACAGAGCGCTGGAGCGGGAGGAGGCGCACCGTCGGCTTGTGCACCTCGGGCTCGGAGACGATGTCGTTCGTCACGATCGCCTCGTTCGTCGCCACGGCGCGCCCCATCAGCGAGCCGGAGACGGGCATGTGCACTCCCGACAACAGCTCGGCGATACCTAACGCCGAGACGACGTTGAGGTAGTCGCCGTCGCGCAACGCGACGCACGCCCCCTCGGCCTGCAGGAGCGCCATGCCATGCCGGAGGATGAGGCGCAGCACCTCGCCCATCTTGAGCGACTCGCCCACGGCGCGCGCGATCTCGGCCATCGCCTCGCTCTGCCGCCGTTCACGCTCGCTCGCCGCGAACAGGCGCGCGTTGCTCAGCGCCCCCGCCGCGTGACGCGCGATCATCCCGACCACCTCGCGCGCGTCGCCATCGAACGCGTCCTCACGAGGGTCGTGAAGCGCCACTACTCCCAAGAGACGGCGCCCGTGCATCATCGGGACGGCGAGGACTGACCCCGTGCGCGGAAGCCCCATCAGCACGTCGTCGTTCGCTGCCAGCGGTGAGTTCGCCGGGTCGTAGGGCGACACGTGCACCGTCTCCCCCGTTCGTGCGGCTTCGCCGAGCGGACCGCTCCCGAGCGGGACGACCTTCTGCGGGCGGACGAGTTCTCCGACCACGTGGTGCACGACGTCGACCGATTGCCGGTCGTTGTCCACGAGTGCCACGACGACCCCTTCGGACGCGACCGCACGCCTGACGCCGCGCGACAGTTCGTCGAGGATCTCGTCCTCGTCGAGCGAACGCCCGAGAGAAACGGCGATCTGCTGCAGCAGCTGCAAGCGCGCCTCGTGGCGGCGCCCGCGATCGATGATGCGCCGCACACGCTCACTGTCGGCGGGGGCAAGCCCCTCGAGCAGCGCATCCAACCCCTCGATCTCGACGAGATCGGGAGGAGTGGTGCGGTCGCGCAGGTCCGACGGTGTCACGCTCATCGCGGGCCTAACGCCGGTTCTGCGGAACGAGCAGGTGGCCGGCGCCCGGCGCCACGGTCACCTGCAACGTGGAGCCAGGGAGCAGCTCCCCGTCCGCCTGGGTCGCACGCGCTGGGTCGGTGCGGAGCAACAGGGTTCGTCCCCTGAGGAAGTGCATGGCCGGGTCGCTCCGGAAGTCGTGGCGCAGCAGGCGCCATCCCACGCGAAATGCGTCACGCGCATTCGCTGGGGAAAAGACGCACAAGTCGAGCATTCCGTCATTCTCCTGGATCCCGGGACCCAGCCGAATCATGCCGCCGAGTACCGACCCGAAGTTAGCCACCATCGCCGACGTTGCATGATAGCGATGTGTCACCCCGTCGACGGTCGCTTCGAGGACGAATCGTTCGAGTGCGAGCGTCGCGCGAACCGCGGTCGCGATGTAGGCCAGCACGCCGAACCGGCGCTTCGCCGCGCTCGACGTCTCGGCGACCATCGACGCATCGATCCCAACCCCAGCGGCGAAGGCAAATACGCGCCCGTCGCCCAACGCACCCAGATCGATATCGCGCGTCGTCCCGGCAAGCAGGCGACGAACGGCGCGCGACACCGAGAGCGGAATCCCGAGCGCGCGAGCGATGAGATTCCCCGTGCCGCCCGGGAGCACGCCTACGGGAGTCGATGTCCCCTGAAGCCCCTGCAGCACCTCCATCACCGTCCCATCGCCGCCGAGCGTGAAGACGGCGTCGTAGTCGGCACCTCGAGCACGAGCCACGCGCTCGGCGTCTCCCGATGCACGCGTCGAGTGCTCGTCGCACCGCACGCCGGCACGTGCAAACGCGCGCCGCGCCGCAGGGAGGGATGCTGCGCCACGTCGCGATGCCGGATTGACGATCAGGAGAATTCGCCGGGCGGCTACCACCGCCACGATCGGAAGAGGTCGAAGCCGTACTGGCGCCGCGTCGTGGTAAAGGAGCGGTCAGTCCCCGTGTCGCAGAACAGCTTGTCGAGCGGCGGCTCGAGCGAGAACGAGAAACCGTAGCCGTCGGTCAGTCGCTGCTCGAGCTTCACCCCGATGATCTGCGCGAGATCGACCGGGCTCAACTGTCCGCCAGCTGCACCGAGCCGACAGAGCCCAGTGGTGAGCGAGAGGAAGGTCCGGTCACCGAGCTGCTTGCCGATGCCGAATTGCACCCCGTTCAGGAGCCCCTGACGCGACTGTTGTTCCTGTCCGGAAACCGTCGCGGCGTTCCCGGTCGCCGTCTGAATGTTCACGTAGTCGAAGAGCCCCCCGGAGAACTTCGCCGAGATGTAGCTGGAGAGCGTGCTCAGGGCGAACCCGACGCCGCTGAAGCGATTCTCGGCGAGCCCGCCCCCGATGCCGAACGACGGGACGCCGGCCACCAGGTACGAAATCAGGTCCGACTCCGACAGCTGCAACGAGTCGGCGCTCTCGAGGCGCAGGCGCGGCTGGGTCAGCGTCCCCTGCACGCGCACGCGAATGCGCACGTCGTTGCGCCCGCCGTAGGTGCTCGAGATCTGCCGCACCGTGTGAATCGCGCTGATGTTGAGGATGGGATTGAGTTCGGTCTCGTTGAGGAAGCGGAGTTCTCCTCCCTCCACGTTGAACGTGCGCTGTACCAGCCCCCCCAGGTCGAGACGGTAGTAGCCTCGCTCCGTTTGCAGCGAACCGTCGAGGGCGAGCTGCGGCGTGGTTCCGCCGCGCCGCTCCCCGACCGTCACGTTCACCGCACCTCCCAGCTTGATGTCGGCTTCTTCCGAGCGCACGCGCACGTCGGAGCCCATCGCGATGCGCACATTGTCGACCGTGAGGTTTCGAATCAGATCGGGCGATGTCTTGGGAAGAAGCGCGCGATTGGCGAAGACCGTCGTGTCCACGACGTTGAACAGCTCGGGATCGTCGAGAGAAATGAGCTTCTTTCCGGTGAACTCGGGGATGACGATCACGCCATTGTTGAGCGTCACGCCGCCGGAGAGGCGCGAGCGGTCCAGCGATCCCTCGAGTTTGAGCCCGCCCGATAGCGACAACTCGGCGACTCGGCGGTTGGCAATCGCCTGGAAATCGCGCGCCCCTAACGAGACGTCGAATGCGGCCCCCTCGTCGGCGAGGCGCGCCACCCACCCGGAGAGCCAGAGGGAGTCGCGCGCCTCGTTGCCGCTCACTACCGAGAAGCGCTTGATACGCAGCGTGTCGCGCGCGGCCTCGAGATCGGCGTTCATGTCGCGCAGCCGGATTCCGAGGTTTGCGATGGACGCCGAGACTGAATCGATCCGCAGATAACCCTCGAGCGCAGCCCGATCTACAGGTCCCGCGAGCGAGAAGTCGGCGGAAAGGCGCCCGGTCGCGTTCGACATCGCCGGCAGAAAACTCTCGACCACCGGCATATCCAGCGCCATCGACTTGACCGACACGCGCAGCGTGTCAGTTGGCCCGCCGCGCAGGAGCCGGCGATCGCGCGCCGCGAGCGCCAGGTCGATTGGGATGTTCCCATCCATCGACACGACGCTGGTGTCGTTGCGCAGCACGTTGGCCCCGAAAAAGAGTCGCCGGTCTGCATAACGACCGTCGAGCGAAGCGTGCGCGAGATTCACTTGCCCCACGGTCGCACCGGTCACCCCGCCCACGAGCGACATCTGCGGCTCGGAGCGCGTCCCCTCGACCTCGAGCCGCGCATTGAGCCACCCACCGAGCGACATGTTCGACTGCGCGAGGTTGGCGAGATCGGCGAGCGACACGCTGTCCATCGCGAGGAATGCGCGCACGCTGCTGTCGGCGTTTGCCGTTCCCGCGACCGTGATCTCTCCCCCGCGACTCCCCGCCAGCCGCACCGTGTCGAGAGTGAATGCTCCACCCGTCGTGCTGAACGAGGCCGGGCGCTTGAGCGTCCACTCGCGTCCATCGAGCCCGATTCGCATCGACGTGATCCCGGCGATCGTCGTGTCACCGCTCACGCCGAACATTCCGCGCCCTTCCAGCACCGGGCCGTTGGACAACGTGCTCAGCACGCCAACCTTCACCTCGCGCTGCGACGCGACGTCGAGATCGATCCCCGCGTTGGTCACCGCGACCGTTCCAAGCGCCAGCGTATCAGCGGTGACATTCACGGTACCGTGCACCTGCGGATACATCACGTCGCGCAGGTCGAACGCCACGCGCGCGACCTTCGCGCCGTATGTCCCGTATGTGAGGTTGCGGATGTCGAGCGCGCCGCGCACATCGATCGAATCCAGCGATCCCGCCACGACGCCTCGCCCGGTGATCTCCGCGCCGAGCGAGTCGCGTTGCATCTGGGACTTGAGCAGCGAGTCCTCGCCGCTCGCCGCAACCAGGTACTGTCGCAGCGCGCCCAACGAGTCGGCCGTCACGGTGAACTCGAGCGAGTCGCGTACGCTGGGGAGGAGCCCGAGCCCCCCTTTGGCCGTCATCGACGCGAGCGCGCTCTCCACGCTCAATGAGTCGATGCGAACCGCTCCTCCACCAAAGCGAAGCCGCGCCCGCGCGCCGGAGTACACGCGCACCGAGTCGATCAACGAGCGATCCAGCGACACGTCGACCGGTCCCTCCCACACCGACAGCGAGTCCCCCTTCACGTCCAAATCAGCCGTGCCGAACAGCTGCGTGTGCGGAACGGACGCGGTGTCGAGCAGGAGACGGAGGTCGAGGTTCGAGAAACGGAGCGTTCCGTGATAGCCATATCCGTCGACCGAGTCGGCATCGACGCGCCCGTCGTAGGCGAGCGTTCCCGGCGCGCCGGTGAGGTCGGTGAAGAGCGCGAGGTCCGGCGCCTCACCCTGCAGCCGCAACGGACCGCTGAAGCTCCCGCGGTACATCAGCTCCGCTTCGGGATACGCGCGCGCCACCGTTGTGAGGCTCAGCGGCTTCGCGTCGAGCGCGAGGTCGTAGACGAGGAACTTGTCGCCGATTGTGACCCGCCCGTTCCCGGTAAAGCGCGACGGCTCCCCGTCGCCAAAGCGATGCGTGATGTCGGCGTTCCGGAAACGAACGTCGGTCCATAACGAGTCCAGCCGCGCCGTCCCCGATACGATGCCGAAGAAGTGCGGGAATCCCGGGTTCACCGCCTGGATCGAGCGCAGGTCGAAGTGATCGAGCGCGAGGTTGAAGCCGCGGAATTTGGTGAAGGCGGGAAAGAGGATGTCGAGCTCTCCATTGACCTTCCCCTGCGCCGTCGCTCCCGGGACGTTTGCATCGCGGAACAGGAAGGTCCCCTCATCCACCTGGAAGCGATTGACCGCCCCTCCCTTCGCCTTGACCGTCGCCGTGATGTTTCCCTTGAACGGGTACGGAAGCGGCTCGCCGGTGAACTGCTCGATCAGGATCCAGTCGATCGGCTCGGCGCGCAGGTCGACGTCCTTCACCACCAGAACCGGCGCGCCCGTCCCGAACGTCATCGCCCCACGCAGGCGCGAGTTCATCGTGCGCACGTCCATGTCGCGAAGCGCGTACTCCAGCACGTGCAGGTCGCGCCCGTTTCCGATGTGTAGGGTCATCGAACCGCCGCCGGTCGTCGGGAGCGTCGGGTAGACCCACGCCACGTCGGCCAGCGAAACCGAATCGGAGACGAACGTCAGGTCGTAGCGTGTGGGGAGATCGCTCCCCCACCACACCTTCCCCTTGGCCGTCCCGCGCGATCCCGGGAGGCGAAAGTGCGAGATGTCGGCCCAGAGCGAGTCCCCTTTGTTGCGCACCGTTCCGCGCGCTTCGCTGAACTTGAACGGGGGGTCGAACTCGTCGGCGTCGAGGCGGCGCACGTCGAACAGGCGACCGATGTTGTCCTTGTCGTCGATGCGCGACGGGCCGAGCACCAGCGTTCCGTTCGTCCAGCTCCGCTCGACCTGAAAATTGCTCCCTACCCGGATGATGCGCTTGTCCTTCCGGGCGAGCGCCACGGCGACCGCACTGTCTCGCCGACTCCCGCGCAACGAGTCGTCGGGCTGCCACGGCATCCCGAGAAGCACCGTGGCGTTTTCCACGCGGGCGCTGTTGACGAAGATGTAGTCGCCGAAGTTGCGCGCGGCGAGCGGCTGCGGGGGCTTAGGAGGACCGGACGGAAAGATGCGCCGGTAGTTCCATACCTTCGTGGAATCCTCCACGATACGCACCACCGGGCGCTCGACCGTCACCGTCGACGCGACGATGCGCCGATCGAGGAGGTCGCGCGGGTCGAAGCGGATGTGGATCGGCCCCGTCGACAGGAAGAGCGAATCGTTGAGCTCACGAATGGCGAACGAATCGACCGAGATGGTGGTGAATAGCGACCCATCGACCCGCCCGATGTACATCTTCCCGTGGAGGTTCCTGTTGATCAGCGAGACCGCGTACTCGCGGATCTGCTCGCGCCCCCACGCCGTCTGCGTCAATGCCGCGATTCCCGCCGCCAACAAGCCGCCTAACGCAAAGAGCGTGGCCGCGCTGGCGAGGACGACGGTGCGGCGGCGCGACATCGCTAGAACGCCTGGCCGATGGAGAAGTTGAACGTCAGCCGGCTCCCGAACGACGTGCGCCGCGCCGGGAGATAGGTCGACGGACACGACCCACGCGCCTGCACCGGGAGCGATCCCTCCACCTCCGACGGCGTGACCGCGAGCATATTCCCCGGGCTCACGCAGTAGAGCGCACTCTCCACCACATCGCCGTTCGCGTTGCGCCGCGTCGAACTGAAAAATGCCGGACCGCTCGGCGCCTGATACGGGTTGTAGCCGATGTCCACACGCACCGGACCGATCGGCGTGTACACGCGCACGCCCACTCCTGGTGTCACCTTCACCTTGATCTGTCGCTGGCTCGCGCTGTTCCCCCCGCGATTCCAGACCTCGCCTGCGTCGACGAAGAACGCGTACTGAATCAGGTCCGGCAGGAAGACCGAGCGCATGCGCAGCTCGGCGTTGGCGATCGCCACGTTGTCGCCGCCCGAGGGGACGACGCGCGTGCGGACCTTCGTTGGGTCGCTCTGGAAGAACGACGTGTCGCCCTCGGCCGGCGCGACCGTGAACGTATCGACCACGTAGATCGCCGGTCCCAACTCGTTCTGCCTGAAGCCGCGTACAGTGGTCGGTCCGCCAGCATACAGTCGCTCCTGCGGCGGCACGAAGGTTCGGCTCTCCGACAGTCCGCCGAGGCTTCGCCCCACCACGGTGCCGGCGCGAAAACGCAGCACGAACACCCCACCATCGAAGACCGGGCGATATATCGATCCGTCAAAGACGGCGCGGTTGAATTGCTGATCCGCGCTCGAACCGATGAAAGTCGAGGCATGTCGTAGCTCGAGGCGCGTGACCGAACCGCGTGACGGATTGGCGAAGTCGTCGGCGCGATTGCGCGTCGCGCTCCACCCCGCGACCGCGAGACGGTTGCGTGCGAGAAGCCGCGATTGCGCATCCGGTTCGCACACGTTGAACACGGCGCAGAAGAAGGCGGGCGACGAGAAGGTGCTCCCGTACTCGAGCTGGTACGAGAAGCTTTGCGGGAGCCGGCCGTCGATTCCGCGCTGCAGCGAGGCGATCACACCGACCGGCGTGTCGCGCAGGTACGCCTGGAATTCCGACCGACGCTCCGAATACACCGTCACCGTGGGAATCGTGCGCAGCCCGAAGAGCGACGCCTGCGAGAAGGTGACGCCGCCGTAGTAGTTGAGCGTATCGCTGAAGATGTCGCGTCGTACTTCGCCTCGGCACAACCCGCTCGCCATCTCGAAGGGCTTTCCCACGCCGATCTTCGACAGGCGTCCGTTGAGGTCGAGGCGCCGCAGGCTCCCGAGAAAGTTGTAGTCCGTGTAGCTCCCCTGCGTGCGGAGGCAGTCGAGGTTCCCCCACCCCAGCGACACACGGGAGGCGTGCACATCCCCTTCCGTCAGCTGCACGTTGATCGTCACCAGCGAGTCGGACGCGCCGGCGATCGACGTCGAGTCGACTTCGACGTCCACGTGCCGGAACGCTTCGGAGAGGTAGAGCCCGCGCTTCACCCCTTCGAGCGAGCGCTCGCGATAGAGCTGTCCCTCGCGAATCCCCAACACCTTCTTCACACGTTCCGGGTCTATGTGCCCGTGCTCGTCGGCGGTGTGCGTGATGTTGACGTTGATCTGTCCGAGCCAGGCGCGCGGCCCGGTCGACGCACTGAACTCCACCGCGGCCGTGTGTCTCGCCGTGTCGGTATCGAAGCTCCGCAGTACTTCGGCGAGCGGATATCCGCGATCACGCAGCCGGCGAGCGAGCGAATCGCGAACGCCGAGCACCACCGACTTGTCGAATCGCTCACCGACCTTGAGCTCGATCCCGCGCTTGAGGCGGTCGAAGTCGGGAACGGCATCGAATCCCTGGTAGCTCACGCTGTCGATGCGCGTCGGGATCCCTTCGGTGATCACGAAACGCAGTCGTGCCGCCTTGGGATCGAGCATCGTGATCTCTTTTCCAACCTTCACCGAGGCAAACCCGGCGTTGCGGTAAAAGAGGATCAGGCGCAACGAGTCCTGCGTGACCGTCGTCGGGTCGAGGCAGTAGCGCTTGCCGAAGATGTGAAACCAGCGACGCGCAAACGAGGATTGCGTCGTGGCGACTCCGTTGGCGAGATCGCTGCTCTTGAACGTGTCGTTCCCCTTGAAGTCGAGCTGGCGTACCTCGATCGAGTTGGCGTCGCATTCGAGTGCCTGCGCCCCCGCGCGCCCAAACGGGAACAGCCACGCGACCGCGAGCGCCGCGCCGAGACGCCAGCGCACGTCAGGCCGTCTCGACGAGGACGGCGCCGTTCCCTTTCATCTTCGCGCGCCGCTTGACCTCCGCGGCGCGCATACCGAGATGCGCCAGATTCACCCACGCCGAGGGGTGCACATGCAGCACCGCGACCGACACCCCTGCCAGCGGGAACTCGCGCACGCGTCCTTCGCGATCGACGCCCGTGTACGTCCCCTGCGCCGCCGCCGCCGGCCCCACCGCTCCCTCGATCACCTCCCGGCATCGCGCCGCGCAGATGTCCATCAGCGGAACCGCACGCTCGATCGTGCTGATGACGATGAAGTCGTCGCCGCCGATGTGTCCGACGAAGTCGCCCGACGCATCGCCGGGCACTGCCGCCGATGCGCTGCGAATCGCCACGCCGAGTCCGCGGATCACTACGTCGGCAATGTTGAAGCCGAAGGTGTCGGCGAACGGCTTGAAGTTGTCGAGGTCGAGATAGCAGACGGCAAAGGCGTCGCCGGCATTTAGCCGCGTCATGATCTCGGTCTCGATCGCGTTCCCGCCCGGCAATCCGCTCGTAGGGTTCCGGTCGCTCTCGCGCCGTACCAAACGGAGCATTGCCTGCACCCGCGCGCGCAGCTCGCGCGGATCGAACGGCTTGGCGAGGTACTCGTCGGCACCCGCGGCGAAGCCCTCGACCTTGCTCTCCACGCCGCTTTGCGCGGTGAGCATCATGACCGGGACGCGCGCCGTGGCCGGATCCTGCTTGAGTCGCCGGCACACCTCCATCCCGCTCATGTGCGGCATGGAATGATCGAGGATCACGAGGTCGGGCTCGCGCTCGGCGACCATTGCCAACGCCTCGAGTCCGTCCGCTGCCATCGACACTTCGTGCCCCGAGGCGCGGAACAGCTCGCGCAGCATGAGGCGCATGTCCTCATTGTCGTCGGCCAGCAGTAGATAACTCACGGAACGATGGCTACTTGCCTCGTGTTTGACGGGTCGCGCACCGAGGGCGTAAGTTCTCGCGCGTCCACCCATACTGTCAATCGCAGCGCCCGTTCTGCGACACGGCATTTTGCCACGCCCCCGACGTTCCGATCCGCCGCCGTTCGTGGACCTCGATCACTACCAGTCGCTCGCCGCGCGCACGAGAAACTCCGCGCTCGATTCGCAGGGGCAACTTCTCGACGCTGCGGCCGGACTCGCCGAGGAAGCCGGCGAGGTGCTCGGGACCGTCCGCAAGCACCTCTTCCAGGATCGCCCCCTCGATCGCGACACCATCACCCGTGAGTTAGGCGATGCGCTCTGGTGCCTGAGCACCGTCGCCACTTCGCTCGGACTTTCGTTAGGTGACGTAGCGCACACGAATGTCGAAAAGCTGCGTCAGCGTTACCCCGACGGCTTCTCGACGGCCGACGCCGTGGCTCGCCGCGACGAGGATTCCGCCGCGCAGTGAGCCCCAGGAAGCGTCAGTCGGCTTCCTGCCCGAAGATCGCCATGTTCGACGAGTGCCCCGGAGCGACCTTCTTCTCGGGATAGATCCAGTGCACCGCCTGATTCACCGCGGTCGCCGCCTCGCCGAACCCGGTCGCGATCAGCTTGAGCTTCCCCGGATACGTCGTCACGTCGCCCGCCGCATAGATCCCGGCGCGCCCAGTCTCCATCTGCGAGTTCACGACGATTTCATCCTTCTCTAGCGTCAGCCCCCAGTTGGTCAGCTCTCCCAGGTCGCTCACGTAGCCAAGCATCGGGAGCACCACATCGACCGCGACTTCGCGCGTCTGTTTGGTCTTCGTCTCGCGAAGCACGACTCCTGTCAGCCGCTCCTCCGCACTGAGCACGTCGTGCAGCTCATGGAACGTGAAGATGTCGACCTTTCCCTCGGCCTCGAGCCGGCGCACCTCGGCGACCGTCGCGTGGTGCGCGCGGAACCGATCGCTCCGGTGTGCGAGGGTCACGTGCGTCGCGCGCCCAGTGAGCTGCTGCGCCCAGTCGAACGCCGAGTCGCCGCCGCCGATGATGATCACGCGCTTGTCGCGGAACTCCTCAGGGTCGAGCACCACGTCGTGCACGCCGCGCCCGTACCAGGGCGCCGCACACTGCTGCGGAAGGCGGCGCGGGGAAAACGCCCCGATCCCGGCAGCGATCACAATTGCCCGCGTCGGATAGTCGCCGGCAGACGTGCGCAGCACGAAGTGCCCGTCGCCCTGCTCGAGCCCAGTCACTTCCTGATTGAGATGCTCGCGCCCACCGAACTGGCGCGACTGCTCGACGAGCGACGCCACCAGGTCTTTGGCCAGAACCTTCGGACAGCCAGCCACGTCGAAGATGTATTTCTCCGGATAGAGCGCCGTGAGCTGCCCGCCAAGCTGTGGGAGCGCATCGATGAGCTGCGCACTCGCCCCGCGCATCCCGGCATAAAAACGGGCGAAGAGCCCAGTCGGCCCCCCGCCAATGATCGTGATGTCGACGATTTCGTGGGTTGTCATGCCAAAAAAGGTAATCGAACCAGTTCTCGTCTTCTCGTCCTCTCGTCTTCTCGTCTTCTCGTCTTCTCGTCCTCTAGATTCAATCCATGACTCTCAAGATCTATACGCGTACCGGCGACAGCGGCGAGACTGCACTCTTCGGCGGCGGCCGCGTGGAGAAGGACCACCCGCGCGTCGAGGCGTACGGCGACGTCGACGAGCTTAATGCCTGCCTGGGGATGGCCCGCTCCGTCGAGCTGATGCCGCGCATCGACGAGGTCCTCGTCCCCGTACAGCGCGACCTGTTCTCGATCGGCGCGCTCCTCGCGACCCCCGATCGGGAGAAGATGCGCGAGCAGCTCGCGAAGGCCCGCATCGACGACGAACGCATCGCCGAACTCGAACGCGCCATCGACGAATGCGACCGCGAGTTGGAGCCGCTGCGGTCATTCATCCTCCCGGGCGGAACGCCCAAGTCCTCGGCGTTGCACGTGGCGAGAACCGTATGTCGCCGCGCCGAGCGTCGCGTCGTTTCGTTGCATCACCAGGAGGGGATCCCCGACCTCGTGGTGATCTATCTCAACCGCCTCTCCGATCTCCTCTTCACGCTCGCGCGCCTGGCGAACAAGCGCGCGGGAGCAGGCGAGGTGACGTGGTAGCACGTCCCGACGATTCGGGGAGTGCACCCGCAGGGCGTGAGCGAACCGTCGACATCTTCGGCTCTCGCGTTCGAATCGCGCCGTGGCTCCTCGACGAGGTAGGTCGCGTCGTGGCCGAGTCGGCGCCGGCGCACACCGTGGTCGTCATCACCGACGACCAGGTCGCCCCGTTGCACGTGCCAGCGACGGTCGGATCGCTGCGCCACTTTCTTCCGCATACGCGAACGCTCTTCCGCGCCATCCCTGCGGGCGAGGCGCACAAGACGCGCGAGTCGTGGGGCGCCCTCACCGACTGGATGCTCGGCGAACGATGCGGTCGTGACACCACCGTCGTTGCACTTGGCGGAGGAGTCGTGGGTGATCTCGCCGGCTTCGTCGCCGCCACCTTCATGCGCGGCGTACCGTTCGTCCAATGTCCAACGTCGCTCCTGGCGATGGTCGACGCTTCGGTCGGCGGCAAGGTCGGAGTCGACACTCCGGCCGGAAAGAACCTCGTCGGCGCCTTTCACCAGCCGCACGCCGTTCTCGTCGACCCGACGGTGCTCCAGACGCTCCCGCCGGAGCATCGTCGCGCCGGGCTCGCCGAAATCGTGAAGCACGGCATCATCGCCGACGCCCCCTACCTCGAGCGTGCAGTCGCTCTCGGGCCGGCGCTGGTGGACGGGAGCGAAGTGGAATGGCAGGGTGCTGCGCTCGCTGACTTGATCGCCGACAGCATCGAGATCAAGGCGAGCGTGGTCCGTCAGGACGAGCGCGAGGGGGGGATTCGCCAGATTCTCAACTTCGGCCATACGATCGGACACGCGATCGAGGCGGCGAGCGATTTCACCCTCCTCCATGGCGACGCCGTGGCGATCGGAATGCTGTTGGAGAGTCGACTCGCCGAACGCATCGGGATCGCCGAGCCGGGGACGTCCGACGCCGTTCGCGCCTCATTGGAGGTTGTCGGGCTCCCCACCGAACGCCCCGCACACGTCGATGCGTCGGCGCTCCTCGAGCTCATGCGTCTCGACAAGAAGGCGCGTGCAGGGCGAGTGATCTTTGCGCTCCCCTCCCGCATCGGGGCGATGGCCGGCGTCGACACCCGCTACGGAATTGCCGTCCCCGAAACCGACGTCCTCGCCGTCCTGTAGTGCCAGCTGAGGCGCAGTCTCCCCTCCGCGCTCCGTCAGCTGCCTCGCGCGCCTGAGCTCCTTTCGCTTGGCTCGTACTTGCTCGACGTTCCGATGCCGACGGTGATCATTGCAGCGGTGTTCGCTATTTCGGTAATCCTGTGGTTGGGGCGTCGTCGAGGATCTCGGCCGCCGGGTGGATGAAGCTGGCGGTCGGCTTCTCTTCGGTGGGGCGAGGTAACCGGAGTGGAACGTTCGGGATCGCTAGTGCAAAAATTGTGTTGAAGGGCTCGGCGTCAACTACATGCGCCGTAGGGAGATACATCCCGACAGCATGATGCGGGATTCTTGGCATCGAAATTGGCTGTTGACGCTTCATTGCCGCTTTCTTATCGTGGCCCCCCGTTCTGCAGGACACCTCGCGAGCGACTGTCGCTCGACGTGCCACATAGACGGTTAGGGGCGTGTATGCAGCAAGTGACCGAGAGCAGGCCGAAAGGAACCAAGTCGTTCGTCCGTTCCTCCCCCACCACCGCTTTCGATCAATACCTACAAGACATACAAAAACTCCCGCTCATCACCGATCCGGCCGAAGAGCGCCGGCTGGCGCGTCTCGCGCAAAAGGGTGATGAGCGGGCCGCCGAGCGTCTGGTAACCGCCAACCTGCGGTTCGTGATCTCCTACGTGAAGAAGTATCAGGGACACGGACTCGACCTGAGCGAGCTCGTGGCCATCGGCAACGAGGGACTTCTCAAAGCGGTGCGAAAGTTCGATCCAGACCAGGGAGTGAAGTTCATCTCCTATGCGGTCTGGTGGGTGCGACAAGCCGTTCTCAAGGCACTGGCCGAACAAACCCGTTCCGTCCGCATCCCGCTCAATCAGAACTCGCAGCTCATTCGTCTCTCGCGCGCAGAGACGATCCTCGGCCAGGTCCTTCGCCGAGATCCCACCGATGACGAAGTCGCCCGCCTCATTGGTGAGACCCCCGAAAACGTTCGCTCCGCCCGGCAGATGTCGGCGACCGAAGTGTCGCTCGATGCGCCGATCGATCGCAGCGACCGCGACGCATCGACGCTGGGCGAGCGGTTCGCCGGTGTGGACGGCGCCGAGATCGAGGAAGTGACCGACTACAAGCTCATGCGCGAGTTCATCGAGCGCGTCTTCCGGAAGTATCTCACCTCCCGCGAGCGCAAGATCCTCTACCTCTACTACGGTCTCGAGGAAGGCTCCGAGGCGATGACCCTCGAGCGCATCGGCGCACTGATGGGAGTTACCCGCGAGCGCATCCGCCAGATCCGTGAGCGTGCCTTCGAGAAGCTCCGCGAGTCACCCGACGGGCGCGCATTGGCCGGCTTCTGGTCGGTCGCCTAAAGATCGGGCAGCATTCGACATCGGGGTCAATCGCACGACGGCCGGGATCCTCCCGGCCGTCGTTTGCGTTTCATCCGCATTCAATCAGACTCTGCCGATATCCGCATCACGAACCTCCCCTTATTATTTCGAGAGTAGTGTCTTGAATCGCGACGGAATCGAGGGAGTCAGGGTCCGATCTTGAACGCAGAGAGTCCGGTCAGCGCAGGTCCCGGGGGGGGAGGGGGCTCGAGTCTTCGCGTCCTCATCGTCGACGATGAGGTCACGATCCGCATCGCGCTAAAGCGTTTCTTCGTTCGCATGGGGTGGACGGTAGAGGAAGCGGCGAACGGCGAGTCGGCGCTCGAACTGCTGGCGCTCGACCGGGAGCAGACCGACGGACCTCGCTTCGCCCTCGTCGTGTCGGACCTCCGAATGCCCGGTATCAATGGGATGGAGATGTACGAGCGCCTGAAGGTCTCGTATCCATCCATCCTGCAGCGCCTCATCTTTTCGACGGGTGACCTGGTCAGCGAAGAGGCGGCGGCCTTCGTTCGCTCCGCTGAGTGCGTCGTGCTGCAAAAGCCATTCGAACTTGCTACCCTTCGCGAAGTCGTCGAACGGGTGCTGCAAGGCAACTCGGCCTGACGCGGGGGTGGCGAGGGCGCGACCGTGCGCCTCGCGACCAGTTCCAGGCACGACCTGCGAGACGAGGTGCGCGCGGCGCCTCCTCGCCTGACGAATTGCCGTTCCGGCCCATGCGCTCGACGTCTCGATTGCCAATCTTTCCGCTCCCGCTGGTCCTCCTCCCCCGGACGGTCCAGTCGCTGCACATCTTCGAGCCGCGCTACCGCCAGTTGCTCGCCGATGCCCTCGCCGGCACGCAGGAGTTTGGCATCGTGTGTCGAACCCCCGACGTCGCCGAACGGGACATTCCCCCGGGAACGGTCGGATGCGTGGCGCGGATCGACTCGGCGCAGTCCCTCCCCGATGGTCGCTCGAACATCTTCGTCGTCGGGACCTCGCGCTTCGCGCTCGCGGGATTCGTCGACGCGCCGGAGCCGTATCACGTCGCCGAGGTCACCCCGTTCGAGGATGAGCCGGCGCGCGAGGAAGACATGGCGCCGATCGCTGCCCGTTTGCGCGAGCTCTTCATTCGGGTAGGCAACGCGTCGCGGGCCATCCAGGACAACGAGACCCCGCTCCCCGTCCTCCCCGACGACGCCCCCGGACTCTCGTTCGCCATCGCCGGTCATCTCGATCTCGAACTGGCCCACAAGCAGCGCCTCCTCTCGACGCGCTCGCCACTGGAACGGCTGCACCAGCTCGAATCGGCGCTCGCTCCCTTCGTCGAGACGATCGAGCAGCGATTGCAGGTGCACACACGTGCGCGCACCAACGGACACGGCGCGCATGGCTGACGCATCTCGCGAGGCAAGAGTGTGGCAATGACGCGCGAGGCACTGGCGCGCGCGCTCGCCGCGATCGTCGGCGAGCGCCAACTCCTCGATCGCCCGAGCGAACTCCTCGCCTACGCTACCGACGGATTGCCGGGCTACCGCAAGCAGCCCTCGCTCGGTGTCTTTCCTCGCACGCGCGAGGAGGTGGTCGCCGTCGTTCGCCTCCTCGCCCGCGAAGGAGTTCCGTTCGTGCCGAGGGGAGCGGGGACCGGGCTCTCCGGCGGAGCGCTTGCTGACGGCGTGGTCCTCCTCGGGCTCAATCGCCTGACCAAGGTGATCTCGGTCGACGTCGACAACCGCTTGGCGGTGGTGGAACCCGGTGTCGTCAACGTACACCTGACGAAAGCGGTGACGCCTTACGGGCTGCATTACGCCCCCGATCCGTCGAGCCAGGCCGCGTGCACCATCGGAGGAAACGTCGCCGAGAACGCCGGTGGACCGCACTGCCTCAAGTACGGCGTGACGCTCAACCACGTGGTCGCGCTCACCGTTGTCCTCCCCGATGGCGAGATCGTCACGTTAGGCTCCAGCGATGGCGAATCGAACGGCTACGACCTGCTGGGGAGCTTCATCGGGAGCGAGGGGTGCTTCGGCGTCGCGCTCGACGCGACGGTGCGACTCTCGCGCAACCCGCAGGCGGTGCGCACGCTGCTCGCCGATTTCATGTCGGTCGACTCGGCCGCGCGCGCTACTTCGTCGATCATCGCGGCGGGCTTTGTCCCCGCGGCGTTGGAGATGATGGACCAGCCCACGATCCAGGCGGTCGAGGCGTCGGTCTATGCGGCGGGCTATCCCGACGACGCCGCCGCAGTGCTCCTCATCGAGATCGACGGGCTCTCGGCGGGAATCGACGACGATACCGCCGCGCTCCGGACGCTTTGTCTCGCCGAGGGGGCGCGCGAGGTGCGCGTGGCGCGCGACGAGCAGGAACGCACGCGACTCTGGCAGGGGCGCAAGAAGGCGTTCGGCGCGATGGGGCGGGTGTCGTCACACCTCGTGGTGCAGGACGCCGTCATTCCGCGCACCCGACTTCCCGACGTGTTGCAGGGGATCGCGACGATCGCCGAGCGAGAGCGTCTGACGGTGTGCAACGTCTTTCACGCGGGAGACGGCAACCTGCACCCCAACATCCCCTACAACGCGAATGACGCCGACGAGAGCGCGCGCGTGCACCGTGCGATGCAGGCGATCATGCGCACGTGCGTCGACGCGGGGGGGAGCGTGACCGGAGAGCACGGGATCGGGCTGGACAAGCTCGACTACATGTCGCTCATCTTCTCTGACGACACGCTGGACGCCATGTGCCGCCTGCGCGCGGTGTTCGACCCGGAGCGTCGGGCGAACCCGGGGAAGGTGGTGCCCGTCCATGCCTGTCGCGAATGGGCGCAGGTCCCCGAGTTGCGCGCGTAGTGTACGATGAGCAATGGAAGGATGATGGGAATCGACGCGAACGGTGCGAAGCTGTTGTTGGGGGGGGCCCCCGCGTCGCTCGGAGCGACCGACCGACCCGCGACCACCGCGCACGTCGTCGATGCAGTTCGCGATGCCGCATCCTCCGGGACCCCGATTCGCATCACCGCCGGCTGCGGATGGCTGGATGCCGGGCGCCCTACCGACCCGAGCGCACGCCAGCTCGATCTGCGAGCGCTCCGCGGCATCGTCGAGTACAACCCGGGCGACCTCACGCTAACGGCGCGCGCCGCGACGACGCTCGCCGAGATCGACGAGGCGACGCGCGCGCACGGCCAGTGGCTTCCGCTCGATCCCTTTGGCGTCGAGAGCGACACCATCGGCGCGACGCTTGCCACGGCGTCGTGCGGGCCGCTCGCCTCCTCGCTGGGACTTCCGCGCGACCTCGCCCTCGGACTCGAGTTTGTGGACGGGCGCGGCACCGTCCTGCGCGCGGGCGGCAAGGTGGTGAAGAATGTCGCGGGGTTCGACCTCGTTAGGCTCACGGTGGGGGCGTGGGGTACGCTCGGCGTGATCACCGAGGTGACGGTGCGGCTTCGCGCCCGTCCCGAGGGCGCGGTCACGATCGCGCTCGAGCTTCCAAGCGATGGCGCGACGCTGGCGACCCTGCTCCGTTCCCTACGCACCCTCCCACTCACTCCGATCGCCGGCGAACTCCTCTCGGCGGCTCTCGCGGCTCGGACCGGCGCGGGCAATCGCGAGTTGGTGCTCCTTCGACTCGCCGGAAATGCGACGAGCCTCGAGGCGCAGCGCGCGCAGCTCGCCGCACTGGGGCGCGATCGCGAACTCCCCGAGAGCGTGTGGGATTCGCTGCGACGCGCACTTCCCGCCGCGAGTGCATCGTTCCGCCTGTCGCAACGTACTTCTCGCCTCGCGGAGCTATGGAAAGAGCTGCGCTCCGCGTCGCGCGATTTCGACGGAGCGCTCTTCCATGCGTCGTTGGAGCGTGGGGTGGCGCGATGCGTCCTTCCGGCGCCCGATGCCAACGCGCTGAGTGGCACTCTGGGTGACATGTCGAAGCGGTGGTCGGTGATCGGCGAACGACTTCCGGCATCGGCCTGGCCAGCGCTGGCACCGGTCGGACGCGATCGACTCTCGCGCGGTGTGCGAGCGGCCTTCGACCCTCACGCGCTGCTCAACCGCGGCATCCTCATCACCGGCTCATGAGCACTGCGCTCCCCACGACGCGCCCCTGCGCGATCCCCGGCACTCCTCTGGGGAATGAAGCGCACGGTCTCGACGCATGCGTGCACTGCGGATTCTGCCTGCAGGCGTGCCCGACGTATCTCACCCTGCACGATGAGAACGACTCACCGCGCGGACGCCTCGTCCTCATGCGGGCGCTGGTCGAAGGGGAGCTTACGCTCGACGATCCGACAGTCACCACGCACATCGATCGCTGCCTTGGTTGTCGCGCCTGCGAAACGGCGTGCCCGAGCGGTGTGCCGTATGGTCATCTCCTGGAGGCTACGCGCGCCACGATTGCCGAGCGTCGCTCGCTTCCGTTGGTGGCCCGGACCATCCTCGCCACGTTCGCGCACCCTTGGCTCATGCGTATCGCGATGGCCGCTGGCCGGGTAGCGCGAGCGCTGCGGCTTCCGCGCCTCTTCGCGGCGCTCCCGGGACGTGCCGGCTTCGGCTTCGCCATGCTTGGCGCGACCGAGCGAGCGATCCCCGTCGTCCCCTACAACGCGAAAGGAGACGGCACGCGCGGCACCGTTGCCGTCCTCCATGGTTGCGTGATGGAGGGATTGTTCGCCCAGACCAACCGGGCGACCGAGCGCGTTCTCGTCGTCAACGGTTACCGCATCGTCGATGCCTCGGGCGAGGGGTGCTGTGGCGCGCTGCACGCACACGCTGGAGATGCCGGTGCGGCACAGATGCTCGCCAGGCGCAACATCGCCGCCTTCGAGCGATCGGGGGCGGAGTACGTGGCGGTGAATGCCTCCGGGTGCGGCGCGATGATGAAGGAGTACGCCCACCTCCTGCGCGACGACCCCGAGTGGCGCGCGCGCGCGCAAGCGGTTGCCGCACGGGTTCGCGACGTCAGCGAGCTCCTTGCAGCTGCCGGACCCGTGACCGGTGCACCGCTCGCGCAACACATCACCTACGATGCCCCCTGCCACCTCGTGCACGCACAGCGTGTCGTTGCCCCTCCGCTCGCCGTTCTCGCCTCGATTCCCGGGCTGCAGCTCACACCACTCGCCGACGCCGACCAGTGCTGCGGGAGTGCTGGGATCTACAACCTCGTGGAGCCCGAGACTTCGGATGCGGTCCTTGCTCCCAAGCTCGCCCGCATTCGCGAGAGTGGCGCCGCGCTCGTCGCAACGGGAAACCCCGGCTGCCTCATGCAGATCGGCGCCGGGTTGCTGCGCGAAGGTAGTCCTGTGCGCGCGGTGCATCCGGTCGACCTCCTCGACGCGTCGTATGCGCAGCGCGAGCGCTGACGTGGCCTTCGCATGACGCGAATGGTCCTCGATGCGGTCCTCTTCGAGTTCGAAGGGGTCATTGCCGACACGGCCACAGCGCGGCGTGAAGCGCTCGAATACGTCTTCGCCGAGGACGGACTGCAACTCTCGGCCGAAGACTACCGCGACGCGTGCGCGGGGCGCGCAACGCCCGAGGCGGTACGCGCGGCGATTGCTCGCTGCGGCGTGACCGTCGATGAGACGGGACTCGAGCTGTTTGCGCTGCGAGTCGATAGGGCCTTTTCCAGTCATTTAGGGAAAGGCATCATGCTCGTCGACGGCGCGCGCGAGGCGCTCGAACGACTCGCCAGCCGCGCTCGCCTCGGCATCGTCACGCGCGCGAGTCGACGCGATGTCGATTTCGTGCTTAACTTGGCGCGCATGGAAGATCTCTTCGCATGCGTCGTCGGAGTCGAAGACTCGTATCCCCCCAAGCCCGCTGCAGCCGCCTATCACACGGCGATTCGGCGGATGGAGCGACGTGGCCCCGTGGGCGGGAATGGTGTCGTGGTCGCACTGGAAGACGCACTCGACGGAATCGTCGGCGCGCGCACGGCCGGGCTGCGCTGCGTAGCGGTCGGCGACCTCCCCGCGCACGTCGCCATGGAGGCCGATGCCCTCATTCCGGCGATCACCGGGCTCGACGCCGCGGCGCTTGCGCAGCTCATTCGGCGTGACGGCGAGGAGTTCGCATGAACGAGTCGGCCGACGGAGGCGCGTTAGGCGCTCCCGATCCTACCGCCGCGCCCGCGACCCCGATTGCGCGCGAGGAGCCGGCGCACATGGAGGTGCGCAGCTACGGTGACGTGCGCGGAGAGTACGAAGCGCTCCGGCATTCGGTCACTGGTGCTGGTCCTTCTGGAGGCGCCATCATTGTCGATCGCAGTGCACGGGCGCGCGCGACCTTCGCCGGCGCAAAGGCACAGGAGGTGCTCGCCGGCCTCGTGACCAACGATGTCGTGGCGCTTCGCCCGGGCGACGGATGCTACGCGGCCGCGCTCACCGCCAAGGGGAAGATCATCGCCGACGTCCGCATCTTCGTGCGCGAGGACGACGTCCTCGTCGACGTTCCGGTGCGCGCTGCGCCGGGGTGGTGGGCGATGATCCGGAAGTACGTCAATCCTCGCCTCTCGCGCTATCGCGATGTGTCGACCGAAACGGCCGACGTGAGCGTGTACGGGACGCGCGCACACTCGGTCGTCGCCGCGGCACTCGGCGTGCCGCGTGACTCGCTCGCCGACATGCACCCGTATGCCCACCGTGTCGTCGAGGCGTTCGGTGAGCGGCTCCTGGTCGCGCGCGTCCCCGACATCGCCCTGGAGGGCTTCGCGATCGTAGCCCCTGCCGGCGCGCGGGAGACAGTATGGAGCGCGATGGTGGCGCACGGAGCGCGACCAGCAGGAGTCGATGCCTTCGACATCGCCCGCATCGAGAGCGGGCGCCCGGAGTGGGGAATCGAGATCGACGACTCCACGTTGCCGCAGGAAGCCAACTTCGACGCGCTTCACGCGATTTCGTACACGAAGGGGTGCTACACCGGGCAGGAAACGGTCGCGCGCATCCACTTTCGTGGTCACGTGAACCGCCACCTGCGCGGTCTGCGATTCGACGAATCGCAGCCGATCCCAGTCGGTGCGGAGCTTCGCGACGCGGGCGGGAAGACGATCGGCGACGTGCGGAGCAGTGCGGTCTCGCCTCGGCTTGGCGGCATCGCACTGGGCATGGTCCGGCGCGAAGTCGAAGACGGCGCCGAAGTGTCGGCGGCGTGGGACGGTGGGAGTGGCGCCGCGATCACACTCGCGCTCCCGTTCCCGATCGGCTAACGATCGAAAGCGATTGGCGGAGGCCGGAACGACGAAGGGCGCGACCGGGAGGTCGCGCCCTTCGCACATCGCTCAGGAGAGCGACTTAGTGCTTCATCGTGGTGTCGGCGGCCGAGTCGTGCTTCATGCTCGAGTCCATCGACATCGCCGAGCTATCCATGGCCGGAGCCGGCGCCGGCGTCATGGCGGCAGCGGCGGTGTCGGCGGCCGGCGTGGCCTCTTCCTTGGCGCCGCCGCAGGCGGCGAGCATCACGACGGCAGCAGCGAGAGCGAAACGCTTCATTGGAACTTCTCCAGGGGACAGGGAATGGGGGGAGACTACTTCGAGCCAGACTGCAAGACAAATGCGCCCTTGGCCAGTCTGGCCGCAGTACGCCGCGCTCTCGACTCAACACGAATTGGCTTGCGATCAAGTGCGTCGTGCGCCTAGACGCCCCCGAATGGCCCTCGTCCCTCTTGCGGACGAAACCCGCCTACCAACCGCGAGAGCAAATGTACGTATGCGGGAGCAGGAGTCAAGGGGCGCTGACGAGCCAAGTCCAACCGTGGCAACATCTTTCATGTCCAACCTTTACAACGTTTCATCACAAAGGTCTGTAAAGCACGCCACGACACCACCTTCTGCTCTACCAGCTGCACTCGAGCGCCCAGCGCCAGACTCAGTCCTCTCACCCGCGACCCACTGCCCCACTCCTGGCACACCGGTCGCCCGCTCTCCTGCGACTGCTCTCACACGCGCACTCACTGACTGCACGCCCTCACCTCTCTTGACTCGCGCCCGCGGTCGACCGTGCATTCGAACCGAGTCCCGTGCTACACTGAGATGCGCGCGCGCACCAGCATCGATCGCCTCATCTCCTGCTCTCCCCTGCTCATGACCACCGCCGAGATCGCGACGCCCGAGGATTCGATCGTTCGCGGTGCCTGTCCCCACGACTGCCCCGATACCTGCGCGACGATCGTCACCGTTCGCGACGGACGCGCCACACGCATTCAGGGCGATCCCGATCATCCGTTCACCAGCGGTTTCCTCTGCGCCAAGGTGAATCGATATCTCGAGCGCACGTATCACCCCGACCGCCTCACGCAGCCGCTGCGGCGAGTTGGAGCCAAAGGGGAGGGACGCTTCGAGCCGGTGTCGTGGCAGGAAGCGATCGCCGACATCGCCTCACGTTTGAGCGCGATCGCCTCCTCGAACGACGGACCGCAGGCGATTCTCCCGTACTCGTACGCCGGTACGATGGGGCTCCTGCAGGGTTCGAGCGTCGACCGCCGTTTCTTTCACGCCCTCGGTGCCTCACGCCTCGATCGCACGATCTGCTCGATGGCGGGAAAGGTCGGGATGCAGATGACGCTTGGCGCGAGCGTCGGCGCCGACGGAGAAGGGGTCCCCGAGTGCGATCTCGTGCTCCTCTGGGGGACCAACACGCTCACCTCGAACCCACATCTCTGGCCGATGATACTCGCCGCGAAGGAGCGCGGCGCGCATCTGGTGGCCATCGACCCGATTCGCACGCGCACGGCAGCCCAGTGCGATGAGTGGCTGGGCATTCGCCCCGGCACCGATGCGGCGCTCGCCCTCGCGATCATGCATGTCCTCTTCGCCGAGGGACTGCAGGACGACGACTATCTCACGCGCTACACTCTCGGCGCCGATCAGCTGCAAGCACGCGTCGCCGAGTGGCCGCCCGAGCGCGCCGCGACGGTCACTGGGATCGATGCGAAAACGATTCGCACCCTGGCGCTCCGCTACGGTCGCGCGAAGTCCGCATTTGTTCGAATCAACTACGGCTTGCAGCGGCACGCCGGCGGCGGGATGGCGGTGCGCACCATCGCCTGCCTCCCCGCGGTCACCGGGCACTGGCGCCGCGCAGGTGGGGGCGTGCAACTGTCGACCAGCGCCAACTTCCAGTTCAACGCCGCCGCACTCGAACGCCCAGACCTCGGCGCAAACGTGCGGACGATCAACATGATCCGGCTCGGCGAAGCGCTGACGACCCCGGATGCGGGGGTCGGCGGCCCGCCCGTCAAGGCGCTCGTGGTCTACAACTCGAACCCAGCCGACGTCGCCCCCGATCGCAACGCGGTCCTGCGCGGGCTCGCACGAGAGGACCTCTTCACGGTCGTGCTGGAGCACTTCCAGACGAACACCGCAGACTGGGCCGACTACGTCCTTCCGGCAACGACGCAGCTCGAGCACTGGGACGTGCACCTGGCGTACGGCCATCACTACGCCACGCTCAATCGCCCGGCGATTGCTCCTCTCGGCGAGGCTCTTCCGAACACCGAGATCTTCCGCCGGCTGGGGCGCGCCATGGGTCTCGACCCGGCACTCTTCGCCGACGACGACGAGTCACTCGTTCGCCTCGCGCTCGATACCACCAAGGAGCGCATGAAAGGGGTCACCTTCGAGCGACTGATGGCCAACGGCTGGACGCGCCTCAATGTCCCGACCCCCTACATTCCGTTTGCCGAAGGGGGATTTCCCACGCCGAGCGGCAAGTGCGAATTCTACTCCGCACGGCTCGAGGCGATGGGAATCGATCCACTCCCTACGTACACGCCGCCTTACGAATTGCCGGAAACCGCGCCCGCGCTCGCCGCCCGCTTTCCGCTCTCGCTCATCTCGTCGCCGCGACACTACTTCCTCAACACGACCTTCGTGAACATCGCGTCGCTGCGCAAGCACGCGGAGCCCGAGTGCGTGATGCATCCTCGCGACGCCGAGCGCCGCGGGTTGGCGCCAGGGACCCGCGTCATCGTGCATAACGATCGCGGACACTTCGCGGCCGCGCTCGACGTCTCCGACACCGTGCGCGAAGGCGTCGTCTGGGCACCGTCCATCTGGTGGGGAAAGCTTTCCCCCGATGGACAAAACGCCAACGCGACCACCTCGCAGCGCGAAACCGACCTCGGGCACGGCCCGGTCTTTTACGACAATCTTGTAGAGGTGTCTGCAGCAGACTGAGTGCCGCAGTTCAGGCTTCAGGCGTGCCGACACACCAGCGAACTTCCGAGCGCACGCAGGTGTTGTAGCTTCGACCCCTTTCTTCACGGAGCAATCGTTGTCGTTCCAATCCGACTCCCTTCCGACCACGCTCGCCGCGCTCAAGGCGCACCCGCTCGGCGATCGCGCGCGCGTGCTCCGCTCAGTCAAGGACGAAATGCGCGAGAACCTCATCGCCAGGCTACGCGAGGGGGGGACGCTCTTCGAGGGCGTGCTCGGCTACGAGGAGACCGTGATGCCGCAGATCGTCAATGCGCTCCTCGCGCGGCACAACTTCATCCTCCTCGGGCTGCGCGGGCAGGCAAAGTCGCGGATCCTGCGCGCACTGGTGACGCTGCTCGACGAGCGCATGCCCGTTGTGGCGGGAAGCGAGATCAACGACAACCCGTACGCCCCGATCTCGAAGTACGCGCGTCAGCGGCTCGAGGAGATGGGCGACGACACGCCGATCGCCTGGGTGACGCGCGACAATCGCTACGTCGAGAAGCTGGCGACCCCCGACGTCACCATCGCCGACATCATCGGTGACGTGGATCCGATCAAGGCGGCGCGCGGCGGGCACCTCCTCTCCGACGAGCTCACCATCTCGTACGGGATGCTCCCGCGAGCGAATCGCGGGCTCTTCGCGCTCAACGAGCTCCCCGACCTCGCAGGCAAGGTGCAGGTAGGTTTGTTCAACATCATGCAGGAAGGCGACGTCCAGATCAAAGGGTATCCAGTGCGCCTTCCGCTCGACGTCCTCCTCTGCTTCACCGCGAATCCGGAGGACTATACGGCGCGCGGCAAGATCATCACCCCGCTCAAGGATCGCATCGGGAGCGAGGTGCTCACGCACTATCCAGAGACGGTGGAGCTCGGGATGCAGATCACCGCGCAGGAGGCGTGGACCCAGCGCGGTGCACTCCCGGTACGCATCCCCGACTTCGTCGCCGAGGTGATCGAGCGCGTCGCGTTCGAGGCCCGCACCGACAAGCGCATCGATCGGCGTTCGGGCGTGTCGCAGCGCATGCCGATCTCGGTGACCGAAAGTGTCGTTTCCAACGCCGAACGTCGCGCGCTGCAACTCGGTGGCGACGAGATCGTCCCGCGCCTCTCCGACATCTACGCTGCGCTACCGGCCATCACTGGCAAGATCGAGTTGGAGTATGAGGGGGAACTGGTCGGCGCCGCCAACATCGCCCGCGAGCTGATCCGCCGCGCCGCCGACGCCGTCTTCCGCGACCGGGCAGGCTCGATCAACGTCGATGACATCATCCTCTGGTTCGAGGACGGCGCGGCGTTGCAGGTGACGGACGAGCTCGACGCCAAGGTGCTCGTGGAAGCGTTCGACGTCGTCCCGGGACTCACGGCGCTCGTGCACCGGGTCGGACTGGCGCGGAAGGGGGACATCCCCGTGACTGCGGCGGCGTGCGAGTTGGTACTCGAGTCGCTGGTTGCGCGACGCAAGATCTCGCGTTCGGATGCGGGGCACTACTCGCGCGCCGCCCAGGAACGCCGGCAGCGTGGGGGGCAGCAGGACTTCGGGGGCGGTCTCTCCGCCTGACGCGATGACCACACTGCCGCCCCCGGATCGGGTCGACCCGATGCTCCCCCAAGGGCTCGTGGTGCGATCGGCCAAGGACGACGACGTGGAGACGATCGTCGCCCTCAGGTTGCAGCTGCTCGCCGAGGAGTCTCGCAGTCCGTTGTTTGCCAATCCACGGCGCGACGCCGAGGAACAGGCGCGCACCCTCACGCGAGCGCAACTCGCATCGCGGACCGACGTGATCCTCATTGCCGAGCACGAAGGGACGGCGGTGGGGCTCCTGCGTTGCGCGGTGTCGCACGCCGCGCGCCTCGTGCGTCCGTCGCGCTACGGCTTTGTCACATCGGTCTTCGTCGTTCCATCGTTCCGTCGACTCGGTATCCTCCGCGCGCTGGTGCGCGAGGCCGAGGCCTGGTGCCGACTGCGCGGGCTCCGCGAGTTGCGTCTGCACTGCACCGTGGAGAATTCCGAGGGGAACGCGGCGTGGGAATCGCTCGGCTACGAGGCGGCCGAGGTCGTGCGCCGGCGCACGCTGGCTGAGGAGTAACGACGTGCCCATTGTCACGATCTCGCGGATGTTCGGCTCGGGCGGCAGTGAAGTCGCCGAAGCGCTCGCCCGCCGGCTGCAATGGTCGCTCCTCGACAACGCCTTCGTGGAACGCGTTGCGGTCGGCCTGCACGTCACTCCGGCGCACATGCAGGCAATCGAGGAGCGGCGCCCGAACCTGGCCGAGCGCATCGCCGACGCGTTCGCCTTCAGTTCGCAGGAGATGATCTCCGCCCCGCTCGGCGCTCCTCTCCCGCCCACCGAAGACCGAATCCTCGAGGCCACGCACCGCGTGATCGACGAGGCTGTAGCGCGAGGGCCGGTGGTGCTCGTGGGGCGCGGCGCGCAGGCCTGGCTGAGCAATCGCGGCGATGCGCTGCACTTTCTGTGTGTCGCGACGCGCGAGGGGAGCATCGCACGCGTGATGGCCCGCGACGGCGTCACCGCCGAGGAAGCGGCGAAGCGAGTGGACGAGACCAACAAGCAGCGGCAGGAATACGTCAATCGCTGCTGGAATCGCGAATGGCTGGCGCCGTCGAACTATCACGCGTGCGTGAATACGTCGTGGCTGGGGATCGACGGCGCGGTGACGCTCCTCGAATCGATCGTCCGCGCGCGCTTCGGCGACGCGCCGCCCACTGCCTGACGAGTCAGCGCGCCACTCGCCGGCCGGTCAATGAGACGGGGCGCGGACGGTGAGCACGCGTCGCAGGCGCAGGTCGTCGGACGATGCGCCAGCGAACAGGATGAAGCGCCCGGGTTCGATCGTGCGTTGCAGCTGCTGGTCGAGGAGCGAGAAGGCATCGGGCGACAGCGGCACCTCGATCGTCCGCTCTTCGCCGACGCCCAGCGCGGCGTGCGCCGTTCCCACCAGCGAGAGGACCGGACGCACGACCGACGCGATCTCGTCGCGCAGGTAGAGCTGCACGACCGCGACGCCCGGGCGCGCTCCCTCGTTGCGCAGCGTGACGCGAGCGACGACGCTGTCACCGGCGACGATCGTATCGGCAGTGAGGTGCATGTCGCGCCAGGCGAAGCGCGTCGTCGAGAGGCCATGACCAAACGGGAAGAGCGGGCGCCCCGTGAGGTCGACGTAGTCGTCGCCTCGTCCTGTCGGCTTGTGGAAATAGGTGAGCGGAAGTTGTCCCTCGGCTAACGGGACGGTAAACGGCAGCCGCCCGCGCGGCGGCTCATCGCCGAAGAGGACCGCGGCGACTGCCTCGCCTCCCGCGTCACCCGGGTACCACGCCTGGACGACTCCGCCGACACGATCACGCCAGTCGCCCATCGTGACCGCGCTCCCCGCGGCGAGCACTACGACGACCGGACGACCGGTGGCCGCGATCGCGTCGATCAACGCCTCCTGGTGCCCCGGCAGCCGCAACGAGGCGCGATCACGAAATTCTCCTTCCTCGATCCCCGCAACGACGACGGCCACGTCGCTCCGACGCACTTCGGCGACTGCGCGGGCGATGTCGCCCCGCCAGTCCCGCGTGGTGCCGACGTCCCAGACGAGGCGCACGCGCCCCGCGCCGCTCGACTGCGCGTACTCGAGTCGTACGCGGCGCTGCCGGATGCGTGAGGCACGGAGCGAGACAAACTGCGTCGTGACGGTGCGCGCGTCCCAGCGGTCGAGGCGCAAGGTGTCGTCGACGAAGAGGCGAAAGGCTCCATTCGCCTCGACGCCCAACCGGATCATCCGGTCGGCCGGTGGCTGCAACGTGGCCTCCCAGCGCACCGAGTACCACCCGTAGGCGAGGCTCGTGTCGGGGCCCCCGAACGGCCACGAGAAATCGATCGTGCGATCGGTGCGCGTGAGCGCCGCCGATCCTTCGAGAGTCGGCGAGGAGAAGTAGGTGCCGTTCACGCCGCCAACGAATGCCGACGCGGGAACCGGAACGAACTCCGGCGCGCCGCGTCCGGGGCCCGGTGCATAACGCACCGTCGCCGACGGACCGAGTCGCGCGGCGATCCCGTCGCGAATGGTGACCGTGGCGTTGCCGGGACCGGAATATCCACCAGCACGCGCTTCGACCGCGTCGACTCCAATCACGGCGACCGAATGCGTCGCGGGGTCGAGCGGGAGGAGTCCAACGTCATTCTGCAGGAGCACGAGCGAGGCAGCGGCCGCGTCGCGCGCCAGCACCCGGTGGCGCGCCATCATCGCTGGATCGGCAGCGCTGTCTTCGTTCACGTATGGGTTCTCGAAGAGCCCAAGCGCGAACTTGAGCCGGAGCACTCGCGCCACCGCACTGTCGATGACCGGTCGCGGGATTCGACCGTCGCGGAACGCCGGCCAGAAGAGCTGCGCGTGGTCGGCCGACGTCTGGAGGATCACGTCGAGCCCGGCGTCAAGCGCGTGCTCCGCCGAGGTAGGGTAGTCGGGCGACGTCATGTGCAGGACGTTCGCCCCGCCGGTGCCGCCGGCGTCGGACATGACGATCCCTTCGAAACCCCACTCTTTCCGGAGTTTGTCGGTCAGGAGCCAGCGATTGGCCGACGCGGGCGACCCGTCCACCGAGTTGTACGACGCCATCACCGATCGTGCCCCGCCAGCCGCAATGGCGGTGCGGAACGGCGGAAAGTGCACCTCCTCGAGCGCCCGGACGCTCGCATCGATCGGGTAGCTGTCGCGCCCCCCCTCGCCGACGTTCGCCACGAAGTGCTTGGGCGTCGTCACCACGCCGGCGCGCTCGAAGGCTTGCACGAACGCCACTCCCATCGCACTCACGAGCCACGGATCCTCGCCGTACGTCTCCTCCACACGACCCCAGCGCACGTCCGTCGCGATGTTCAGCACCGGGGAGAGCACTTGTCGTATTCCCCGTGCTCTCGCCTCCTCGGCCGTCGCGGCCGCAACCGCCGCGATGATCGACGTATCCCACGTGGCGGCGAGCCCGATCGCCTGCGGAAAGACTGTCGCGCCTCCCTGCGCGAGCCCCCGCAATCCTTCCTCGAACGGGATCATCGGGATGCCGAGTCGCGTCTTCGTCATCAGGTAGCGCTGCAGCGTGTTGATGCGTGCCGCGACCTCACGACCACCTCCGCCGGCGCCCGGGCGGACCTGCAATCCGTACACGCCGTGCACGAGGCGATCCAGCGGCAGCGTCGTATCGTCGGGGATCGCGAAGAGCTGCCAGAACTTTTCCTCCGGCGTCATCCGGCGCAGCAGGTCCTGGGCGCGAACCGGCGCCGAGAGGCGCGGATTGCGGTAGCGCGCAGAATCGCTGCCACATCCCGATGTCATCATCGTCGCGAACGCGCACGCCGCGAATATCGAGCGCATTCTCGTCGTCGCTCGCCGCCCCACGTCCTGGCTCGCCACCGCTGCTGCAGTGGAGCGCGCAGACGCTCGTCGAGCGGGACGTGGAGAACGTTGTTGATCTACCATGCGATGGGCGCGCCAGGATCGGTGGGCAAGCTCGGGCGCAAAGCTGCGCCGGCGCACAGCGTGAGGCAAACGCGGCGAGCGCGCAGCGCAGGCGTGGTCGCTCTCGTCGGGACATGCCCGACGCATTCGCGGCGAACGCCCTCACCCACGTACGCGTACGCGAAGGTATAGATCATCGCGCCGTCGAGGGTCCCGGTCGCGCCGCGTCGCATCTTCGCCATCGCGTCGATCGAGACCCGTCGCTCCTCATCGCCCGCTTTCCGGACGCCGCCCATGCGCCGAATCTTCGCACGCCTCCGCCATCTCGCGCTCGCGTCTCCCATCCTCGTGGGAGCGCAGCTCGCCACCGCCCAACCCAGCGCACTCTCGCAGGCCCAGCTCAGGAGTCGCCGCGACTCGCTCGAGTCCGAACTCGAGAAAATCGCCGTCATCGACCGCAAGGTCATGGTGACCATGCGCGACGGCCTCAAGATGCAGGCCGACATCTACCGCCCGAAGAACGCGGGGAACAAGGTGCCGGCGATCTTTTCGCGCACGCCGTACAACTTCAACTGGTGGGACGTGCGGCTTGGCGCTCCCGCCGACATGAGCGCGCAGCTCGAGGCGGTGAAGCGCGGCTACGCCTACGTCGTGATGAACGAGCGCGGCCACTTCTTCTCCGAGGGGAACTACGACATCCTTGGCCCCCCGCTCACCGATGGCTACGACGCGATCCAGTGGATCTCGACGCAGTCGTGGGCGAGCGGCAAGGTCGGGCTCATCGGTTGTTCGTCGACCGCAGAGTGGCAGATGGCCGTCGCCGCGCAGGCACCGCCGGGGCTCGCCACGATCATCCCGCAGGGCTTCGGCGCCGGCGTCGGCAAGGTCGGGCCATTCACCGAGCAGGGGAACTGGTATCGCGGCGGTGCGGTGCAGATGCTCTTCATCGCCTGGCTCTACGGCGAGCAGAACCAGGTGCGCCCGATGATGCCGGCGAACCTCACGCAGGAGCAGCGCATCCGCTTCTCCAAGTCGTTCGATCTCGCGCAGCAGCTCCCGCCGGTCGATTGGTCGCAAGCACTGCGCACCCTCCCCGAGATGAACATCATCAAGGACGTCGACGGGCCGCGCGGGATCTTCGCCGACTCGATGCCCGGCATTGCAACTGGCGGGGCGATGATCAAGCGCACGCCCGGCGACTCGGCCTGGTATCGCGGGGGACTCTTCCACGACGACATGCGCATCAACGTCCCCGGGCTCTGGTTCATGTCGTGGTATGACGTCTCGGTCGGACCGAACCTCGCGACGTACAACCACGTGCGGAAGACAGCGCGCCCCGAGATCGCCAACCAGCAGTATGCGGTCATCGCCCCAACGCTCCACTGCGCCTACAAGCGGGCGACCGAGAACACCGTCGTCGGCGAGCGCAGCATGGGCGACGCGCGCCTCGACTACGACGCGCTCACCTACGGCTGGTTCGACATCTTCCTCAAGGGGGAGAAGAGCCGCCTCCTCGACACGCTCCCCAAGGTGCGCTACTTCACCATGGGGCTCAACAAGTGGCAAACGAGCGACAGCTGGCCGCCGGCCGGCGCCGAGTCGCTGCAGTACTTCATCGCCTCGGGCGGCAAGGCCAACTCCGCGAACGGCGACGGCACGCTCACCACCAAGCCTCCGAAGCAGGATATCCCCGATCACTTCAGTTACGACCCGATGAACCCCGTCCCGTCGTACGGCGGAAACGTCTGCTGCACCGGGAACGCGGTCCAGGGTGGCGCGTGGGACCAGCTCAAGATGGAGCAGCGCGACGACATCCTCGTCTATACGACGGAGCCGCTCAAGGAAGGGATGGAAGTCTCCGGGCCTGTCGAGCTCACGCTCTACGTCTCCACCGACGTCAAGGACACGGATTACACCGTGAAGCTCCTCGATGTCTATCCCGACGGGCGCGCCTTCAACCTCGACGAGTCGATCCAGCGCGCGCGTTATCGCGAGGGAGACGACAAGGTCGTGCTGATGGAGAAGGACAAGGTCTACAAGGTCGTCGTCGGGCCGCTGACCACGAGCAACTACTTCGAGGCGGGGCACCGTATCCGCATCGAAGTGTCTGGCTCCAACTTCCCGCGCTTCGACCGCAACATGAACACCGGCGGCAACAACTACGACGAAACGAGCGGGCCGGTCGCGCATAACGCGGTCCACCACTCCGCGAAGTATCCCTCGGGACTCACGCTCACCGTGGTGAAGCGCAAGACGGCGTCGTAGGACGAAGGCGTGTGAAACGCAAACGGGACCGGCCGCCGCGAGGGTGACCGGTCCCGTTCTGCGTGCGCCGACTATGAGATCAGCGCGTTCTTCACGTTGCGCGCGCGCAGGAGCTGGCGGAACGCTTCGAGGTCGCTCGACATTACCGCGTCGAATTTCGCCTTGGCGTCGCGCAGCTGCTCCTTGAGGATCGCCTGCACTTCGCGCTGCGGTGCCGTAGGGGCGTAGTCCGACGACGTGACGCTCTGCCCGAGATACACCAGCTGCTCGCCAAGCCTGAACGGATAGCGGATGAGATCCTGCCCGCGCCCAGTGACACGCAGCTGCACGAGGAGATCTTCCACGTTACGCATGGCCACGTCGAGCGAGTCGGCGCGTGAGCGCACGTCGGCGAGTGTCGAGTCGTCGCCTAACGACGCACGAATCGTCGCCGCCTGGCTCCGCACGACCTCGAGCGTATTCACCATGTCGACCACCGCGTCCAGGTCTCGCGCGATGTCGCGCGCCATCGTGGTCTGTTGCGCGATCTCCGCCTCGCTCCCCCCCGACACCGGATCCTTCCGGACCTCCAATGACTGCGTCGAAGTCTTCCCCCCGACCGACAGCGAGACGGTGTAGGTCCCCGGCGGGACGAGCATGTTGAACCTTCCGAGTCCCGGCGCTGAGCGTCCTTCCGGCGGGTAGCGCACATCGGGGGCGTACGGATTCTGCGTGCGGAGCTTCGCCTCCTTGGTGGACTCGTTGCGCAGGTCCCACCAGATGCGGTTCACCCCCACGCTGCCGGCGGAGGCAAGGCGGCGAACCTTGGCACCGCTCGCGTCGGCGATCGTCAGCACGATGCTGTCCTTCGTTGCCGACGGGAGCCAGACGTTGAGCGAAGCGCCGTACGTCGGGTTGGTTCCGGTCACCGGATCGTCGCCGTCGGCAAAGGGCGCTTCGGCTGTGAGGAATCGATAGGCGGCGCGCGTCGGGAGGAGCGCAGGCTCGGTCGGACTCGACTCCGCCAGCGTGCGGAGCGCGGTCATGTCGTCCATGATCCAGAAGCCACGCCCGTACGTCGCGATCACCAGGTCGCTGAAGTGCGGCTGCACTTCTATCCAGTAGACCGGGACGCGCGGGAGGTTGTTGTTGAGCGTTTGCCAATGCGCGCCGTCGTCGAGCGAGACGTAGATCCCGTTTTCCGTCCCCGCATACAGGAGCCCGCGACGCACCGGATCCTCGCGCACCACGTGCACGTACGACAGTGGCGACTTGGGAATCCCGCTGACCAGGAGCGTCCACGTCTTGCCGAAATCTGTCGTCCGATAAATGTAGGGGTCGCGGTTGTTCGCCTGGTGCGCGTCGATCGAAAGCCACGCCGTCCCGTCGTCGTAGCGCGACGCTTCGATGTTGGAGATCGTCCCCCAGAACGGCGCTCCGGGAAGATTCGCCGAGAGATCGGTCCACGACGCACCACCGTCCTGCGTGAGGTGGATCTTTCCGTCGTTGGTTCCCGCCCAGATCATCCCCTTCTTGCGCGGCGACTCGGCGATGGCGAACAGGACGCCCGAGTATTCGACGCCGATGTTGTCCGGGGTAAGTCCGCCCGAGCGCACCATGCGCGAGCGATCGTTGCGCGACAGGTCGGGCGAGATCACCCGCCAGCTCCTCCCGCCGTCCGTGGTCACGTGCACGTACTGCGAGCCGACGTAGAGCGTGTTGTGGTCGTGCGGCGAGATGGTAACCGGGAAGGTCCATACGAAGCGGTACTTCACCTCGGCGGCCGAGTGACCGATCGTCGCCTGCGGCCAGATCTCCACCGGCGTCGACATGTTGCTCTTGAGATCCCACCGCGACACGATGCCGCCTACCGATCCAAAGCCGGAGGCACTCGACCAGACGAGCGTCGTGTCCACCGGATCGGGTTGCGCCCACCCCGACTCGCCACCACCGACCGCCGACCACGCGCCGCGCGGGATACCGAACTCCCCCATCTTGCTGTTCGACGGGCCGCGCGTTGACGGACCGTCCTGCCGATTTCCGTAGAGGTAGTAGGGAATGCGATTGTCCACGGCGACGTGATAGATCTGCGCGATGGGGAGCTGGATGCGTCGCCAGGTGGCGCCGCGATTCTCGGTGATCGATATCCCGCCGTCGTGACTCGCGATCATCCGGTTCCCGTTCGTTGGGTCGACCCAAACGTCGTGATGATCACCTCCCGGCACGTTCTTGAACGGAGGATCGATGATCGTCTTCCCGCCGTCGAGCGTCTTCGACCAGTTGGCGGTGAGGAAGTACGCCTCATCGGCATTGTCGGGCATCGACGTCATGCGATTGTAGTAGTGTGTGCGTCCGGCCACCTGCTGGTCGTAGCTCACCACCTGCCAGCCGCTCCCGCCATCGTCGGACCGCCAGAGCCGCCCGCGCGTCGTGCTGTCGGCAACGTTCACCGCGGGCAATCCGTCGCCCGCCTCGATCAACGCGTACACCCGATTCGAGTTCGCCTTCGACATCGCCAGGCCGATCTTTCCCATCGGTGTCGTGGGAAGACCGTGCCCGGTGATCCGCGTCCACGTCGTCCCGCCGTCAGCCGACCGCCAGATCCCGCTACCCGCCCCGCCCGACGTCCGCCCCCACGTGTGAATCTCCAACTGCCACATGCCGGCGAAGAGGATGCGCGGATTGTTGGGATCCATGACCAGGTCCGACGCGCCGGTGCTGTCGTTGACGAAGAGCACCTTCTCCCACGTCTTGCCGCCGTCCATGGTGCGAAAGACTCCGCGATCGGGCTGCGGACCGTAGGCGTGCCCTAACGACGCCACGTAGACGATGTCGGGATTGGTGGGATGCACGACGATGCGCGCGATGCGGCCGGTGTTCTCGAGCCCCATCTTCGTGAACGACTTCCCCGCGTCGGTGGAGCGCCACACGCCCCACCCGACCGAGATGTGCGACCGGATGAACGGCTCCCCCGTTCCAACCCACACCACGTTCGGATCCGAGGGCGCCACGGCCAGCGATCCGATCGATGACACCGGCTGGTCGTCGAACAATGGCTGCCATGTGTTTCCGCCATCACTCGTCTTCCAAAGCCCGCCCGATGCGGCACCGGCGTAGTAGGTCGTGCGGTCGCCGGGCACGCCGGTGACCGATGTGACTCGGTTTCCTTCGGGACCCACGTGGCGCCACTTGAGCGCACTCCATGCCGCTGAGTCGACGCGTGGCGGAGCTGCCGCCGGAGCGGAACGCCCGCGCTGGGCGCTCACCTCGTCTGCGCTCGTCGCGAGCAGGAGCAACGCGCCGACAGCGCTCGCAATCGCGCCACGACGCAACAACCTTTCGTGCGATACGGACATGATAGTCGGGGTGGAAGTGCGCTCAACTTGCGGGCTTAGGTTCTCCCCCGCTAGCAGACTTCTCCCGACGTCGCCCGTCCGGCTACAAGTCCTTGACCTCCGGAAAGCGTCGGAATGCCCACAAGCCGTAGACCAGCATCACCGCCGCCGCCAATCCGATCGCCACGTCGACGCCGAACACGCGCGCCACCGCCCCCGCGCCGAACGCCCCGACCACCTGCGGCAACCCGACAACGATCAGCGAGTAGATCGCCATCAGGCGCCCGCGAAACTCGTCAGGCACGATCGACTGCATCAGCGTGTTGGCCAGCGCGTTGTTCACGATCATCACGCAGCCGATCACAAGGAGGAGCGGATAGGCGAGCGACGGGAGCCGGATGAACGAGAGGATGATGAGGAGTGTCGCATACAGGAGCGAGGTGCGCACGAGCAAATGCCCGCGCGAGCGCGGCGACGACGCCGCCAGCCCTAACGCCCCCGCCAACCCGCCGATTCCCACCGCCGAGAGCATCACGCCGTAGCCACCGGCGCCGAGTCCGAGGACGTCGCGCGCCATCACCGGCATCAGCGAGAGATACGGAATGCCGAGGATCGAGAAGACGGTGATGACCTCGACCAGCCCGCGCACCGTCTTATCGCCGCGCACGTATGCCAACCCTTCGCGGATTCCTTCGAGCGGCGAGGACAGTATCGCGACCGGCTGGTACGGCGGGAGCGTAATGCGCGCGAGCCCGATCAGCACGGTGAGATAGCTCAGGGCGTTCACGCCAAAGCACCACGCCAGCCCCAGCTTTGCGATGATGGCAGCTGCAACGGCGGGGCCGAAGATGCGCGCGAGGTTGAATCCCGATGAGTTGAGCGCGATCGCATCGCGCAGGTCGTCGCGCCCGACGAGATCGATCATCAGCGACTGTCGCGCCGGTATCTCCACGCTCGAGATCGCCCCGCCGAGCAACGCGATGGCTACCAGGATGGGGATGTTGATGTGCCCAGACCACGTGAGGTACCAGAGCAGCGATGCTTCGACCAGGAGGAGCGTCTGGGCGATCTTCACCAGTCGCAGCTTGTCGCTCCGGTCCACGAGCACGCCGGCGTACAGCGAGAAGAGAAGGATCGGGAGCGAGCCGCAGGCCGCAACGAGCCCGACGATGAAGGCGCTGTCGGAGAGCTGCAGGGCGAGCCACCCCTGCGCCATCGACTGCATCCACGTCCCGATCAAGGAGACCGTCTGCCCCACCCAGAAGCGACGGAAGTTCGCGTGGGTGAGGAGGACCCTGAACGGGTTGACCGATCGCGCGGGCGTCGACACGCGCACAAGCTATTCGGTCGACACCCCCGGAGGGATCGCCGCGCGTGGAATCGCCGCGTCCAGGATGACCGACCGAGGGATCGCCGCGAGCGCCTCCCGTGTTGTATGCTGTGATGGGCGCCTTCTCGCGACGAGCGCCTCCCCGCCCTCCCTGAGGTTGAGATGCGGTTCCACACGTACACGAAGTTCTCACCCGAGGCTGCCGACGCCGTCGACCTGCAGTCGCTCCTCGAGCAGATGTCCGACTTCCTCCTGCAGTCGGGCTTCGCTGGCGGGCAGCAGTATCACCCGTATTGGGGAGAAACGGGCGAGGACGGCGATCGCTCGCTCGATGCGCTCAGGCAGGCGATCCTCCAGGCGCTCATCGACAGCGGGCAGTTCACCCCGGAGATGCTCAACGCGCTCCGCGGCGAGGACGACGAAGAGGCGCAGGCCTCGCTGGCCAAGCTTCTCGACGAGATCGTCAAGCGACTCATCGAGCAGGGGTACCTGAATCTCGAGCAGCCCCCCGAGGTCCCCGATTCGCACTCCGCCGTCGAAGGCCCCGGCGGACTCGCCCGTGCCGCCTCGCGCGACGTGAACTTTCACCTCACCGACAAGGGGATCGACTTCCTCGGCTACAAGTCGCTGCGCAACATTCTCGGGTCGATCGGCAAGTCGTCGTTTGGGAGCCACGACACGCCGTACCTCGCCACCGGTATCGAGGCCGACGCCGCGAGCAAACCGTACGAGTTCGGCGACGTGCTCAATCTCGACGTGAACGAGACGCTCAAGAACTCGCTCGCCCGCACCGGATCGTTGGAGGTCCCGCTCGACATCGATTATCCGGACTTGATGGTGCGCCAGGCCGAGTACCGCTCGTCGTGTGCGACCGTGCTCATGCTCGACTGCTCGCACTCGATGATCCTCTACGGCGAGGACCGTTTCACCCCCGCCAAGAAGGTGGCGCTCGCCCTCACACACCTGATTCGCACGCAGTTCCCCGGCGACACCATCCGCGTCGTCCTCTTCCACGACTCGGCCGAGGAGATCCCGATCGCCACACTGGCGCACGCGCAGGTCGGCCCGTATCACACCAATACCGCCGAGGGACTCAAGCTCGCGCGCCGCATCCTCATGGCCCAGAAGAAGGACATGCGGCAGATCGTGATGATCACCGACGGGAAGCCGAGCGCCCTCACCATGCCTAACGGGGCGATCTACAAGAACTCGATGGGCCTCGACGCTTACGTGATCCAGGAAACCATTCGCGAGGTTGCGGACTGCCGTCGCTCCGGGATTTCCATCAACACCTTCATGCTCGCGCGCGACCGCGCCCTCGTGGAGTTCGTGAAGCACGTCTCCGCCATCTGCCGCGGCAAGGCGTACTTCACCAACACCATGACGCTCGGCCAGTACATCCTCATGGATTTCCTTCGCAAGAAGACTCGGAAAGTGTCCTGACAAGGGCCGGAAAGGGCCAAGGTGCCTCTTGCGACTGAGGGACGACCTCCCTAAACTCGTTCGCACAATCGAACCACGTGGCGATTTACGGCAACTTGCGGCCACGTAAAACAACTCGCTAAAAGCCACTCGTCCGGGGGCTTTGCCGTCGGGCGTTTTTTTGTGCCCGGCGGTGATGTCGCCTGGGGAGTGGGGGAGACAGAATCGCATGGCACACCCCGTCCTCCGCGTCGGGCTCATTGGCGGCGGCACCGTAGGAAGCGCCTTCGCCAACGCCCTCGCCACCAACCACGAGCGCCTCACGCACCGCCTCGGCGCCCGCGTTCGCCTCGCGCAACTCGCCGTCCGCGACGTGGGGAGGCACCGCGCCGCCCACCCATCGCTGCGCGTGCACGATGACGCCGCGGCACTCGCTGCCGATCCGTCCATCGATGTCGTCGTCGAGGCGAGCGGCGCCCCCGAAGCTGCCCACTGGCTGCGCACCGCACTCGCCCGGGGCGCCGGCGCGGTCTCCGCGAACAAACTCGCAATTGCCAGCGACATCCCGCTCCTCGAGGAACTCGCCGGGCGCCACCCCCTCTTCCACTGCGAAGCGGCCGTCGCCGCCGCGCTCCCCATCGTGCGCGCGTTGCGCGACTCGCTCGACGGCGAGGAGATCTACGCACTGCGCGGGGTGCTCAACGGCACGACCACCTACGTGCTCTCCCGCATCGAGCTGGGCGACTCATTCCCCGAAGCGCTGCAGGCCGCGCGCGATGAAGGGTACGCCGAGGCCGATGCCTCGGCCGACCTCCGCGGCATCGACGCGGCCGCGAAGCTGGCGATCCTCGCCACGCTCGCCTGGCGCCGCCCGATCACCCGCGACGAAGTCTCCACGCGTGGTTTCGGCGGCGAAGTCGTCGACGCCGTGCGCGTCGCGAAGGCGCACGGCGCCCGCGTGCGCCTCGTCGCCGAGGCGTGGGAAGACAACGGACTCCACCTGCGCGTCGAGCCGCGAATCCTCCCCGAGGGCGACGTGCTCGCCCGCGCGGAAGGGGTGGTGAACGTGGTCGAGGTTCGGAGTGCGCTCGCGGGCCCGCTCGCGTGGTACGGCGCTGGCGCCGGCGGCGACCGCACCGCCTCGGCGCTGGTGGGTGACCTGATAGCCGCCGCGCGCGCCCTCACCTCGCACAGCGCAGGAATGATCGCGGCGTAGGCATCCGGCGCCACACGCAATCGCATCTCCCGTCCCCCGTCCCCCGTCCCCCGTCTCCCGTCCCGTCTCCGACCCCGTTCCGCACCGAGACTTTACACTCCCTATCTTACCACCGACGCCACCATCGTTCAGGCTGTTGCAGGAGGCTGAGCCATGTCCAGCACACTCGATTCGGTCGCGCAGGCGACCGACCCGAAGTCCCTTCCCGAGCTCACGCGCGAGGAGGTGGAGCGTTACTCGCGCCACTTACTCCTCCCGGAAGTCGGCGCCCTGGGACAGCGGAAGCTCAAGGCGGCGCGTGTCCTCCTGGTCGGCGCTGGCGGACTCGGATCGCCGGCGGCGCTCTACCTCGCCGCTGCAGGCGTGGGGACGTTAGGCATCGTCGACTTCGACGTGGTCGACGTCACCAACCTGCATCGGCAGCTCCTGCACGGCACGAGCGACGTCGGACGGAGCAAGCTCGACTCGGCGATCGACCGCCTGCGCGAAGTGAACCCGCACGTGATCGTCGAGCCGCACAACGTGCGCCTCACGTCCGACAACGCGCTCGACCTCGTGCGCGCCTACGACCTCGTCGTCGACGGGACCGACAACTTCCAGACGCGCTACCTCGTCAACGACGCCTGCGTGCTTACCGGGCGACCAAACGTCTACGGCTCGATCTTCCGCTTCGACGGCCAGGTATCCGTCTTCTGCACTCCCGACGGACCGTGCTACCGTTGCCTGTACCGCGAACCACCGCCGCCAGGGATGGTACCGAGCTGCGCCGAGGGCGGTGTGCTCGGGATTCTCCCCGGGCTGGTCGGGACGCTACAGGCGACGGAGACAATCAAGCTGATCCTCGGCGTCGGCGAGCCCCTCATCGGGCGATTCGCCCTTGTCGATGCTCTCGGTGCGCGCTGGCGCTCCGTCAAGATTCGCCGCGACCCGACCTGCCCCGCGTGCGGCACCCGCGAGCTGCAAGCGCTCATCGACTACGATGCGTTCTGCGGCATTCCTGCTACCCCTGTTGTGGAGACGTCCGTGCTCGAGATTACCCCGCTGGAACTCGCCGAGAAGCTGCGCCGCGGCGACGACTTCGACCTGCTTGACGTGCGCGAGCCGCACGAGCAGGCCATCGCCAGCATTGCCGGCACCCGACTCGTCCCGCTCGGCGGCTTTGCCGGCGAGATCCCATCGCTCGATCCCTCACGCGAGATCGTCGTGATCTGCCGGAGCGGTGCCCGCAGCGCGACCGCCGTCCGTCAGTTGCAAGCGGCCGGTTTCACCAAGGCCTACAACCTGGTCGGTGGGATCCTGCGCTGGTCGGATGATGTGGACCCGACCGTGGTGAAGTACTGATCGCCCGGACGCGCCCGGCATGACGGCTGCGCGCCGGGCATCGAACAAGGGACGCGCGGCGCACCGCGAACACGTCGCTCGACCGAACCCCAAGGTTCGGCGGGCGAAGTCAGGTGGTGCGCCGCGTCGCGCCCGCGCCGAGTTGCAGCTGCCGGATGCGAACCTCGCGCGCGCCTTCTCGGCACGATTGCGCCGCTGGTTTCGCATGCACGGACGCGACCTCCCGTGGCGCCGCACGCGCGACCCGTATCATGTGCTGGTCTCCGAGCTGATGTTGCAGCAGACGCAGGTCTCGCGCGTCGTCGACTACTACGACCGCTTCCTCACGCGCTTCCCTTCACTGCACCATCTGGCCGAGGCCCCGCAGGCGCACGTACTCGAGGCATGGGCCGGTCTCGGCTACTACGCTCGGGCGCGCAACCTCCACGCCCTCGCGCAATCGGTCACCCGCGACGGCGGCGGCGCTCTCCCCCCCGACCCGGCCGCCCTCCGGGCGCTCCCTGGCGTCGGAGCCTACACCGCCGGAGCGGTCGCCTCATTCGCCTTCGAGCGGCGCGCCGAGCTGGTCGACACCAACGTCGCGCGCGTCCTCGCCCGTGTCTTCGCGCCACGCCTGCAGCCCAAGCGCCCGCGCGACCTCACGCAACTCTGGCGTATCGCCGAGGCGGTCCTGCCTCGGCGCGGGCCCACCGCCTGGACGCACAACCAGGCGATCATGGAACTCGGGGCTGTCGTCTGCACCGCCCGCGTTAGGCACTGCTCGCGGTGCCCGGTCCGCACGCTGTGCGCCACCCGATCGGCCGAACTCGTCCCCCTCAGCCGGTCGAGCCGCAAGGCGTCGTAGCGCTTCGCCCAGCCGCCCACGGACGCACGAAGGGCCGTGGCGCCGATCGCTCGCGCCACGGCCCTTCGCACACCCATGCGCGTTAGAACTTCGCGCGCTTCTTCGTGTAGTCGAGCGCCGACTTGTACGGACGCTCGTCGTACCCGGTGTAGATCTGCCGCGGGCGCGCGATCTTCTGCTCCTTGTCGAGCAGCATCTCTTCCCACTGCGACAGCCAACCGGCCACGCGCGGAATCGCGAACAACACCGTGAAGTAGTCGGTCGGGAACTTCATCGCCCGGTAGATCAACCCGGTGTAGAAGTCGACGTTCGGGTACAGCTTGCGCGAGATGAAGTAGTCGTCGGAGAGCGCGATGCGCTCCAGCTCCAGCGCGATCTCCAGATCGGAATCCATCCCTACCGATGCAAAGACTTCATCGGCGAGCTTCTTCACGATCTTCGCGCGCGGATCGTAGCTCTTGTAGACGCGATGGCCGAACCCCATCAAGCGCCCCTTCCCCTGCTTCACGCTCTCGACGAAGGCCGGGACGTTCTTCACATCACCGATCTCGTTGATCATGCGCAGCACTTGCTCGTTTGCCCCGCCGTGTAGCGGCCCGTAGAGCGCCGAGATCCCGGCGGCCACCGCGCTGAACGGATCGACGTGCGACGAGCCGACGGCGCGCACCGCGTTTGTGGAGCAGTTCTGCTCGTGATCGGCGTGCAGGATGAAGAGGATCTCGATCGCCTTCGTGAAGACGGGGTTCGACTCGTACTTCGCTTCCGACATCCGCGCGATCATCGACAGGAAGTTCTCGCTGTACGAGAGGTCGTTGTCGGGATAGATGAAGGGGAGCCCCTTCACATGCCGGTACGCGAACGCGGCGATCGTCGGCACCTTCGCCAGGAGGCGGATGATCGAGATGTCGCGCGCACGCTTGTCGAAGATATCCTTGGCTTCGGGATAGAACGACGAGAGCGCCGCTACGCCGGCCACCATCATCGACATCGGGTGCGCATCGTAGCGGAATCCCTCGAGGAACCGCTTGATGTTCTCGTGTACGTACGTGTGGAACGTGATGTCGTGCACCCACGCGTCGTATTCCTTCTGCGCGGGGAGTTCGCCATTGCGCAGCAGGTACGCCACCTCGAGGAAGCTCGCGTTCCCGGCCAGCTGCTCGATCGGATAGCCACGATAGCGCAGGATCCCAGCGTCACCGTCGATGTAGGTGATCGCGCTGCGGCACGACGCCGTGTTCATGAAGGCCGGGTCGTAACCCATCAGCCCGAAATCGGAGTCGTTGACCTTGATCTGCTTCAGGTCACTGGTTCGAATCGTGCCATCGACGATCGGCACGGTATAGCTCTTCCCGGTCCGCGAGTCGCGGATCTCGAGGTTGTCGGTGCTGGCTTGTGGCGCCTGCGACGTCGCCGTCGTGCTCATGTCCCGGTCTCTCCGCTAATGTCGCAACAAGGATGGGGGGCGTTCTCACAAGCTAGTCGCCTGTCGCCCTGCTCAACATTGCCGATTGGCGCGACGTACGCATTCTTCGCGTTCAGCGGCAGCGTATCATCGCCGAACCCACGCGCCCCGCACGCACACCCATTACTTCCTCGACGCAGCGGAGCCTCCCCATCGTTTCCTCGCCCTCCGAGCTCACGCGCTTCGCCCTGATCGTCCTCGCCGCCGCTACCGGCGGAGCGGTCAACTCCATCGCCGGCGGCGGGACACTCCTCACGTTCCCCGCGCTCATCGGCCTCGGCGTCCCAGCACTCACCGCGAACGCCACGAGCACGGTCGCGCTCTGGCCCGGAGCCGTCGGCAGCATGCTTGGCTACCTGGGCGAGCTGCGCGGAGCGCGCGCCTGGGCGGTGCGCTTCGCCATTCCTTCACTCGCCGGTGGGTTGGTCGGCGCCCTCCTCCTCCTGATCACCCCCGCCGATCGCTTCGACGCCCTCGTCCCCTGGCTTGTCGCTGGGGCCACGCTCCTCTTCCTGATTCAGCGCCCCGCGATGCGCTGGATCAAGGCGCGCTCTCCCGCCGCCGGGAGCGCGGCCGGCGCTGAGGCGACGAGCGACGTCGCCGAGCTCCCCCCGCCGGGTCGCGCGCTGATCTACCAGTTCTTCGTGGCGATCTACGGCGGCTACTTCGGCGCGGGAATCGGAATCCTGATGCTTGCGGCACTCGGCTTCATGGGATTCACGAACATTCATCGCATGAATGGCCTCAAGAACTGGGGCGGGTTGTGCATCAACTTCATGGCCGCGGCCACCTTTGCGATCAGCGGTCTGGTGAACTGGCGCGTGGCGCTGGCGATGGCAGTCGGCGCCGCGGCGGGCGGATACGCCGGCTCCCGCATCGCCCAGCGCGTCCCGCAGGACCGGGTGCGTCAGGCGATCATCTTGATTGGATTCGCAAGTGCCGTCTGGCTCTTCGCCAGTCGATCGGGGTGACCGGCGTCACGCCGCGCACCATCGAATCGTCGCGCGTCGCCACTCGGCCGGAGTACGACAAGATTGCTGCGACCTCACGCTCAGAACCGGGGCAGGTCACGCCGATACTAACGGCAAGGGCTGCTCGTCCACGTTGGAGGGTTCGAATCAACCTCGGCGAACGGCACCCGATCGGGCCGAACCTCACCCAACTCGACGCATCCAGCACATGAGCGTGTTGTCCTTCTTCGGCGGGAAACCATCGCGCAGCAGCAGCCCCGCGACTCCCGCCGCGCAACCGGCTGCGCCGCCGCCTGACGACAAGTCGGCGATCTCCAAGGAGACCGGGCTCGTGCTCGACGCCTTGGGCACGCTCCTGCAGCACTACGGCAAGTACGCGTTCGACACCGACGCGCGCACTGGCGACGACATTCGCAAGCTCGCGCACAGTTGGATGCTTCATGCAACCATGGGAGCGCCACGCCCGGGGAATCCCGAGGATCGCCCCTCGGCTGGTGTCTTCTATCGCGACTGGAAAGGGCTCTCGCAGTTCATGGGCGAGACGCGCCGCGATGAGAGCAAGTATGTCGTGCGCGCCCTCGACGACATGCGATCGGTCGTTTGGTCATTCGTCGCCGCCATCCACCAGGTGGTAGTCGAGGAGCAGGAGGAGGCTCGCATCACCGGCGATCACCTCGGTCGCATGCGCGTCGCCGTGGAGAGCAACTCGACCGACTTGATCAAGCGCGAGGCGCTGGCCGTCGTATCGGTGATCGAGCAGCTCATGAACACGCGCAAGGAGCGGCAGCAGGAGCAGTTCGCCGTCCTCGCCGACAAGCTCAAGCATCTCGGGCGTGAGCTCGAGGATGCGCGACGCGAGAGCGCCGTCGATCCGCTCACGGGGCTCGCCAACCGCAAGGCATTCGACGAGTACATCACGCGAAGCATCGAACTGCACTCGCTCCTTGGCCAACCCGCGTCGCTCATGATGATCGACGTCGACAACTTCAAGTCGATCAACGACACGTACGGGCACACCGCGGGCGACACGGCGCTTCGCCAGATCGCCAACGTCCTTTCGAAGACATTCCTGCGGCGCGTCGACTTTGTCTGCCGCTACGGCGGCGACGAGTTTGCCGTCGTCCTGCAGGAGACGCGGCTCACCAATGCACAGCTCCTTGCCGAGCGCCTGCGCCGTCAGGTGCAAGAACTTCGCCCCATCGAAACGCTCCCCATCGACGCGGACGGCAACCCGATCCTCGACGAATCCGGCGAAGCACCGCCGCCGCCGCAGCTCACGCTCTCGATCGGCGTGGCAGAGCTGACCATTGGCGACAACTCCACTGCCTGGATCAAGCGCGCCGATACTGCGCTCTACCAGTCCAAGCGCGCCGGGCGCGATACCGTGTCGGTCCTCTCCGGGAACGGCCCCCTGCCGGTCTTCGTGCCGGAGGAGCAGTCGCCGGACGCCGACACCGCACTCTGAGCGGAGCACCTCGAACGACTAGCGCCCCGGGTCACCGGGGCGCTAGTCGTTCTTGCCTAACGCTCTCGCCCTCGGCGGACGATGATCTCCCACTCCTCCGCGGTCACCGGTGTGATGGAGAGCCGGCTTCCGACCTGCACCAGTTCCATTCCCTCGAGCCCCGGCGTCTCTCGCAGTTCGCCCAGCGACACCGGGCGGAGTGCCTCCACGGCCTGTACGTCGACCATCACCCACGTCGGGTTCGCCGGATCGCTCTTGGGATCGTAGTGGTGATGATTCGGCTCGAACGCCGTCGGGTCGGGATACGACTCGCGCACCACGCGCGCGATCCCGACGATGGCGGTCGGTTCGGCATTCGAGTGGTAGATGAAGGCGAGATCGCCCAACCGCATGTGATCGCGCAGGAAGTTTCGCGCCTGGAAGTTGCGGACGCCATCCCAGCACGTCGTACGATCCGGCGCGCGTTCCAGGTCGTTCCACGAGAACGACTCTGGTTCGGTCTTGAGCAGCCAGTGGCGGACAGCGTCGTCGTGGCGCGGGAGCTGGTACCGAAAGAAGCGCGGCGCGAGCGGCGCAGGGACTGGAGGTCCCTTGCCGCTCTTCGCCTTTGCTGCGCCCGACGATTGCGCCTTCCCCTTGCTCCCCTTGGCCGACGGCGGTGCTGCAGCCTTCGTCGCTGCCCTCTTCGTGCCGTGCGTTGCGCCTTGCTTGCTCTTCGTCTTCGCGGCAGGCTTCGCCGAACCCTTTGTCGCCGGCGGTTTTCTCGCTGCCGCCATCGTTAGGCTGCGATCCCGGAGTTCGCCGCCTTGATCATCTGCTCGGCGAAGAAGTCGACCTCGTCGAGCGTGGTGTACACGCTCGGCGTCACCCGCAATCCATGGAACTCGGGGTGCACGATCGCCACCGTCATGATCTTGTGCTTTCCCCACAACCATTGTTGCAGCTTAGGCGTCTCGATTCCGTCGATGTTCACGAGCGCGATGGCACACGACTGTTTGTCGTCGAGCGGGGTGAGCACGTGGAAGCGCGGATTTTCGGCGAGGAGGCGCTTCGCCCAGCGATCGCGCAGGTAGCGCAATCGCGCCGCCTTGCGCTCCAGCCCGATCCCTCGATTGAAGGCGACGGCCAGCGAGATGGCGTTGTGATTGGCCGCCGGGTGTGTCCCGATCTCTTCGTACTTCCGGATGTTCTCGTCTTGCGAAGCCGCCGCCGCCATTAACGGCCAGAGCTGCTTGATCTTGTTGCGCCTGACATATAGGAAGCCGGTCCCGATCGGCGCATGCAGCCACTTGTGCAGCGAGGTGCCGTAGTAATCGACGTCGAGTTCGTCGCGCGTGAACGGGAAGTGCGCGAAGGCGTGCGCTCCGTCGACGAAGACCTCGATCCCTTTCTCCCGCGCCATCTGCACGATCTTCTTCACCGGGAGGATCTGCCCCGTGAGATTCGTGATGTGCGTGACCTCGATGACCCGCGTGCGCGGGGTGATCGCCGCGCGGAACTGCTCGACGATGTAGTCGTCCGACGGCGGCGGGACCTTGAACGAGATCTGCTTGAGCACGATCCCTTCGCGACGCACCCGCTGCTCCCATGTAGTGATCATCCGACCGTAGTTCTGGTTCGTGACGATCACCTCGTCGCCGCGCTTGAGGTCGAGCCCGAGAATCATCGTCTCGTTCGCCTCCGACGCGTTGCGCACCACCGCCATCTCCTCGGGATCGCACCCGAACATGCGCGCGAGGTCGCGGCGCGCCGACTCCACCTGCGGCTCGAGTACCCCCCACATGTGATCGACCGGGATCTGGTTGGAGAACTTGAGGTCGCGGATCATCAGGTCCAGCACGTGCGTCGGTGCCGGACTTACGCCGCCATTGTTCAGGTTCACCAGTGTGCGATCGTCGTCGAACGCCATCTGGATCTGCGCCCAGTACGCTTCGTCGTCCGCGGCGGCGAGTGGCGTCTTGCCGCGCACGATGTCTTCGGCGCGGAACAGCGTGGAGAACGCCGACCCCTTGAGTGCGGGGAGCGCGACTCCCGCGCGCATCATGGATGTCATGAAGGTCCGGCGGTCGGTCATCCTGGCCTCTTGCGCGAGTGTGGGAAGAAAACCCAGATCGACAAAGTGCCGCTGCGCTCCCGACTCGTCCAGATCGTTTCCCTCACAGCCGACGAGCGACGCGAGCTACCGCGAGCTACCGCGAGCTACCGCGAGCTGCCGCGAGCTGCCGCGAGCTGCCGCGACGAGCCACGCGGCGATCGGTGCGCGTCGCGCGCACTCGCCGCCGAGCTACATGCGGGTGGGCTGTGGGAGCTCGAGCACGAAGTGGAAGCGCGTTCCACGCTCGAGCTCCGTCTCGACGCCGAGCGCTCCACCCATCGCACCGACTAGAGTCTGGCAGATCGAAAGCCCGAGCCCCGCACTCGAGAAGGCGTAGTCGCCTGGCGCCTGCCGCTGGCGAAACGCCTCGAACAGGTTGTCCATCACGTGTGTCGGGATGCCGCGACCAGTGTCGCGAACCGAGAACTCCACGCGGGTGCGGTCGAGCTCCTTGCACGACACGTCGACCGAGCCGGTGTTGGTGAACTTGATCGCGTTGGTCGCGAGGTTCAGCAACACGCGATTGAGCGCGGCGGGGTGACCGATGCGCACATCCGCCGTCGGCCCGGTGCAACGCATCGTCAGTCGCTTCTCCTCAGCCATCGGCCGCAGGATGTCGAGAATCGACTGCAGCACGTCCGACACCGAGAAGGCGAGCGGCTGCTGGTCCATGAGCGTCGTCCCGCCGCGCGCGAGTTCGATCACGTCGCCAGCGAGCGTGCTCAATCCGAAGGCAGCGCTGTAAATCAGTCCCAGCTGGCGCTGCTGGATGGGCGCCAACTCTCCCCCCGCGCCGGCGCGCAGGCGCTCCGCGAGGATCAGGATCGAACCCAGCGGCGAGCGCATGTCGTGCGCCATTTCCACGACGAGCTGCTGTGCATCGCTTCCGGTCAGTCGTGCGGCGAAGCGATGAGCGGCATCGATGTCGAGCGCATCCTGCACCGTCTCGAACGCGCGTAGTACCGACACGACTTCCTCGGGCTCGTCGCGCACGTCAGGGGAGTCGGCAAGCTCGAGGAAGGTGCGACGAAGCCGCTCGAGCAGTCTGCGCGCCGGGACAAATACGGGAAGGCGGGCGATGTCTCCCTCTTCTCCGATCGCCGCGCGCCGAATGGCCTCGACCACCGCACCTAACGCGGCGCGAACATCGGTCGCAGTGGGCGCCGCGTGCTCCGAAGACACCCAGCTCGCCGCCACCGAGTTCGATGCGTCGGTCAGCGCACGCCAGGTTGCACTCCCAGCGACCGGTGTGGACGCGCTCGCGCGAACGGGAGACGTGTCGCCGCCCGTTTCAGCGCTGCTCCCTCGCGTCCCGCTGCGACCGGTTGCCTGAATCTTCAAGGACGTTCGTGCCTGAGTGGTTCGTACCTTCACTCGTCGTTCTGGGTGCCGACTTCATCGCGACGGAATCCGTGCTTTTCCATCAGACGGTACAGCGTGGTGCGGTCGATGTTGGCGAGTCGCGCCGCCTTCGACATGTTCGAGCCAGCACGTCCGATGAGTTGCCCGAGGTATTCCTTCTCGAAGTGCGCGATGAGCTTGTCCTTGGCGACGTGGAACGGCTCGCTCATCACGTTGGGAAGGAAGCCCCCCTGCACCGGCTCCGTACCGGCGTCATCGTAGATCGGGACGTCCTCTGGGAGGACGAGGTGCCCAGGCTCCGTCAGCACCGCCAGCTGCTCGATCACGTTCTGCAGCTCGCGCACATTGCCGCGCCACGGGCGGGAACGCAGGAACTCGATCGACGATTCCGAGAGGCGCGGCTGCGTCTCACCCGTGCCGCGATGCCGCTCCCAGTAGTGCGTCAGGAAGTGGTTCGCGAGGAGCGAAATGTCTTCGGGGCGCTTGCGAAGCGGCGGAAGGTGGATCGGGACAACGCGCAGACGATACAGGAGGTCTTCGCGCAGCGTCCCCTTCGACACACATTCCTGCGGCACGCGGTTCGTCGCCGAGAGGAATCGCACATCAACGATGGCGTCCTCTTTTTCGCTCCCCACGCGCCGCACGACGCCGTCCTGAATCACGCGCAGGAGCTTTGCCTGCAGCGGGAGCGACATCTCGGTGAGCTCGTCGAGGAAGAGCGTTCCGCCATTGGCGATTTCTAGCAAGCCAGGCTTGTCGCGATCCGCGCCGGTGAACGCTCCCTTCCTGTGACCGAACAGCTCCGACTCGAGCAGACCTTCGGGCAGCGCCGCGCAGTTGATCGGAACCATCGGGCGCGATGCGCGCCGACTGTGCGCATGAATGAACTGCGCGATCACTTCCTTCCCCGTTCCGCTCTCGCCGGTGATCATCACCGACGCGTCGGTGCTCGCAACCTTTCGCGCCAGATCGACCGCCTTCCGAAACGCCGGCGAGACACCGAGGAGCGTGATCTTGTCGCTATTGCCGCTCTGCTTCGAGAGCTGCACGCGAAGATCGCGCGTCTCGCGCGCAACGGTCACCGCATGCGAGGCGCGCCCAACGAGCACCTGCAGGTGAGTCGCCGAGAACGGCTTGGGGAGATAGTCCCACGCACCGGCGCGGAGCGCCTCGATGCTGGTAGTCACGCTCGGGTTGCCGGTCATGACGACGACGATCGTATCCTTGCTGGCCTCTAGCGTTGCCTTGAGGATCTCCATTCCCGAGACAGGGGTCATATAGAGATCGACCAGCACGATATCGAACCGACGCCGCTTGACGAGGTCGACCGCTTCATCACCTCGCCCCAGAGTCGTGACGTTGAATCCATCCATTTGCAGCACGCTCGCGCATCCTTCGCGCAGGGTGCGGTCATCGTCGACGATCAGCAGGCTCAGACTGGCCTTGACCTCGGGGGAAATGGACAGTGGATCGCGTGACTCACCCTCGGTCGCGGCGCCTCCAACCTTTTCCCCGTCTCGAACGGCAGAACCTGTGGCCATCGTTAGCTACCCGTCGGATTCGAAGTGCGATGCGGTGTTGCAATGGCGCAGAATCGTTGCGGGCGATCCGCTGATTCTTCGACCATTGCGGTGCTATCTGTAGTAGCGGCACCGCAGCGCCGTTGCTGCAGCAAGTCGCTGGATTAAATACGATTCAGAAGTGCTGAGGTCAAGCTACACCGCCGCATCGTATCAACAGTGAAGAGCGTAGGATTTTCCGCTGCATGTCGCATCACTACAACACTGTGTTCCATTAGACGCGGCGCTCGTGCTCCACGTCACCGAACCCAACGACTGGGCCCGGTTTTGCACTTCGACGCGCCCGAGAAGCGCAGCATCGGGCTCGCTGGGGGAGGTGCGCGCCTTTTTTGCGGTACAATCGTCTGATGTCTGCTGCAACCAAACGAAGAACTCGCCCACATGTCCGCTAATCTGGTCCCATCCTGGACAAAAAACGCCGCCACGCAGAGTCAGGGTCAGGACAGTTTCGGTCCTGCGCCTCAATGGGGTGCACCTGCTTCGTCTACCCCGCCGGCTAGCGGAATCGGAGACCAGATTGCGCGCTCGATCGCAGCCGTAAAGCGGTACAAGTGGCTCGTCATCGCGATCATCGCGGTCGGAAGCACGGCAGGCCTGGTCCTGACGAGGTTCGTGACGCCGAAGTACGACGTCACCTCCTCCGTATGGATTGCCGCGACCTCCGGAAAGAACGGCACAATTGGCCCTGTCGCCGCCCCTGGGCTCGTGAATAGCGACGTCGCATGGACCGAGCTCGCCCGTTCCTTCTCGGTGCTCGACAAAGTCGTGAGCAAGCTCGCCCTCTACATCTATCCCGACATTCCAAGCGACACGCTCATCGTTCGGGATCTCTATCCGTCGGATTCGCTCCAGCCCGGGTTGTACCGGATGGAGCTCAAGGACGATCGCTACACTCTCATCCGCCCCGCGCAGCAGCGCGGCGAGCAGGATGTGATCATCGAGAAGGGGGCTGTCGGTGATTCAGTCGGTCGCTCGGTCGGCTTCATGTGGCAGCCGACAAAGGAGGCGCTCGCCGGACGCAAGACGGTAGGCTTCTACGTCGTGACGCCGCGTGAGGCGGCTTTCGACCTTGGAAATTCGTTGACCGTTTCGGTCGGGCAGAATTCCAACCTGATGCGATTCCAGCTCTCCGGTAGCAAGCCCGGAATGCTGGCAACGACGCTCAACACGCTGAACCGCGAGTTCGTGAGCGAGGCGGTGCGTCTCAAGCGCGAGAACCTTACGGTCTCCGCCGAAGCGACCGAGGAGCAGCTGCAACAGGCAGCGCAGCAGCTGCAGAGCGCGCAAACCGCGCTCGAGCGCTTCAAGATCAACACGATCACGCTCCCTAACGAGCAGATGGCGATTACGCCGGGCGTCTCGACGACGATGAACCCGGTCTTCACCGCCTACTTCAACGATCGCGTCGCCTACGAACAGGTGCACCGCGATCGCGAGGCGTTGCAGCGCATCGTGGACGAGGCGAAGGACCACGGTGGCAAGATCTCGCTCGAGGCGCTGCGCTCAGTCGGCAATGCGGTGGCGTCCAACACGGCGCTGACCAGTGAGATCGGCAACCTGAACACCGCCAAGGCGCAGCTCGTCAACCTGCAGAAGACCTACACCGACGAGTACCGCATGGTGAAGGATCTCAAGCAGCAGATCGAGCTGATGGAGGCGCAGTCGATTCCGACGCTCGTGCAGTCGTCGCTCACCGAGCTCGAGTCGCGTGAGGCGGACATGAAGCGGCGCATCGATGGCGCCTCGCAGGAACTCAAGCAGATCCCGGCCCGCACCGTCGAGGAAATGCGTCTCAACCGCGAGTTGCAGATTGCGCAGACCATGTATGTCGATCTGCAGCAGCGTGCGATGACCGCGCGCCTGTCCGAACGCAATGCGCTCCCCGAAGTCTCGATTCTCGATACCGCCGTCGCACCGCGCATCCCGTCGAGCGACACGACGATGGGAATCATCCTCGTTGCGGTCGCTGCGAGCGTCGGGCTCGGACTTGCACTCGCCCTGCTGCTCGACCGCACCGACAAGCGCTTCCGCTATCCCGATCAGGCCACCGGTGAACTTGGCCTCGACATCGTCGGCGCGATTCCGTCGTACAATAATCCGACGAATGCGGCGGCCCGTCTCGAGGAGGCATCCCAGCTCATCGAGTCGTTCCGCACCATTGCCCTATCGGTCCGCAGCGCCTTCGACGGCCTCGGTCCCGTGCAGCAGGCGGTGTCCAGCCCCGGGCCCGGGGACGGCAAGTCGTTCGTCTCCGCCAACCTCGCCTCGGCACTCGCCGACTCCGGCTATCGTACGTTGATCATCGACGGCGACATTCGCCGCGGCGCGCTGCACGACATCTTTGCCCCCTGCGACCAGTCCCCCGGCCTGGTCGACTATCTCGCCGGCGAGGCGACGCTTGCCGACGTGGTGCGTCCTACGCAGCAGCACGTCAACCTGTCGATCCTCCCCGGCGGCTCGCGTCGCCGGCACGGTCCCGAGCTGCTGGCGTCGGAGCGCATGACGACGATGATCCGCGAACTGCGCACGCAGTTCGACGCGATCGTTGTCGACACCGCACCGTTAGGCGCCGGCATCGACCCGTTTGCCGTCGGGACAGCGGTCGGCAGCATGGTCATCGTGCTACGCGCCGGCGAGACCGACCGCAAGCTCGCGCAGGCAAAGCTCACGGTGCTGGATCGCATGCCGATCCGGCTGATCGGTGCGATCCTGAACGACATCGGCAACCTGCCGCAGTTCAAGTACTACTACTATCTCGAAGGGTATCGCGCGCTCGAAGGCGCCGAGGAAGGGAATGCCGCGCTCCTCGGCTCGGGGAGCGGCGCCGGCAAGTAGCCGGACTCGCTCGCGCCCCTCGAGCAGCGAATTGGAAACGCCGGTCCGCATGCGGACCGGCGTTTCTGGCATTCTCTATCCTCTTCGGCGCAGGCGAAGCGATCGTCGCCGACTTCCTATCGTACGGTCGGCTGCTCGATCGACTCGTAGTTCGTCGCCGCGGCGTCAACCGTTTCCGCCCCGCGGGCACCACGAAGCGCGCTCGCGGCACGAAGCAACAGTTCGACCGCATCAACCGACGACTGCGCGAAGTTGGGGACCGCGCAGTATCCCGCCTTGAAGCGGATCTGGCGCGAAACCCCATCAATTTCGACCGGAATCGCCTCGACCTGCTCCTTGAGGCGCTCGACCAGTCGCAGAGCGCCAGTCGGATCGGTGGACGGCGCGATGATCGCGAACTCCGCTCGGCCAAGTCGCCCGACGGCATCGGATGAGCGGGCGGTCCGGCGACAGACTTCGCTCACGTGTTCGGCGATGCGCGCGTCGAGTTCATCGGGCGTCGCGTCAGTCGAGTCGGATACGGGGCTGATGGCGACGCAGGCGAGCGGCGAGCGGCGACGAGTAGCGTCGGCGCCAATCTCCCGCGCGCGCCTGGCGAGCCCCCGAACGTTGTACAACCCTGTCGGGGAGTCGAGCAGGCTCTCCTCACGCGAACGGTCGATCTCGCGTCGGGCCTGCACGAACAACTCGAGCTTGAGAAGAAGCGACTCAGCGTCGATCGGCTGGCTGAGAAACTCCCATGCGCCAGCGCGAAGCGCCTCGATGCGCTGAGCGCGCGAGGCCGGCCCAGCGGTCGTGATCACGATCGGCGTCGAGCGCGGGAACTCGAGATCCTCGCGCAACCGCTGGCAGATCTCGATCCCCGAAATGTCCGGCATCCCCGAATCGAGGATGATCACGTCGGGATGCACGCGCCGAGCGAGCTCCAATGCCTGGCGACCGGTGTACGCACGGACCGAGGCAAAACCCTGCGGCCCCAGCACGCTCTCCAATGAGCGCGTCGACCACTCCTGATCGTTGGCGATCAGGACGAGGGGCGGAGGCGAAGCGTTGGGACGCGGTTCTGCCATGGAAAGGACGATCGTTCGGTCGAGGATCTCGCCGTACACCCGCTCCGAGCCGGTCGAATCGACCACCAGCGCGCGCGGATTTGCCACCTATGCAGGAGTCGTGCGGGGAGGATTTGTGCATCGGGGAGACCCGTTGGGCCGCGCGCGCACCGATTTCCCCGTTTGAGGCCGCACCACCTGCCGCATCGTTGCAACAGGAGTGGCACAGAGCTAGCGATACAACGGGTGAGCGACGCTGTATGATCGCTGGCGCGTACCGGAATGCCACCGATCCAGCGGCGTTTCCGTTCGACGAGGCGCCGGGAGTTTATAGTAGTCGGTCGCGTGGATGCGCTCGGGACTTACAGGGGGTGCTGATCGTCCTCGACCGAATGTCGCGTTCGGACCCGAAGCGCCGAAACTCTCTCTTGGCACGCTCGAGCGACGGCGTAGGCAGCACGGGGAATCTGCGTATCGCCCGCATGAGCGAGATGTCGGGAGGGTGCCACACGATCTGCGGCAGCCCGGCTGTGACGCATCGCGCAGCCGCCTAACTGGCGGCTTGCTAAATGGTTGGCTTCTTTCGTGCTGCGTCGATTTGTAGCACGAAGGGTGCATAGTCCGACGAGGATATGACCGTACGCTTTCCCGAACTCATGAAGAAGATCTCGCCTCTCGCTCGCGTGATGGTGGCGATGGCGCTTGCGGCCTCGCTGAGCGCGGCGCAGGCGTCGCTGGGCGAAGGACGCCGACAGGCGACTCGCGCGGAACTGGAGCAGGCGGCCAAGGCGACCGAGCAGGCAGCGACCGTCGCTCCGGACTCCAAGACGCGCGACAAGCTCCTCGCCGACGCCACCGCGCTGCAGCAGCGCTTGCGGAACGGCGATTTTCTCCCAGGCGACCGCATTTACATCGTCGTGCTCGGGGACTCGTCGCTCACCGACACGTTCACCGTGCGCGGCGATCGTCGCCTGCAACTGCCGAACATCCCCGATCTCACGCTCTCCGGCGTACTGGACTCCGAACTCAACTCCTATCTCACCAAGGAACTGAGCCGGTATCTCAAGAACCCCTCAGTTACAGCGACTGGGATGGTTCGACTGACGCTGACGGGTGGAGTGGCGCGCAACGGCTTCCTGACCTTCCCCGTCGACCAGGCAATCACCGACGTGCTGATGTCGGCAGGCGGCCTGGGTCCTGGCTCGCAGCTCGACAAAGCCGAGGTGAAGCGCGCCGGAAAAACACTCATCAACAAGAAGGAGTTCGCCGACGCGATTCGCCTGGCCCGTACGGTCGGCGACCTGGGGCTGCGCGACGGTGACGAAGTGTACGTGCCAGCAGCGACGGCGACGACGGGGTGGCAAAACTGGATCAAGGTGATCGGCGTACTCGGTCCGCTGATCTTCCTCATTCGCATCATCTCGAACAACCGCCGCAACAACAACGCGCTTCCATAACCGCGTCTGTAACGCGGCATTCAGCACCTTGCCCTACTCTTTCCCGAATCACCGCTCGTTCGATCCGAGAGCACGTTGATGGAGTCCACTGTGTCGCAGTTCGCCGGAGACTACCCCGCACGCATTCCCACGCCCACCGGGCGGCGCCAGCGCCGCTTCGACGGGGGTGACGGAACGCGCGGGGTGGATCGCCCTCGTTCCATCGACGGCGCGCCCGGCAGCGAGCGCACCCCGGTCGAGGAGGTCTTTCCGCGCGAGCGCTCGGAGAATCTCAGCCGCGTCCTGAACGCCGGGATCGCGGTCGTGAGCCTGCTCCTTCTCTCACCCGTCTTCGTCCTGATCGCGATCGCGATTCGGCTCACCTCGCGCGGGCCCGTCATTTATGCGCAGACGCGAGTTGGGCTCGACCGCCGCTGGCGTGAGACGCTGGCGCTGCGCGAACGCCGTCACGAGGACTTGGGCGGTCAGGTGTTCACGATCTTCAAATTCCGCACGATGCGCGTCGACGCCGAGCGCTCGTCTGGCGCGGTGTGGGCGCAGGAGAACGATCCGCGCGTTACGTCGCTCGGGCGTGTGCTCCGCAAGTTCCGGCTCGACGAGCTCCCACAGCTCTGGAACATCGTGCGCGGCGACATGAACATCGTCGGCCCGCGCCCCGAACGTCCGAGCATCGTGGCGCGCCTGCGCGAAGACATCGCCGAGTACCGCTTTCGACATCGCGTGCGCCCCGGGCTGACCGGCCTCGCGCAGATCAACCAGCACTACGACTCCTGCCTCGACGACGTCCGCGCCAAGGTACGTTGGGACCTGCAGTACATCACGAAGCAGGATGTCTGGCTCGACGTTCGCATCATGCTCCAGACGATTCCGGCCGTGCTCCTCAAGTTCCGCGGTCAATAGTCGAGAACTTGCGTGACGAAGAACGGGGCGCCCCCATGCGGAGGCGCCCCGTTCTCGTTGGCGGTCGCGCCGCATCGCGAGCGCGCGGGACCAGCGACAGGATCACCCCTCGAACTTGTAGCTGGCGACCTCGGAATCGTCGGTCGCCACGCGTCGACCGTCGCGCGCCGAGAGATAGGCGGCTGCGAGCACCTTGAGTGTGTCGCGACCTGCTTCACCCGACGCCGGCGCCGGAGTGCCATCGATGAAGGCGCGCAGCGTGCGATCGAGGAGGTTGCGCGTGGCGATCATCGGAGCGTTTCCGGGATTCTTGGAGAATCCCTCGCGCTCGTGCCCGCGCTCGCGCCAGGCCATTCCTGCGGCCCCCATCTCGAGGCGAACGTGCGGCTTGCGGCTGCGCAGCAACCCTAACGAGACGCGCGCGCGCCCGCCGTACGACACGCGGTGCGACGCGTTCGCCGTCTCGACGCGCACCTCGAAATACTGCGTCTCTCCCTTGCACAGGCGGTTCTGGATGACCTGGGCGAGCCGCCCGCGCGAGAACTCGAGCGTGACCAGGGCGACGGCGTCGGTCTGCTCGTCGCGGGTACCACACGACGACATCGAAGCACTGACCGCTCGCGGTGTTTCGCCAAACGCGGCGACGACGAAGTCGACGAGGTGAATGCCGGCCTCGTACAGCACGCCATTGAGCAGTTGTCCACGCCACCCCGGCTCTGCCCACGGCGGAAGATCCATGTTCTGCCAGGCCTGTGCGAACACCACTCCTCCCGCGTCCTTGCTCGCCTCGTCGAGGAGCGCGCGAAAAGCCGGCATCTCGCGGAACTCGTGGTTGAGCGCGAGTCGGCGTCCGGCCTTGGCTGCCGCATCGATGATCTCCTGCGCCTCGGCGACGCTGGTCGCCAGCGGCTTTTCGCACAGCACGTGCGTCCCTGCCGCGAGCGCCTCGAGACTAATCGCCTTGTGCGACTTCGGCGGCGCGCACACAATCACGACGTCGGGCGACGTCGAGCTCAGGACCTCGGCGAGCGTAGCAAACACCGGAAAGGCGAACTGCTTGCCGGCCGCGAGGCGAGTGGACTCGTTCGGATCGCAGCCGCCCACGACCTGCGCGTGCGGAATCGAGGCGAGTGCGGGGAGATGCAGGTTCACCGCCGCGTTGCCGAGTCCGGCGACGGCGACACGCAGTGCAGTCATGGCTGTCGAGTGCAAATGATTGGTGCGCTAACGCGACGTTGCGTCTCGGTCAGCGCAGGGCGAGCCGGTTGTAGACCTCACCGATGATCCGCCCGAGCGCGTAGCCGAGGACGAATCCATAGACGAACCCCACGAGGCTTCCGAGAAACGTTACCCGATATCCTGGGAAGAACGCCCCCAGCAGCTGCAGGTGCTGCCCGGGCGTGGGCCCTCCCTTGATGAGGAGGAAGAGCGTGGCGAGGAACAGCCCACCGCCGAGGACGAGCCCGAAGGCGATCCCCCACGCCCGCGCGTTGAGCGAGAGCAACGTGCTCTGCAGGTTTGCATCGCCTGATGTCGACATGACGTCCGGGGGGAAGGAGGGAGTCAGATGTGATCGAGGAACTCGCGCGTCTGCGCCATCTCGGCGCGCGTGCGATAGCTGAACGCGACGATGGCCAGGGCGAGGTTGCGGCAGAAGGCGACGAACCAGCCGGCGACGAAGGCGACGGTGAAGCCCCACACCGCGCCGACCAGGACGCCCCCCCACGTCGCCGAGTAGCCGGCGAAGTACTCGCCGAGGAGGCCGAGCGGGAAGTCCTGCGCACGCGGGCTGAGGATCTTCACGATCGTGAGCCCCGCCAGCAGCAACGCGCCAGCAACGCCCGTCGCGGTCCCGAAGGCGGCCTTGTGCAGCGGCGCGAACGCCAGCTGCAACGCCGGCATCAGCCGCTCCTCGGTGTTCTCGCTGGAAAAGTCGGCGTCCAGTGGGCGGGAACGCGACTCCGGTGCGGGATCTAGCGACATGGTGTCTCCCCGGCTCTTGACGACTACTCTTTGTCGGCGGTCCACGAGCTTCGACGATGTTTCGAGGGAATCGGCGGCCAGCGTTGCACGCCCATCTCGGCGTACGCCTCCATCGTGGGATTCGGCAACGGTGCGCCGATGGTCTGCTGCAGAAAAAGTCCCACGCCGAAGGAGATACCGTTCAGAAAGTAGTACATCAGATGGACCGGCATCACCCGCAGGGCGAAGAGCGGCCCACGCGTGCGCAGGAAAAAGCGCAGCATCGGCACGTTGAACAGGAGCACGACGACTGGGCAGACCATCGCAATGGCGAATAGCGCCCAGGAGCGATTCCACGCTGCGGCGAAGAGGAGGATGAGCGAGCTCCACACGAGGATCACGTTGAGCTTCTCGGTCCAGCGCAGGTTGAGCGTGGTGCTCGACAGCACAGCGTTGCGGTGCGCGAGGAGGCGCGCCCACGGGATCCCGCGATCGCGAAGGTCGGTGCGCACCACGTTGCGAAAGGTCCACCGCTTGAGGTGCGTCACCTGGATCTCTGGACAGAGGAGGATCTTCTTCCCGAGTCCGCGCACACGGGCGCCGAATTCGATGTCCTCGATCTGCGGACGGGCGAAGTGCCACTCGTCGTACATCCCGGCATCGTCGAAGACCTGGCGGCGCACCGCCCCCGCTCCCGCCCAGAAGGTCTCCACTTCGCCACCGTTGCACTGGTGGACGTAGTGATGCATGAGGTTGCGGTATTGCGAGAAGAAACCGGGATCGGGGGGTGTCGTGTCGTACGAGCCGAAGGTCGCGCCAGCCTCCGGGTTGGCCTCCATCACCTCGGCGAAGAGGCGCATCGTGTCGCGATGGACGACGACGTCGGCGTCGAAGAACATGACTACGTCGCCGCGCGAGACGTCAAACCCGCGATTGCGGGCGTAGGCGGGACCGTGTGGCTTGCCCGGAAGGCGGATGACGGTGTCGGCGTAGCGGGCCGCGACGGACGCAGTATCGTCGCTGCTGGCATCGTCGACGACGATCAGCTCCCACCGGTCGCGCGGCAAGTCGCTGTCGACCAGCGCGCCTAACGTGCGCGGAAGCATTCCCGACGCCTGGTGCGCGGGGACGATAATCGAATAGAACGGGAGCCGCGCGCTCATGCGGCCCTCCCTTCGCGCCGCACAAATTGCCGCACGCGACGCCCCTGCGCGCGGAGCCAGAGACGACGGCGAAAGGCCGCACGCCCCCACGACTCGAGCTGCCCGGGATCGCGGAAGTAGTACATGTCGAGGCGCGGGAGGAGTGCCCGATCTTCCTCGCGGCGGAGCACACGCAGCTCGGTGGTGCACGCCCAGGCGAAGACGTCGCGCGCCACGGTGGCCGCCGCGGCATCGACTGCTCCGTACGGATACGCGAAAGTCGTAGGGCGCTCGCCGAGTTCCGCCGCCATGCGCTCCACGCACCCCGCGACTTCATCCTCGAGGGCGGCGCCGCGCACCTTCGTCAGGTCACGATGGCGGCGGGTGTGCGCGCCGAGCGTGACCCCCGAAGACGTCAGGTCGCCTAACGCTTCCCACCCCATCAAGGGCAACGAGGGAATGCCGGGAACAGCCTGTCCGCCCCACTCATTGGTCCCGCCAACATGCTCCGGCACGACGAAGACGGTCGATGGGAGCGCTGCGTCGCGCAACGCGGGCGCCGCTTCGTCGACGAAGTTCACGAAGCCATCGTCGAAGGTGATCGCCACCGCGTCCTTCCCGTCATGATCCGGGGCGGCCATGAGTTCGGCCAACGGAAGGACGCGCACCGCGCCCGAGGCGAGCCAGCGAACGTGCGCGCGAAACGCCGAGCGTCCCACCGAAATCGGTGAGCCGGACTCGTCGATCGAGTGATAGGTCAGGATCGCGCGCATGCCAATCAGGAGCGGACCGCGGCAAGAGGCGAGTTGCCCGCCGCGGCCGTCAGGCGGGTCCGCTGGTCCTCCACGACATCTCGAATGATCACCTCGAGAGACGTCTGCGGCTTGAACCCCGTCACACGTTCCAGCTTGGCGACGTCGGGGACGCGCCGCATCATATCCTCGAAGCCGGCCGCGTAGACCTCGTTATACGGCCGAAGAATGATCTCCGAGCTGCTCCCCGCGGCATCCCGCACCTGCTCGGCGAGCCGGCGAATCGAGATCTCCTGGGTCGCACCAACGTTGAAGACTTCCCCGACCGCGGCATCCAGTGCCATCAGACGGAGGAGCGCTTCCACTGCATCGCGCACGTGCCCGAAGCAGCGAGACTGATCGCCCGAGCCATACACGGTGATCGGTTCGTTGCGCAGCGCCTGTGCGGCGAAGTTGGGAAGCACCATTCCGTACTGCCCGGTCTGGCGCGGGCCGACGGTGTTGAAGAAGCGGGTGATGATGACCGGTACCCCCTTCTCTCGCAGGTAGGCGAGGGCGAGCCACTCGTCGAGCGCCTTGGAGCAGGCGTAGGCCCAGCGCGAGTGCGAGGTCGGCCCGAGCTGCAGGTCCTGATCTTCGCGGAATGGGATCGAGGTCGACTTGCCGTACACCTCGGAGGTCGAGGCAACCACGACGAGCTTCTTCTTCCGCGCCGCCGCGCCGAGTACGACCTCGGTCGCGCGCACGTTCGTCTCGATGGTGTGCACCGGGCGTTCAACGATCAGCTTGACGCCCACCGCCGCCGCCAGGTGCACGGTCACGTCGGCCGAGTCCACGAGTTCGGTGACGAGCGGGACATCGAGCGCGGAGCCGATGCGATAGCTGAACCCCGGGCGTCCGACGAGATGCGCGATGTTCTGCATGCTCCCGGTCGACAGGTCATCCAACACCTGCACGCGGTCGCCCCGGTCGAGCAATCGCTCGGCGAGGTGGGATCCGATGAAGCCGCACCCGCCAGTGATGAAGATGTTCACGCGACCTCCTGCGTCGCCAGCGCGTCGACGACGCGCGCATGTCCACGGCGCGCCGCGGCGCGCCGAACGATCTCGAGATACTGTGGCACCACAACCCGCTCGGACCAGCGATTCACGTACGCCGCGTAACCTGCACGCGAGAGTTGTTCCCGATGCGAAGGATCGCCTTGCAGTCGGCGCATCGCACCGAGGAGGTCATCCCGCGTCGTGAACAACTCGCCTCCCCCGGATGTCTCGACGATCTCGGGAAACGGCCCGAGGCGCCGTGCGATGACGGGCGTTCCCTGACGGAACGATTCGATGAGGACGATCCCGAACGTCTCGTAACACTCAGACGGCACGACCAGCGCCACCGCGTGCTGATAGTACTGCCGCAGGTCTTCGGGCGCGACGCGTCCGAGGAACTTCACGTTAGGCATCCCGGCGGCGAGTGCGCGCAGGTGCTCCCCGTGCGTCCCGTCGCCGGCGATGAGGAGGTCGGCATCGGGGAAGTCGCGAAAGACCGGGATCACGTCGTCCAACCCCTTGATGCGCTCCAGCCGTCCCACGAAGAAGAAGTAGGGGCGCGGATGCGGCGAAGGACCAGTCGCGACCGGAACGTTGGGAGTCTCGGGATCGGGGAGAAAATACGGGAGGACCTCCATGTCGCGCTCGAGGCCGAACTCGCGATGCTTGTCCCGGGAGAACTGGCTCATCGCGATGACCGCGTCGAGGTGCGCGACCTCGCGCTCGAGCGTACCGGTGTAGCGCCAGAGCTGCGGCGGGCGATGATACGACAGCGTACAGCGCACGCACTGTCGTCCAGTGCATAGCTCCTTCCCGTGTCGCCACAAGACGTGCGTCGGGCAGACGAGCCAGTGCTCATGCGCCATGTAGAGCGTGACCGCGTCGCGCCCGTAGCGCAGAAGCCCTGGGCCGCCGATGAGCGAGACGTTGTGAAAGTTCACCACGTCGTAGCGCCCTTCGTCGACGATGCGGCCGATGCGTGCACCATTGACCACCGGGCGGCCGAGCTGCTGCGTGAGGAGCGCGGAGACAGCGGGCGCACCGCTGCGCAGCCTGATGACTTCGACTCCCTCGTCGCTATCGTGATCGGGGACGTTAGGCTTGGCGCTCGGATTGAGCAGCGTGTAGGCGTCGGTGTCGTGCACGACGGTCACGTGATGCCCGCGCTTGACCAGTCCGCGCGAGAGGCGCTGGATCCCGATCCCGTCGCCACCAAAGTTGTGCGGCGGATAGAAGGTCGTGAGCATGAGGAAGCGGAGCGCACTCATGCGGCCGCCTCGAGCAGAGCGTCGAGCGTCGCGCGCGCGCCGGCGTTCCAGGTGAGCGCACGGGCGCGGGAGAGCGCGGTAGCGGCGCTGGCGTCATGCAGCTGGCGATCGTTGAGCAGGCGGCGCATGGCGTCGGTCAGCGCCCCCTCGTCACCCGGTGCGACGAAGAGTCCCCCGCCCTCGAGCAACTCCGGGAGCGGGCTCTCGGTGGTCGCGATCACCGGTGCGCCACTCGCCGCCGCCTCCACCGCAGGAAGGCCGAACCCTTCGCACTCCGACGGGAGGAGGTTGGCGACCGCACCGCTGTGCAGGGCGCGCAACGCATCGTCGGGGACGAAGCCGGTCCAGTGCACCAGCGCCTCGGTGCCACACTCGGCGATGAGCGCGCGCAGCTTGCCCGACTCGCCAAAGAAGACGTCGCCGCTCGTGGTCCCCACGAGGAGGAGGTGCGGCGGGCGCGCCGACTCGCGCGCGAGCGTTGCGTGCGCGCGGATGATGAGGTCGAGACGCTTGTGCGGGTTGAAGCCGCCGACGTAGGTGAACCAGGGGGCGCCGTGCGGAACACCGTACTCACGCGCTTGCGCGATGGCCTCGCTCTCCGTCGTTGGGGAGTAGGCCTCGGCCGGGGCCTCGACCGCGACGCGAATGCGCGCGGGCGAAACGCCGAGCACGCGCGCGATGTCGCGCTTGGCGTACTGCGATACCGTGAGCACCACGTCTGCCTGCTTGAGCGCGAGCCCGACCTTGAGGCGCCAGAAGAGTCGCGCCCGCGGCGACGGGAGCGTCAATTCCGGAAAGCGCTCTGCGATCGCGTCATGGATCGTGACGACGGCGCGCTGGCGCGGCGGGAGCGGGAAGTACGTGTACACGGACGGCGAGAAGAAGACGTCGGGCGACGACCGCCAGACCGCGCGGGTCAGCCGCAGCATGTCGAGCGGCGCGCGCGCGCCATCGGCGGCGGCCGCAAGCGTCGGCGACGCGTCGAGGGCGACGACTACCTGTTCCACGTTAGGTGCTTCGAGCGGGAAGGCCTCGAACGCGCGCTGGTCCCCAAAGCATACGAAGCGGTGCTCGGGGGCCAGGGCGACGAGGGCGCGCATCAGCTCCCGGGCGAACCGGCCGTAGCCGCGCGCGTTGGCCCAGCACGTCGCATCGACGCCGACGACCACCTCGCGATCACGCGATGCCCGCGCGCGCCGACGGCACCTGGGGGGGCGGGGCGCCCTTGGAGGTGTCGGGCTCGAGCTTCTGCTCCTCGTGATAGTCGAAGTCGGTGTTGACCGCCCAGACGTCGTGCGAGGCGCCGCGCATGTTCGCCACCGCCATCATCGCGGTGAGCATCGAGTGGTCGGCGTTGTTGTACTTGTGCATTCCGTTGCGCCCTACCGTGTGCAGGTTGGGAATCGCATCGATGTAGCTGCGCACGACCTTGAGGTGCGCCGCGTACTCGGAGTCGTACACGGGATATGCCTTCTGCTGCCGCACGACCGTTCCGTCGATGACCTTGTTGGGATCGGCGAGGCCGAGCTGCGCGATTTCCTTCTTGGCGAGCTCGATGAGTTCGTTGTCGTCGCTGGTCCAGAGGCCGTCGCCCTCGAAGCAGAAGTACTCGAGCCCCAGGCACGTGGTGTTGGGACGCGGCACCATCGCCTGGCTCCAGTTGTTGAAATTCTGGATGCGCCCGACGGTAACACCCGGCGTGTGGATGTAGATCCAGTTGTCGGGGAAGAGCTTCTCCTGGTCGATCATCAGCGCGACGGTGAGGAAGTCGCGGTAGTTGAGCCCGTCGCCAGCCGCAACGATCGGCGCCGGCGGCATCGGATCGAACGAGCGCACGAGGTTGCGCACGGCCATCGTGTTGATGAAGTGCTCCCCCTCGATGCGACGCTCCCCTTCGGGCGAGCGCGCGCGAATGGCGACGACGCGACCGTCCTTCACCTCGAGATTGACGACGTCGTGCTTCATGAGCACGTCGCCCCCCATCTCCTCGATGCGCTGCGCCGCCGTCTCCCACATCTGCCCCGGGCCGAAGCGCGGGTACTGGAACTCGTTGATCAGCGTCTTGATGGAGTCGCTGCGCTTCTGTAGCGACGCGGCGTTGAGGATTGCCTTGGCCAGCGACAACCCCTGAATGCGCTGCGCGGCCCACTCGGCGCGGATCTCGGTCGTGGGAATGCCCCAGACTTTTTCCGTGTAGGTCTTGAAGAAGATCTCGAACAGCCGCTTGCCGAAGCGGTTGGTGACCCACTGCTCGAAGTTCTCCTCGACCGGGTACGGCTTGTAGTGCCACTTGAGGTAGCTGACGACGCAGAGGAACGAATTCCAGAAGCCGAGCCCACTCAGCGCATTCCACGCCTTGAGCGGATAGTCGAAATACTTTCCGCCGTAGTGGATGCGCGAGAGACGCGGCACCGAGATGAACTCGGGGCCGAGGATTTCCTTCCAGAGCTCTTCGACCGGGGTGACCTTCGTGAAGAAGCGATGTCCGCCGATGTCGAAGCGATATCCCTTGTAGCGCGCCGTGCGCGAGATCCCGCCGACCTGCTCGTCTGCTTCGAGGACGGTCACCTTCACACCGTCCTTCGCGAGGAGATACGCGGCCGTGAGGCCCGCAGGACCGCCACCGATCACGACCACACGGTCGCCGGCTTTCAGCTGCGCCACATTGCGCACGGTTTTCTCGGCCGAACCGCTCACGTTACCGTACCTTCGAGAGAGAATCCCCAGGGCCCGCGACGTATCCCACAGCCTCGCCCGCTGCCCATGCGACGACGAACAGCGCCAACAGCGGCAACGAACGTACCAACTCACCCGTGTGCCGTTTCTTGGCACGAATCCGGGAGACCGTTCGCCAGAACAGGAGTGGGGGGAGCGCCAGGGAGGCGGCGCCCATCGCCATCCGCTTCGCAAAGCCCGCGCCCTCGGCGCGCGCCCCTGCGTATGATCGGGAATACAGGTAGCGCTGCGACATGTAGAGCCCGAACGTGTAGTGCATCTTGTGTCCGACCACGATCTCCGGGCGGCAGGTGAGCGGGATCCCGTCCGCCTTGAAGGCGTCGTGCAACCGGTTCTCCCACGCCCCAGACTCGATCACGCCGCGATAGCGCTGCAACAACTCGCGCGGGTATACGACGTTGTTTCCCGTCAGCCAGTCTGCCGGCCCCGCAGGGAGCGGCGGGGTGCAATGGCTGTATTCGCAGAGGTAGGCCGCCCAGTCGACCAAGTGTTCGGTCGCGGCGTTCTCCACCGCGCCGGCGATAACCGGTGTGGACGGCGTCTGTGCGCGAAGCATCGCGCGCGCCCAACCGTCCGGAACGATCACGTGGTCCTCGAGCACCGCCACGGCAGGTGCGGTTGCGGCCTGGAACGCCACCGCACGCATTTGAGGAATCGTTGCGTCGGCGGGGACTTCTAGGATGCGTACCTGGGGGAAGCGACTCCTCACCTGCTCGCGGAGCGCGGAACCCAAACGATCGACGACAAGTACCTCGAGCGCTACGTCGCCGCGCTGCCGCTCCAGTGCCTCGAGTGTGCCGGACAGGTCGTCGAAGCCATTGACTGAGGGAACGACGACCGAAAGTGCGGGAGCCTCCACCTACATCTCGGTACCGAGCGTGGGCGCCAGTGGCGTCACGTCGGCAAATCCGGCGGTTGCACGCACGCTGTCGGAGCGACGTCTCCCGCCGTTCGTTGCGGAGGAAGGAGCGCCGAACGAGCTCAGTTGCCCCCCGCGCGCACGGCGGCGATCGCCGACAACCGCGGTTTCCTCGACGGACACCGTGAGCGCTACCTCCACTTCCACCGGGCGCTCGTCGTCAACCGTGCCGACCGTCGCGTGGAAGGCGCTCAGCCACGCGCCGTCACCCACCGTCGCGTCGGACCGAAGCGAGACGATGTCTCCCTTCGCGTACGCCATACCGACGTCGCGCAGTTCGCGGTCGGAGCAGTCGGCCGGAGCTTCGACGAACACCACCTTTGGATATAGATCGGTGACCGGCGCGATGCTCTCGATGCCACCAGCGCGTACGACGATCACCTCGGCTTCCATGCGCGTGCAGCGCCCGCAGACGGCGGCCAAGGCACCCTCGAGTGCGCGCCGATCGCCGGACGAGATCATGATGACGGAGAGCAACGGGCGATACGCCGCCCGGCGGGAAGGGGTGATGGTCACCTCAAGCTCCCGTTGCGCACTTCCGTCCATTCAGAACTCCTGATTTCGAGAAGTCCGTCCGGCTTTTCTTCGCCAGACGCGGATCGATCGCCGGGTAAGTCGCGGCGTCGGTCGCGCGGTGAACAGTGCAAGGCGATTGCCCGCGTGTCGCGCTTGTGAGCGATGACGCCGCACGAGCGCAGAGTTGCTCCTAACCGCTTATCAAGAAAGGAGTAATGGGCACGACACGATGAGCGACCTCGAGCACGTCAGACGCAACTTAGCGTTCGCTTTGTGGAGCCCCTGCCACACGAATTGCGCGAGTGTTGGCCGTTCGCGACGGCCACGATAGCACGACGAGAGTCACACTCACCCTGTGACGTGCGCTGCTCAGTCGATCGTGGTGGCAATGCGCGTCGCGTTCGCCATCAGCGTGAACGTGAGATTCTTCGCGGGGAGCCAGGGGAAGGCCGCACCATCGACGACGTGCAGACCGGGAATGCCGCGCACGGAGCCGTCGGCGCGAGTGGTGTGTTCGTCGTCGCGCGTCGACATCGGCAGCGTTCCGGCGTAGTGCACGCTCGATCCACGCGCCAGCACCTTCACCATCCCGGCGGGTGCAACGCATCCGAGTGCACCGAGCGCACGACGTGTGCGCGCCACCGCTACACGCGTTGCAGCGATATCGTGATCTGCATCACCATATTCGAGCGCGAGGCGCGTCGCACCGTCGCGGTCTTGTTGCAGGAAGGCGACGTTCGCATCACGGCGGGAATCGGCGAGCCAGATGTTGGCTACGCCGAGCCCTGGGCGCAGGCGGCGAAAGACGCGAAGCGAGGTGCGAAGATCGAAGGGGAGCGAATGCAGAATTGGGTGAACCGACGCGGCTTTGAGCGTCGACACCTGTCCGTGCACGTCGGAGCGCCAGTCGCCGGTATCGAGCCCCATCGCGAGCATGTGGAACTGGTAGCTCGCGCTCGCTACATCGTGACCGATGCGACGGAGGTTCACGAAGGGTACCATCACGTGCCGATTGTCCATGAGCCCCGGGAGATGCACGGGGGCGTGGCCGTCAGCCGCAAGCGTCTGCAGGTAGATGCGCGTCGTCGCGAGCGCGCCGGCGGCCAGAATCACGCGATCGGCTGCGACACGCAGCTCGCTCCCTCCGCCAACGGGAGTCGCCGCGACTCCGGTGGCGCGCCCGTCCGGCGCGCGAACGACGTGAGAGACTACCAGTCCGGGTCGGTAGTGGAAGTTCGGATGCGCGAGGAGTTCGGCGAGCGTTAGGCTCGGCGCGTACAGCGACCCGCGCGGACATCCCCACAGACAGCGCCCCAGTTCGCCGCAGGCGCGACGAGATCCGAGATCGCGACTCAGTACCGCCACGCGCGACCGCCCGAGGAAGAACCCGTCGGCGTTCAGCCGATCGCGCCGAGCATCGTAGCGAGCGTGCAGCTGCGCTGAGTGTTCGTCCATCGCCAACGGCTCGAGGTATGGCGCGGAGCGCGGCGAGAAGCGCTCGATGTCGTCCTTGCCGGCGGTGACGCCGATGCGCGACGCAACGGTTGCGTAGTGCGGTCGCAGTTCGGACGCAACGAAGGGGAAGTCGGCGAGTTCTTCGTCGCGCAGTTCGTAGGATCCGCCGGTCCAGGCTTCGGCGAGTCCGCCGCGGGCGTACGAGAGGAGCGGGTTGAATCCGCGCTCTCGCAGCTGCAATGCGTCCGGGCGCTGGAAGACGTACGACTTGCTGGGCGGAAAACCGTAGGGCTTCGCCGAGGGCGACGGATACACCACCGCTTCGCCCGTGTCACCGAGGAAGTAGCGCTCGGGATCGGCAAGTTCGTCCTTGAGCGCATCGATATCGGCATCGGGGAGTGGCGCGGCGGGGCGCTCGAAGCCTACATCGAGCATCTCTACCTTCTCGCCGCGCTCGAGCAGCGTTTGCGCGAAGTGAACGCCGGTGGCGCCCGAGCCGACGACGAGATACCTAGCCATGATGTGCAGCCGTTGCCCCGGTGGTGCTCGCGAGTCGAGCCGCCAGCTGCAGCGGCGCGAAGAGAATGACCGCCAGAATCGTCCGGGCGACCCATACCAGCCCGGCGCCGACGATTCCACCCCACGCGACCAGCGCCGGCGATGCGTTCGCGGTGTCGTATCGCGCATGCACTCCCGGCGATGACTCGAGCACCGCCAGCGCGAGGACCAGCTTGCGGCGAAGGAGTCCGTACGGCCGCGCGCGGCGTGCGTAGGCATCGGCGAGCCCGCAGGTGACGCTCGATGCGCGTGCCACCACGACGAGCCACCGATCGAATGCATCATCCCAGGGTCCCACCGACGCGTGCGCGTGGGCGTAGCCAGCCGCCGCACGCGCGGAGGCGTCGCGGCTTCCAAGGTACGCGGCAAACGTTGCGAACTCCGCGGTCAATGCGCGCTCGTCAGTGTCGGCGCCCGAGGCATGTAGCGCCGAAGACAACTCCCGCGCGGCTTCACGCTTCACCTCGTCCGCCGGTTCGAGCATGTCGCCGAGCGTGTGACGCACATCCAGGAGCGATTCGACTCGCGCGTCGGGGCGCGCCGAGGAGTCGTTGACGAACGAAGCGAGCTGCCCAGCCGTGATCGGGAGTCGCGTCCCCACGAAACGCTCGGCGAGGCCGAGCAGCAGACGCGGGACACCGAGCGGAACAGACCAGCTGCGGCGTGTCGGCAGCCCGTGCACCTGACGGACCTGGTCGATGAGCGCGCGCATCGAAAGTCGTCGCGCGCCTCCCACCTCGAACGTCTCGGTTTCGGTTGGCGGACTATCGGCGAGGGCGACGAGAAAACGCGCGAAGTCGTCGACGTGAATCGGCTGCAATTCGACCGCTCCACTTCCGAGCACGATCGGTACGCCGCCGAGTGCAAGGCGTTCGAGCCCTTCCTGAACCGGGCTCCCGGGACCGAAGATCATCGCCGGGCGCACGATGCTGCTGGCGAGTCCGCTGGCTGCAACGATCGCTTCGGCGTCGAGCTTGGCTTCGGCGTAGTGATACCAGCGACGATCGGCGAACGAAGCGGCGATCGAGCTGACGAAGACGAAGTGAGCGGCGCCAGCTGCAACGCTCGCGGAGACGAGTCGTCGCGTCCCCTCGACGTTCACCTCGCGCATGACGGCGGGCGCCATGCGCCCGGTGGCGGCCGCCAGGTGCAAGATGACGCTCTGTGGCGCAATCGCGCCTTTCGGCGGCGCCTCGTTGGCGAGGTCACACGCGATCAGCCTCCACTCCGTCGGTAGGCCGGCGCCAGCGAACGCGGCGGGGTCGCGCACCAGGAGCGTGACGTCGCGCGCTGCCGTGGGACGGGAGCTGTACTGTTCGCGAAGCGCGGCGATGAGCCGGCGCCCAACGAAACCGGTCGCGCCGGTGATGACCAGCGGCGGCGGTGGTCCTGCCATCAGGGTGAAACGCTCAGGGCGAGGGGCGCTTGTTCAGCTCGCGCGCAGGCGCCGGGCGCGGCGAAAACATCGCGCGCCACAAGTTCGATCGGACCCGGAAGACTCCCTTGATGTCGTCCCACGCTGTCTTGACGATCTTGACTCGGCTGTCGTCGTCCTCGATCCACTCCACCGGGATGTCGGCGATGCGGTATCCGCGCTTCTCAGCGATGACGAGCAGCTCGGTGTCGAAGAACCAGCTCTGGTCTCGTACCTCAGGCACGAGATCGGCCATCGCCGAGCGACTGATCGCCTTGAAGCCGCATTGCGCGTCGCTGAAGGATGTCCACAGGACCGCCTTCACGAACAGGTTGTAGCAGCGGGAAATGAACTCTCGCTTCGCCGAGCGCGTGGTGCGCGAGTCGGGAAGGAGTCGCGAGCCGGTGGCGAGATCGTATCCGTCGGCCACGATGCTGTGCACCATCTTGGGGAGCGCCGCGAGTTCGGTCGACAGGTCGACGTCGGTATAGCACATGACATCGGCGTCGCTCTGGCTCCACGCGTGACGCAGCGCCCTTCCCCGCCCGCGTTGCGGGAGTTGGAGGAACCGCACGTCGTCGTGTTGCGCCACGAGCTCCTTGGCCACGCGGTCCGTCCCATCGGTCGATCCGTTGTCGACAATGACGACGCGCCAGCGGCAGGGGAGCGATTCGGCAAGAAACTGCCGCGCCGTCGCAACGCTTCGCGCCAGGACGTGGGCCTCGTTCAACACGGGGATCACGACGTCGACCAGAAGCGATGGGTCCCATCCACCAACGCGTTCTGGACGATAAGCCGGCATGCGAGGACTCCAACGGTGGCGTGGCGCAGGACGAATTCCCGCGACGACGTGCGGGGTGTGGTTGCAGAGGGCGTGCCGCGACGGGGTAACCGGTGTTGCGTGGGGCGCCCGGCGAAGCGGTGGGCGCCCCGTCGTTCAGCGTGCGCTTACCCCTCCGTGGTGCCCGAAATCGAGCGCCAAGGACGATCGATGGTCCAGATCCCGGCGATCACAGCTGCGCAGAAGAACATGACGGGGAGCGCTGAGGGACGCCCTTCGAGCCAGGGAGCGTATTGCGGCGCCATCTTCCCGAGGGTGCTGAGCCAGGGGAGTTGGAATCCTTCGACAAAGACTCGAATCACGTTCTGGTGCACGCCATGCTGGTTGCGCACCATCGCCATCGACCAGGAAACGGTCACGGCGAAAAGAACCACCGAGTACGCTGCCGCCCGCGGAATCCGCATCAACACAACCGCAGCGGGGAGGAACAGAAACGGTATCACCGGCATGAGATAGCGAATACCCGTGCTCCATTGCAGCCGCGTGTAGGCGATGGCGGAAAAGAAGACGACGTACGCAACGGCGATCGCGAAGCAGACGAGGAGTTCACGCGGCGGAACGAAGCTCTTGCCGCGGCGCGCGAGAAAGGGCGCACCGAAGGCGAGGATGAGCAGGGGCGCGCTGACGAAGAGCCCGAACGACGGATTCACCAGCAGCTGCACCAGGAGCCCCATGTTCGGCCCCGTGACACCCTGATAGCCCTGATCGGAGTAGATCACGGCAGGCATCCACTGCTGCGGCGGGAGAATGAAGTTGCCGAACGCCTCCCACTGGTAGAACCAGAGGATCAGGATCATCGGGAGCGCACCGGCGGTGTAGAGGAGGCCGGCGCGGATCACGCCGCCCCAATCGCTGTGATCCTTCGCCTTGGAGAGCGCGTAGAGCCCGAGAATGCCGAGTGCGAGAGCGCCGCTGTAGTCGCAGAGGAATCCAAAGCCCGCGAGCAGCCCGGCGAGGACGAGGCGCCGGTCCTCGCTCATGCGCAATCGGTCTCCGGGATTCCATAACATCAGAAACGCGGCGATCGCCACGATCCCGATCGCGAGGTTCTGGTTGAGGTACGCGCTGCGAAAAAGGACGGGGGTTGCGAACGCGTAGAGGAGCGAGAGAACGACGGAGTGCCGTTCGCTCAGTCCCGTCCCTTCGAGGATGCGGCAGACGGCGACCACTCCAAGCGCCGAGAGCGGGGCCATGCAGAAGACCATCGTGATGATGCCGACGAGGCCGAAGCGAACGTCGAGGCCGCGCGCGAATGCCTGACGATAGAACTTGACTCGCGCCTCGCGCGGATCGTTGTAGACGGCGCTATCGGCACTCGTCGTATCGCGCCCAGCGAGGACACGCGCCACGACACGGTCGACGAGGGGGCGAAAGGCCGCATAGGGAATCGCGGCGAGCATCGAGATCCCCGGATTGGCGCCGTGGTGCACACCGCCGTGCGGCGCCGTCGCGGGGTTCTTGAAGATGTCTTCGTGCAGTCCGTAGTACTTCCCGAGGTCGAAGGTTGCATCCTCGGCGATGCTCGCCACGAGGTAGTGTTCACGCACGAAGTCGGTGGCGAAGTGCAGGCAGAAGAGGATCCAGCACGTCAGGAAGAGACGGGTGCGCATGCGATCAGTCGAGGAGACGGGGATTCGGGACCGGGACGATGAAGCGCCCGCCCCCCGCGGCGTAGGCCTCCTGCTCCTTCGCGATTTCGTCGGCGAGGTTCCAGGCGAGGAGGAGGAGGTGGGTCGGCGGATCGCTCTCGAGTCGCTCCGGCCCAACGACCGGAATGTCCACGCCGGGGATCCGCTGCCCTTGTTTAGCTTCATTGCGGTCCACGACGTACTGGACGTCGGAGGCGCGCAACCCGCAGTAGTTGAGGAGGACGGTTGCCTTGGCGGGGGCGCCGTAGCCGGCGACGCGAGCGCCGTCTTCCTGCAGCGCGCCGAGGAGCGTGCGCAGGTCGCGGCGCACCGTTTCGGCGCCGCGCGCGAGATGCTCGCACCCTGCAGCACCGGCGCGATCACCTTCTTCGGCGATGCGCGCGGCGACGCGGTCGGGGCGGGCGAGCTTGTGTCCCGGGCGCCCGATCGTGGCGCGTAGCGAGCCGCCGTGCGTCGAGACGCGCTCCACATCGAGCAGCTCCACGCCCTCGACTTCGCACAAGCGGGCGAGCGGCGCGGTCGCGTAGTACGTCATGTGCTCGTGGTACGTCATGTCGAAGGCGAGCGTCGACACCGTGTCGGCGAACGACTGCACCTCGACCATGAAGACGCCGTCGGGGCCGAGGAGGGCGAAGGCGGCGCGAATGAAGCCGCGCACGTCGTCGACGTGGGCGAAGACGTTCGTTGCCGTGACGAGCGAGGCCGGCTTGGACGCCGCGAGTTCGCGTGCGACCTCTTCTCCAAAGAACGCCGCGCGCGTGGGAATCCCATTCGCGGTCGCCTTGGCCGCGAGATTTTCGGCGGGCTCGATCCCTTGCACCTGCACGCCGCGCTTCAGGAAGCAGGAGAGGAGCAGTCCGTCGTTGCTCCCGATATCAACCACCAGATCGTCACCCGTCAGGTGCAATCGTTCCACGGTCGACGCGGCAAACTCGTCGAAGTGCGCGCGCATCGTGCTCGACGTCGACGGCACGTAGGCGTAGTCGGCGAAAAGGAGCGCCGAGTCGACGACTTCGCGCAGTTGCACGAGCTGGCAGTCGAGGCACCGGCACAGCGTGAGCGGATAGGTCGGAACGGGGGCCGGATCGCTGCGGCGCCGCAGCCGATTGGCGAGTGGCTGGTCGCCGAGCGCGAGAAACGGCTGCAACGCACCGTCACAACTGCGGCACGTCGTGCGAATGGTGAGAGTCACGCCTTGAGGCCGATGGGGAGGAATTCGCAGTGCGCACTCCACGCGACGGGGTCGAGGGCACGGCGTGCATCGAGGACGAGCGGGCGGCGCATGAGCCCGCGCACCCTGGCCGGATCGAGCGCCACGAGACTCGGCCACGCCGTGGCGAGAACCGCCGCGTCGGCGCCGTCGAGCGCAGTCTCCGGATCGCTGGATACGGTGGCCACCCCCGCGAGGCGCTCCGCCCCTTCGGCAGCTGCAACGGGATCGCAGGCGCGCACCTCGGCGCCGGCCGCGTGCAGCAGTCGGGCGAGATCGAGTGAGCGCGATTCGCGAAGGTCGTCGGTCTCGGGCTTGAAGGCGAGTCCCAGCACGGCAACGCGCGCCCCCGCCAGTTGCAACCGCGACTTGAGGAGGTCGAGCACCTTGTCGGGGCGCTGTGCATTCACGCTGCGCACGGCGTCGAGCACGGGCGATTCCACGCCGCGCGCGCGCGCCCAGGCGGCGAGCGCCTCGGTGTCCTTGGGGAAGCAGCTCCCGCCGTAGCCAAGCCCGGGAAGGAGATACGACACGATGCTGGCCGGCGCCTCGGGGCGCGCAGCGTTCAGCTTGAATCGACGGTCCGCATGGACGGCGCGGAGCACAGCGACGGCATCGGCATCGTCGACAGACTCGCACATGGCGGCAATCTCGTTGGAGAACGAGACGAGCGTGGAGAGGAGCGCGTTCGACGCATACTTCGCCATCTCCGCACCGGTTGGCGTGGTGAAGACGATCTGACAGTCAAACGGGGCGTACATCTCGACGAGCTTGGCGCCCGCGCGCTCATCGCCGACGCCGAGCACCACGCGATCGGGGGTGCGCATGTCGTCGACGGCGACGCCCTCGCGCAGGAATTCGGGATTCATTCCGATCCCCAAACGGTTCGCATCGAGGCCCGACTGTTCGCGCAGGATCGGCTCGACGATCGACGTCGTCGTTCCTGGTGGCACGGTGCTCTTCACCGCGATCACGCGATAGCCGTCTGCACCGTGCAGCGCCTTCCCCACCTCGGCGCTCGCGGAACGAAGCGCAGTCAAGTCGGCGCCATGCCCGGTCGGCGGCGTCCCCACGCAGATGAGGACGACCTCGGCGTCGACGACCGCTTCAGCTGCAACGCGCGTTGCCGTCAGCTTGCCGCTGTCGACGACGGTGCGAAGGAGCTCGGGAAGTCCTGGCTCGTGAAAGGGCGGAACGCCGCGCGAGATCTTGTCGGTGCGTACCGGATCGATATCGACCACGCGCACGTCGTGTCCCGCTCCGGCCAGCACGGCGGCGCTGACCAGTCCCACCGGTCCGCCGCCGATGATCGCGACGCGCATCAGGCGCTCGTCTCCTTCGCCCAGCGCAGCGTACGGCGCACCCCTTCCTCCAACGGAATGCTCGGCGCGTAGCCGAGGTGCTGTCCGGACTTAGTTAGATCCGGGCAGCGCCGCTGCGGGTTGTCGGTGAGGTAGTGCGGATCGCTGCTCACCTTGAACGTCACGGGCGTCCCGCTCAGTCCGGAAACGATGTCGGCGAGCTGGCGAATGCTGACTTCGTGCGGATTGCCGACGTTGTACGCCTCACCCGGATGTCCCTTGAGCATCGCGAGGTAGAAGCCGGCGGTTGCATCGCTGATGTAGCAGAACGAGCGCGTGGCCCGACCGTCGGAATGCAGCACGAGCTCCTCGCCCCGCGACGCAGCGCGCATGAGATCGGGCATGATGCGCCCATCGTCGATGCGCTGACCGGCGCCGTACACATTGAAGGGGCGCACGCTGCGAATCGGGAAACCGAACTCCTGGTGATAGACCACGGCGAGCGTCTCGCCGAAGCGCTTGGACTCGTCGTAGCAGGCTCGCGGCCCAGTGCACGAGACGTATCCGCGATAGTCCTCGCGCGTCGGAATGTGCTCCGGATCGGGGTCGCCGTAGATCTCGCTGGTGCTGAAGAAGAGGAAGCCCTGCAGGTCGTCCTGCGCGCGGGCCAGCTCGAGCATGCGCCGCAATCCCCAGACGTTCACGTCGGCGGTCTGCAGCGGCTTTGCCCTATAGATGATCGGAGAGGCGATGCCGGCCGCATGGATCGCGAAATGGAACGGCTCGGCGATCTCCACGTCGCGCGAAATGTCGGCGCTCATGACGGTGACGTTCGGATCCTCGGCCATGCGCTGCACGCGCGAGGGAACGCCGGTGACGAAGTTGTCGACGATGATGGCGCGGGCCGGCTTGGAGAAGCGGGTGCGGTTGAGATGAAGGAGGGCGTCGGCCATCGCCGCGCCAAGGAAGCCGGCGCCACCGGAGATGAGCACCGTCTTCCCTTCGAGGGCGTCGGCGGCAGCGCCCATCGAGGCCGCCGCGTGCGCTGCGTCCTCACGCAGCACGCCCTCACCCGGGAGGAGCGTCTCGCTGTTCGCACCGTCGTCCCGACCCCCAGTCTGCAATTCCACCATGTCGTCTGAACCTGATCCGTATGTAGTGATTCGGCGGCCGGCGAAGCGCCGCGGTCTCTGCGTGGCCAATGACGAGCCCACCCGGCCACTGGCAATCCTCGTGCGCGAGAGATTGGAATCCGCCGCGTGGCGAAGGAGCCGAATGTGGTCCAGAGTAGTGGCACGTGCGCCACAGTGCAGCGCAGAGTCCGCGTGAATTCGGACCTTCGGGCGTACCCAGCCCCATTCAAAGACGTCAGCGCGCGTGAAAATCGGAGTTTGGTGTGGGATTGGCCCGACGACGGGAGATTGTGGTCACGGAAATTGCGTTGAGCGTGGTCGGTGACTGGCCGGCGACGAGCGGGTGCCCTGAACGCGGGGCGCGTCGTCTCCCGATGTACCGATGTCCAGAGACTTTACGAGCCGAGTGATGCCTTCTATTCCGTTGCCTCCTCCCGATCCGCAGGAACTGCTGGCGCCACCGGACATCTCGTTGGTGATGCCGTGCTACAATGAAGAGGCGATCGTCGGGCAGACCATCCGCCGCACGCTCGCCGCTTTCCGCGGCGCGGGGCATCGGCTGCAACTCGTCGCGGTCGACAACGGCTCGCGAGACAGGACTGGCGAAATCATTCAGGAGTACGTCGACCAGGGCCACCCGGTCATTCGCGTGCGAGTCGAACAGAATCAGGGATACGGCTTCGGCATCCTGAGCGGCATTCCCAGCTGCACGGCACCGTGGATCGGATTCATCCCTGCGGATTCGCAGGTCGATGCACACGAGACGGTACATCTGTTTGAAGAGGCGCTCGCCTGTGAGGAGCCGGTGCTGGCGAAGGCGCGCCGGCGTTTCCGCATGGACGGATTCATCCGCAAGGTGGTCTCCGTCAGCTACAACCTGCTGTTTCGCGCGCTGTGGCCGAGCATTGCCTCGTTCGACATCAACGGACTCCCGAAGATCCTGCATCGCGACGTGGTGCGGCGCATGGGACTCTCATCGAAAGACTGGTTCCTCGATCCCGAGATCATGATCAAGTCGCACTATCTCGGGGTGCGCTGCATCGAGTACAGCGTCTTCGCGCGCATGCGGAGTCGCGGGTTGTCGCATGTGAACGCGGGGACCTGCTTCAACTTCTTCGCCGGCCTCGTTCGCTATCGTTTCTCATCGGAGCTTTCGCGGTGGCGGCAACGCTCCCCCGCTTCGCTCCAGATGACGGGCGAGCTGACGAGCGGGCGGGTGACCGAGTGACGGCTCACCGCGATCGCCTTTCGATCGTGCGTACGCCGATCCACCTCTCGTCTCCCCGGTCCCACGCATGAAGGTGATCATCCTGGCCGGCGGTCGCGGAACGCGGCTCGCCGAGGAGACTTCGTCGCGCCCCAAACCGATGGTGGAGATCGGGGGGCGGCCGATTCTCTGGCACCTGATGAGCTTCTACGCCTCGCACGGGTTCAAGGAGTTTCTCGTCGCCTGCGGCTACAAGGGCGAGATGATCAAGGAGTATTTCAAGAACATCGCGGTGCACGAGAGCGACTTCTTCGTCGACCTGCGCGACGGGACGATCGACGTGATCCAGGGGAGCCGGCTCGACTGGCAGGTGGGACTCGTCGACACCGGACTCGATTCGATGACCGGTGGACGCCTGCGTCGCCTGCGCCATCTCACCGGTGGCGAGACGTGCATGGCGACTTATGGCGACGGCCTTTCCGATGTGGACCTGACGGCGCTGCTCGCGTTCCATCGTGCGCACGGAAAGCTGGCGACCGTGACGGCGGTGCGTCCTCCTGCGCGCTTCGGCGGGTTGCGGCTGACGGATGACGCTGTCGCCGAATTTAGCGAGAAGCCGCAGACGGAGAGCGGGTGGATCAACGGAGGCTACTTCGTCTTCGAGCCCGGCGTGTTCGACTACATAGAGGGAGACGAGACGATCCTCGAGCGTGAGCCGCTCGAACGCCTCTCCCGCGACGGCCAACTGATGGCGTTCAAGCACCCGGGATTCTTCCAGCCGATGGATACGCTGCGCGAGCGCGACCTCCTCGAGTCGCTGTGGGCCAAGGGGCGCGCCCCGTGGAAGCGCTGGGACGATCGTCGGAGCAGCGCAGGAGAGAACGCATGAGCCGCCAGCCGCATGTGGTGGTACTCGGCGGAGGTCCTGCGGGGTGCGGCGCGGCTTTCCAACTACGCCGTGCTGGCAAGGCGACGGTGACGCTCCTCGAGAAGCAGGACGTCGTTGGGGGCAATGCCGCATCGTTCCAGTGGGGGGGACAGTGGCTCGACTACGGGAGCCACCGGTTGCACCACACCTGCGCGCCGGAGATCCTCGCCGACATCCAGGAGATGCTGGGCGACGACTTCGGAGACTTCGCGCGGCACGGACGTATTCGACTGCGCGGCCAGTGGCTCCACTTCCCCATCCAGACGACCGACCTGCTGCGTCGTCTGGACAAGGGGTTTGCGCTGGGGATGGCGCGCGACATGGTGATGACGAAGGTCGCCAAGCCGGCCGAGGGAGATACCTACGCCTCGGTGCTGCTCGCGAATCTCGGCCCGACGATGAGCCGGCACTTCTACTTCCCCTATGGTCGCAAGATGTGGGGGAAGAATCCGGAGGCGCTCTCGGGAATCCAGGCGCGGAAGCGCGTGTCGGCGGGGAGCTTCGCGAAGCTCATCAAGCGACTCCTCAAGCCGGTGGGCGGCGGCAACTACTACTACATGCGCGAGGGCTACGGGCAGATCTCGCGCGCCTACGCGCAGCGCGCCGAGTCGTTAGGCGCGGAAATCGCACTCGGCTGGGGGGCGACGAGCATCACTCCGTCGAACACGCCGGGGTACACGTGGACCGTGACCGCCGAGCATGACGGCGAGATCCGCAGCATCGACTGCGACCACATCTGGAGCACGATCCCGATCACGCTCCTCGCCAAGATGATGCAGGTGCCGGCCGAGTCGGCGGTGATGAAGGCGGCGACGCAGATCCAGTACCGGGCGATGGTGCTCGTGTACGTGAAGCTCCCGGTGCACCAGTTCACCACGACCGACGCGCACTACTTCCCCGAGGAGAACGTGCGCGTCACGCGACTCTCGGAACCGAAGAACTATTTCCGGTCGACCGAGCCGAAGGGGACGACGGTGCTGTGCGGCGAGTATCCGTGCGCGATCGGCGACGAACTGTGGAATGCCACAGACGAAGACCTCGCCGGGATCATGGCGCGCGACGCCGCGACGGCAGGGATTCCTTTCCCCGCCGCTCCCACCGACGTGATGATCCGCCGACTCCCGCAGGCGTACCCGATCTACCTCAAGGGGTACGAGGTGCCGTTAGGCACGCTCGACAGCTGGGCGGCGGCGCAGCCCAACGTGCTGGTCTACGGGCGACAGGGATTGTTCGCGCACGACAACACGCACCACGCGCTGTACATGGCGTACTCCGCGGTCGATTGCCTCGACGGCATGACGTTCGACCAGTCGAAGTGGGCCGGCTACCGCGAGATTTTCAAGTCGCATGTGGTCGAGGACTGAGCGCCCGGGCGTCTCGGTACGTTGCAGGTGACGGTGCCCGTGGCCGGCGTATCCAGCAGCGGCGCTTCGGCGCCCGAAGCGCGCGCGGATCGGCCGGACCGGTCGTCGCGTACGGCGGGGGCGATCGCCGCGTTCACTCCCGACGCGGCGACGTGGCCCGTGGCGCTGGTGGTGATCGTGCTGCTGGCGGTGGTGGCGCGGGCGATCGGGCTCAATGGCGGACTCTGGATCGACGAGATCTATTCGCTCGTGCGCTCCTTTCGAGCGCCTCTCCCGCAGATCCTGACCGAGTTCTGGGGAGACAATCATCATCCGCTGTACGCGGTGCTCGCGCACGCGAGCCGCGCGGTGTTCGGTGAGTCGCCGTGGGCGGTGCGACTGCCGGCGATGTTGCTCGGCGTGGCAGCGATTCCGGTCCTCTATCGGTTGGGGCTCCTGGTCGCGCGACAGCGCGAGGCGCTGCTCGCCGCGTTGCTCCTGTCGGTCAACTATCACCACGTCTGGTTCTCGCAAAACGCGCGGGGCTACAGCGCGATTGCCTTCGTGGCGCTGGTGACGATGTGGACGCTGCTGCGCGGGGTGGAGACCGGGCAGACGCGCTATTTCGTCTGGTACGCCGTCGCCGCGGCGCTGGGCGCGTACACGCACCTGACGACCATCTTCGTGGTGGTGGGGCATGCGCTCGCACTGGCGGCGTACCTGCTCATGCCCAGACGTCCGCGCGAGGCGCGCGCGCTCTGGCGCGGAGGGATCATCGCGTTCGGGCTCGCTGCCGTGCTCACCCTCCTGTTGTACGGGCCGATGCTCCGGCAGGTGCTCGACTTCTTTCTGCATCGGCCGTCGGAGTTGCGTGGCGTTTCCACGCCGCGTTGGGCCTTCTTCGAGACGATCCGCGTGCTGGTGCTTGGCCTCGGCGCCGGCATGGCCGCCGTCGGGGCGACCGTCGTTGCCGCGGGACTTGTGGTTGGCGCGAGCGGGCTCGCCTCGTTCTGGAAGCGCAATCGCCTGTTTGTGCTGCTCCTGCTGATGCCGTGCGTGGTCACGATCGCCGGTGCCGCGGCGGCGCGCGGGACGATGTATCCGCGCTTCTTCTTTTTCGCGATCGGTCCGGCGATGCTCATCGCAGTCCGCGGGGCGTACTCTGCCTGCGAGTGGTTCGCCGGCCGAATCGGACGCGCGACGCTCGGCGACACGATGGCGACGACGGGGATCGTCGCCGTGACGCTCCTCTCGGCGGCATCGCTGAGCTACGACTATCGCTACCCGAAGCAGGACTTCGAGGGGGCGATGCGATATGTGGTGGCGGATCGGAAGCCAGGCGACGCGGTGGTGACGACCGGGTTGCCGGCCGATCCGTATCGCATGCTGTACGGGCAGAAGTGGGAGAACGTCTCGACGGCGAAGGAGCTCGAAACGGTGCGGCGCCGTAGCGCGCGAACCTGGGTATTGTGGACCTTCCCGCGTTACCTCGAGCTGCACGCCCCCGAAGTCGAACGCATCCTGCGCGACCAGTGCACCGACCGCCGCACGTTCCGCGGGACGGTGGGGGGCGGGGACGTGCTCGTGTGCACGCTTCCTGCGATTGAGGCGTCGGACGCGCCGACGGAAGGCGCGCCGCAGTCCTCCGGTAGCCCGACGCAATGACCAAGCTGATCATCCAGATCCCCTGCTTCAACGAAGCCGCGACGCTCCCGCCGACGTTGCGCGACCTGCCGCGTTCGCTCCCCGGCATCGACGTCATCGAGTACCTGGTGATCGACGACGGGAGCCGCGACGAGACGGCAGCGGTCGCACGCGCCAACGGCGTGCATCATGTGGTGCAGTTCGAGCGCAATCGCGGCCTGGCGGCGGCCTTTCGCGCGGGGATCGAGGAATCGCTGCGTCAGGGGGCCGACATCATCGTCAACACCGACGCCGACAATCAGTACCAGGCATCGGACATCGCGACGATCGTCGCGCCGATCGTGGCGCACCGCGCGGAAATGGTGGTGGGGGATCGCGGCGTAGGCGAGCTCCCGCACTTCTCGTACATCAAGCGGCGGCTGCAGGTCTTTGGAAGCTGGGTGATCGGGCGCGCGGCCGAGCTCGAGACGCCAGACGCCACGAGCGGCTTTCGCGCGATGACGCGCGAAGTGGCGCTCCGGATGATCGTGCTGAGCGACTACTCGTACACGCTCGAATCGCTGATCCACGCCGGGTCGCGCAAGACCGCGGTGGACTCGGTGCGCATCGGGATCAATCCGCAGACGCGCCCGTCGCGCCTGATGAAGTCGATTCCGCACTACATCCGGAAATCCGGCGTCACGATCCTGCGGGCGTACACGATGTATCGTCCGCTTCGCGTCTTCATGACGGTCGGCGTCCTCCTGATCCTCGCCGGGTGCATTCCGGGCATACGCTTTCTCTGGTTCTTCTTCACCGGCGACAAGATCGGGCACGTGCAGTCGCTGATCCTGGCGGCGATCCTGATCATCGTCGGCTTCCAGATCCTCCTGATCGGTCTCCTCGCCGACCTGATTGCCAACAACCGGAAGATGCTCGAGGAGACGCTGTACCGCGTGCGCAAGCTCGAGTTGGACCGCGACGGTTCGCGCGAATGAGCCCATCGAAGGAAGCGACGCCAAAGCGTTCGTGGATCAAGCACCCGGCGGTGCGCTGGGGAGGGAGCCTGGCGATGCTGGCGCTCCTCTTCACCGCGCTCCCGTTCGACGACATCTCGCAGGCGATCAAGAGCGTGCCGCCGCGCGTGTGGCCGGCGGCGATCGTGATGTACATGACGTTGCACCTGGTCGGCGTGACGAAGTGGCGATTGCTGGTGAACAGCGCCGGCGCCGATCTGTCGTTCAAGACGGCGGTGCGCGCCTATTACATGGGGTTGTTCGGCAACACGTTCCTCCCGTCGATCGTCGGCGGTGACGTGGTGCGCGCGGGCGTGGCGATGCGCGCCGCGCGCTCGAAGAGCGGGCTCGTACTCGGCTCACTCATCGACCGGCTGCTCGACATCGTGGGGCTGGCTGCGGTCGCCGGAATTGGGGCGTTGCTCTCCCCACGCGCACTCGACGGGCAAAGCCGACGCATCTTCCTGATGCTCGGCGCGCTGCTCGCCGTTGGTGCAATCGGCGCGCTGGCGATGGTGGCGATCCTCCCCGTGCGTCGCTTTCCGTGGAAGGTGCGCCGCAAGCTCGTGCAGATACGTCGCGCGGTGCGCGCCACCATGCAGCGTCCGCATGCGCTGGTCGGCGCGTTCCTGCTGGGGATGCTCTTGCAGACGCTCTTGACGATCCTCAACTGGTGGCTGGGCGGAGTCATCGGGATCGAGATTCCGGTCTACGTGTGGCTGTTCGTTTGGCCGTTGGCGAAGATCTCGGGACTGCTCCCGCTCACCCAAAACGGGATCGGCGTACGCGAGGCGGCGCAGGCGGTGCTGTTCGCGCCGTTTGGAGTCGCCGCGGCGAAAGCGGTCGCGACCGGGCTCGTGTTCGAGGTCGTGCTGATCTCCGGCGGGCTCCTCGGCGGCGTGCTGGCCTTCGTGCTCAGTCGCGGCGGGAGCGAGCGTGAAGCGCTCCGCGCCTCCACGCACGCGACCAGCGCTGCACCTGCCGGGGGGCCGACTTCGTGAGCGCGTCCGAGGCGACGATTACACCACGCCCGATCGCCACGCGCGACGTCGTCCTGTTCGCGCTGTTCGTCTTCCTCCTCCGCGCCCTCGCCTCCGGCATGGGGGGATTCATGGAGGGGGACGAGATCTCGATCGCCTCGGGAGTCGCCGCGATCGTGCGCGACGTCCCCGGCGTGACGTATCGCTACGGCGTGCAGTTCGGCTATTACCGGCTGGTAGCGCTGCTCACGATGCTCTCCGGGGGCGACCTCACGCGCATCCCGATCGTGATGTCCTGGCTCAGCCTGGTCGCCGGCGTCGTGATCCCCGTCTGCGGATTGTTTGCCTTTCGCATCGAACTCAGCGTGCGCGAACGCTGGCTGGTCGCCGCGCTTCTCACGGCGAATCCGATCATCTGGCTGAGCGCGCGCTACGGCAACACCGCGATGCCCTCGGTGGCGTGCACCGCGCTGGCGATCACCATTCTCTCCAATCGTCCGAAGCTCCTTGGCGAGGGGCTCGCGATGGCGTGTTTCGCCATCGGGATCACGCTGCGCGCCGATGCGGTCCTCGTGTCGGGGGGTGTGTTCTTCCTCCTCTGGCGGCACCATCGTTCGTTCATTCGCGCGGCGCTCCCGCTCGCGATCGTGGGCGGGACGATCCTCGTGATCCTGCTCGCGCTCAAGGCGAAGGATCCGTACATGGCGTCGGTCGCCGACGCGCTCGCGTCGCACATCGCCAATCCGATCAAGACGCGATTCTTCGATTTCCTCCTCTGGGCGATCTCGCCATTCCCGCTACTGTTCGCGGCGGCGGGACTTCGCGAATCGCAGCGCACCCGCAGCGCCGTCTTCCTCACGCTTCTCGCGTGGATCGGCCCGCCGTTTGCCTTCTACTTCACCAATACCACCACGCCGCGCTACCTGCTGCAGGGTGTCGTGCCGTTGACCCTGGCGGCGGCAATCGGGATGTGGTCGTTCGTGGAAGACGGTGGACTGCGGCGTGTCGCCTCGCTCGCCCTCGTCTTCGGGCTGGGGTTCCTGCACCTCTTCATCGGAATGTCCGAATTCTATCCCAGCCGTTCGCGCAGCTACCTCAAGGACGCCGAGATCGCGTCGGATGACGGACGCGTCTGGACGGGGGCGCTCCTCTACAAGTCGTATGTGCGGAATCGAGTGACGCCAGGGCGGATTCTTACCACGCACTTCGAGGCATCTGCGGCGGGTGAGCTCTCGTTGGCGGCGGCGTTCGACACGATCGCGACGGGCTCGCGTCGCGGCGGGAAGGTCATGGTCGTGAGCGCGGCCGGGTACGGCAACACGCTGCACTACTTCGCGCACCTCGCCGGCGCCGAGCCGAATCGCGCGGCGCCGTGCGCCACGTGGGACAGTGCCTGCACGATGCAGCTAGGGGGGGCGCAGGTGGGCATCGTCGGGCTGGCGTCGCTCCGCGGCAACCACGACGCGATCGACGTGTCGCCGGGGGAGGAAGTCTGGGTGGTGGGTCGGGAGTCCGACGCGGCGAGCAGTGAGCTTGCCTCGCACCTCCCGGCAAACCTCGAGCTCGAGCCACAGCCGGCCTGGAAGTCTGCGCCCCGCATGGCGCGCTTTGTCACGCGGCAGCGTGCGTCATGAGCAACGCGCGTGCTCTCAGCGTCGTCATGCCGGCCTACAACGAAGAGGATGGCATCGAGGTCGCGGTGCAGGCGGTGCAGGTCAACGTCCTCGACCAGGTCGCAAACTCCGAGCTGGTCGTGGTGAACGATGGCTCGCGCGACGGCACTGGTCCCCTGCTCGATCGCCTCGCTGCCGCCGATCCACGCGTGCGCGTGATCCACAAGGCCAACGGCGGGCACGGCCCGGCGATCATGACCGGGCTTGGCGAGGCGGCCGGCGAGTACGTCTTCCTCATCGACAGCGACAACCAGATTCCGCTAGAGGAATTCGCACCGTTCTGGACCGCGATGCAGCAGGGGAATGACGCGGCATTCGGCGTTAGGCGCGTGCGGCACGATGCCGAGCTGCGGAAGGTCCTCACGGTCGTGATCCGCCTCTGTCTCTCCGCCTTGTTCGGCGTGCGCCTCTACGACTCGAACGTCCCGTACAAACTCCTGCGCCGTTCGCTCTGGACGTCGGCTCGCCCGCTGATTCCCGACGGGACGCTGGCCCCTTCGTTGTTCCTGGCCGTCTTCGCCGCGCGACGCGGCTACCGGATCCGGTACCTCGATGTGACGCACAAGGATCGCGAGACGGGGACGGTGTCGATTCGCCGGTGGAAGCTGATCAAGTTCTGCGCGCGGGCGTTCCGTCAGCTGCTCGACTTCCGCAGCGCGCTCAACGCCACGACTCGCTGACCATGCGCATCGTCGTCATCGGGGCCGGACCGACCGGATTGGGCGCGGCATGGCGCCTCGCCGAGCACGGGCACGAAGACTGGACGCTGATCGACGCCACGCCACGTCCCGGCGGACTCTCGACGTCGTACGTCGACGACGCCGGTTTCACCTGGGACCTCGGCGGGCACGTCCTCTTCTCGCACTACCGCTACTTCGACCGGCTGATGGATCAGGCGTTAGGCGATGCCTGGTTCACGCACGAGCGCGAAGCGTGGGTCTGGATGCGAGAGCGTTGGGTCCCGTACCCCTTCCAGAACAACATCTGGCGCCTCCCCGAGGACGACCTGGTGCGTTGCCTCGAGGGACTGGTGGAGATCCATCGCGCCTCCCCTTCTTCGCCCCCCGCGAACTTTGCCGAGTGGCTGCACCGTTCCTTCGGGCGCGGGCTGTGCGACGTGTTCATGTACCCGTACAACTTCAAGGTCTGGGCGCGCGAGCCACACACGATGGGGACGACGTGGATGGGCGAGCGCGTGGCCACCGTGGACCTGGCGCGCGTGCTCCGCAACCTCGTGCGGCGCGCCGACGACGTGAGCTGGGGGCCTAACGCAACGTTCCGCTTCCCTCAGCGCGGCGGGACCGGGGCGATCTGGCAGTCGCTCGCCGACCAGCTCCCGGCCAGACGACTCACGCTCGGGCGGTCGGTGATGGCGATCGACACCAGCGCCCGGGAGCTGCATCTGGACGACGGTTCGACCGAGCGCTACGACGCGCTGGTGAGCAGCATGCCGCTGTCCAGCATGTTGCGCCTGGCAACCGACCTCCCGGCGTTGCAGCCGATGGCCGACCGGTTCGTGCACTCGTCCAGTCACATCATCGGCGTCGGCTTCGAGGGCGAACCGCCTGAAGCGCTGCGCACCAAGTGCTGGATGTACTTCCCCGAGGGAGACACGCCGTTCTACCGCGTCACGGTCTTCAGCAACTATTCGAAGTACAACGTGGCGCGCCCCGGCGCGCAGTGGTCGTTGATGGCCGAGGTGAGCGAGTCGTCGGTCAAGCCGGTGGACGAGGCGCGCGTGGTCGACGAGGTGATCGCCGGCTTCCGCAAGGTTGGATTCATCGACGAGCGCACGCCGATCGTGACGCGCTGGCACCGTCGACTCCCGCATGGATACCCGACGCCGTGGCTCGGTCGCGACGAGGTGCTCGACGCCGTGCAGCCGACGCTCGAGGCGCGCGGCATTCTCAGTCGCGGGCGCTTCGGCGCGTGGAAGTACGAGGTCTCGAACCAGGATCACTCGGCAATGCAGGGGGTCGAGGCGATCGACCGGCTCCTGCTCGGTACGCCTGAGTCGACGGTTACTGGCGTGATGAATGTCGAGCCGCCGGAGCTCGCCGTCAGGCGTTAGGCGGAGGGCGCGCGTGGCGATGGACTAACGCGCCGCGTCCGGCGAACGCACCGCGCGCCTCGTCCGCGGCGTTTCCTCAGCGCGCCGCGCGCGGCTGCTCGGCGAGGCGTTCATTCCGGCGGCGCTCTTCGGCGGTGCGCGCGATGGTGCGCGCGACACTTCCGGCGATGTCGTCGTCCGGGGTCCAGGACGTGAGACTCCGCAACGCGTCGACCGACACACCGGTGTGCGACATCTCCTCGGCCATCGTCGGGACGAGTCCGAAGCCCAGGCGTGCGCGCGGGATGCGGAGCACGTCGCTCGCCGCTTCCACGAAGGTGCGCACAGGGTGCATCACGCCGGTGGCGAGGTTCACGATCTCCCCGGGCCCCACGTCGCTCACCGCCAGCCGCAACAACCCTTCGGCGACATCTTCCACATAGGCGAAGTCGCGCGATTGCGTCCCCGCGCTCAGCGAGACGGTCTCCTCCCCGTCGGCGGCCGCCATGAGCGTGGGGAGGAGTCGCCCCGGGTGTTCGCCAGGCCCAAAGACGGTGAACAGGCGCGCCACGCACGCCTCGAGCCCGGTTTCGCGACACACCTGCTGCAGCGCCAGCGTCCCCGCCAGCTTGGTGCGACCGTACAGCGTCGTGGGCGCACACGGCGACGATTCGCTGAGCATCCCCCCCGTCGTTCCGTATTCGAGCGCCGAGCCGACGTGCACCAGTCGCGCCCCTGCCCATTCGTCGTGCGGCATTGCGGCGACTACCCGCGCGAGCGCCTCGACGAAGCGGTGGTTCACCAGGTCGGAAGTCGCCTCGTCGCGCTCACTGCGATCGACGCCGTAGCCGGCGAGGTTGAAGACGATCGACGGGCGGAGAGCCGGGAGCCATTGTTGGAGCGCATCGAGATCGCTCAGATCGCGCCGCACGATGACGGTTCCGATCGCATCACGCGCCAGAAGCTCCGCCGCGTCCACCGTGCGCACCGCGCAGATGACGTGCGCACCCTGCGAGCGCAGCGCGCGCGCGACCCAGTGCCCGATGAAACCCGAGGCACCGAGGACGAGGGGTCGGCTGTTGCGAAATGGCGACGATCTCTGTTTCATGCGCTCCGCGCGACGACGGCGATGGTGGGTGCCACGTGTAAGACGATCGAGTTCAGTACCGGGACGCGACGCGCCAGATGATATCCGCCAATCGCGAGGTTCACCGGGAGCGGGAGCCCCGCGCGCTGCGCATCGGCAAAACGAGGAAGCGCGCAGCGCACTTCAGCGAAGCCCGCCTGCTGCAACGCCTGTGTCAGCTCGCCCGGCGAGAAGAGACGGCGGCGCGGCATCACTTGTCCAGTGCGTTCGGCGTGTCGCGCGAGCACTTCGGTGGAGCGCCACCCCCCGGCCATGAGCCCGAGGTGCGGATCGGGGCCTAGCGAGTGGCGGTTGGGCGTGGTGAGGGCAACGACGGCGTGCATCGCGGTCACCCGCCGAAGCTCGCGCAGGGCGCTATCCGCGTCGGACACATTCTCGATCACCGACTCGCCCACCACCATTGCAGCTGTGGCATCGCGAACGGGAAGCGCCTCGGCGTTGCAGCAGACGACCGGGAGGTCGATCCCCCGCTCGGCCGCGCGCTTGCGCGCGAGGACGAGCCAGCGCAGTCCGGCGTCGAGGGCGAGCACCCGATGTCCGCGCGCCGCGAGCAGGGTGGCAAGTGGCGCGGTGCCACTCCCCAGATCTACGATCGTTCCGGAGCGCGGGACCTCGGCGCCCAGCTCGTTCCACGTCGCAACGGTCGCTTCGGCGCGACCGGCCGCGGCGAGCACGCCGTGGGTGAAGCGCGCCACCTGCTCTTGTGGCACCTTGGCGTTTCCCTCGTAGTACGACGCGTACAGGGCCCCGAACGCGAGGCGGTCGTCTCTCGCGACGAGCGCCTCGGCAGCCGCGACGTCGTCGCCTGTCGAGAGGTAGGGATCGCCGAGCGTGCGCAGGTCAGGAATACCGCAGACCACGGGGAAGCGAGCGCCGCACGCGGCACAGGCGAGCGACGGTCCGGCGGTATCGGCGAGCGCGCCGCGACACGCTGGACAGGCGACGCCTAACGCTGTCCATTCGGCCGCCGAGCGTTGCTGAATGAGCGGGATGCGCGAGCCAGGTGCCGGTGCGCTACTCATCGACGTCCGAGATAGCCGTCCAGCTCACCGCGGCTCCAGGCGATCGCGGCGCGGGTGAGCGGCCCCCACACCCCGTTCGGTATCGTGGCTGCGCCGCCGCGCGACGCGACGACTCGACGCACGCGCATCACCAGCACGGGCGGGAGGAGGAGCGCGAGCAGCGCGAATCGTGCGCGCGCGGGGGCAGACGCACCGGCAATGCGCGTCTCTGCGTACGTGCGCCCATGCTCGCGGCGTTCGCGCAGATATTCGCCGAGCGCGATCTCGCGATGCTGCTGCACCACGATCGAGGGGTCGAGCACGACGTGAACACCGCGCGCCGCGAGTGCCCACTGTACGGTCGTCTCGTGGAATTCTTCGCGCCAGGCATCCCGCACGGCGTCGAGATCGCGTCGCTCGTACGAGACGTTGCAGTCCGACGCATGTGCGGACGGACCGGGCGGGAGCGGCGACATGTAGCGCGCATAGTCGAGGAGGTACGCCACCCACGGCGCCACCGCCTCTGTCGGCGCCTTGTCGATGGCTCCCCCCACGATCGCCGACGTGCCACCGTGCGCATGCAGCACGCGTTCGATCCAGTCGGCCGAGGGAACGCAATGGTCCTCGGTACACGCCACGATGCGACCATTCGACGCCGCGACACCGAGCGCCCGCAGGCGCGCCGGCGTGGCGCTGGCATCGCCGGCAGCCCATCGCACGGAGGGAAAGCGCGCGACGCTTGCAGCTGACGGTGCATCGTTGCCCCGATGCGCGACGATGATTTCGCCCCCTGCGCGCTCCACCTGCGCCGCGAGCGCGTCGAGCGTGCGCACGATCGCGTCGCCGCCGGCAAAGCGCACGACCACCACCGAGAGCGGGAACGCCGCGGCGCCAGCGTTCGACGTCACGGTGTGCGCTGTTGCGACCCTTCGCGCCGCTCGCCAGCGATCACCGCCGGGATGTTGACCGAGCTGGGAAGCTCGGGCGCGAGCGAGCCCGGAGGGAGGGGGCCGGCGGCGATCCGAAAGCCGCCGCCGGTAATCGTCGGACCGTCGACGATGTAGACCTGACGCGTGGGATATGCCGCCACCGCCGACTGTCGCACCTCGTGCGTGCGATCCCAGGCGAAGATCGTGCGCGACGAATGCGTGAGGTCGAGCGGGTTCTCCAGCGCAGCCTCGTGATAGTCGGGATGCCTTCGACCACGCACGAGGACGAGCGCAGAGTCAAGCGGATGCTCTGCAACAAACTCGCGCATGTCTGGGCTCATGTTGCGGAAGTGGTAGTACTTCTCCACCGAGCGCCATGGCATCCAGGTGAGCAGTGCCGAAGCAGAAAGCGCGAGCATCGCCACGGTGGCACGCGTGGCGGCCGGCGTGCCGCCGCCGAACAGCGCGGCCGGCGCGCGCGCGGTCAGCGCTACACAGGGAATGATGACGAGGTACCAGTACCGAGCGGCGAAGTCCGGTCCACCGCCGAACCAGTAGAAGGCGTGCAGCGTCACGATGAGGGCGATGACTCCAAGCATCGCCCAATCGCTGCGGCGCAGCCGTCCGGAGCAAACCAGCGCGACGATGAGGAGGATCGATCCGCTCGCCCAACCGAAGAGTTCGAGGTTGAGGGCGGCGCCATTGAGGAGCGAATTGAGGATCACGTCGCGCCACCCGTGCCCGGGCCACGGATCGAGCCCTCCCCATCCCATGCCGCGGTTTGGGCCGAAGCCCATGTCGTTCGCTCCCGGCGCGTAGTACCGATCGACGTACATCATGATCGGAAAGGTGCGCGCCGAGCCAGTGAGTGCCGCATTGTACGGGAGCGCGAGCGCCGAGACGACCACCGTGACGGCCGTGAGCGCGGCGCTCGGCAGGAGGCGGAACCAGCGATGCGAAGCAGCAAGCGACCAGAGGCCGAGCACGAGGGCGACGGCCAACCCCTCCAACGGGCGAATCAACCCGATGATGCCGACACCGATCCCCGCCGCAGCGGCCGGAAGCACCGCGCTGCGCGCCCGCGCCACCGCGATGCCCAGCGATGCTGCCAACGCACACGCCAGCGTCGCGGTGTGCGTCATCAGGCTCATGCCAAGGAAGAGGAACCAGGGCGAGGTCGCCAGCAGCAACGTGGCGAGTCGCGCCGTTCGTGCGGTGTCGAGCCGGCGCATGAGCGCGTGCACGAGGAGGATGCACACGCCACTGAGGACCGGATTCACGAGCCACGGCACGCCGAGTCGCACGCCGATCGAGAGGATCGCGGGCCACCCGGGAGGGAGTGGTGAGAAGGCGCGCCCCGGCTCGTAGAACATCAGGTCGACGTCGAACGCGGCGGCCACCGGCGGCGGCGGGAGCTGCATCTTCCCCGCGGCGAAGTAACGCGCCTGCATGAGGTAGACGATCTCGTCGGGCACATGCGGCATGCGCTGGAAGACAAACCACGCAAGCCCGGCACAGGCCACCACGACGATCAGCGCACTCCGGACCGCGAACGGATCGAAGAAGCGCCCGTCTCCTCCACCTCCGCCATCGCCTAACGTTCGCGTGACCGCGCGCGCGGCGCGAGCCGTGGCGGCGTCGTCCATCGCCTCGACGAGAAGCCAGGCAGTGCCGGCTGCCATCGCCTGGAAGAGCGTCGAGAGCGCGAGTTCGAAGGCGAAGCGCCGCGGGTCTCGCGAGGCGACCGCACTCAACCCCGCCAGCAGCAATGCGCCGACGACGAGCCACGGCAGGCGGATGGTCCGCGCGAGCCACGCCCATGCGGCGCTCCACCGCCCGCGCATTCCCCACAGCACTGCGAAAAACTGCAGCGCGAGGAGCAGCGTCGCCGCGGTGTACGCTCCAGCGAAGAAGCGTCCGGGTTGGAGGTGCGGATAGGTGACACCCTTCCCCGACTGGGTGAGCGCCAAAGCGGCCCCCTGCCCCGCCACGAGGAGTGCAAACCAGGCGAGGGGCGTACCGCGACTCGGCGGCGCGTCGGGCGCGTCAGTCGCGTTCATCGACCGTACACCGTGAGCACTCCTTCGCGCGGGATGCGCGCGCGCACGCTCCCGCCAGCCGCAATGGTCGTATCCGTCGGCGCTGCATCGTTCGGGACGTCCGTCGTCCAGCTCACCGAGTAGGCGCCCGCTGGGAGTCCGTGTACCTCGACGTCGCGTGGTCCGCGCGTGCGCACGACCGCGACTGTCCCGCCACCCGGATTGCTGAACGCCGTTGCCTGCACGTCGCCCCCCGCGGCGTCGGCGCCGATGCGAACGGCTCCCAGCCGCACGTAGCGGAAGTACTGGCGGAGCAGGCGCGCGATGGGCGTGAGCCTCGCCGTCGGGTGCAACGAGTCCTCGGTCGTGAAGCGCACGTAGATCCCACCGCCGTCGCCGCGTTCAGGGGGCGGGCAGAAGACGACGGCGAACTGCTGCCACGCGGAAACGTTGGCGACGGTGAGGTCCTGGTACAGCGTGTCCTGGTCCGCCCCGATGCGTTCGTTCATCGTGGTGCGGTAGCCTAACGACTTGGCGCGCTCGGCGAGCCGCCCGAGCACCTGGAGATTGCCGCCATAGCGATGATAGCTCAGGTCGGTCAGTGCCTCGCGCGCCCCGGGGACGGTCATCATGCCATCGAGAAACGTCTCGGCCGCCTGCATGGTGCTCGTGCTGGGGCCGATGAACTGCGGGGCGACACCGATCATCGCGAGCCTGGCTCGCACGGCGAGCAGCGACTGCGCCACCTGCACCGGCGTCCAGGTGTCGTGCATGTTCGGCTCGTTGATCACCTCGAGCGACTGCGGCACGATGCCGTACTTGTCACGCAAGTGAAGGAATGCCTGCTCCACCAGTTCGGCGTATTCGGCCGGCGCGCCAACGTGAACCGGATTGCGCCCGCCGACGTAGACGAGGTTGATCCACAAGTCGTCGCCGCGTGCCTGCAGGCGCTCCTTCATCGGCAGCACCTGCGTCTCGACCAGATGATCGAGGAACGACCACTGAAAACCGGCGGGAGTGGCGTGCCGCGGATCGGCATCGTCGTTGACCGGACGGAACCAGGTGTACTTCCACTCGTCGAACGTCGTCTCGCCGCGCATGTAGCGCGCGAAGTGATCCGTGGAATCCTCGTAGCCGCTCCGCAACGGGAGCTTCACGCGATTGAGTCCGACGTCGTTGGTGACGAGGTCGAGCACCTCGTCGCGCACGAGGTTCCAGGCGTGCTGGTTGCACTCCGGCGTTCCCCCGAGCAACCCTTCCCACCCCTGCATGACCTGCAGGCGTTGCTCGGGATGCACGGTGACGACCGTCGTCCCCGAATCGCAGGCGATCGCTCCGGCGATCGAGGCCGCGCCCGCCAGCTGCAGCAGGCGGCGTGCGTGACGACGCAGGGAACGACTCATCGGCGCGCCCCCTCCTTGGCCCGCCAATACGCCTCGATCCGCGCCGCCATCGCCGTCGCCGCCGTGCGCCAGCTGCCTAACGTTGCCCCGCCGTACAGTTGACCGCGCGCCATCACCATCTCGATGCGGCGGGTGTTGGCGATGTCGAGCGTCGGGTCGGCGGTGAGCACGAGGAGGTCGGCGACCTTCCCCGGTGCGACCGTCCCTAACGAGTCGGTCGCCGCCAGGTACTGCGCCGGCCGAATCGTTGCGCTCTGGAGTGCCTGAAGCGGCGTGAGCCCCGCTTTGACGAGGAGCGAGAGCTCGTCGTGCAGGGAGAGCCCGGGGGCTGCGTACAGGTTCGGCGTGTCCGACGCGGCGAGGATCGGCACACCGGCGCGCTGCATCGCCCCAACGCTCCACAGCAACCGGGCCTGCACGCGCGAGAGCGGATGGTCCGCGGGATAAGGCGTCCCCGGCCAACCACCGGAAGGCCGGCGCGGCGGCCGCAGCTCGAGCGGCGCCGGCGGGAGGCGCACCGCCGAATCCCCCGCGTGATTCAGCACGCCGAGCAGGCGCAACGTGGGGACCTGATAGACCGTCTTGGCCGCCAGCTGCACGAAAAGCGACTCGGCGCGCGCCTCGCTGAATCGCTCCAGCGCGAGCGCCGACGGGTACTCCGGCTTGGTCATCAAGCCGAGTTTCCATCCCCAACGCGCCCACCACGGCTGCGTCTCCAACAGCTGCAATGTCTCGCGCACCGACGATTCCTCGATGCTCGACGACGCGAGGATCGCGTCCATATGATCCACGACGCGCTGCCCCATCGCGACCTGCGCGCGAAGCGAGGTAGTGAGCGGGACGTTCCCCTCGAGCGGCAGCCCGTGCTTGGCGAGCGAAGTACCGAGCGCCGGAAGGAGATCCTCGTCGAGTTCCAGCAGGTACGCCGCCGTCGCACCGCCGCGCTTGAGCGCGGCGATGCTCGCGTCGACATCAGCGGGCGTCGCCAGCGGAAACGGAGCGCCAGGTGCAACGGCGCGCATCCCGATCTTGGGACCCGTGAAGACAATGCGAGGTCCCGCGCGCTCTCCGCGTTCGATCGCGTCGCGCCACCCGCGCACGACCGACATCTCGCCCGCAACGTCGCGCACCCCCACCACACCATTGGCGAGGAAGAGCGGATGAAAGAGCGCCGCATTCGAATCGACGGGGAGCGAATCCCATAGCGGGAGTGCCTGCTCCACGTGCATGTCCCACAAGCCCGGAACGATGAAGCGCCCCGGCACCTGCACCACCCGCGCGTCACGCGGCGCGCGCCACCCCGCGCGCAGCGCGACAGCCGAAATACGCCCGCGCTCGACCACGACGACGCGATCCGTCAGGTGCGCGCCGGTCTCGACGTCGATCACCGTCGCCCCCACCAATGCGAGCACGCCCTGAGTCTCGCCGCTCGCCCGCGACGACGTCGCACGCGGCTGCTGCGCGTGCGCCATTCTCCCACCGGCCAGCGCGACAACTACCGTGAGCAGCATCCGCAGCGCTCCCACCGGGATGGCGCAGCGAAGACGGTCGCGAAGTCGAGTGTTCGGCAGTGGCATGCGATGTGGTACTGGTGATCGCAGGAGCGAGCGGGTGCAGTCCTTGCAATCGCCGTTCCTGTTGCAGAGTCCGGCGACACCGCGTCTCTCGATCGCCGTGCGCTCGCGAACGTGGATGCCGAGCGCTGGGCCGAATTCTACCTTGAGAGTCGCATCCCCGCGGGATCACGCCGTGCGGGACGCGACCCTCGCCTCCTTCATCACGCGGCCGAGAATGTCTTCAGTGTCGGGTCAACCGGTCAGCGTCGCGATCGACCGCGCGGTAGGCGCGTCGATCGACGAGGCGCGGTACGCCCTTGAGACGCTCCTCGGCACCGCGGGTTTCTCGACGCGGCTCACCTGGCACGAGGACGGTGACGAGCCCGAGGTCTACTACGGTCCGCGCAACGACGTCAGCGCCAAGGTCACGATTCCGTCGGTCTCGTGGGAATTCGCCAGCGCGCCGTCGCGTGTCCCCTCCGCCTCACGAGAGTCGCTCGGACTCCCATTTCTCGTCTTTCCCGGAGAGCAGCGGGCGGAGCGCATGACGTCGCCCGGAGAGCTGCACTTTTCCACCGATATCCTTTTCGCGACGTACTGGCTCCTGACGGGAGCCGCGGAGCCGACGTATCCGCGATCGCGCTTCGACGATCTCGACCTCGATGGCTCGGTTCTCGTGCGCGACGGGCTTCTCTCGCGTCCGATGGTATCGCTTTATGCGTCGCGACTGCGCGAGGTGCTCGACCCCACGGGCGCGCGTGCGCTCTCCTGGGCGTGGGAAGGCCACACGGCACGCGCCGCCGTGGCTATCACGCACGACGTGGACTATCCGGAGCTGATCCGACCGATCGAGGCGCTGCGCGTCGTGCGCGATCGCGGCATGGCGGGGCTCGGTCTCGCCGCACGGGTAGTGACGGGAAAGAGTCACTTCTGGACCTTTCGCGAGTGGCGCTCCATCACCGATCGATTGGGGACTCGCTCCTGCTTCTACTTCATGGCGCGACAGGGTTCGCTCCTGCAATACGCCATGGGGACGCCCGATGACTTCTACGACGTGCGCGCCCCGCGTTTTCAGCGCCTCTTCGCCGAGCTGCGCGACGCGGGGTGCGAGATCGGGCTGCACGCCTCGTTTCACGCACACCGGAGCGCCGACACCCTTCGCCGCGAGGTGCAACGCATCGCCGAAGCCGCGAGCGTGGAGTGCGCGGGGAACCGCCATCACTACTGGCACCTCGACCCGAACGCCCCCAACGAGACGCTGCGCCGCCACGCCGAGGCGGGGCTCAAGTATGACTCATCGTTAGGGCTCGAATACTACCCGGGCTTTCGGCGCGGGATCTGTCACCCGTTTCGCGTCTATCACCCGGATTCGCGAGGCGCGCTTCCAATCGTGCAGCTCCCGCCAGCCTGGATGGACGATCACTTCGACCGTCGCCTGACTAAGAACGGGATCACCGATCCCGACGCCGCCGCTTCCCGGATCGTCGATGCCGCCGCCGAGTCGCGTGGCATCATCGTGCTCGACTACCATTCGCGCGGGATGAACGCCGACTTCTATCCTCGCTACGGCCCATGGCTCGCGCGCTTCGCCGAGCGGCATTTCGACGATAGGGTGCGCGGGATGACGCCACTCGAGATCCACGACGCGTTCATCGAGCGCGAGCGGCACCTGGCGACGCACTCTACAGACCTGACCGTGAGCGCAGCGCCGGTCATCGCGCCGCGCGCTGCCGCGACTTCTCCCGCGCAACGGATCCCGTGACGTCCTTCGTCATCGAACGCTATCGCGCCGACGATTGCGCCGAGCTCGGTCGCATGCACTTCGCGCTCCTCGGCGATCCGGTGCGCAACGGCTATTCGCTGGCTACGGTCGGTCCGGAGTTCATGGCCGATGCGTTCTATCGGCTAAGCCTGGACAATCCCAACTTCCACTGCGACGTGGCGCGCGTGGATGGCACGATCGCCGGCTTTCACGTCTTTACTTCCGAAGCCAGTTCGCTCACGGGCTTCCTCGTCAGGCGGCATCCGGTGGGATTGCTCCTGGCGGCGATCAAGAGCGTGCTGCGCAGGCCACGCGCGCTCGTGGCGATCCTGCGGAACCTACGCTACATCGGTGGCGAGCACCTCGAGTTTCTCGATGGCGTGAAAGGGTGGTGGATCGTGGCCGGCATCCCCCCGCAGTTCCGCACGAAGGATTTCGAGAAGACTATTGGTGGAAGCATCGCCCACATGATGATGGCGCGCATGGAGTCGACCTTTCGCGAGCGCGGGGTGGACCGGTGGTATGTCGTTGTCCCACCCGACAACATTCCGAGCACCATCTTCGTGCAACGCTGCGGCGCCGTGCATGAGGGGACCGCCTTCGCCCAGGGAAAGGAGATGCGCTACTACATCAAGCGCATGACCGCACCATCGACCGATGACGCCTGAGCGACCCGGCGTGCGCGGAGTGCCTGACGAGTCGAACGACGCGCCGGGCGATCGGTACTGGCGCGTCCTCGTTGGCGTCGCGCCACGTCTCCTCTCGCTCCTCGATCGCGAGGTGCGCTCTCCCACGCGCGGGAGCTTCGACCGAGTGAACTGGGCCTGGAAGTTTCGCGACTTCCCGCTCACGATGTGGCAGGCGTCGATGATGCCGCTCGCCACGTTGTACCGGCACCGGCATCCGCTCAATCCGTTCGCGCAGAAGGCGCAGCTCGGCGAATGGCTTGCAGCTGCGGTGGAGCACACCGTCTCGCGACAGCATCGCAACGGCGCATTCGACTCGTTCACGCCGTATTCGCAGGATCACGGCGTCACGCTGGCGATGGTCCTCACGCTTTCGACCACCGCGGAGCTGCTCGGCGATGCGCTGGCGCCGCCGATGTTCTCGCGCACGATCGAAAGCGTCGCACGCGCCTGCCGATTCGCGGCCTCATCGGACGAGGACTACGCGTTCATCAACAACCATCAGGCGGCCTTCGCGCTCGCTTACATTCGCGCCGCTCGCCTGACGGGTGACGAGGGACTCGGCGCCCGCGCCGAAGAAGTGATGGACCGCGTGTGCGCGCACCAGTCGCGCGATGGTTGGTTCGAGGAGTACGGCGGCCCCGATCCGGGCTACGAGACGTTCGGCCTCACCTATCTCGCCTTGGCCAGCAAGGAACGGCGCCACGGCGCGCTTCGGACGGCGCTGGGAAAGAGCGTGGAGTTCCTTTCCCACTGCGTGCACCCCGATGGATCGATCGGTGGGAACTACGGGAGCCGCAACACCGGCCAATACGCACCGGGCGGGCTCGAGCTCCTGGCGTCGAACTATCCGCTGGCCGCCTCGATTGCCGATTTCGTCGGTCGGCGGCTTGAGAGCGGAAACGTCGTGACGCCGCTCCGCTGCGACGATGACAACCTCCCCCTCCTCTGCCACAGCTACGCGGTGGCCGCGACGAACAGCGCGCCCCGCCGCGAGCCCCCGCCCCCACTCCCCTGCGAGCGGAGCGACGTGTTGAGGAGGTTCGACGATTCCCGAATCGTCGTTGCGGCGACGCAACGTTACTACGCGATCGCGAACCTCTCGAAGGGGGGAACGATGCGGGCCTTCGACCGAACGTCCTCCTCTATCGCCTACGAGGACGCGGGATTTCTTCTCTCCTCGCGCGGTACCGACTGGTCGACGCAGCTGCTTGGAGAGTCCGAGGGAGAGTGGAGCGAGGCGCCGCAAACGGCAATGGTGACGGCCCGATTTGCGGCAGTCAATCGCGAGCTGCTCACGCCCGCCAAGTTCTTGGTACTACGCATCTTGAACCTGACGATCTTTCGCTCGGTACGGCTCGGCGCCATGGTCCGTCGCATGATAATTGCTCGACTCATCACCGGTCGGCGGCGCGGGGCGTGGAGGTTGCGAAGGACCGTGTCGTTCGAGGACGCGCGCATCGTGTTGCACGATGAAGTGAGTCCCGAGGCGTCGGAGCGTGTCACGTTTGCCTCACTCGAACGGTCCTTGCTTCCGGTGCACATGGGGTCCGCGAAATACTTCCACGCCAACGAGCTGGATGTCGTCGCCCTCCCGTCGCTCGACGGGTGGGCTGAGGCGCTCAGCGCGGGGCGGCCCGTGACGCTCTCACAGGTCATCGGCTTTGGGGGAGCGGCGGTCCGGCACGAGCACCAGATCACTCCGGCAGTACCCGGCACCGAACCGTCGGCACCAGGAACAGCACCACGCATGGCACCAGAGGAGCGTTTCCGCGCATGATCTACGTCGTTCTCCCCGCGTACAACGAAGAGGACGCGCTCGAGCCGCTGACCGAGAAGATCGCGCAGACCATGCGCGAGATGGACGCGGAGTACGAGATCGTCGTCGGCGACGACGGCAGCCGCGACCGCACGCCGGAGATCCTGCGCGAGCTGGTGCAGCGCTACCCGATGCACGTGATCACCCACAGGCGGAACCGTGGGCTCGGCGAGACGATCCGTGACTGCTTCGAGTACGTGGCCGACACGGCCACGCGGCATGACGTCCTCGTGCGGATGGACTGCGACGACACGCACGAGCCGCGCTATATCAAGGCGATGGTGCAGAAGCTCATGGAGGGCTACGAGGTGGTCATTGCCTCTCGTTATGCACCCGGAGGCGACCAGATTGGCGTCGACTGGTACCGCCGCACCATCAGCCGCTGCGCCAACCTCCTCATGAAGACGTTCTTCCCGATGAAGGACGTGTGGGAATACACCAGCGGCTACCGCGCGTACCGCGCGGCGTTCATCAAGGACGCGATCGCGATCTACGGCAATCGCTTTGTGGACCTCAAGGGGATGGGCTTTACCGGGACGGTCGAGAAGATCATCAAGGCCAAGCAGCTGGGGGCGCGCGTCGGCGAGGTGGGCTTCGTGCTCCGCTACGACCAGAAGATGAGCGACAGCAAGGTCGTGACGTCGCTGACCACGCTGGGCTACCTCGTCCTGATCGCCAAGTACATCTATCCGTGGGGCGACCTGGGGACGCTCTGGCAGCGCCAGGCGCGCGAGCGTGCCCTCTCGGCCTACGGTCCCGATGGCCGCCCGGTGGAAACCCTCGAGCTCAAGCGCGAATGTGCGGCATTGCCGGAATAGTCTCCCGTGAACGCGAGCACACGCCCGACGCCGAAGCGTTAGGCGCGATGCTCGAGGCGATCGCGCATCGCGGTCCCGACGGCGATGGCCTCCATATCGAAGGCCCCGCGGCACTCGGGCACAAGCGACTGGCGATCATCGACCTCGAAGCCGGGCGCCAGCCGATGTGCAACGAGGACGGGACGATCTGGATCACGTTCAACGGCGAGATCTACAACTACGTCGAGCTGCGCCGCGAACTGACGCGCCATCACCAGTTCCGCACGCAGAGCGACACCGAGGTCATCCTCCATCTCTACGAAGAGTTGGGGGAGCGCTGCCTCGAGCGGCTCAACGGGATGTTCGCCTTCGCCCGCCATCACCAGTTCCGCACGCACAGCGACACCGAGGTCATTCTCCATCTCTACGAAGAGTTGGGAGAGCGTTGCCTCGAGCGCCTGAACGGCATGTTCTCGTTCGCCATCTGGGACGGACGGCAGCAGCGCCTCTTTGCCGCGCGCGACCGCATCGGGATCAAGCCGTTCTACTGGACGATGACCGATCGCGCGCTCCTCTTCGCCAGTGAGCCCAAGGCAATCCTCGCGACGGGGATGATGGACGTGGAGCCCGACGCCGCCGGTCTCGAGGAGTACCTCACCTTCCAGTTCTGCCTCGGCGAACGCACGCTCTTTCGCGACATTCGCAAGTTGGAGCCCGGGCACTATCTCACGTTTCGCCCTGGGCGCGACAGCGCGCCGTCGGACGTGTGCTACTGGGACTACAACTACGAACTCGACTTCCACCACACCGAGGAGTACTACCGCGAGCAGCTCGTCGAAATCCTCAACGATGCGGTGAAGCTGCAACTGCGGAGCGACGTCCCGGTCGGCGCGCACTGCTCCGGCGGCATCGACTCCTCGACCGTCGTCTCGCTCGCCGCGCGGCACTTCCCCGGCACCTTCAAGACGTTCACTGGCGCCTTCCGCGAAGGGCCGCAGTATGACGAGACGCGTTATGCACGCGCGGTCGCCGAGAACGTGAAGGCCGACTATCACGAAGTGTGGCCGTCGGCACGCGAGTTCGCCGATACGCTCCCGTGGTTGATCTACATGATGGACGAGCCGGCCGCCGGGCCCGGGCTCTTCCCGCAGTATTCGGTCTCCAAGCTGGCGCGCGAGCACGTGAAGGTGGTGCTCGGCGGGCAGGGGGGCGACGAGCTGTTCGGCGGCTACGCGCGCTATCTCGTCGCGTATCTCGAGCAGGCGCTCAAGGGAGCCATCTACGGTACCGGGAGCGATCCTCGTTATGTGGTGTCGTGGGATTCGATCGAGCCGAGCCTCGGGATGCTCAAGCAGTATCGCCCCATGCTGCAGAGCTTCTTCAAGGACGGGCTCTTCGAGGACATGGACCGGCGTTACTTCCGCCTGGTCTCGCGCATCGAGGACGCCGACACGCTCATCACCAGCGACGTGTGGAACGAGGGGGCGCGCGGGCGGATGTTCGAGTCGTATGCGCAGATCTTCAACAACCCGTCGACCAAGTCGTACTTCAACAAGATGACCAACTTCGACCTCAAGACGCTCCTGCCGGCGTTGCTGCAGGTCGAGGATCGCACCAGCATGTCGGTCTCGCTCGAGTCGCGCGTTCCGCTTCTCGATCACCGCATCGCCGAGTTGGTCACGCGCATGCCGCCGGCCATGCGCTTCAAGGGGGGCGACTCCAAGCGAATCTTCCGCGAGTCGATCCAGCCGTTCATTCCCGAGGTCGTCTTCACGCGTCGCGACAAGATGGGCTTCCCGGTGCCGCTCACCGAGTGGCTGCGCGGCCCCATTCGCGACTTCGTGGGCGACATCCTGCTGAGCGATCGCGCGCGCCAGCGCGGCGTGTATCGCATGGCCGGTGTCGAGCAGTTGTTAGGCAAGGAAGCGGTGTTCGGCCGCCAGCTGTGGGGGCTTCTCTCGCTCGAACTCTGGTATCGCGCGTTCGTCGACGGCGATCGCCTCCCCCCGCGTCGCGTGGGCCGCGCCGTCGCCGCCATTTCCTGAGCGGGTTTCGTCCGTGAGCATCGAGCAGTCGCGCGCCCCGCTCGCGCCGGCGCGGTCCACCCGGCTGGCGATGCTGGCGGCGCTGGGCGTCGTCCTCCTGCATGGTGCCGGTGTGTGGGGGCATCCCTCGCTCTGGTGGGGAGACAACGGTCGCTGGTTGCACGAGCTCGATCGCGTCGCGCACGGCGCGGTCTTCTATCGCGACATCTATTGGGCCTTCCCCCCGCTGGCGATGTGGCTCCTCGGCGGGCTCACGCGCATCGTCGGGGCGGACCTGGTGCAGGTGTGGACGCTCACGACGCTCCTCGCCGTATCGATCGCGCTCTCCTACGGTGCCGTCGTCGCGCGCCTCGTCCCCGGGCGCCTCGCGGCGCTCGTGGCGGCGACCGGGATGGTGCTGGGGGCTGCGTATTCGCAGCAGGCGTCGGCACCCTTGGCGTTAGGCATGTACACGCCAG
>JBGAHX010000085.1:0-13957 GCA_044225935.1 Gemmatimonadaceae bacterium
GGCTCTCGACGTATGGAAGTTCGGTGTATGGGACGCGCGCCGGCCCGGTTCCGCCGCGCGCCTGGGGGGCGACGACGAGGCGCGGCGACACGGTGTACGTGCACGTCCTCGACTGGAAGGACCGCCTCCTCTCGCTCCCCGACCTCGGCGCACCTGTGACGCGGGCGAGCATGCTCGCGACGGGGATAGCGGTCCCCTACACGCAGACAGAAGGCGGGCTCACGCTCACGCTCCCGCCGGCCTCCGATGATGTGCCCGATCGCGTGGTGACGCTCGTGGTGGGGAGCTCCACGAAGCGCTGATTGCACGACCGCTCGGCGCCGTTTGCACTCCTCTCCTTGCCCCTCGCAATCATGCCTCGCCCCGCACGTGCTGCTTCGCTCCTTCTCGTCGGCTGCGTGCTGGCGGCCTGCGTTCCCACCGAGCGGGTCGGAGAGGGAAGCGGAAGCACCGGCGCCGATCCGGAGATCGTCGCGTACCTCGATACCGTTCGCGCCGTCGACAACCATGCGCACGCGAACTCCGTCGCACCGGGCGATTCGGATGCGGACGCTCTTCCGCTGGACGGCATCCCGTTCGAGCTCCCCGCCCCGCTTCGCGCCGAGAACCCCGACTGGCTCGCCGCGTACAAGGCGCTCTACAAGTATCCGCATACCGACCTGACCGAAGAGCACCTCGGCGCGCTGCGTTCGTCGATGCAGGAGATCGCCAAGGCGCAGGGTGATCGGTTCCCTGAATGGGTCTTGCAGCAAGTGGGGAGCGAGGTCGTCTTGGCGAATCGCATCGCCATGGGACCAGGGCTCGACTCTGCCCACTTCAAGTGGGTGGCCTTCGCCGATGCGCTGCTTCTCCCGTTGTCGACAACGACCGAAGCCGCGGAGTCGTTCGATCGCGGCAAGCTCTTCCCGCTCGAGACCAAGCTCCTGCAGCGCTACCTCACCGAGCTCGGTGTCGCCAAACTCCCGCCCACGCTGGCGGCCTACACATCCACAGTCGTAACGCCCACGCTCGCGGCGCAGCGCAAGGGAGGGTGCGTCGCCGTGAAGTTCGAAGCCGCGTACTTGCGCGCGCTCGACTTCGAGCCGGCCGATTCGGCTGCGGCTGCTCGCATCTACGCGCGCTACGTCAACGGCGGCGAGCCGACCAGCGCCGAGTACAAGACGCTGCAGGACTGGCTCTTCCGATACGTCGCACGCGAGGCGGGGCGGCTCGGCATGGCCGTGCACGTCCATTCGTTCGAGGGATTCGGAAACGGCTACCGCGCGAGTGGAACCGATCCTATCCTGCTGGAATCGGCAGTTGCCGACCCCGCCTTGCAGAAGACGCCATTCGTCATCGTGCATGGTGGTGGCATCTATGCGTCGCACACCGCGGCGATGCTCTGGAAGCCTAACGTGTACGCCGACATCTCGATGATGACGCTCGCGTACGCCCCGGCGCGCCTGGCGGCGATCCTGCGCATGTGGCTCGCGCAGTATCCCGAAAAGGTCTTGTTCGGATCGGATGCCGTGGCGCTCGGCCCGGAAATGGGATGGGAGATCTCGGCGTGGGTCGCGGGGCGTCACGGACGCGAGGCGCTCGCGCTGGCGCTGACCGAGATGCTGCGGCACGGTGAGGTCACGCGCGACCGGGCGCACCAGATCGCGCGAATGGTGATGCGAACGAACGCGAGCGCGCTGTACAAGCTTGGCCTGAAGTAGGAGCCCGATCCCTCTGCGACCTCTGCGACCTCTGTGACCTCTGTGGAAAAAGCTCTTCACTACAAAGGGCACGGAGGTCACAGAGAGTTGCCGACTGGTTGTGGGGCCGCGTGCCGATGTTGCGTGCTTCTGCACTTCAATTCTCTGCAGCACCGCGCGCCGGCGCTCCCTCTACCAGCTGTGCTCCCACCCCATGTGGAGTGACCCGTTAGGCGCGAGCTTGGCCACGGTGTAGCGAGCTCCCGATACCGACGGTTCACCCGACACGACGCGGTTGTAGGTGAAGGCGGCGGTCGGGTAGAGGTACAGGTTCTTGGTGAGGTGCAGGTAGTACCCGCCGGTGAAACCGGCGCTCACTGGACGAAAGCGCGTCTGACCTCCCAACGATTCGGAGCGCAGGTGCCAGTTCTGGTTGAGGATCACGCCGCCGAGCGCCGGGCCGCTCTTCATCGGACCGCGGAACCGATACGTCACGCGCAACACCTGCACCGACGTGGACGTCGCCTTCCACTGCGCTGACTCGAAGTTGTCGTCACCCTCGAGGAGGAAGCTCGGCACGTCGTAGCGACCGGTGCCGAACGCGACCTGCAGGCCGTTGCGCAGCGACAGGTTGAGCATTCCCGAGTAGCCGTTGAGGCCATAGGCGAGGACGTCGGCTTCGAGCGCGATGGAACCGACGCGCGGCGTGTCGCTGCTCGCAGACGACGCCTGCGCAAGGAGCGACGTGGGGGCGGTGGCAAAGAGAACGAAGAAGAGCGTGACGGCGCGGTGCGAGTTCATGGGAGGTTCCGGCGGAGGGGGACACGAACGAGTCGTGGGAGCGCGACGGACAAACCCGCCGCGTGTGCCACAGAACTTCGAGCCGCACCCCTCTTTCCCAAATGATCGAACGCGCCATCGACACGACCGCGCGCGCCAACCTTCGCGCCCGCGCCGCTACTGTTCGAGCACCGCCTTCGCTCGATAGGCACTCGGCGGCATCCCGGTCCAGCGACGAAATGCGCGGTGAAAGGCGCTCGGCTCGGAGAAGCCGAGGAGGAAACCGACTTCTCCCGCCGAGGTCGCTGGGTTGGCCAGGTGACGCACGGCGAGATCGCGGCGTACCTGGTCGAGCAACTGCTGGAACGAGGTCCCGTCGTTCTTGAGCGCGCGCTGCAAGTTGCGATCGCTCATCGCCAGTTCGCGCGCGATCTCGCTCAATGGTGGCACCGCGCCCTTCAACCGCTCGGCGAGGACGCGCGCGACCTTCTGCGACTTGGTCCCTTGCTGCTCGAGGTTGCGGAGCACCGCGTCGGCGTGCTGCTCGAAGGTGCGGAGCAGGAGCGGGTTTGCCGAGAGCACGCGTTCGTCCAGGTGAGCAAGCGGAAGGATGAAGCGATAGTCCCCGGCACCGAACTTCACGGGTGCGTTGAGGACTCGTTCGTACTCCTGCGCGAGAGGGGCGCCCGGCGTTGGATGCTGGAACCAGATCTCGGTGGCGGTGAGGCGCTTGGAAGTCATCCGACCCAGCTCGCGCGCGAGCCCCGCCCACACCGTGCTGATCGCCTGTTCCGGCGCGCGCAGCAGGTAGTTGTCCATCGACTCCACAAAGGTGCAGCGACAGACGGCGCTCGTGCCGCTTCGCTCGACGTCGATTCGCATCCCGTCGTTGAGGACGCGGGCGTATCGCGACAACCGATCGAGCACTTCACCGATCGTGCGGCAGCTCAGGAGCACGTAGCCGACGATGTCGAGCGTTCCGGGGCTGTACGCCTCGGTCATGTGGAGGCCGACCAGCGGGTCGCGCATCTCGTCGATGGCGAATCGCCACAGGCGTTCGACCTGGCTCCCGGGAACGCGATCGTCGGCTTCGGCCGGGAAGGCGAGTGTGATTCCGCAGGCGCGCGTGGCGTTGGCCGGCTGAACTCCACGAAGCTCCAGGTACTGAAGCATGTCGGCCACGACGCTGGCCGCAACCGATGTCTCTCGCAAGCGGCACTCCCCCGAAGGCGCGTTCGGTCAGGAAATTGGCGCCTCGCGTCAGCGCTCGCCAGAACGGGTCCGCGTACGTTCACGCCGTCCCCCGGACCAACCGTCGCCAAGCATCACGAACCTTCGCCAACACATGACCACGAATACCGATCGCGCATCGCTCGCGTCCGTTCGCATTGGAGGGCTCTCCCTGATCGCCGCCGCCGTCGGCTTCATTGCGGTCTTCTCCTACCTCGCCGCGCGATTCGACTATCCGCAGGTCCTCGACGGATCGGCCTCCGAGGTGCTGCCGAAGTTGCTCGCCTTGGACGAAGCCGGCAGAGGCGTCTGGGTGGTGTACGCCTTTCTCCCGCTTCTCCTTATTCCCGCCGGCGTCGGCGCCGTGGCCGCGCTGCGGCGCGTGGCACCCGACGCCATGCGCGCGGCGATGGCGGCGAGCGTACTGGCGGCGGTCAGCATGCTCCTCGGCCTGGCGCGCTGGCCGAGCGTGCACTGGGAGTTGGGGCGCGCATACGCCACGGCGACGCCCGACGCGCGGCTCGCGATCGACGCGGTCTTTCGCGGGCTCAACGTCTATCTCGGGAACTACATTGGCGAGTTTCTCGGCGAGCTCTCGCTCTCGGCCTTTTTCGCGCTCGTCGGGATCGCGCTGCTGCGAGACGCGCGCCGTTGGGTGGGGTGGGGGAGCATCGTCACTGGGACCATCGGTATGATCGCGGCGATGCGAAACATCACGCCGGCTGTCGCCCTGGTCGCCGATGCAAACAACTATGTACTGCCGGTCTGGCTCGTGACGTTGGGCGTGGTGCTCTATCGACTGCCGTCGGCGCGGGGCGTCCGTGCCGAAGAAGCGTCACCCGCCGAGGCGTCGCAGCGCAGCGTCACCTCGATCGCTCGTTAGGTCGTACGCGGCAAGGCTACCGGAGTATGCGCGTCGAGCGTGCGAGCCTCACCGCGGCGCGCCAGCGACATGGTCGTCGCTCCCGCGCCGATCGCGAACAGCGCGGTCGCCGAGAGGAAGACGACGTCGAGCCCGAAGATCGAGGCGCCGATTGCGCATGCGGGGACGGCGCTCAGGAGTCCGAGGCGGAGAGGCGAAAGCGCTTCGAGAGAGCGTCGACGCCCGAGCGTGGCGACGATCGCCGAGAAACCGATGCCGCTCACTGCCCCCGCGAGCGCGCCGGCGATCGCGAATGCCTGCACCATGGGAAGGAGCGGGACCGGAACGCTGTAGAGGCGATCGACGACTGCCATGCCGATGCCGCCGAGTACTCCCGCCGTTATCCCCCATCCGACGGCCCAGGTTGTCGCGATACTCGCGATACCTCGAAGTCGGCGGAGGAGGGTCGAGAGTGTCATGGTCGTGCGGGTAAGCGTGGGGCCAGGTACGGCGCCGAAATCGCATGCGAGTTGTTCGTGGTACAGACTACGAAACCCACGGGCTTGGAGTGTCGCAAGGAGAGCTCGACGAGCTTGACGAGCTTGCAAGCGGGATGGCGCACGTCTGGCGCCGCACACCCACTTCGCTTCTCCCCAGCGCTACCTGCGCGTCACCTTGAGCCCGCCGAAGTACGCCTCGGTCTGCACGTGCGCCCACAACGCCACCGCGCCCGCGCCGTCACCATGCTTGAGATCCGTCACCACGAGGCACGGCTCTTTGGCGTCGTTCACGTACAGGCGCGCAGTGCGCCCGGCCACGACGATCTGCATTCGCGTCCACTCGCCGGCTTCGACGTCCACATATGACTCGTAGACTCCCGGGCTCTCGTCGCGCAGGCGATTCCACGGATAGTCGGGGTGTGACGCGTACTGCACCGTGTGATTGCGCCTGAGCTGATCGTCGGCGCGGGCGTTGGTCGGTCGGAGATAGAAGACCTCCGACCATTCTCCGTGTGGACCGGTGCGCACGCTCACGCCGATGAAGCCGCGCGAATCGGGGGGCGCGTCGGATCGCGGACTTCCTGCAACGGAGACCTCGATCGTTCCGTCGCGGAATGCGCCACCATCGACAATCGCGAGCATGTTGTCGTCCGTCCCGGCTTCTTGCGCGTCGGCGACCAGGTGCAACGCCGAAGCACCGCGGTAGGTCACCGGTAGTGCACGTCCGTTCACCACGCGAGCGATGGTGGGAATCCCGTTGGGACGCCTGTTCGCCGCGGGCGGGCGATCGGGACGACCGGATGTGAGCCGGAGGTTGGAGAAATAGGCGTCCGAGCTGATGCGCGCCCAGAGCGCGATCGCCCCGTGACTGTCACCTTGCTTCAGATCGTTGACGATTAGCGCTGGCTCCGGCGCTCCATTGATGTAGAGGCGCGCACGCCTGCCGCTGACCTCGATGCGGAGCCTGGTCCAGCCACCCGCCTCCATGTCGGCGTATGACTCGTACATCCCCGGGCTTTCCTTTCGCAGGCGCGGCCACGGGTAGTCGGGCATCGATTCGTACTGAATGGAGCGATTGCGGAAGAGCTGATCATCGAGGCGGGCATTCTCGGGGCGTATGTAGAAGCGCTCGGACGAGTCGCCGTGCGATCGAAACGTGATCCCCACGAATCCCTTGTACGCACTCGCATTGTCGGTGGCGTAGCCGGCGCGTCGGGCCCCCGACACATCCACCTCGATCACTCCGTCGTGGAAGTCGGAGCCGACGAGCTCCGCCTCCAGTTCCTGATCGCTGTCGCGTTCGTGTCCCTCGAGCGGGGCCAGGCGCATGGCGCGACGCCCCCGGTAGTCGACCCAGAGTGCGCGGGCATTGCGAAGCGCGAGCGGCGTGTCCGGCCCGAATCCGCTCACACCGGCAATCGCGGTCGGTCCCTGTGCAGCTGACGGTGCAGCTGCAACGGCGATGGCCATGGTGGCGATCCATCGCCGCGGCAGTCGGTGTGTGATCGACGCGATGCTGATTCTCCTCGTGCACAGCAGCATGGAAGCACTCCGGCGAGCGGAACGAGTCAACGACACGTCGCGACTGCGGCGGTCGTCCTGCGACCGATGACGTCAAGGTGAGGAACTCCGGGCGCCGCTGGCATCCTGCACGTGATACGCCGATTCCCGGGCGGGACGAGTAGTCGTATCACGAATGGTCGCTGGTCGCGCCGATGCCGGGCGCCGGATGGAGACCCTCGATCATTTGTGCCCCGACCGGTCGTCGAAGTGTCCGACCCGATGTGCGTACGAAGTCCCGCTCGACCTCGGTAATTCATTCAACCATGCAGTTGACAATCGAACGGTCGTCCATACATTCAACCTCATGGTTGAACATAAAGAGGACCGCCTCGACCTCGTCTTCCGCGCGCTCGGCGACCACACCCGCCGAGCCATGCTCGCGCGACTGGCCAAGGGAGAGCTGACGGTGAGTGCGCTGGCGGCACCGCACGAGATGTCGCTCGCCGCAGCTTCCAAGCACATCCAGACGCTGGAGCGCGCTGGCTTGGTGAAGCGCACCGTGCGCGGGCGCATCCACTACTGCCGCATCGATCCGCGCCCCCTCGCCGGAGCCGACAGCTGGCTCCGCGCCTACGAACGCCTCTGGGACATCCGCATCGAGCGACTCGCCGAGCTTCTTCGGCACCCCGACAACACGCCGGACGAACCGTCCGCGAACTCCAAGTGAGGAATGCGATGAGCGACGTTTCCGCCTCTCTGCCTGACGATGCCAGCTCGACGGATCGGCTCGAGCGACAAGTCGTCCTCGACGCCACGCCATCGCGCGTCTGGCGCGCGATCACCGAGGTCTCGCAGTTCAATCGCTGGTTCGGCGTCCATCTCACGACCCCGTTCACTCCGGGGGGAGAGTCGAGCGGACAGATCGCGATTCCCAACTATGAGCACCTCACGCTCCATCTCTGGATCGAACAGATGGAGCCCGAGCGCTTCTTCTCCTTCCGGTGGCACCCGAACGCGATCGATCCCAACGTCGACTACGCGAGCGAGCCCACCACGCTGGTGACGTTCACCATCGAGCCGGTCGATGGCGGCACTCGGCTCACGATCGTCGAGTCGGGGTTCGACGCACTCCCGGTCGCGCGTCGCGTTCCGGCATTCACCGGGAACGGACAGGGATGGAGCGCGCAGTTGGAGAACATCCGCAAGTTTCTCGCGAGCTGAATGCCGAGACTTCCACTCGCGTGAACTGATTTGCGCGAACTAGTTCGCGGCGCGCGTTTCGGCTGCGTCGGGGCCAGCGCCTGGTAGCGGATCGAAGTTGAAGCCGAACAGGTGCGGATTGGCGCCGATGACTGCCGCCGATACGACGCGAAAGACGTAGTCGTAGGTCTCGGCGGGAATCTCGGCGCGATGCCGCTCGAGCAGCGCCCAGAAGTTGCGCTGCGCGGGAGACTCGGGCATGGACCGAATCAGGCGCCTGATCCGAGTCTCTCCCGTGTTGTACGACGCCATGACGAGAAGCCCGGAGGCCTGCGCATCGGTCGTATAGATGTCCTCGAGGTAGCGGGCGGCCGCAGCGGTCGCCTTCTGCACGTCGTGGCGCTCATCCGACGGATCGTACGTCCGCTCGCCCTGTTGCGGGCCGAGCTTGAGTCCATATGCCTCGGCCGTTGGCGGAATGAGTTGCCACAGTCCTTTAGGGACTCCCAGCCGAGTCGATGGACCGACGGCCTTCGGATCGAGCTTGCTCTCCTGCAGCGCGAGGTAGAAGAACTCGCGCGGAAGATGGTGGGACAGCAGGATTCCCGCGACGCTCGGCCCGAGTCCGAGTGCGCGCGCGCGCGCGAAGCCGGCCTGCAGGTCCTCGGGATTCCAGCGCTTGATGTACTTGCGCACTTCGTCGACGAAACCGCGCGGGACGTTCGCTTCCGATTCGCCCAGCCGGTGAATCGTGCGGTAGATCAGTTGCACGTCGGGCGGTGTGCTCTTGCTGTAGATACCTAGCGTCTTGACCAGGTCCTCGTACTGCGCCTCGAGCCTTGCCTGCCGCTCCTGGATCGCCGCGTCGGGGCCGGTGCTCGCTTGCAGCCGGCGGACGTCGAGCTCGAGCGCCTTCATCGTGTTGAAGACGGAGCCGGCCGCGGTGCGCAGCTCGTCGGCACGGCGCGCCTGCCAGATGGCGATGCCGCCAGCTGCAACCGTCACGAATACGAGGGCGAGAACGGCGACGCGCCACTTGCGGAGACGCTTGATCCAGTCGTTCGCCTCGAGATCGCGGCGTTCCTGGAATGCGGCGCGCAGCATCCCGGTGTGCCGCGACATGTGCTCGGGCTGCTCGTCGGACAGGTAGCGCTCGATGAGCTTGTCCTTCGTCACCTCCTGCGTTCCGCTCGGACGCCCCTTGCCGGGGATGGCGAGGCGCAGCTCGGGACCGGTCTTTCCCAGGCGCACGGCGGTGCGCGCGCCGAGCGGCGCGCGCGTGACGAGGACACCATTCACGAAGGTCCCGTTCGTACTCCCAAGGTCGACGATCTCCCACCCGTCGGCGGTCGGTCGCAGCTCGAGATGCTCGCTGCTCACCATCTCGTACGCCAGCACGATACCGTTGGAGTCGGCGCGCCCAACGCGAATCGCGTCGGTGACGCGCAGGATGTCGCTGGCGCCCGGGACGGTGACGTGCAGTTCGCTCGGCATCTGGAACGGCTACGCGCGAGTATCTCGTGGCGCCATTACCTGCCGACGCCCTCGAGTTGCGTGTCACGCTCCGAGCGTTCCAGGCGGTCGCGCGTGGCGAGCAGCTCCTCGATCGCATCGGCGAGGTGCTCCTCGGTGATGTGATGATCGCCGCGCGCGACGCGAAGCCGGTGAGACGCCATGAGCACATCGGCCGCCCGAAATCCCTCCGGGACCTCGAACTTGTAGCAGGCCAGTTCGACCTTGAGCCCGTTCGGATCCTTGAGGTAGATCGAATTCATGAAGCCGCGATCTCGCTCGATGAACTCGATGCCACGCGCGGTGAGGCGGGCAGGTGCAACGACGAACGTCGCGCGCGAGACATTGAACGCGAGGTGATCCACGCACCCGATCTCCCGCGGCGCGGGGCGCCCCGCATCCTGACGCGATTCGTTGGTGAACACGGTGAGGAGGCGACCGTCGCCGGGGTCGAAGTAGAGGTGGTTCTCATCGGGCTTTCCGAGGTTGGGCTGCTCGAAGATGAAGGGCATCCCGAGCACTCCTTCCCAGAAATCAATCGCGCTCTGCTTGGTGGAGCCGACAATCGTGATGTGATGTGCCCCCTGCACCTGGATCTTCTGCATGCTCCCTCCTGCGCCGGCGTGATTGCGTTGGTCGGTCGTGGCTACTTCGTGTAGATCACCAGGAGGCCGCACGTCTTGCGCGTGGTGTTGTACTCGAGCGGCATGGTCGCTCCCCCCTTGTAGACTTCCACGGCGATGATGTCGTCCGGGGGGAGTTGGTTGAGGTCGAACAGCTCCTCCTCGTCTCCGCCGCGATAGACGAAGACGTTGTTGACGACTACCGCCGCGTAGCACAGCCCTGTCGACGCACCGCGCGCCCGATCGGCATCGCGCGCCTTGGGCATGAGCATGAACGAGTCGTAGCCGCGGCGCGTGGCAAAGAACGCGGCGCTGCCGCGACCACGAACGATGTCGGAGCCAACGACCGACTGCATGACATCGCCGAGCGGGCGCCCCTTCTCCCGCTGCAGGCGCTCGGTGGTCAGGAAGGAGCCCCCGTTGTTCGACGTGCGATGCGCCTCGAAGAGCGTCAATCGCCGGTCGACCGCGGAGGTGGTGACATTGACCTTCGACAGCTCCGTCGACGCGGGAAGCAGTCGAAGCAGATGCTCATCCGCTCCGGGAGAGGTGATTGTGGTCAACAGCGGTTCGAACCCGATGCGCCGCGCGGTGAGCTGGTGGGTGCCATCGGCGAGCCGCTCGAAGGTGAAACGTCCAGCAGAGTCGGACGTGACACGGAGCGATTGCGCCGCGATCGACACTTCCACCGACGCCAATGGCGCTCCGGTGCGGTCGTCCACGACGCGCCCCTTCCAGTTCCTTTCCTGCGCGCGCAGCGGCAGGCCGCACACGATCGCGAGCACCGCGATTTGTACGCTCCGCGCGAGACGAGACCACGGCATGCAACCTCCCTACGGCGATCGACGACGACAGCGGGCGTGGACCGGGGAGGCAAATGTACAGGGCGCCGCCTGCATCGGTGAGGGTGCGATGTGTGGGCCGCAGACCGGGAGCGTTCCCGCGCTCAGGGCGTTTCGGCGGTCGCGTACGCCCGAATGAGGTGCGTGCGGATCATCGCGTGTTCCTTCTTGCCGTCGAGGGACGAGACGATCAGTTGCGAGGGCTTCATCGGCATGTGACAGTCGACACAGTGTCCCGTGATCGACGCCCCGTGCGTGGCAAACTCTCCGCAGCTCTTGACCTGGTGGCAGGCGAGGCATTTCGCGTTGAATTCACTCGCGTCCCGCTGCTGCTTGTGCACGTCGTGGCAGGTGAGGCACGTCATCTGCGACCTGAGAAAGCACGTGCTCTGCGAGAGCAGCCCCACCTTGTTGCCGTGCACATCCACCGTGGTGTCGTGCGTCGCTGCGGGGAGCGTCACGAAGTCCGACAATCGTTGCCCCGAGACGTACGTGAACGACGGAATCCTCGGTTCGCCGAGCCCGCCGTGGCACTGGGCGCACGTGTCCATCTGCCGCTCGCGACTGAGCCGCGCCGGATTCACGATCGCCACCCGCTTGAAGCGGTGAAGGATCGATCGCTCGCCGGCCACATGCTCTCCACCGGCGCCATGACAGCGCTCACAGGTGATCCCGAGGATCGCCGTCTCGGTCTTGAAACGATTTTCGATCCGCAGGTCGGGGACTGACTCGATCCACGTCGCGTGACATTCGAGACAACGCGGTGCCACGCCTCGCGAGAAGTTCGCCACGCCGTCCACGTAGGCCGGCCCCGGGGAGTTGATCCAGGTGTCCGGATTGCGCCAGGACGAGACGGGGAGCTGGAAAAGGCGCGAATCTCTCAGGTAGAGGAAGCTCTGTCCCTTTCGCCCCGAACCGGCGACGATGGCGACGCGCTCGGTGCGAGACGTCGTGTCGGGCGGGCGGCCGAAGATCGCCGTCTGGTAGAAGCCTGACGAGTCGGCATGCATGCGGAAATGCAGCGCATCGTTGGTTGTGCGCAGTTCATTCCGCCCGTCGGCGAAGCTTCCGATCATCGCGCCGGGCGCCGGCAGTCGCGTGGTGAGGCGATGGGCGGTGGTCTCGTACGTCGCCTTGTCCTTGTGGCAGGAGAGGCAGACGGAGTCGCCGACCGCCGTAGCGGTTCGCACCGGCTCGGGCCATCGCTGCGGCCGACTGCGCCTCGCGACGACGACGAGGATCGTCCCGCAGAGGAGCGCCACGGACACCAGCAGCGCAACCGACGTCCCCGACCTGGCGTGCCTCTCCGATCCAGCCGACATCGCGCGATCCCCCCACACCGATGAGCCCCGCGCACACGTCGATCGCGACGTCGCACGCCGCCCCGTCGCTCGTGGCGAGCGCGTGGCGTAGGCAAGAATGACGCGCGCTCGGCGTTCTGGGGGGGACGCGCTCCTTCGCCTAACGCAGCGCGCTCAGGAAGTGTTGGGTCAGGCGAGCGCTCGCACCGCGTACGCGACAGCAACGCCCACGTAGTTGCCGAGTGCGTTGCCGAGCATCCCGGCCACGACTCCCGGGAGGATGAGATCGGTGCGCTTGCGCGAACCCGCCAACGCCATCGCGGTGGTCGAGCCGCCGACGTTGGCCTGCGACGCGACCGACAGTACGTCGCCATTCATCCGTAGTGTGAAGCCTATGCCGAAGATGATGAGGCCGTGCAGCAGCACAGTCCCGGCCGCGAAATAGAAGATCGCCGGACCGACCTGAACGATGTGCGCGATCACCGACTTCGCGCCGTTACTCGCCAGGAAAAGAAGCAGAAGGAAATTCCCCAGCACGACTCCGCCGGTGAGGCGGCGGATCAGCGGCACCTGCGCGAGCAGCAAGGTGAGCGTCGTGAGCCAGAGCACCTTTGGCATCGCCGGAAACGCCGTCGCCAGGGCATCAGATGCGGCAATGGTGCCGAACGTGATTGTCATGAGGCCGGCGAAATCGATGAGCGCCATCGGGGTACCGCTGCTCCCGAGGAGGCGGTCGAGGCCTAACGCCGGCCTCGACGTACCTGCCTCGTGCGGAGTCTCGTGCGTGGCGTCGCCTACTGGCGCCGGACTGTCCTTCTCCCGCTTCGGCATGAATTCGGGAATCGTCAGGCAGGCGACGAGCCAGATCGCCGTGACGATCACGTCGGCCGCGATCCCTGCCGAGAAGAGGTCGCTCCGCGTCCCAAGCTCCTGTCCTACCGCGGCAAAGTTCATCCCGCCGCCGATGTAGGTCGCGGAGAACTGTCCGGCCAGGCGCCACGTTTCGTCGCCAAGTGCGCCATCGACGATGAAGGCCATGATCATCGCACCGGCGATCGATCCCACTGCGCCGAGCGCGAATGCAGCAAGCATCGGCGCGCCGGCGCTCCGGATCGAGCGAATGTCGACGCTCAGAAGAATCAGCACGATCCCGGCGATCACGCCGCGACCGAGCAGGAAGTCGTACACGGGCGAGGAACCCGGCAGCACTCCGGTATTGGATAGCAGCAGCGCGAGAAGAATCGCCGTCGCCGCCGAGCCGATTGTCCGGAGCGCTGCGACGTGGTCGGCGAGCCAGACGGAGAGAAGGACGATCGCTGCCAACGCGCAGAAGATGAGGACCGGATCGTTCACGAGTCCGTTCATATGCTGCGCATCAGTAGCCGCGCTCCATCTGCAGCTGGTTGAGGAGCGGACGGCCAGCGAGGAAGTGCTCGAGGTTCGTGCAGAAGAGCTCCGTGATGCGCGCGTTCTCCCGATCCGACGTGCTCGCGCTGTGCGGACTCACGATCACGTTCGGCATCTCCCACAACGGACTCTCCGGTGGGAGCGGCTCCTCGGCGAAGACGTCGAGGCCAGCACCGAGCAGCCGCCCAGACTGGAGTGCCGCCACCAGCGCCGGTTCGTCGACGAGTGCACCGCGCCCGATGTTGATGACGACGGCATTCTCGGGGAGCAGCGCCAGCTCCCGCGCCCCGATCATCTGGTCGGTCTCCTCGGTGTGCGGCGCGATGAGGACGAGATTCTCGGCCATCCCGAGGGCTTGCTGCAGCTCTTCGGGGGCGAGCAGCGCATCGAGGTGCAGGTCGGCGGCGTGCACGCCGGCAACCGTTCGTTTGACTCCGACGACGTGCATCCCCAACGCCTGCCCGAGTCGCGCGACCTCACGCCCGACGAGCCCGACGCCGACGATGACGAGCGTGCGC
>JBGAHX010000015.1:0-126756 GCA_044225935.1 Gemmatimonadaceae bacterium
GCACGTCCTCGAGATCCTGCACTTCCCCGAGGGGAAAGGCGCGGCCAAGTGGCACCGCAACGCCGGCGACACGCTCTTCCTCGGGATCGACCACACGGCGATCGTCTCGCGGGATACCGAACGCAGCCTCGCCTTCTACCGCGACCTCCTCGGAATGAAGGTCGCCGGCGCCAGCGAGAATTACGGCACCGAGCAGGAGCACCTCAACAACGTCTTCGGCGCGCACCTGCGTATCACGGCGCTCCGCGCCGCGGCGGGGCCGGGCGTCGAACTCCTGGAGTACCTCGCCCCGCGCGACGGGCGGGCGTACCCGGCCGACGCCCGCGCCAATGACCTGCTGCACTGGGAGAGCACGCTGGCGATCCCCGACGCCGAGCGCGCGATCCAGCGGTTGCGGCTGGCGGCGGTCCCGGTCCTCACCGGCGGCGTGATCGCGCTCTCCGCCTCTCCCTTCGACTTCACCAAGGCGCTCGTCGTGCGAGATCCCGACGGCCACGTCGTGCGACTCGCCGAGCGCCGCTGACAATCCCATCGATCAACTCACTACCGGAGCACTTCCCATGTCCCCCCGCATCCCTCGCTTGCTCGTCGCCGCCGCCTTTCTCGCGGCGCCGCTCCACGCCCAGGTCGTGGCGCGCCATTCGCTCAACGCCGACGGTGCCCGACGCGTGATCGCCGCCGCTGTCGCCGAAGCGACTCGCCTGAACACCACCGGCGTCATCGCCGTCGTGGACAACGGCGGCAACCTCATGGCACTCGAGCGCATCGACAACACCTTCGCTGCCGGCGCCAACATCTCGATCGGCAAGGCCCGCACCGCCGTCCTCTTCCAGAAGCCGACGCGCGTCTTCGAGGACATCATCAAGAACGGGCGCACGCCGATGATCGCGCTCAACGACTTCACGCCGCTGCAGGGCGGAGTCCCGATCGTGGTCGACGGCGAGATCGTCGGCGGCGTCGGCGTGAGCGGCGCAGCCAGCGCACCGCAGGACGAACAGCTGGCGATGGCCGGTGCCTCCGCATTCTCGGCGATGCCCGCCGCAGCTCCCACCACCTCGGGTCCCATCCACGCCTGGTCGCACCAGGAAGTCGCGGCCGCATTCGCCAAGGGCGCCGTGCTCTACGACGGCGACGGGACGCACAACTACATGGTGCACGCCTCGCGACGCGAAGGGCCGGGAATGGCCGAGGTGCACGCAAAGGACACCGACATCATCTACGTCCTCGGTGGCAGCGCGCAATTAGTCACCGGCGGCACGGTGGTCGATGGGAAGGCCACGGCATCCGACGAAGTGCGCGGCGCCCGCATCGACAACGGGAGCGCGCGCCAGATCGCCTCGGGCGACGTGGTCATCGTTCCAAACGGCACGCCGCACTGGTTCGAGAAGGTGCAGGGCCCGCTCACGTACTACGTCGTGAAGGTGCGGTAGTCCCATGCGACCGCCTCTCACGATCCGCGGAGTCTCGGCGCTCGCTGCGCTGTGCATCGCGTCACTCGCAAGTCCTCTCGCCGCACAGGTCACGCAGGACGTCCCGCTCCGGCGCCCCGATGCCATCGTCGACCTGCGCACTACGGAAGGGACGCAGCTCGTCCGTGGCGAGTGGCGCTACCACGCCGCCGCCGTCGTCGCCGTCTCGCATCACGCTGTTGGCCCCGACCTCAAGCCGAGCGGCCCGCCGAATCGCACCTACGACCTCGAGCCGAAGGCGGGAGCCGCAGGTTTCGACGACTCCTCGTGGCCGGTGATTCCCGCCACGTCGCTCGAGGAGCGTCGTACCGACGGTCGACTCTCCTTTGGCTGGTATCGCCTCCCGATCACGGTCCCGGCGCAGGTCGGCAGCACGCCCACGCAGGGTGCAACGCTGGTCTTCGAGATCGTCGTCGACGACTACTCCGAAGTCTGGGTCGATGGAAAGCTCGCGACACCGTTAGGCGCCAGCGGGAGCGGCGCCATCCGCGGGTGGAACGCCCCCAACCGCGTCGTGCTCACGTGCGATGCGCGCCCGGGGCAGGTCTTTCAGGTCGCGGTGTTCGGCGCCAACGGCCCTCTCTCCGATCCGCCGGGGAACTACGTCTGGATCCGGTCGGCGACGCTCGATGTGCACTCCGCGGCGAGCGTGGCGGCGAGCAGACCGGCGGTGGGTACGGTGGAGCGGTTGCAGCCGGCGGTCGATGCGATCGTCCCGCGCGACGCGCGCATCGAGCATATCGCCTCGGGCTTCCTCTTCACCGAAGGCCCCATCTGGCACCCCGATGGTTACCTCCTGTTCAGCGACCCCGACGCGAATACGATCTATCGTTATGCGACCGATGGGACCATCACGCCATTCCGCACGAAGAGCGGCTACGCCGGGACCAACATCGGCGAGTACCACCAGCCGGGGTCGAACGGCCTCACCCTCGACGCCGAAGGGCGCGTCACCATCGACGAGCATGGCAGGCGACGCGTCGTGCGCCTCGAGAAGAACGGGCTCATCACGCCACTCGCCGAGCGTTACCAGGACAAGCGCCTCAACAGCCCGAATGACCTGGTCTACAAGTCCGATGGATCGCTCTACATCACCGATCCACCGTTCGGTCTCCCCAAGGTCTTCGACGATCCGCGCAAGGAGACGCCCTTCTCCGGCGTCTATCGCCTAGCCAACGGATCGCTGACGCTTCTCACGAAGGAGCTCACCGGACCGAACGGGATCGCTTTCTCGCCCGACGAGCGCTGGCTTTACGTCAGCAACTGGGACGTGCAGCACAAGGTCATCATGCGCTACCCGGTGCAGGGCGACGGCACGCTGGGGAAGGGAAGCGTCTTCGTCGACGCGACCACGTCGCACCCCGGCGAACAGGCCTGGGACGGGCTCAAGGTGGACCGCGACGGCAACCTCTACGCAGCAGGCCCGGGTGGCATCTGGATCGTTGCGCCTGACGGCACGCACCTCGGCACGATCGCTCCGCCCGAAACGCCCGCCAACATGGCGTGGGGCGACGCCGACGGCCGCACGCTCTACATCACCGCGCGCACCGGACTCTATCGCGTGCGCCTCACCATCCCCGGCATTCGCCCCTGGCCGATGCCCGCCACCGCGAGGACCACCCCATGACCGCCGTGCACGACCCGCAACTCGCTCCCGCCGCCACCGACACTGCCACCATGCAGGCGGTGGCCGTGATCCCGGGGACGCCGAACAGCATGCACCTGCGCCGCGTCCCGCGCCCGGAGGTCGACGACATCGCCGACGGCCGCGGTGTCCTCGTGCGCGTCCTCCGCGTGGGTGTCGATGGCACCGACAAGGAGATCAACGCCGCCGAATACGGCAACGCCCCTCCGGGCGATGACTATCTGATCATCGGCCACGAGAGCTTCGGCATCGTCGAGCAGGTGGGGAAGAACGTCAGCGAGTTTGCACCTGGCCACTACGTCGTCGCCTCGGTGCGCCGCCCGGGCTCGAGCGTCTATGACCGCGTCGGGCTGCAGGACATGACGACCGACGACACCTACTTCGAGCGCGGGATCAACCTGCGCCACGGATTCCTCGCCGAGTACTTCGCCGATAACGCGGATTACCTCGTGAAGGTGCCGAGCGAACTGCGCACCGCCGGAGTCCTCATGGAGCCGACCAGCGTCGCCGAGAAGGCGATCGGCCAAGCCTTCGAAATCCAGCGGCGCCTCCGCGTCTGGCGCCCGCGCCGCGCCCTCGTCATCGGCTCCGGAACGTTAGGGCTCATCGCCTCGGCGATCCTTCGGCAGCGCGGGCTCGAGGTCGTGACCATGGGACGCAACGTGCGCCCCTATCGCAACGCCGAGCTGCTCGACGAACTGGGCGTGACGTATCGCTCCACCGCCGAGACAAGCGTGCGCGAGGCCGCGGCGCAGTACGGGCCGTTCGACATCATCCTCGAAGGGACCGGCTTTTCACCGCTTGTCTTCGAGGCGATGGAAGCGCTGGGGAAGAACGGTGTGCTCGTCATGGTGAGCGTGACCGGCGGCGATCGCACCGTCGATGTCCCCGCCGACCGCATCAACCAAGGGTTCGTGCTGGGGAACAAGGTTGCGGTGGGGAGCGTGAACGCCTCGCTCGCCGACTTCGAGCGTGGTGTGCAGGATCTCTCGCAGCTCGAGCTCTCGCACCCGGGGTGGCTGGCGCGCCTCCTCACGCACCCCGTGAAGGGGCTCGACCGGCACGAGGAACTCCTTTCGACGCTCACCAGCGGGCAGGGAGTCATCAAGGTCTTCTGCGAAGTAGCTCCGCTCGAGCAGTAGCTGCGCGGGACAAGGACATAGCGCGCGGCGCGGGGGCCAGGACAACGGCTCCCGCGCCGTGACGCATTCGGGAGCTTCGTGGCGCGACACGCGCGCCGTCGGCCGCGTTGCCGCGGATCCTCTGCGGAGGGGAACCCGGCGCACCGGAATGTCATTCCAGCCTCCCGAACCGGACGCACCCGTCCCTTGCCGCCGAGCTCCACCATGACTGCCATCGCCCTCGATCGCGACTTCTCTGTTTCTGCCACGTCCTCCGCGTCGCTGGCCACGCCGGCGCTTCGCCTCCCGATCGCTGCAGGGATTGCCCGCGCCTTCCTCGTCGTGCACACGCCGTCGTCCGTTGCCGCTGGTCGCAGCGATGGGGGTGGCATCGCGCCACTCGCCGACGACACCGACGACGCGACCCATGCCTTCATCGCCGAGCTGCGCGAACTGGGCGGGATGTCGGTGATCGCGTGAGCCAGCTGCAACGCCCCACCCGTATCGTCATCCTTGGCGGCGGCTTCGGCGGACTCTCGGTTGCCCGCGAGCTCGAGCGCACGCTGCGCCCCGGTGAAGCGGTCGAGATCACGCTCGTCAATCGCGACAACTACTTCCTGTTCACGCCGATGCTGCACGAAGTCGCGGCGTCGGACCTGGATCTCGCGACGATCGTGAACCCGCTGCGCAAGCTCCTGCGCCGCACCACGCTCTTCACCGGTGTCGTCCAGTCGATCGACACCGATGCACGCACCGTGCATGTGACGCACGCCGATGGGACGCACGCGCACGCCCTCCCGTACGACCACCTCGTCCTCGCGCTCGGCGCCGTAACCAACTTCTTCGGCATTGCCGGGTTGGAGTCGCGGGCCATCACGATGAAGACGCTGGGCGACGCGATCACGCTCCGCAACCAGCTGATCTCGCACCTGGAGGAAGCCGATTTCGAGTGCAGCCGCGAGATCCGCGAACCGTTGCTGACGGTGCTCGTGGCTGGCGGTGGCTTTGCCGGTGTGGAGACGGTGGCGGCGGTGAACGACTTCGTTCGCGCCGCGCTTCGCTTCTATCGCAATCTCAGGTCCGATGACGTGCGCGTCCTCATCGTGCATCCGGGGGACTATCTCCTCCCGGAACTCGGCGAACGCCTAGGGCGCTACACGCAGGAGCGATTGGGCGAACGTGGTGTCGAGGTCGCCCTCAACACGCGCGTCTCTGCTGTCACGGGCGACGTCGTGCAGCTGTCGGACGGCCGTACGCTGCGCAGCCGCAACCTGGTCTGGACCGCAGGGACGTCGGCCAATCCGGTGCTCGACTCGCTCGCCTGTACCAAGTCGCGCGGGCGGGTGGTCGTCGCACCGACGCTCGAGGTTCCCGATCACCCCGGGTTGTGGGCACTGGGCGACTGCGCCTCGATTCCTTCCCCCGAAGGGGGGACGTACCCCCCCACCGCGCAGCACGCGCTGCGTGAAGGGAAGCGCCTCGCCGCCAACCTCATCGCCAGCATGCGCGGCGAGCCGCTCGCGCCGTTCCGCTTCCGCACGTTAGGGCTCCTGGCTTCGATCGGTCGCCGTACCGGCGTTGCCAACATCTTCGGCATGAACTTCTCCGGCGCCGTGGCGTGGTGGCTCTGGCGCACGATCTACCTCTCCAAGCTCCCGCGCCTGGAGAAAAAGGTGCGCGTGGCCCTCGAATGGACGCTCGACGTCGTCTTCTCCAAGGACATCGTGCAGTTCGGCACGCGCCACGCCCCGACGATCTCGCGTCACGAACACGCGGGCGACGAAAGTCGCGGGAACCATCCGGAGCGCGTTGGCAATCTAGACGTCATCTCACAAGCGGTCGCCGGTCGTGCCGGCGCGCAGCGCCGGCCGGTGGCCGTCGACCGCTTGTGAGATGACCTGTAGCTGCCGATGCGATGCACGACGCGTCGCCCTCGCTGACCCTGGAGACTGCATGATGCGCAAACAAATCACGATCCCCGTCGTCCTGGCGCTCGGCGCCGCGCTCTGGTTCGCCTTCCGCCCCGAGCGTCTGTTCGTCAACGCGAAGGTCAATGAATCACTCGGCTCGCTCCCAGGCGACGCCGCCTCGGCCAAGACTCTGGCCGCTGGCTCCTTCCACGGTGTGCACCACGAGACGAGTGGCACTGCCACCATCCTCACGCTCGCCGACGGCAAGCGCGTCCTGCGCCTGTCCGACTTCGCGACGTCCAATGGACCGGACGTTCGGGTCTACCTCGTCGCAGCTCCAGATGCGATGGACAACGCTACCGTCACCGACGCCGGCTTCGTCGAGGTAGGGGCCCTCAAGGGAAACATCGGCGATCAGAACTACGATGTGCCCGCCACGATCGACCTGGCCAAGTATCGCACCGTGACGATCTGGTGCCGTCGCTTTGGCGTGAACTTCGGCAGCGCGCCGTTGGCCAGCAGCTAGACCATCTCACACACATCACACACGACTTCATCCCTGCGAGGACCACGCACGATGTCCACCCTGAAGACCCTCATCCTGACCGCCCTGGTCGCCCCAGCTCCGTTGCTCGCGCAGTACGCGACCGGGCGCGAGGTGCAGTTCACCGTCCGCGTCGAAAACGTCTCCACGCCCAACACGCTCAAGCTGTCGAACGGCAAGACCGCGCCTGCGCCCACCGCACCGATCCTCTGGACCGTCACCGACGCTGGCAATCCGCTGTTTGCCGCCGGCAAGAAGGACCGCGGGCAGGGGCTCGAGCAGCTCGCCGAAGACGGCAATCCCGGCGTCCTGGCCGACTACATCAAGGCAAATCTCAAGAGTGTCGCTTATAGCGGCGTGGTCACGATGCCGGTGGGCGAGAGCAAGCCGGGCCCGATCCTTCCCGGTAAGGCGTACGAGTTCACCTTCCCGGCCGCACCGGGGCAGCGCCTCACGATGGCGATGATGTTTGGGCAGTCGAACGACCTGTTCTACGCCCCGGGCGCCGCCGGTATCGCCCTCTTCGATGCCAAGGGGATGCCACTCTCCATGGACGTAACGCGCGAATTGCAGCTGTGGGACACCGGGACGGAAGTCAACGAAGAGCCTGGACTGGGCCCCAACCAGGCGCCGCGTCAGGCGGCCCCCAACACCGGCCCCGCCGAGAACGGCGTCGTCCGCCTCGTGAAGGATGGCTTCAAGTATCCGATGGTGGCCGAAGTGATCCGGGTAAGCATCAAGCCGTCGCCCGTCAACACCGCCGCGCACTAACGCGCAAACACCAGCACTCACTTCTTGATCGCGAGGAGCGCACCCATGGATACCCCGTTCGCAACTGCCGTGGGTCGCGCTCCCTCGCTCCCGCCTTGGCGCGACCGTCGCCTCTCGACGGCGCTCATGGCCGAGGTGAAGGATGGCCTTGCGCGCCGCCAGCGCGAGCTCCCGTCGCGGTTCCTGAACGACCGCGCAGTTGCACCACTCCGCCGCGCGATCGGGCAGCAGCAGGCGGCGCGCTGGCGCGAGGTCGAGGCGCCACTCGTTCACGAATGGGTGCAGCGGCAATCAGGGCGGCGCGACTGCCGTCGCATCGTCCAGCTCCTCGGTGGATGTTCGGATGGCGCCGCACCGTTGCTCGACCGCCCGGACGACGCCCAGCCGCTCGCCGGCTTCCTCGCGATCGACACGCATCCCGATCTCGCCAACGACGGAATGGAACTGGCGCTCCGTCGCGATCCCGAACTACGCGCCTTCGCCATCACGACCGACGTGACGACGCCGCTCCCCGTGCGGCGCGCCACCGGGACGATCTTCACGCTCCTCAGCGGCGCACTCGGTGGCTTTTCCCCTGTAGTCGCGATCCGTGTGCTGCGAAGCGTTCGCGCGGTCATGGCGCCGGGCGACGAGTTACTTATCGGAATCGACCTGCGCCAGGCGTCGCTCCGCGTCGCACGGCAGCATGTGCCCGATACATGGCTCACGCACTGGCACCGTCACGCACTCGTGGTACTGACGCGCGACCTCGCGGCCAGCGTCGCTCCCGAGCGCTTCACCTTCGCCATGCGCGCCTCCGACGATGACCGGCGCCTCGACGAAGGACTCGAGTGCAACGCGGCGACGCGAATCGTTGCCCCGGGCCTCGACGCGATCGCGCTTCGTCCCGGCGACTTCATCCGCACTGTTTCACATCACACGTACGATCGCGTGATGCTGCAGTCGATGTTGCGCGGGGTTGGGCTCTCGCTCGATGATTGGGATGAGCGAACCCCTGGCGACCATGCACTGGCGACCGCCACCATTCTGCGACATGATGACGGCCAGCCTTGACACCCGCACCGGTGCCGCGTCACTTGATGCGCGTTCCCTGGCGATCGAGAGCGTGGTGACGACTGGCGCGCTTCACCCTGATCCTGAGCCGCAGCGCGTCGCACCTATCGCCAACGTGCCACGCGAACGCGAGGCGCGCCCGTTTGCCGAGGAGCTGGAGAGCGTCGTCCCCGCCGCCTTCGGCTACGCGTTGCGCCTGACGAGAAACCGCGCCGACGCCGAAGACCTCGTGCAGGAAGCCGCGCTCCACGCCTGTCGTGGGCGCGACGGCTTCGAACCGGGGACCAACTTCAAAGCGTGGTTCTTCCGCATCCTCACCACCACGTTCTGGGGACGGCATCGGCGCGACCGTCGGCGCCCGTCGACGGTCGACTTCGACGACGCCCCGGTCCTCCAGCTCTATGCCCGCTCCGCCGAGTACGGGCTGCCGATGGCCGGGGAGAATCCGGCCGCCGATCTGATCGACCGACTCGGGACCGAACGCGTCGCCGCGGCACTCGGCGCGCTCCCCGAGGAGTTCCAGGTGGTTTGTTCGCTGTACTTCATGGAAGATTTCGCCTACCACGAGATCGCCGACGTGCTCGGCGTCCCCGTGGGAACCGTGCGTTCCCGCCTGCACCGGGGGCGCAAGATGCTGCAAAAGTCGTTATGGCTTGTCGCGATCGATGCGGGTATCGTCAGCGACGAATCCGGGAGATGATTCACGAATGAGTGCGCTGAACCGCTTCACCTGCGAAGAGGCTTTCCGACGCCTCGACGATTACCTGGACCGCGAGCTTGCCCCTCCGGAGTACGACCGCGTCCGGGAGCATCTCGAGATCTGCGAAGGGTGCGCCCGCGAGTTCCGCTTCGAGGCGAGCGTGCTGGGAAACGTCCGGCAGAAGCTGCGCGAGGTGGACGTCCCGCCCGACCTCGGCGCACGCATTCGGCGTTTGGCCGAACTCGACGCCACGCGCCCCGATCGCGCCGACTGAACGTCTACGCGCGACGGCTGCGACAGCTGCCGGACGTCGTGAAACGTCGGAGCGGGGGCGAACGAGTATGAGATGACCTAGCGCTACGCCGACGCGCGTGCGGCGGGGAGGTGAAGCGGCGCGAGCGCTGCGACCACTTCGGGGGGCGCACCGCAGTGCTCCAGGAAGTCGCCGGGCAATGACGCGTGCGCGCGAAGCGTCCAGAGGTCGATCGACGACGCGTCGCCGAGCCGCAGGTCATCGAGTCCAGTCGCCAGCTGCAATCCGGTGGCGCGCGCCAGCGAGGTCTTGGACCAGAGCGATCCCCCGAAGCGCGCACCGGCGCACTTCACCCCGTTCAATGACGCGAGCGTGAGGTCGACCCCCGTGAGGTCGGCTCCCTCGAGGTTGCACCCGGCGAGGATTGCCCCCACCAACGAAGCGTGCGCGAGCGAGGCGCCGCGGAGGTCGCAGAACGAGAGGTCGGCGCCCGTCAGTTCGGCGCCCGCGAAGTCGGCGTTGCGCAGGACGCTGCGCGTGAAGTCGGCGCGATGGAGCGTGGCGTCGGCGAAGCTGCTCGCGGAAAGATTCGAATGCTTGAGCGTGCAGCGCGTGCAGTCGGCGCGCCGGAAGCGCGTCCCGGCGTCCCCCTTCGTCGCGCGATTGATCGCCTGCAGGCGCGCGTCGCCGAGCGAGGCGCGGGTGAAGTCTGCGCGCACGCAGTTGCTCGACGTGAGATCCGCACCGATCAGCGTCGCCCCGACGAGTTGCGCGCCGCGCAGGTCGGCGTTGCACAGGTCGGCGCCGCGCAGGTTGGCGTCGCGCAGGTCGAAGTCACCCAGCGACGCATAGGGGAGGTCGGCGCTCTCCAGCTGCAATCCGGCCAGCGAATCCTCGGCGCGCGTGAGCGCGATGGCTCCAGTGTCACGGCGACGCACTTCGATCATCCGTCACCTCCCGTGGAAACGTCTTACCCGCCACCGAATGCTGTCGCGTTGCCGGCAAGCGCCGCTCGGACTTGCGTCGCGCGGCGTCGCTTTACGGCATTCGCTCGTATGTGGCGAACGTCACGCGCGTCGTGTTCCCGTGTCCGTCGTCGCGCATGTAGATGACGGCGATCGTGTTGTGGTCCGGCGAGAGAACGTTCGTTAGGCGCTGCGTGACGACGCCGTCCTTGGAGTTGACGATCTCATTGACCGCGTCGCTGATGCGGCGCACCGAGGCGTGCGTCTGTCCGGGATTCCCGTTCACCGGCATGTCGCGTCCGTCGAAATCGGTCACGTATCCCCACCGTGTGGTGTCCCCGCTGGCGCTGACCGATTCGATCTGCACGCGCATTCCGCTCGCGCCATACGGCGAGTAGGTCATGATGTTGCTGGCCGGCGCTGGGGCGTCGGACTTGAGCTTCCAGCGACCGAAACGCGGATTGGTCGCACTGGACGCCGATGGCGCCTGTGCCTGCAGGGGAACCGCGAAGCCGGCGATCGCCACGAGGGCAATCACGCAGAACGAGCGCAGCACGTGACGTCGCGGGCGCAGAAACGTTGCGATGAAAGACATGCCCTACGGTGCAGCGAGCGAAGCAGCGGCGCCAGAGCGTCCGGCGCTCGCTTCACTCGCGCCGGTACAGCAGGTCGAGGAACGTGTCGTCGCCGGGAAGGCGATAGCGGACGCGCATTCCATCGGACGCCGGCGTCGCTGTGTGCTGCAGCGGATAGACGTACGACGACGTGAGCACGAGGTCGCCGCGCGCGTCGCGCTGCACCGTCCCGAAATCGCGCTCGTGCGTACTCATCAGAAAGACATACGTACGATGCCCGACCGGACCGGTGACGCGGTACTCGGCGTAGCGGATGTCGAGCGCGTAGGTCGGACTCTGGCCACCGGAGAGCTCGAACGTTCCCCCCTCCAGAAAGACCTCGTGATACTCACGCACGCCGTCCCACGTCACGGTATCGGCGCTGACCAGATACGGGAGATGATTCGTCCCCACGCGCACGAGTTCATGCGTCGCGGGAGTGTCGCTCACGACGACGCGTGCGCTCCCCGTTACCCCTTCGCTCGTCGCCCGCACGAAGGTGACCCCGGGCGAGACGGCATGGATTCGGCCGGAGGCGTCGACTACGGCAATTGCCGGGTTGTCCGTCGCCAGGGTGACCGGGCGGCCGAGCACGTCGCGCCCTCCCTCTCCCTGCACGCGGACGCCAAACACCACCGCATCCCCCCTCCGCAGCTGCAACTCTCCGGGCAGCACCGAGACGCTCGTTACCGACAGCACGGCGATGCGAAGCGTCCGTTGGGCGGCAAGCGTCCCGGAGCGCGCCGAGACGATGACGTCGCCCGGCGACAGGAACGTCGTCACTCCGTCAGCTGCAACCTCGGCGCGTGACGCGTGACTCACGGTCCAGGTGATGGGAGCGCCGGGTATTTCGACTCCGCTCGCGTCCCGTACGATCGCGCGGAGTGTGGTCACGTCGCCGGGATACCAGGTCCCCGCCGGGACCTCGATCGAGAGGGACGGACCGGGTAAGGGAACGGGACCACTCGAGGGATCGCCGGAACAACCTGCGAGGACGAGAAGCGTCGGCAGCAGCAGACGCTGGGAAACGCGCATGGACCACATCGTGAGCTCTCCGGTTCGGCTTCAGCTGAGACGCGCGTACGTCCTGCGTACTAGCGCGCCACGCTGAAGCTCGAGCCGCTTTCACTGCGCGACATGGGTCAAGTGACCCACCCTGACGCTCGTCCTGTCGCCTTGCTGGCTGGCGGCCGGTCTACGGCTTCGCCTCTCGCGCCAACGCCGCCTCGAACACCCGCCGCGCCGTCGAGTCCACACTCACCAGTCGCGTCATGCGCTCGAACGAAGCCTCGGTGTACCCGTGCTCCTTGAGCATCGCCTGCAACGCCTCGTGGAACTTCTCGTGTAGGGCGTCCTGCACTTCCCGCTTCTTGTTCTGCGGTTCGGCAAACTGTGCCTGGTACCGATCGCGCAACGCCGAGACGGCGATGTGCGTCTTTGCAAAGGCCGCGATCGAATCGGCCGAAGCGGTCGACGCTTGCGCCGACGGGTTCTGGACCGGCTGTTGCGCGATCAGCCGCGCGGGGACGACCGAGGCAACCGCGACAGCGGCCACGATCGAAATGCAGGTGGCCAGGCGATATCGCTTCATGCGCGCGACGGCTGCTGGACGTGGTGATGGACCGAAAGGAAGGGCGACCGACTCGGCGACCAATGTCTGGACCGGTCCGGGACGCGTCAACCGACATCTATAGAGAAAAGGGTGCTGACGCCTTGCGGCGTCGCGGACCCGCGCGGAAACTTTGCCCGCGCTTTACGCTCGCAGAACTTTCCGAAGGCTGCAGTTCCCGGTGCGCGAGGTGTGCATGAAGACGTTGCCGGCCCTGTCGATCGTCCTGGGAGTCGTGCTGATCCTCCCGGCTCGCTCCGAATCGCGTGCGCCTGTGTCGGTCGGCGCGCCCGAGCTCAACGGCGTGGTCAAGCAGTATTGCCAGAAGTGTCACAACGCGACGCAACGGCGCGGCAACCTGTCGCTGGCCGAGTTCGACGTGGGCTCTGCGCCAAGCAACGCCGACGTCGCCGAGAAGATCGTGGCCAAGCTGCGCGTGGGGATGATGCCGCCGCCAGGCTCGTCGCGCCCGAGCCCCGACACCCTCGCCGCCCTCGTCCGCACGCTCGAGACGCAGCTCGACTCGGCAGCCGCGGCGCACCCCGACCCCGGGCACCGCACCTTCCAGCGCCTCAACCGCGCCGAGTACCGCGCGGCGGTGCGCGACCTCCTCGGTCTCGATGTCGACGCCGGGACGTATCTCCCGCTCGACACCAAGAGCGACAACTTCGACAACATCGCCGACGTCCAGGCGCTCTCGCCGACGCTGCTCGATGCCTACCTGCGCGCTGCCAGTGATATCTCGTGGCTGGCGTTAGGCAACCCCGCGGCCACCGAGGCGTCGCACACCTACACCGTCCCCAAGACGGCCTCGCAGGTCGAGCACGTCGAGGGGGCGCCGTTCGGTACGCGCGGCGGGATCTCGGTGATGCACGTCTTCCCGGCCGACGGTGACTACCTCTTCGGGATGAACTTCTTCCACGAGACGACGGGCGCCTTCGCCGGCGGCCTGGCGCGCGGCGAGAAGATCGAAGTCTCCATCGATGGCGCACGCGTCGCCCTCCTCGACATCGACCGCTTCATGCACGCCTCCGATCCCAACGGCGTGGCGATGAACAGCGACACCGTGCGGATCACCGCGGGCGAGCATCGCGTCTCCGCAGCGTTTGTCCCCCCGTCGTTCCAGGGAGTGGTGCAGGATCTCATCTCGCCGCTCAAGTACTCACTGAGCAGTACCTCCAACTCCACCGCGTACGGCTTCTCGCTCCTCCCGCACCTGCGCGAGCTCACGATCAAGGGGCCGTTCAAGACTACCGGCGTGAGCGAAACCGCAGCGCGCCAGCGGATCTTCTCCTGTCATCCGAAGACCGCCGCCGACGAACGCCCCTGCGCCCAAACGATCGTGAGCCGCCTGGGGAGCGACGCCTATCGTCGCCCGCTCACCGACAGCGATCGCGACGGGCTCATGGCGCTTTACGACGCGGGCGCCCGGAGCGGTGGTTTCGAGTCAGGAGTGCGTACCGCGCTCGAGGGAATCCTGGCCTCGCCCGACTTCGTCTTCCGCTTCGAGCGCGCGCCGGCCGGCGTTGCAGCTGGCGCGTCGTACCGCCTGCGCGACCTCGACCTCGCATCGCGCCTCTCGTTCTTCCTCTGGTCCGCACCCCCGGACCGGCAGCTCGTGTCGGTGGCTGCCAAGGGGACGCTCTCGCAGCCGGCCGTCCTCGAGCGCGAGGTGCGGCGCATGCTCGCCGACCCGCGCGCGTCGGCGCTCTCCACGCGCTTCGCCGCGCAGTGGTTGCGCCTCCCCGACCTGCAGCTCGTCCAGCCCGACATTCGCCAGTATCCGGACTTCGACGAGCAGCTGCGCGAGGCGATGCGCAAGGAGACGGAGACCTTCTTCGATCATCTCGTGCGCGAGGACCGAAGCGTCCTCGATCTCTATCGCGCCGACTACACCTACATCAACGCCCGCCTCGCGCAGCATTACGGCATTCCCGGTGTTGCCGGCGAGCGCTACCGCCGGGTGCAATACCCCGACAGCACGCGGCGCGGGATCCTGTCGCACGCGAGCGTGCTCACCCTCACGTCGCACGCCACCCGCACGTCGGCGGTCGAGCGCGGGAAGTGGGTGATGGAAGTGCTCCTCAACTCACCCCCGCCGCCACCACCGCCAGGCGTTCCCGACCTGGAAGCGACACCGGGGAACACCGGCGGACGCCAGCTCACGGTGCGCGAGCGCATGGAGCAGCATCGCAAGAGTCCCGCCTGCTCGTCGTGCCACAAGATGATGGACCCCATCGGCCTGGCGATGGAGAACTTCGACGTCACCGGGAGATTGCGCCTGCGCGACAACGGGATGCCGATCGATTCACGCGGCGAACTGTGGGACGGGAGCAAGGCCGAGAACCTGCAGCAGCTGCAATCCGCGCTCCTGCGGCGCGACGAGACGCTCCTGCGCACCTTCACGCGCAACCTCCTCGCGTACGCGGTCGGGCGGCGCGTCGAGTCCTCGGACATGCCGACCGTGCGGCGCATCGTGCGCGACGCCGCGGCGCAGGACCATCGCATGACCGCCTACATCCTCGGCGTGGTGAAGAGCCCCGCCTTCCAGATGCAACGCGCCGATAGCGGCTCGGTCAAGGCCGATGCGCCGGCGCCCAGTACCAACCCCACCTCTCGTTAGGGGACCGACGGCATGGCACTGATTCCCAGACAGCCACTCCCGCGCCGCACCTTCCTCAAGGGGATGGGGGCGATGGTTGCGCTCCCGTACCTCGACGCCATGCTCCCGCTGCGTGGCGTTGGAGCCGCTCCCGCCGATCCCACGCGACTCCTCTGCATGGAGATGGTGCACGGCGCCGCCGGCTGTTCACCCTTCGGACTCGGGGAACACCTCTGGGCGCCGTCGGTGACCGGTGCCGGCTTCGACCTCTCGGCGACCTCGCTCGCCCCGCTCGAGCCCTGGCGCAAGCGCCTCACCATCGTCAGCAACACCGACGTGCGCATGGCCGAGGCCTACAAGTCCGAAGAGATCGGCGGCGATCACTTCCGGTCGAGCGCCGTCTTCCTCACGCAGGCGCACCCCACGCAGACCGAAGGCTCCGACATCTACGTGGGCGAATCGCTCGACCAGATGTACGCGCGGCGCTTCGGGCAGTCCACGCCCATTCCCTCGATGCAGCTCTGCATCGAACCGCTCGATCGCGCCGGCGGCTGCGCCTATGGCTACTCGTGCGTCTACACCGACTCGATTTCGTGGGCGTCGCCGACCGAGCCGCTCCCGATGATCCGCGATCCGCGCGTCGCCTTCGAACAGCTCTTCGGCACGGGCGGCACTCCCGCCGAGCGCGCCGCGCGTACACGGAGCACGGCGAGCATCCTCGACTGGATCACCGGGCGCGTCGCGCAGCTCAAGCGCGAACTCGGCGCCGGCGACCGGCAGCGCATGGAGCAGTACCTCGAGAACATCCGCGAGATCGAGCGGCGCATCCAGCAGGTCGAGGCGCGCAACGCGAGCGGTGAAGCGCGCGAACTCGCCGGCGCACCGACCGGAGTGCCCGACTCGTTTGGCGAGCACGTGAAGATCATGTTCGACCTGCAGGTCCTCGCGCTGCAGTCCGACATGACGCGCGTCTTCTCCTTCAAGCTCGGACGCGACGCCTCGGCGCGCGTCTATCCCGAAAGCGGCGTGATGACCGGCTTTCATCCCGCGTCGCACCACGGCAACAACCCGGCGCGCGTGAAGGAATTCGCCGAGATCAACAAGTACCACGTCGGCCTGCTTCCCTACCTGCTGGAGAAGCTCCAGACGACGATGGACGGCGACACGCCGTTGTTGGAGAAGACCGCGATCGTCTACGGATCGCCGATGTCCGACAGCAACACGCACAATCATCGCCGTTGCCCGCTGGTGCTGCTGGGCGGCGCCAATGGCAAGCTCGCCGGCAACATGCACCTCAAGGCCCCCGACGGGACGCCGATGGCCAACGCGATGCTGAGCCTCATGCACGCGATGGGAATGGACGACGTCGAGTCGTTCGGCGACAGCACCGGCGCGTTCACCCTCTGAACCGATCTCACGGAGACGAGGCATGCAGATCTCTCCCCGCGCATTGTCGCTGTCGGTGGTTGGAGTTGCCGGGTCGCTCTTGCTCGCAACATCGGTGAGCGCAGCGCCCCGTTCCTCCGCGTTCTCCGCGTTCTCCGCGGTTCAAAAGCCTTTCACCGCGGAGTCCGCGGAGTCCGCTGAAGTGCGTGTTTCCTCTGTGACCTCCGTGACCTCTGTGGTTCAAAAGCTTTTTACCACAGAGGTCACAGAGGTCACAGAGGACACGGAGAACAACGAACCGTCTGCGCTATCGAACCAAGGTCCATTGCAATACCCTCTCGAACCGCGACGAATCCCCTCCGCGTTCTCCGCGTACTCCGCGGTTCAAAAGCTTTTCACCGCGGAGACCGCGGAGTCCGCTGAATTGCGTTGGCTCCCGGTGTCCTCTGTGTCCTCTGTGTCCTCTGTGGTGAAAGCTCTTAACGCGGCGACCTCGGTAGTAAACGCCGTTCCCGCCACCAGTGACGAAGAGCTCCCAGACGCCGCGATGCGCGGCGACGCCGCGACGGTGCGGGAGCTGCTCAAGAAGGGCGCCGACGTCAACGCCGCCCAGGGCGACGGGATGACCGCGCTCCACTGGGCCGCCACTCGCGGCGACGCCGAGCTCGCGAAGCTCCTCCTCAAGGCCAAGGCCTCGCCAAAGGCCACCACCCGAATCGGCGCCCTCACGCCGTTGCATCTGGCGGCGCAGTCGGGGAGCGCCGAGGTCGTCGCAGCGCTCCTCAAGGCCGGCGCCGACGCGCGTAGCACGACCGCCGTCGGTGTCAGCGCGTTGCACCTGGCGGCGATGTCGGGAAACGTGCAGGCGATCACCGCCCTCATCGACGCCGGCTGCGACGTGAACCTCGCCGAGCCGGCGTGGGGCGAAACCCCGCTCATGGTCGCCGCCGCCCGCGGGCGCGCCGCGGCAGTGCGCACGCTCCTCGCCCGCGGCGCCGACCCGCGCGTCGCCGCGCACACCATGGATCCGATGGCCGCGACCGCACAGGATCGCCAGGCCAAGCAGAAGCGCAACGCCGTCCTCGACGAACTGCGCGAAAAGCAAGGAATGACGCGCCTCCCCACCTGGCAGCCCGACGTACACCAGGTACAAGCAGCGGTGCACGCCGCGCGCGAGGTCGAGGTGCAAGCCGCGAGCGCCGCCGCCCTCGCCAGCGCCTCGGCCGCCGCCGCCGCCGAAGAAGCCCGCCTTGCAGCTGCCGGCGGGCGCGGGCTCGATGATGACGATCCCGGCTACACCGAACTCCTCGGCCCGCAGGGCGGCCACACCGCGTTGCTCCTGGCGGTGCGCGAAGGTGAAGGTGAAGTGGTCGACGCGCTCCTCGCCGGTGGCGCCGACGTGAACCAGGTGAGCGCGGGAGACCACACCTCGCCGCTTCTCATGGCTGCCATCAACGGGCAGTACGACGTGGCGATGCAGCTCCTCGCCAAGGGGGCGAATCCCAATCTCGCGTCCGACGCCGGCGCCGCCCCGCTCTACGCGATCCTCAACAAGGAGTGGGCCCCCACCTCGCGCACCCCGCAGCCGGCCTACCAGCTGCAACAACACGCGTCGTACCTCGATGTCGTGAAGGCGCTCCTCGCCGCCAAGGCCGACCCCAACGCCCGGCTCAAGCGCAACCTCTGGTACACGACCTACAACCGCGACAACCTCCGCGTCGACTTCGCCGGTGCGACACCGTTCTTTCGCGCCGCCTACGCCACCGACGTCGCCGCGATGAAGTTGCTCCTGGCAGCCGGCGCCGACCCAAACATCGGCACCATCAAGCCGGTCGCCCGCGCCCGTCGCGGCGGGAATGGCGGCGCGCCTCGCGCCGATCCCTCCGGGCTGGCACCGATTCCCGACGGCGGACTCGGCGTACTCCCGATCCACGCCGCCTCGGGCGTCGGCTACGGCCAGGGCTTCGCCGCCAACGACCATCGCCACGTCACCGACGGCTGGCTCCCCTCGGTCAAGTTCCTCGTCGAGGAGCTCGGCGCCGACGTCAACGCGCGCGACTACAACGGCTACACCCCGCTGCACCACGCTGCCGCGCGCGGCGACAATGCGATGATCGAGTACCTCGTCTCCAAGGGAGCCGACGTCACCGCCATCGCCCGCACCGGGCAGACCACCGCCGACATGGCAAACGGTCCGGTGCAGCGCATCTCGCCGTACCTCGAAACCGTCGCGCTGCTCGAGAAGCTCGGCTCGAAGAACAACCACAAGTGCGTGTCGTGCTGAGCCGACCGACGTACGCATAGGCGTACGGAGGACACTCCAGCTGGCGGATACGCCACGCACTGGCGACAGCATCTACCCCGACCCATGAGCGGCGCGACGCTCGCGGAACGAATCGTGCGCCACCGTGCGCCCGTCGCGCTGGCGTGGCTGGTCGCCGGTGCAGTGTTGCTGCCGAATGCCCGTCACATCGAATCGGTGCTGCGCGTGGCCGCGAGTGTGGACGGAAGCGAGTCGGCGCTCGTCGACGAACAGTTGGTACGCCGCTTCCAGTCGCCGTTCGCGCACTCCATGGTCCTGGTCGCGACCGGAGTGCCCTCGCCGCAAGGGGCGCTCGGCAACGACCTGCTGCGCGCGATGGTGGACTCGGTGCTAGCGATTCGCGGAGTGACGCGCGTCTACTCCTATCTCGACGGGCGCGAGCCGCTCTTCGTCGACACGCGGAGCGATTCCGCGCCCGGCACGTTCATGATCGTGGGGCTGGACGAGCGGCGTTCGACGGATGTCCTCCTCGACTCGTTGCGCCTGGCGACGGCACGATTCGCGGCTGCGCTCCGTCCTGACTATCCCGGCGCCACGATGCGGTGGACGGGGCACGCGGCGCTGAACGTCGACCTGCGCCGGAAGAGCGCCGCCGACGCACGAGGCGCCGAGTGGCGCGCCCTCCCCGTGACACTCGTGCTCCTCCTCGTCGCGTTCGGTGCGCTCGTCGCCGCGCTCCTCCCGCTGGCCGGCGCCGTGCTCGCGATCGGGGTGACGTTAGGCACGGCCGCGTTCTTCGCCGAGGCGTGGTCGTTGTCGATCCTGCTTCAGAACGTGGTCACGATGATGGGACTGGGGCTTGGCATCGACTATTCGCTGTTGGTGCTTGCAAGATTCCGCGAGGAGCTGGGGGCGGGGCATGCGCGCGAACTCGCGGCACGCGAGGCGCTCCGTCACGCCGGACCGACGATCCTCCTGTCAGGCTGTGCGGTCGCAATCGGCTTCAGTGCACTCAGCGTGATTCCGGTGAACGAACTGCGCTCCGTGGCGGTCGGAGGACTCTTCGTGACGGGTGTGTCGATGCTCGTGGCAACGACGCTCCTGCCGGGCGTTCTGGCCACACTTGGCAACCACGTGAATGCAGGAGGATGGCAGCGCGTCAGTCGCGCGTCGCGCGTCGGATCCCGCTGGCGCGCGTGGGGAGTGTTCGTCACGCGTCATCCGGTCCGCGTACTCGCGTTCGCGGGGCTACCCGTGTGCCTCCTCGCGGTGCCAAGCCTGCGGCTGCATGCGACGCAGCCGCGCGGAGACTGGCTCCCCAGGGAAATCGAATCGGCGATCGCGCTGCGCACCCTCGGCGAGATGGGGCGCAGCGCCGTCGTCGAAACGGTGCGCCTAACGCTCGAGTTTCCGCCGGGAACCTCGGCGGTGGATGACAGCGGCTGGGCCGCGACGACGCGACTCGCGCGCGCGCTCGTCGCCGACCCTGCAGTGGAGCGCGTGAGATCCCTCCCGGGACTGGTCGCGCCGATGGGGAGGCTCCTCCGCCGAGACGCGATCCTCGCAACGCTTCCCGACGACGTCCGACGATCGTTCGTGAGTCGCGACGGGCGCATTGCACTGTTGGAGGTGATTCCGCGCGAGACCGCAACACCTCAGGACCTCGCCGCACTCGTGGAGCGCATTCGCGCCTTGCCACCGTTGATGGTCGCGCGCGCGGGAGCGTCACGTGTCCGTGTTGGCGGACTCCCGGCGCTCAACCTCGACTTCGAGCGCGCGGTTGCGGGGCGCGCCCGTTTCGAGCAGGTGGTGCTGCTCATCGTGGCCGCGACCTTTCTCGTCCTCGCCGTCGGATTTCGGTCGGTGCTCGTCCCGCTCAAGGCGATCGTGCTCAACCTGCTCGTCGTCGCTGGCGCATTGGGCGCCGTGACGCTTGTCTTTCAGGACGGAATGGGCGCGTCGCTGCTCGGTGTGTCCGGTCCGCTCGACGGCGTCTTTCCGGCGATTCCGGTGCTCGTCTTCTGCGTCGTGTTTGGCCTGAGCATGGACTACGAGGTCTTTCTGGTCGCGCGAGTGCGTGAGGCGCGATGGTCCGGCCTTGGCGAGCGCGAAGCCATCGCCGAGGGGCTCGTGCACACCGGACGGCTGATCACGTCCGCGGCGGCCATCATGGTCGCCGTGTTCGGCGCGTTCACCCTCGGAGATTTCCTCCTGATCAAGATCCTCGGATTCGCGCTTTCCGTTGCGGTCGTGCTGGACGCGACCGTGATGCGGCTGGCGGTCAGTCCAGCGTTGCTGGCGATCGCCGGCCGGTGGAACTGGTGGCCCGGAGAGCGCCGAACCGGCTAGTTCACCGCGTCGCTCCCTTGAGTGCCCTGTACTGCGCGACCGCCGCATTGACCTTGAGGTCGATCGCGATCTTCCCGATCTCGGCCGAGGCCTTGGTCGGGTCGCCGTTCACCCCGGAGTCGGGACCGCCACCGCCAGGTGCAATCCGGTCACGACGGATTCCCTCGGGGTGCACGTAGAGGAGCTGCGACGTGTCGGCGGTACCGGCGTGCGATCCCACGGTTTCGGCATCCCACCCGTAGGTCTTCTGCAGGTAGTCGCGGAGCTGCACGCGCCCCTGCTGGTAGTAGTCGACCAGCGCGTACACCCGCACCCCGCTCCCCGCCCACTCGGTGTTGAGCGCGTCGGCCACCGCGGTGAGCCCGCGCTGGTTGCCGCCGCTGTCGCCGATCAGGAGGATGTCGGTGAAGCCGCCGACCTTGAGCGAGCGGACGGCCGCGTCGAGCAGTCGGTCGTAGTGCGGCGACGGAAGCGTGATCACCCCCGGCTTGTCGCCGAATCCTGCGCGTGTGTAGTCCCCCTCCGGCACGTATTGCACCGTCGGTGCGACGAGGGCGTTGCCGAGTCGCTGAGCGAGGAGCCCCGCGGCGAACGTCACGATGTAGTTGTGCTTCCCCAGCACCATGTGCGGGCCGTTCTGTTCCGTCCCGCCAGTCGGGATGATCACCGTGCGCGCCCCGCTGGCGATCGCATCGCGGATCTCCGGCCACGTCATCGATTCGAGATACGGCGCCGCCATCGGGTCGATGCCGGCCTGCTGCGCGCCTAACGGCGCTCCCACCATGGCCGTCGCGAGCACGAACGCGCCCAGTGAGAATCGTACGTGCGTACGCATCAGCGCCCTCCGGCAGGCGAGAGTTCGGCGCGGATCTGCGCCAGCGCATCGTCGATATGAATCTTGAGCATCGCCTTCCCCAGCTCGGCGCTCGCCTTGGTCGGGTCGCCACTCACGCCGCTTTCCGGCGAGCCCCCCTTGTTCGCCAGCTTGTCACGGCGGATGAGGGAGGGATGCAGGTACATCAGCTTCGACGTGTCGGTCATCCCCGCGTGCGAGCCGACGTCGTCGAGCGCGTAGCCCAACCCGGTGAGGTACGTGCGTACGTCTGCTGCTCCCTTCGTGTAGTAATCGCCGATCCACACGGCGCGCCCCCCGTTCGACATCCACGATGCGTTGAGGCGCTCGGCGGCCGCCTTCATCCCGTCCTGGTTCCCCCCCGAGTCGCCAATGAGGATCACCGTGGTGAAGCCCCCTGCGCGCAGGCTTTCCCCGGCGTCGACCAGCAGGTCGATGAAACGATCCTCGGGGAGCGTGATCGTCCCGGGCTTCGTCATGTGTCCGCGAAGCGGCGGATCCCAGCTCCCTTCGGGGACATAGGTGATGATCGGCGCGACCAGCGTCTTGCCCAACGCGCGGGCAATCTGTTCGGCCGAGTAGCGCATCACGAACTTGTGCTCCCCGGTCACCATGTGCGGCCCCTTTTGCTCCTGGCCGGCCGTCCCGATGATGATCGTGCGCGTTCCCCCCTGCTGCAGGTCGCGCAGCTCGGTCCACGTGAGGTCCTCGAGGAAGACCGTGTCGGGCGGTCGCTGCGCTGCCGAGCGTGAGACAGGCGCGACCAACGCGAAGAGCACCAGCGCAAGCACAGGACGCTTCATCGTACCGCACTCCGGATTCGGGGTGCGAGAAACTGACGGTGTGTCGAGACAACCGCCAGCGCCCCAGCCATCTCGTTCGGCGTGGCGAGCGGTGCTATCATCCCCCGCCACCGCCACAACGAAATCCCATGTCCTGGCTCTAGTCACTCGTCGTCAGCGCGCTCACCGGCATCCTCGGGCTCATCGTCGCCGGCGTCGTCGCCTCACTCGCCGTCGACTGGTACCGCATTTCGTCGTTTGAGGGAGGGTCGGGCTTCTTCGTCGTCGGCATGGCGTTGCTCGGATTCATCGTCGGCGCGATCGTTGGCCTGATCACCGCGCGCGTCACCGGCGATGCCGGAGTGGCGCGTGCGCTGGGGACGTCGTCGCTCATCGTCGCCACGAGCGGACTCGCCATCGGCGGAGTGAGCCGCCTCCTCGCCGACATTCCGCCGACCATCGACGGACAGCGCCTCCTCCTCGCGTTCGAGCTCAAGTGGCCCGCAAGCGAGCTGCGCGCGCCGCAGGAGATGCCGGGGCCCGGACACGCGCGACTCGGCGCTACCAGCGGGCAGCAGGTGCGTCGCCTGGGCGACGGCGCCTTCTTCGTCGACGATGCACACCAGGTCGACGGACGCTGGGTCGTTCCCGGCGTGGCGCAGATCTTCACGTCACGCGGCGGTCGAGTCCTCGACATTCTCATGGGAGACAGCACGCTCGCCGGCTTCATCATTCCGCTCCCGGGCTCACCAGGTGCGAAGGACCGGGAGTGGAGCGAGTGGATGCCGCGCGCGCGAGAAGGTGCGCCGCCGCTCCCCGACGGATATCGCGTGCGCTACCGCGTGGTGACCGCGAGCGAGCCGGCGCGCACCCAGGAGGTCGGACCCTTCACCGTTCTCACCAGCATCAGCGGCTTCTTCACGACGACAAACACCACAGAGCAGGAGGCGACGACGCGGTTGCAGGTGCAGCATCGCGGCACACCGATTCCCGAACTCGACTCCCTCGCCGGCGTGGCGGTGATCGGCGAGCATCCGACGGCGCTCCTCGTGCGAAAGGACGATTGGGCAGGGGAAGGGGGCTGCGAGATCGTGTCGGAGCGCGACGGAGCGCCGGAAATTCTGCCGGCCGGAAAGTGCAACGGTGGCTCCGTCGCAGGTGAACTCCTGACCGCAGACTCGACGGCGTGGCACGAGTCGCGCCGCGACCGTGCGCCAGCGGGATGGCTCGACCGGAAGAGCTTCGCCATTCCCGGCCTCTATCGCCTCCCGGGAGGAATCCTCGACACGCGTACCCGCGCATTCACGGCGTCGCCGCTTCCGCAGGAGCCGATGCCGATCAACGGGCTCCCACCGATCGGGCTCTCCCCCGACGAGCAGAGCTACGTCTGGTTCGCGCAAGTCGGGGAGGAGCAATCGCCCGTGCTCGCCGTGACAAACTGGCGCGAGCAGACGACCTACACCGTCCCGATCGACCGGTCGCGCATGCGGTACGCCGAGTACGACCGACTCGACCCCGCCTGGGTGGCGCACCACTTCGAGTGGACGCGCGCCGCGAACGACTCCCTTCGACTCGTGGCGCGTGCTCATTTCACTCCGCTCCCCTATCGCGGCGACCGCGAGATCGACAGCAAAGGGGAGATGTCCAGCTACTACCTCAAGCCCGGCGGCACGGCGCTTCGCGACGCGATGGTCGAGGCGATGGTGAACGAGTTGGGCGCGACGCGCGAACCCGACGAGCTCGATGGCTACCACAAGGTCGTACGCTACGAGGGAAAGCTGATCAAGGCGGCGTACGTGGAAGGGGGCGGTTTCGTCTCGATCGGAATGGACTACGGGACTGTCGATTCGCCCCTCATGAAACGCCTCGCCGACAAACTCGACGCCCTCATCGCGACCGGACGCTACGACGAATACTTCCACGTCGACGAGAAAGAGGCGGTGCCTTCGTAGGTAACCCCGCACGCACGAGTTTGAGCGACGCGCGCGACGCACGCGACGACTCTCGCATGCTGGCGAATAGCGCGGCGCACCCGCGCCTCAGTTTGAGGAGTTCAGCCGCTCACGCGTCTTGCGCCAGCGTTGCACCTGCAGCGCACCACGCGCGATGAAGAAGACCGCGAAGGCGACGTCGAGCCCGCGCGACCCCGTCACCGGTGCCTGCACACCGAACGCGGCGCGCGTGCCGAGGTACATCCCGATGCCGATCATCACGGCGGCGATGGCGAGGCCGACGCGGGCGGTGGCGATTGAGGGCATGAGATAACGGTGTTCGAGGGTCGGGAGAGCGGGCGCCCCTCGAGAATCCGGTGCGCGCGGCTCAGCTCCAACACATAGCGCGCGCACGATCAGCGCAAAAGTGCCGCGAGTCTGGCCGGTGCCTGCGGTCTCCCCTTGAATATCTAGGAGAGCGCCCCCATCCTTCTCCTAGAATTTCTAGGGAACAGCTCATGCCGACCGGATCGCTCGAACTCCTGCGGGGAACGCTCGACCTCCTCATCCTGCGCGCGCTCAAGGTCGAGTCGACGCACGGCTACGGCGTGCTCAAATGGATCGAGCGCGCCACCGGCGACCAGCTCAAGATCGAGGAGGGGTCGCTCTACCCCGCGCTCTACCGGTTGGAGCGGCGCGGCTGGATCTCCTCGGAATGGGGGCTCTCGGAGAACAACCGGCGCGCACGCTTCTACGCGCTCACGCCGGACGGGCGCGCACAGCTTGTGACCGAGGCCGCGGACTTCGAACGCTTTGCCCGCGTCGTCTTCCAGGCGCTCGACATCTCTCCCACCTCGGCCTGAGGAGCTCCCATGAAGCGAGACGGGATGCGTCGCTACCTGCGTTTCTTCGGAGCGAAGCCCGAAGCCGACGTGGAAGACGAAATCTCCTTCCATCTGGAGATGCGCGAACGGGAGCTGATCGCGCTCGGCATGGCGCCGGAGGCCGCGCGCGACGAAGCGCGTCGCAGGTTTGGCGATCGCGTGCGGCTTCAGGCCAGGATGCAGCAGCTCGAGCGCGACCGCTCGCGCGCCGCGGCGCGCCGGGCCACCTGGCATACGCTGCAGGGCGACATCGCCTTCGTGCTGCGCACGCTCGTGCGGCAGCCGCTCTTCACCATCTCGGTCATCCTCACGCTCGGGCTCAGCATCGGCGTGAACGCGTCGATCTTCTCGGCGGTCAATGCCTACCTGCTCAAGCCGTTCCCGGTGCGCAACGCCGATCGGCTGGCCGCGGTCCAGATCATCGATCGCAAGAGCGGGATGATCGAGAACGTCTCGTACCCGATGTATCGCGCGGTGAAGGGACTGGGGACGATCTACGAGGATGCGGTGGCGTGGATCGGGATCGAGGCGGCGATGCGCACGCAGCGCGACCCGGAGCGCGGCTTTCTCATCGGCGGGAGCGACAACTACTTCTCCTCGCTTGGCGTGCAGGCGGCGGTGGGGCGTGTCTACACGCCCGATGACGCGCATTCGCGCGCACCCGTCATCGTGCTCACCGACGCATACTGGGCCCGCACCTTCGATCGCGATCCCGCGGCGATCGGGAAGACGATCTTCGTCAACGAGAGCCCGTTCACCGTCATTGGGGTGTTGTCGCCCGAGTTCAAGGGGACGCAACCGCTCATCCTCCCCGACGCGGTCATCCCAGTGGAGTCCGCGACGCCGATCGACGCCGACACCCCGCGTCAGCTCGAGTCGATGGATTTCAACGCCTTTCGCATCCTGGCGTACCTCGCGCCCGGCGTCCCGCTGGCGCGTTCGCGGCAAGCGCTCGATCGTTTGACTAACGATTTGGCGCCGCAGAATCCCGAGGCCTTTGCCGACAAGCGCTTCGTCACCGAGATGGAGATTCGCACCCGCCCCGAGTATGCGATCTCGCGCCTCACGCCGTGGATCGCGGGCGTCTTCTTCGGGATGGTCGGGCTCGCGCTTCTCGTCGCCTGCGCCAACGTCGCCAATCTCCTGCTCGTGCGGGCGACGGTGCGCCGATCGGAGATCGCGATTCGCTCGGCGATCGGGGCGACACCGGCGCGCGTAGTGCGCTTGCTGCTGACGGAGAGCATCCTCCTCTCCGTGGCGAGCCTCGTGGTCGCCTACGTGCTCGCGCGCATCTGCACGGGGTGGCTCAACTCCCTGCCGCTGGCGGTCGACGTCCCGATCTCGTTCGGGCTGGAGCTCGACGGGCGCGTCTTTGCCTATGCGGCCGCGGTCTCGCTCCTCGCCGGGTTGCTCTCCGGGGTGGCGCCGGCGCTCATGGGGGCGCGCGCGCCGGTGAGCGATGTACTGCGCGATGGCGGGCGAGCCGGAAGCGGCGGTCGCGGGAGCACGCGCTTTCGGTCCTTCCTCGTCGTGTCGCAGGTGGCGGTGTCGTTCGTGCTCCTCGTGTGTGGTGGACTCTTTCTGCGCTCGGCGCGGCACGCGACCCAGGTGGACCTCGGCTTCCGCCGCGACCAGCTTCTCGTGGGACAGGTGGACCTGTCGCTGCACCAGGTCGCCGAGAAGGATGCCCGCCAGGTGCAAGATCGCCTGCTCGACGCGATCGGGCACGTTCCGGGCGTCGAGCGTGTGGCGCTGAGCACCATCCTCCCGATGACGGGAAACCTCAACACGCGTACGGCCTTGATCGACGATCACCCGCCGCAGGCGCCTAACGGCGTGTACAACGTGGTGGCGGGCAGCGTGACGCCGGGATTTGTCGCGACCATGGGATTGCACCTGCTGGCGGGGCGCGACTTCACCGCGCAGGACGACACCGCTTCGCCCCCCGTGGCGATCGTGAACCGGGCGATGGCCGAGGCGCTCTGGCCCGGGCGCAACGCCGTGGGGCAGCGGATGCGGTTGAAGAAGGATGGTCCGCCGGTGGAAATCGTGGGGCTCACGTCCAACATGACCATGCTCCTGCTTGGCGAGGAGGATCGCCCGGTCCTTCTCCTCCCTCTTCGTCAGCATGCCGCGCGGCAGACCGCGATACTCACGCAGAGCCGCGCGGGAGATCCCTCGGCACTCACCGCCGGCGTGCGCGGTGCGGTCGCATCGGTCAATCCGGACTTCCTGTTGTACGGGGTGCGCACGATGCAGGCGCAACTTCACGACGGGATCGCCTTCTTCTTCGTCAATGTCGGGGCGACGCTGGCCACGGCGATCGGCCTCCTCGGTCTCCTGCAGACGATTGTTGGGTTGTACGGCGTGCTCTCGTACTCGGTGGCACAACGCGCCCGCGAGTTCGGGATCCGCATGGCGCTCGGCGCGCCGGCAGCGGCGATGGTGCGCGATGTCATGCGCCAAAGCGCTGGGCTGATCGTCAGCGGGTTGGCGGTCGGCGGCATCCTCGCGCTCTCGCTCACGCGCGGAATGCGCTCGGTGCTGGTCGGGGTGTCGCCGACCGACGCGCTGGCCTTTGGCGGCGCGCTGCTGGTGGTGGGCGGGATGGCGCTCGTCTCGTCGTACGTGCCCGCCTGGCGGGCGTCGCGGGTCGAGCCAGCGTCGGCGGTGCGCGGCGACTAGCGACGCGTCGAGCGTCGCGACCAGCGACGCGACGAGCGGCGAGGGTCGTGCAGCGGGGAAGGGCACGCGTCAGGCGCGTTGCGCGCGGGCACCCTTCCCCGGGACCCCCAATCCCTTCAGTTTGCGGCATGTGTCCGGGCGGTCGTTGATTGCCCAGCGTCCGTCTGCCCGTACCCCGCCGCATGCACGTGAGCACCCAGTTCCTCCGAAAGTGGGCTTCGCGGCGACGCATGCCGCCCGGGACGCTCGAGGTCATCCCCGACGTCTATTCCCCGGAACTGGACAACCGGCGCGACCTGTACGTCTACCTCCCCAACAGCTACTCCCGCACCGACCGCCCGTACCCCGTGCTGTACATGCACGACGGGCAGAACCTGTTCGATCCGACGACGTCGTTCGCTGGCGAATGGGGGGTGGACTCGGCGATGGCCCGAGCGCCGAGGCGTGGAAGGCGGGCGATCGTGGTCGGGATCCCCAACATGGGGGTGGATCGGATCAAGGAGTATTCGCCCTTCGTCGACCGGCGCGCGGGGGGCGGGAGCGGTGATGCGTACATCGATTTTCTCCTGCGCACCGTGAAGCCGATGATCGACGCGCGCTATCGCACCCTCCCCACGCGGGCGGGGACGGGCATCGCGGGGTCGTCGATGGGGGGGCTGATCTCGCTCTATGCGTTCTTCCGGCGTCCGCTCGCCTTCGGCTTCGCCGGCGTGATGTCGCCTGCGCTCTGGTTCGCGGATGGCGCCATCTTCCCGTATGTTCGCTCGGCCCCGTTTGCCGGGGGACGCATCTACCTCGACGTGGGAACGCGCGAGGGGAGCGGGACGCTCACCAATGCGCGGGAGATGCGCGACATCCTGATGGGAAAAGGCTACGCGATGGGGGAGACGTTGTCGTGGGTCGAGGACGAGCAGGGGATGCATAACGAGGAGTGCTGGGGGCGCCGCATTCGCGACGCGCTCCCCTTCATGCTCGACGAGGCGGTGCAGGCTGCCGGTCACCACGAGCACGATCACGCGGTGACGGAACTCGACCGCTGGAGCGACGATCCGATCGACCACCCCGTCGGCGAGGGGTGGTCATGAGCACGCGCGTGCACGGGCATCATCACGTCTGGTACTCGCCGGCGGCAAACCGGCACATGCATGTGCGCTGGTTCGGGCACGGCGGCGCGCGCGTGCTGGCCTTTCCCACGACGATGGGCGATCACAACGAGTGGCCCAACCGCTACATGCCCGATGTGCTGCACGAACACATTCGCCGAGGGTGGTTGCAGCTCTGGTGTGTGGACACTACGCACGATGCGACCTGGTACGACAAGTCGATCCACCCCGGGGCGCGGGCGTGGCGCCACCTGCAGTACGACCGCTACCTCACCGACGAACTCCTGCCGTTCACGCAGCACGTCAACGGCAATCCGTACGTGATTGCCACCGGGGCGTCGTTCGGCGCGTACCACGCCATGGCCTTCGGGCTCCGGCATCCCACCCGGGTGCATCGCATCATCGGGATGAGCGGGACGTACGACATCCGCTCGATGACTGGTCAGTACACCGATGGAAACGTATACGCCGCCAATCCCATGGAGTTCGTTCCTAACGAGTGGGAGCATTGGCGCCTCGAGGCGATGCGGCGGCAGGACATCATCATCGCGATCGGCGACGGGGACTATCACTATTCCCAGAACAGCGAATTCTCGGCGATGCTCTGGAGCAAGGGGATCGGCAACGCCCTCCGCGTCTGGGACGGCTTCGCGCATGATTGGCCGGTGTGGGAGAAAATGATTCTGACGTATGTGGGGGGGCATGACTGAGGACGGCAGTTTTCTGAAGACGAGAAGACGAGGTATGCGCGACGCGACGTCTGGCGCGCGTACTCGAGTTGTCTCGCTATCGCCCGATATTCGCGTGAGTCTTGTCGCCCAGGATTCATAGTTTGTAGAAGGAGTTCCTCGTCCACTGCAATTCTCGTCTTCTCGTCTTCTCGTCTTCTCATGACTCAAAAGGTTGGCCTTGTCGTCGGACGCGAATGGTCGTGGCCCCCGGCGTTCATCGAGGAAGTGAACAAGCGCGACCAGGGTGTGGTGGCGGAATTCGCCAAGTTCGGCGGCGACCATCACGATGGGCCCGTGCCATACGACGTGCTGATCGACCGCATCTCGCACGAGGTGCCGATGTACCGGACCTACCTCAAGAAAGCGGTGCTCGAGGGGGTCACGGTCATCAACAACCCGTTCATGTGGTCGGCCGACGACAAGTTCTTCGAGGCGGCACTCGCGTCGAAGCTCGGTGTCGCCTCGCCGAAGACCGTCCTCCTTCCCAACAAGGACTACGTCCCGGGGATCGTGCCGGGCGAGTCGCTGCGCAACCTGCGCTATCCGCTCGACTGGGATGCGCTGGCCAACTACATCGGGATGCCATGCATCCTCAAGGACGCGCACGGCGGCGGGTGGAAGGAGGTCTATGTCTGCCACACCGTGCAGGAGTTGATCGCCAACTACAACGACTCCGGGCTCCTCACGATGATCGTGCAGGAGTTCATCCAGTGGGACCAGTTCGTGCGCTGCCTCTGCCTCGGGCAGGAAGAAGTGCTCCCGATGCACTACGACCCCAAGGCGCGGAAGTATCACGTCGACGACAACTACCTCACCCCCACGATGCGCGAGCGCATCGTGAAGGACTGCCGCACGCTCTGCTCGGCGCTCGGCTACGACATGAACTCGCTCGAGTTCGCGATCAAGGATGGCGTGCCGTACGCGATCGACTTCATGAATTGCGCGCCGGACATGGACATCTATTCGCTCACGCCGACGTACTTCGAATGGGTGGTCAAGGGGATGGCCGACCTGGCGATCAAGCTGGCGAAGAATCCGCGGAAGACAGCGGTCGAGGCGAAGTGGTCTGGGCTCTTCACCGCGTCGCGGTGAAGAGCAGAGGAAGAGAAGACGAGAAGACGAGAAGACGAGGCTAACTACTAAATCACTCCGGACTCTCGAGGGCGTTATTCATTCCGAATTGATCGAGCGGTATCACGAGCTGCTCACTCCCGAGATCGCCGAGGAGACGCATGCGCACATCGATGCGGCGCTACGGCGGCGGGATCTGGTGTTTGGGGGGCGGGCGTTGTGTACGGTGCTCAGGCCGCGACTCTCCACCCCGCGCGAGATCGCGTCGCTGCAGTCGCGTATCCGGCCGCTGATGCGGGCGATGAAGCGGGCATACGCGGCGGCGATGGAGGAACCCGCGTTTCGCGAGCAGTTCGGGCTCCTCGGGTGGGAAGAAACGCTCCTCGCCGATGCGCCCGGCTACGACTGGCCGTCACCCACGTCGCGCCTCGACTTCTTCTACGTCCCCGGCACTGGACAGCTTGGCCTAACCGAATACAACGCCGAGACGCCGGCGGGGGCGGCGTACAACGATGCGCTGACCGACGCCTTCCTCGACGCGCCCGCGGTGCGCGAGTTCGCCCGCACCTACGAGATCATGACGCTCCCGTCGCTCCCGGGCGTGGTGGGCTCGATCCTCGCCGCGTGGCAGGAATTCTCCGGGAGCCGCCGAGCCCCGCGCATCGCGATCCTGGACTGGGACGACGTTCCCACGCGCACCGAGTTCGAGCTGTATCGCCGTCGCTTCGAGGAGATGGGGATCGAGGCCGAGATCGACGATCCGCGGCGGTGCGAGTACCGCGACGGAAAGCTCTGGCAGGGCGGCAAGCCGGTCGACCTGATCTACAAGCGCGTCCTGATCAGCGAGTTGATCGAGACGTGCGGGCTCGAGCACGATGTGGTGCGCGCCGTGCGCGATCGCGCGGTCTGCCTCGCCGACGGCTTCCGCTGCAAGATCCTCCACAAGAAGGCCTCGCTCGCCGTACTGTCGGATGAGGCGAACGCCGCGCGCTTCACCCCCGACGAACTCGAGGCGATCCACGATTGCATTCCCTGGACCCGCGTCGTGCAGGAACGGAACACGACCTACAACGGCGAGACGATCGACCTGGTGCCGTGGATGGTCGAGGAGAAGGATCACCTCGTCCTCAAGCCCAACGACGAGTACGGCGGAAAGGGAATCACGCTCGGTTGGACGGTGAACGGCACGGAATGGGAGAACGCGATCAAGGATGCGCTCGCAGAGCCGTTCATCGTGCAACGCAAGGTCGCGATCCCCAGTGAGCCATTCCCGAGTTGGAGCGACGGCCGCCTGCACGTCATCGACCGCATGCTCGACACCGCCCCCTTCATCAGCCACGGCGACTACATGGAGGGAATGCTCACGCGCCTCTCGACGTCGGCGTTGCTGAACGTAACGGCGGGAGGCGGCAGCACAGTGCCAACCTTGGTCGTCCAACCCCGCTAACGCCCCCCTCGTCTTCTCGTCTTCAGAAAACTCGTCTTCTAATACCCCATGAAGCCACCGAGCCTAACGATCGGCGTCGAGGAAGAATACCAGATCGTGGATCCCGCGACCCGGGGGCTGCAGTCGTACATCACGCAGATCCTCGAGTCGGGGCACATCGTCCTGGAGCAGGTGAAGCCAGAGCTGCACCAGTCGATCGTCGAGGTCGGGACGACGGTGTGCAACACGCCAGCCGAGGTGCGCGCGCAGCTCGTGCAGCTCCGCAGCGGCGTGATGGAGCTCGCCGGGAGGCGCAACCTCAAGATCGTCGCCGCCGGGACGCACCCGTTCTCGCACTGGGCGGAGCAGGAGATCACGCAGCTCGATCGCTACATCGGCACCAAGGAGGCGATGCAGCAGCTCGCGCAACAGCTCCTCATCTTCGGCACGCACGTGCACATCGGGATCGAGGACCGCGAGTTTCTCATCGACGCCTGCAACGTCTCGCGCTACTTCCTACCCCATGTCCTCTGCCTCTCGACCAGCTCCCCGTTCTGGATCGGACGCAAGACCGGGCTCAAGTCGTACCGCAGCGCCGTCTTCCGCGCCTTTCCGCGCACCGGGATCCCGCGCTTCCTCTCGTCGTGGGCCGAGTTCGACAACTATCTCAAGACGCTCGTCGCGACCAACTGCATCCCTAACGGTTCGAAGATCTGGTGGGACGTGCGCCCGCATCACACGTTCCCCACGCTCGAGTTCCGCATCTGCGACGTCTGCACCCGCGTCGACGAAGCCGTCTGCATCGCGGCGATCCTGCAGGCGCTCGTCTTCAAGCTCTGGAAGATGCGGCGCGACAACACGAGCTGGCGCATCTACTCGGCCGAACTCCTCGACGAGAACAAGTGGCGCGCCGTGCGCTACGGACTCGAGGGGAACCTCATCGACTTCGGCAAGAACGTCGAACTCCCGGCGAGCGTCCTGATCCGCGAACTCATCGAGTGGTTCCTCGACGACGTCCTCGACGAACTGGGGAGCCGGAAGGAGGTCGAGTACGCCTTCAAGATCCTCGAAGAAGGATCGAGCGCCGACCGGCAGATTCGCACGTACGACGCGACCGGCGGGAATCTCCAGGCCGTCGTCGACCAGCTCATCGCCGAGACCGAAGAGGGCGTGCTATAACTCGCTCCCCAACAAGACATTAGAACTTCCTCTCGAACGCAGCCGATTGGCAGTCAACGGGACGACGCTGCGCGCCGAAACTTTCCTTGTGAAAGTGATGCTCGCGGCGTCCACTGGCACCATCGAACCCGGCCGCTAGCTTCCGACGTTTCGATTGCACGCGACGGCCGGTCGTTGGGTTCGCCGGCATGTCGCGATTCGGCGGTCACACATGGGGAAACGCCCGGTCATCGGCGTCACCACGCAGCATACACTCGTGCGCGAGCTCGTCGCGCGCCCTGAACAGTCGGAGAAGAGCATGCCGTCCCAGCGTCCGGTCATTGGCGTCACCACCCAGACCTTGCATTCGATCGACGGCATCCCCGCCGGTCTGCCGCAGTCGGTCGTGATGAACCAGCGCTACTACGTCGCCGTGACGCTGATCGGCGCCTCGCCGATCCTCATCCCGCTCCTCGATGACGAGCCCGACGCGTTGCGCGGGGCGTACGACGTCTGCGACGGAATCCTGATCCCCGGCGGCGTCGACGTCGACCCGACGTACTTCCAGGAGGAGCCGCACCCCAAGCTCGGACGCATCGACCCGGCGCGCGACCGCACCGAGATGCAACTCGCGCGTTGGGCGATCGAGGACGAGAAGCCCATCCTCGGACTCTGCCGTGGCCTGCAGGTCATCAACGTCGCACTGGGCGGGACGCTCTACCAGGACCTCGAGGAGCAGTACCCCGACGCGATCAAGCACGACTACTTCCCGAACTACGGCTTCGAGCGCGATCACCTTGCGCACGAGGTCACGCTCGCCAAGGGGAGCCGCCTGCGTCACCTGATGGAGCTCGAGCGCATCCAGGTGAACTCGATGCACCACCAGGGGATCAAGACGCTCGCGCCGGCGCTGATGGCGTCGGCCGTTGCGCCTGACGGGCTGGTCGAGGCGGCGGAACTCACCGGCGACGGCTTCTGCGTCGGCGTGCAGTGGCACCCCGAGGTGTTCGAGCTCTCCGACCCGCACACGCGCCACGTCTTCCGCGAGTTTGTCATGGCGTCGGCGCGCTTCGGCGGCAAGTAGCACCGGCGCGATCGACGTACGGTGAAACGACGGGGGGCGCCGAGCAGCGCCCCCGTTGCGTTTCCGGTGACGGATTCGGCTACGGCGTGCGCTCGTACACCCGCACGTAATCCACGAGCATCGTCGCCGGGAGGACCGCGTCGGACTCGGGGTCGCCGTCGAACGTCCCGCCGACGGCGAGGTTCAGGATGATGAAGAAGGGGTGATCGAACGCCCAGGTCCCGCGCGCCTCGACCTCGCGCCGCGTCACGGTGAAGTGCTCGGTCTCGTCGACGAAGAAGCGCACCACTGTGCTGTCCCACTCCACGGAATAACGATGGAAACCGGCGGGGAAGTTGGCGCCCTCGGGGGTGTACGCGCGCCAGATCGCCTTGTCCCCGTTGTACCCGGGTCCGTGCATCGCCGAACTCACGTTCCCCGGCATGCTCCCGTGATGCTCCATGATGTCCAACTCGCCGGAGGCTGGCCACCCTACCGACGAAATGTTGTCGCCCAGCATCCAGAACGCCGGCCACAGCCCCTGGCCGGTGGGGAGGCGGATGCGCCCTTCGACGCGCCCGAAGCGCACCGATCGCATCCCCTTGGTCTTGAGCTTGGCCGACGTGTAGCGGCACGGACCGTAGTAGCAGGCGGTCTTCGTGGTCGCGCGGCGCGCGACGATCGCGAGCATCCCGTCGCCGGTGAGCGCTGCGTTCGCGCGATCGCTCGTGTACCACTCCTTCTCCTCGTTTCCCCATCCGCAGTTGCCGGCGGTGCATCCGTCGCCAAGGTCGAACGCCCATCGCTGGTCGTCGACGGGCGCAGCCGCGGCGCCGTCGAACTCATCGCTCCAGACGAGCGTCCATTGCGGCATTGTGGGCGGAGCGTGGGGCGCGCGATCTTCGCGCGCCCGTGGTCCGGCCAGGAGGAGGACGAGCGCGGCGCCAATCGCGCCGTGCACCCAGGATCCCCGCATCTGCATCACCTCATGTGGGTCGACATCTGCCGAATCTGGCCCATGCGCCTGATCGCGACAATGCGCCGCCGCATCGCTGCGCGCCCGCCCCACACGTCTTCGTTCACACGTGGCACTTTCCCTCGCGTACGGTAGGGGAATTCCACCTGACGCGCGCAGGAGTTGTACGCAAGCGTGGAGGCATGGCCCGCGCGATCGAGCAGATTCACTTCACGGACGACGACTTCGCGCGCTACCAACAGCGCCTTCGCGACAACCTCGCGGCGCTACGCATCGTCCTTGCACGCCCGGGGTTCGGTGAGGGGACGGTCACCGTCGGTGCGGAACTCGAACTCTGCATCGTCGACGAACGCGGGCGCGCGAAGGGGTTGAATCGCGACATCCTCGCCGTGCGCGTCGATCCGCAGCTCACGCTCGAGCTCAACAAGTTCAACCTCGAGTACAACCTGACGCCGGTGGTCGCCGAGGGGCGCCCGTTCAGCGCGTTCGAAGGGGAGCTGTCGAGCGCGCTCGAATCGCTCAACGAGACGGCGATGCCGATGGGGGCGAGGGTGATTCCGATCGGCATCCTGCCCACCATCACGCCCGAAGACGTGGCACGCACGGCGCTCACGGAATTTCCCCGCTATCAGGCGCTGAACGAGGGACTCCGTCGCGTGAGGCGCGCACCGTTCAGCATTCGCATTGACGGTGCCGATCCGCTGCAGATGCAGGGCGACGATATCACGCTCGAGGGGGCCAACACGTCGTTCCAGGTCCACCTGCGCGTTGCACCACGCGACTTCGCTGCGACCTACAACTCGGCGCAGCTGGCCACGGCCATCGCGCTCGCCGTCAGCGGCAACTCGCCGATCTTCTGCGAGCACCGCCTCTGGGAGGAGACGCGGGTGGCGCTCTTCAAGCAGGCGCTCGACGTGCGCGACCTGCTGGAGCACCTCTGGCGCCCGCCAGCGCGCGTGAGCTTTGGGCACGGGTGGGCGCGCGAGGGGGCGTACGAACTCTTCGCCGAGTCGGTAGCCGTCTTTCCGCCCATTTTTCCTCAGTGCGGCGACGAGGACTCGGTGGCGATCGCCGACGGTGGCGGCTCTCCGCTGTTAGAGGAGCTGCGGTTGCATCAGGGGAGCGTGTGGCGCTGGAATCGCGCCGTGTACGATCCCGGTGGCGAGGGGCACCTGCGCATCGAGATGCGCGCCCTCCCGGCGGGTCCCACGCCGCTCGACATGGCGGCGAACGCTGCCTTCCTCATCGGGCTCACCATCGGGCTCCGCGAGGAGATCGACCGGATCCTTCCGGCGTTCCCGTTCGAGTACGCGGCCTGGAACTTCTACCGCGCCGCGCAGCACGGGCTCGATGCCGAGCTGCTTTGGCCGTCCGAGCTGGCGCCGTCGCCGACGTCGATGAACGCCCGTATCCTGGTTTCACGGTTCCTCCCGGTGGCCGCGCGCGGCCTCGCCGCGTTAGGCGTTGACGGGGCGGAGGCGCACCGGCTCCTCTCGGTGATCGCCGGACGACTCGAGACGTCGCAGACCGGAGCCCGCTGGCAGCGCGTGACGTTCGACCAGTGCCTCACGCAGCTCCCGCGGCGCGATGCGCTCGCCTGCATGATGAAGGGGTACCTGCAGCACGCGGCGTCGGGACGCCCCGTGCACGAGTGGGAGCCGGGCGCGCTCTGAGCGCCCCTTCCGTCGCGTCGCGCGCGGCGCTTTGTTGCGGGTCCCCCCACTTCCTGCCTGCCTTCTGCACGTTGCCCCGTGACTCCACCTGACGCGGCACCACCCGCCCTGCACGTCGACGCGATCCTGTTCGACCTGCTGACTGCGCTCGAAGATTCGTGGTCGCTCTGGAACGCGGCGGCGGGGAGCGCAGTCGAAGGGCGCCGGTGGCGGCAGCACTATCTCGCGCTGACCTACGCCGCGGGAGACTATCGTCCGTACGAATCGCTGGTGCACGAGTCGGCGGCGGTCGCCGGTCTGCCGCCGGCGATGGCCGACGCGTTGTTGGCGCGCTGGGATGAGCTGGCGCCGTGGCCCGAAGTTCCCGTGACGCTCGCGGCGTTAGGCGCCACCTACAGGTTGGGGGTGGTCACCAACTGTTCGAATGAGCTGGCGCAGAGTGCCGTCGCGCGACTCGGCGCCCCCGTCGATGTGGTGGTGGCGGCCGAACGGGCCGGTGCCTACAAGCCCGATGCGCGCCCCTATCGGCTCGCGCTGGACGAACTGGCGCAGGGCATCCCCGGGCTCACCCCAGCGCGCGTCCTCTTCGTGGCGGGGTCGCCGTTCGACATCCCCGGCGCCGGTGGCGTGGGGATGCCGGTCGTGTGGCACAACCGGTTGCAGCTCGAGCGTCCCCCCGCGGTCGGTGTGCCACATGCCGAGCTCGCGACGCTCGACGCGCTCCCCGCCCTGCTCGCGCCGGCACGCCGTCCGTAGCGCGCCCGGGCGTCAGCGGCGCCCGTGCGCGCGACGCGCGAAGTTCAGTGCGTCGACCAGCGACTGCTCGGTCACCGGATTCGAGATGTGGTCGTCCATGCCGGCGGCGATGCACGCCGCGCGGTCCTCGGTCATGGCGTTTGCAGTCAGCGCGACGATCGGGATGCGGGAGTCGACCCCCTCGCCCTCGCGGATCGCCCGCGTTGCCTCGAGCCCGTCCATCTCGGGCATCTGGCAGTCCATCAGGATCAGGTCGTAGCTCCCTGTACTCCAACGACGCACAGCTTCTCGCCCATCGGCCGCAACGTCGACCGTGCAGCCCAGGTGCGAGAGGAGCGAGACGACGACGATCTGGTTGATCGAGTTGTCCTCCGCCACCAGGACGTGCGGGACGCGCGGTGCGTCGCCCACGCTCGCGCGCAGGGCGGTGACATCGAGCGCGGAATGCGCGCCGGTCGATGCCGATTGCGCGGGGCGTTCGGTCGGCGGGAGCGGGATCGTCATCCGGAAGCACGACCCCGTTCCCGGCGCGCTCTCCACGGTGAGCGTCCCCTGCATCATCTCGGCGAGACGTCGCGAGATCACGAGTCCGAGGCCGGTGCCGCCGCGTTTGCGCGTGTTGGAGCCGTCAGCCTGCGTGAACGGAGCGAAGAGCGCGGCGATCGTCTCCGGCGCGAGGCCGATGCCGGTGTCGGTCACGCTCAGCGCGATCCGGTGTTCACCGTTCGACGGATCGTCGGCGGGCGCAGGATGCACCGCGATCGTCACGCTCCCCTGATCGGTGAACTTGATCGCATTCCCGACCAGGTTCAGCAGCACCTGTCGCACGCGCCCGCCGTCGCCCACCACCCAGCGCGGACAGGCGGGGTCGACGTCCACCGTCAGCTGCAATCCCACGATGTCAGCGGCAGCTGCAACGGTCTCGCGCACCTCCTCCACCAGGACCATCAGGTCGAACGGCTCCGGGTCGATGCGCAGCTTCCCCGCCTCGATCTTGGAGAAGTCGAGGACGTCGTTGAGGATGCGCAGCAGCGCCTGCCCGGAGCGCTGCAGTACCTGCACGCGTCCGGCCTGCTCCGCGGTGAGCGACGTGTGCAGGAGGAGTTGCGCCATGCCAAGGACGCCGTTCATCGGGGTGCGCAGCTCATGGCTCATCGTCGCGAGGAACTCGCTCCTGGCCCGCGCAGCTTCCTCGGCGCGGTCGCGTGCCTCCGCCAGCTGCTCCGCGTGCGATTGCAGCTCGGCGCGCGCCGCCTCCAGTTCGCGCACGTGCTGGCGCAGCCGCCGCTCACCCTCGACGCGACCGGTGATGTCGTGTACCACGCAGCTGAAGAGCGTCCGGTCGTTCACCCCGATGTCGGTGACCACCACCTCGACGACGAGACGCTCACCGGACGCGCGCTCGGCCGTGGTTTCCAGCTGAACGCTCGCGCGCGACCCACTTCCCGCGCCCGTCGGCGGCGGCATCAGCTCGCGATGCTCGAGCGACGGGAAGAACGACGTGATGCACTTTCCCGACAGGCCATTGGCGCCGACGCCGAACATCCGCTCCGCAGCGGGATTCACCGCCTCGATCGTCCCATTCGCGTCGAAGGTCACCACGCCGTCGGTCATCGAGTTGAGCACTGCGCGCAGCCGCGCGTGGCCGTCGACCAGTTGATACGACAGGTCGGAGAGACGCCGATCGGCGCGTGTCGCGACGAGCGTCAGCCCGACGAGGAGCGCGACGGCCGAGGTGATCAGGATGACGAGCGTGGCATCGGGGATCACGCCCTCGGGGAGCGGAATCGATGCGTCGGCGAACACCTGCGCGGAGTGCATCGCCGTGAAGTGCATCGCCGTGACTGCACCGCCAAGAATGGTGGCGCGTACCCACCGGACCGCAGCGACGGAGAGCCGGTCGTGCTGCTCCGTCGGGCGCAAGCTCAGCGAGAGCGTCGAAAGCACGAACGCGATCACCAGCGATAGTGCAAATTCGCCGGGGCGGTAGTACAGACGCGCGCTCATGCGGAGCGCTTCCATCCCCGTGTAGTGCATCGTCCCGATTCCCGCCGCCATCGCGAGTCCGCCGAGCAGGACTGCCGCCGGCGTGCGACGCGGGGAACTCAGGATGTGGAGGGCGATGGCGCTCGCACAAATGGCCGGCAGCACCGACACCAGCGTCGTCGCGGTGTCGAAGGCGATCGGGAGCGGGAGATGCCACGACAGCATCCCCACGAAGTGCATCGCCCAGATCCCGATCCCCATCGCCAGAGCGCCGACCGCCAGCCACCAGTGTCGCGTGCGTTCCCGTTCCGACACATGCAGACGCTCGACGACCGCGAGCGCGGCGAAGGACGCCAGCACCGCAATCGCCATCGCCATGAAGACCAGCAGCCAATGCTGGTCGCCATGGAGCATGGGGCCATGCGCAGATGTGTCAGAGAGGAAACGCCACACGCGAAGATCGTGGAACGGGCGGGACGCGGGTTCGGGCGGAGGGGATGTCGACGGGGCGGCAGATGTCGGCCAGGCGAGGCGGCGTACCTCGATGAGTATCGGCAGCGAGCGCCCGGACGCGCAGGAAAACGGGAGAATTTCTTGTGCCGACCAAACTTCGACGACCCCGAGTTTCAATGCTGCGCCCGGCCAGCGCCGCACTTCCCTGCTGCTACGACGACGCGACGCCGAGCAGGTCGAGAAGTGTGAGCGCAATCACCTGTGTCGCCTGCAGCAATTCACCGATGTCGCACCATTCGTCGGGCTGGTGCGAGAGCTCGAGTCGTCCGGGACCGTAGGCGACGCACTGGTCGATTCCGCCGAGGCACGTGACGTGCTTGTGGTCGTAGGTGCCGGGCGACGCGACAATCGACGCGTCGCGCCTCACCAACTCGCGAATGCCGGCCGCGAGCGAGGCGACCAGCGGGGAACCTTCGGGGGTGCGGACGGGTGGGACGATCATCAGGTCGCGCACGGTGAAGCGCGCCTCGGGAATGCGTCGCTCGACGTCGCGCAAAAGCTCGGCGACCTCGCGCTGCACATCGTCGAGCGATTCCTCCTCGAGATAGCGCCGGTCAAACGTTGCCGTGCAGGCGTGGGCGACGCACGGCGTCTGGACGTCGTGTCCTCCCTGTCCGCCGATCACGCTATTGACGTTGAGCGTCGCCCGGCGCGCCGCCGCGGGAACCACCGGCATCGACGTGATGCGCTGCGCCAGCGCGGGTTGCAGCTGCGCGCGCACCTCGTGCAGGAGCTCTCCCACGTGCTCGATGGCGCTGCTGCCGAGGAACGGCATGCTCCCGTGGGCGATGCGCCCGTGCGCCGTCACCTCGAACCAGTACACCCCGCGATGCCCGATGCAGATGCGGTCCACCTCGAGCGGCTCGGGGATGATCACGAAGTCGGTCGATCGCGACGTCAGGCGCCCAGTTCGCGCGAGGTGCGCCACTCCCGCCCATCCGCCGCTCTCCTCGTCCACCGTCCCGCTGATCTCCAGCGTTCCCGCGAGCGTCACCCCAGCGCGCCGGATCGCCTCGGCGGCGAAGACGGCAGCGGCGATCCCCGCCTTCATGTCCGATGCGCCGCGCCCGTAGATGCGCCCGTCGCGCACCACGCCACCGAATGGGTCGACCGTCCACCCGCTCCCCGCTGGAACGACGTCGATGTGCCCGTTGAGATGCACGCAGGGACGATCGGTCGTGCCGCGCTTGCGTCCGACCACGTTCACACGCGGGTGCGTGGCAGAGTGTTCAGGGCGATCGGCCGCGGTGCTGAAATCGACGTCGAATCCACCCCGCGCGAGCACGTCGCCCAGAAGTCGCGCGCACGGCTCGTACGCATCGCCGGGTGGATTCACCGTGGGGATGCGAATGAGCGAGCGGGTGAGGTCGACGATCTCGTCCCGCGCCTCTTCGACCGCTCGCAGCACCGAGTCCCGCGCGGTAGGTTTCGCCATCGTGCCTGCGTGATGTGGTCCCTGCCTGACGAGGCGCACGCGCGCGTCGCGAACGACGGAGACATCATGGCCACGACGGCAGCACGGCCGCAACCGCGGCGCGCACACAGGGGTACGGTGCGAGGACGCGCGACGCTCGCGCTCCTCTTCCTTTCCGCCGCGTCGTGCATGCCAGGCTCCTCGCCCGCACAGTCACCAGCGCCTTCTGCCAAATCCGCGACCGCCGGAGGGCTCACCGCGGTCAGCGGTCTCCTGGTCGGACACTACACGCTCAGCGGGCGCCGCACGGGGTGCACCGTCATTCTCGCACCCAAGGGCGCGGTGGCCGGCGTCGACGTGCGCGGTTCCGCGCCCGGCACGCGCGAGACCGATCTTCTCAACCCGATCAACACCGTGCAGATGGTGCACGGCGTTCTCCTCACGGGCGGAAGCGCGTTCGGGCTCGATGCCGCCGGTGGCGTGATGCGATGGCTCGAGGAGCACAACATCGGCTTCGACATGCGCGTGGTGCGCGTCCCGATCGTGCCGGGGGCGGTGATCTACGACCTCGGCGTCGGCGACCCGAAGATCCGCCCCGACGCGGAGTGCGGGTACAAGGCGGCGACGAACGCTTCGGCCGGACCGGTCGCCGAGGGGAACGTCGGTGCCGGCGCCGGCGCGACGGTCGGCAAGCTCTTTGGCGGATCACGGGCGATGAAAGGCGGCGTGGGAACCGCGTCGATCACCCTCCCCGACGGACTCACCGTCTCGGCGATCGTGGTGGTGAACGCGGTTGGCGACGTGATCGACCCCGCAACCGGCGCAGTCGTCGCGGGGGTGCGCTCGGCCGACGGCAAGTCGCTCGCCGACGCTCGCCGCCTCATTCGCGCAGGTGCCACTCGCCCCGGTGTGCGCAACGGCGAGAACACGACGATCGGCGTCGTTGCGACCAACGCCACCCTCACCAAAGCGCAGGCGAGCAAGGTCGCGCAGATGGCGCACGACGGGATGGCGCGCGCCATCTCCCCGTCGCACACCATGGGGGATGGCGATACCATCTTCTCCCTCGCCACCGGCGAGCGCGCCGAACAGGCCGACGTGACGACGATCGGGGCGCTGGCGGCCGACATGCTCGCCGAAGCGATCGTGCGCGCGGTGAAGTCGGCCTCGGGAATCCCCGGGTATCCCGCCGTGCGTGACCTCGGCGGCTCGCGCTAGGGCCGCGCCGCCTCCTTCCGGCATCGTCCCAGACTCCGCATTGGTGTGAACTCGCGACTGGCGCTCCTCCTCGCTTACTCGGCGATCATGGTCGGGGTCGGGGCGATCATCGGGCGCCGCGTGCGCAACACCGATGGGTTCTTCGTGGCGTCGCGGGGGCTCGGGCCGGGGCTCCTCTTCGCGACGTTGCTGGCGGCGAACGTCGGTGCTGGCTCCACGGTCGGGGCGGCCTCGCTCGGCTACGACAACGGCGTGTCGGCCTGGTGGTGGGTCGGGGCGGCCGCGATCGGATCGTTCGTTCAGGCGTTCTGGGTTGGGCCGTGGATGCGGCGCGAAGCTGCGGCGCGCGGGCTCAAGACCGTCGGCGATTACCTCGAACAGCGCTATTCCACGACAGTTCGGGTCATCGTCGCGACGCTGCTTTGGTTCGGGACGCTGGCGATTCTCGCCGGGCAGTTGATCGCGATGTCGACATCGCTGACTGCCGTGGCCGGGACGCCAAAATGGGTCGGCTGCGTCCTTGGTGGCGTGGTAATGACCGCTTACTTCTCAGCTGGCGGGCTACTGTCGAGCGCGTGGGTGAACCTGCTACAGCTCGCGGTTCTCCTGCTCGGATTCGCCGTTGCTGTTCCGATGGCGCTCTCGCACGCTGGCGGGTGGGACGCCGTTCGCGCCGCGATCGAGGCGGGGGGAGCGGGGGTTTCGGCACCGGATGCGGGCTACTGGAATTTCTGGCAGAACGGGGCGTCGGGGTGGAAATACCTCGCCCTCCTTGGACCGGCCTTCATTATCTCGCCGGGGCTGCTGCAGAAGATCTTCGGCGCACGCGATGACCGGACGGTGCGTCTCGGGACTGGTGCGAACGCCCTCGTACTCCTCGTCTTCGCCTGCATTCCCCCACTCGTGGGGATCATCGCCCGAGCACAGCATCCGGCGCTCCCCGATTCGCAGCTCGCCCTCCCCACCCTTCTCCTCCTCGACGTCCCCGCCGCCGTCGGCGCCCTCGGGCTGGCGGCGCTCTTTTCGGCCGAGGTGAGCACCGCCGACGCGATCCTGTTCATGCTGGCGACCTCGCTCTCGCAGGATCTCTACAAGCGCTTCATCAATCGTGAGGCGAGCGACGCGCAGGTTCTGGGGGTGGCGCGGGGGGCGGCGATTGCCGGGGGTGTGCTGGGCGTCCTCCTCGCGCTCGTCGCCCAGACGATCATCGGGACGCTCTCGTTCTTCTATAGTGTGCTCGGGGTCTGCCTCTTCGTGCCGGTGCTCGCCGGTCTCTTCGCCCGCCGGTTCGGCGCCGCCGAGGCGATTGCCGCGATCGTCGCGGGGATGACGATCATGCTGGCATTGCAGCTGACGACGGGAGGGAAGGGCGTCGGCGGCGTGACGCCGGCGTTGGCGGGCGTGGTGACATCGGTGCTTGTAGCGCTCGTCGCGCGGCTCATCTTCCGCCCCGCGGGGGCGAGCGGCGTCGACGCGGCAACCTGACCGCACACATCTGCGATGACTGACACTGGGGAGCGTTCATGAGCGACATGTTCCGCCTGGACGGGCGCGGCGTTGCCGTGGTCGGCGCAGGCTCGGGGATCGGCGAAGCGGTGGCGCGCGCCTGCGCTCGGCAGGGGGCGCGCGTTGCCTGCCTCGACATCAACGCCGAGGATGCGGCGCGCGTCGCCGAATCGATCGGCGAGGCAGGGCGTGCCGCGCACTCGCAGCAGGTCGACATCGTCGACGCCAGCGCCACGCACGCAGCGCTCGACCAGGCGCGCATGCGACTCGGACGACTCGACGCCGTCGTCTGCACCCCGAGCATCAACGTTCGCAAACCCATCCTGAACTACAAGGAGGATGAACTCGACCGCGTGCTGCGCGTGAACGTGAAGGGGAACTTCAACGTGCTGCAGGCGGCGGGGCGCATCCTCACGGCGCAGCAGTCGGGGAGCATCGTCCTCTTCTCGTCGATCCGCTCGCAGGTGGTCGAACCCGGTCAGGCGGTGTACGCAGCCACGAAGGCGGCGATCGTGCAGATGGCGCGCACGGCGGCGGCGGAATTCGCGCCGTCGGGCGTGCGCGTGAATGCGATCGGCCCGGGTGTGGTCGAGACGCCGCTCACCGCCCCGATCAAGGCCAACGCCGACTGGTACGGCGCCTACGCGGCCAAGAGCGCGCTGCAGCGCTGGGCGACGCCCGACGAGATGGCGTGGCCGACCGTCTTTCTCCTCTCCGACGCGGCCAGCTACATCACCGGCACGGTGTTGTTTGTCGATGGCGGCTGGCTCGCGGTCGATGGACGCTTCACGCCCCCCGGGATGACGCCGTGACCGTAACGCCGTCGCCGGTGGAGCGCACCCAGCTCGCGCCGGGGCTCTCGATCTCGCGGGTCCTCACCGGGCTCTGGCAGCTGGCCGACCTGGAGCGCGACGGGCGGAGTGTCGATCTCGACGCGCTCGCGCAGGCGATGCGACCGTACGCCGCGGCCGGCTTCACCACCTTCGACATGGCCGATCACTACGGGTCGGCCGAGATCGTCGCGGGGAAATTCCGGAATAGCGGTGGAGCCACCGGTGCACCGGGCGTCGAACTGCTCACGAAGTGGGTCCCGCATCCGGGGGCGGTGACGCGCGCCGAGGCGCGCGAGGCGGTGGAGCGCGCGCTCGACCGGTTGCAGGGGCGCACCATTGATCTGTTGCAGTTCCACGCCTGGACCTTCGACGATCCGCGCTGGCTCGACACGTTAGGCTACCTCGACGAGTTGCGCGCCGAGGGACTCGTCAGGCACCTGGGGGTCACCAACTTCGACACCGCGCACCTGCGCATCGCGCTCTCGAGCGGTATCCCGCTCGTGTCGAACCAGGTGAGCTACTCGCTGGTCGACCGGCGCGCCGCCGGGGCGATGACGGCGCTCTGCCGCGAGCGCGGCGTGCAACTCCTCGCCTATGGCACCGTGCAGGGCGGGTGGCTCTCGCAGCGTTGGCTCAGCAAGGACGAACCCGACTGGGAGCATCTCGACACCTGGTCGCAGATGAAGTACGGGCGCTTCATTCGTGCAGCTGGCGGATGGGAGGCGCTGCAGCGGCTGCTGCGCACCCTCGACGCGATCGCCCAGCGGCACGAGGTGTCGATCGCCAACGTGGCGAGTCGCTGGGCGCTCGAACAACCCGCCGTGGCCGGCGTGATCATCGGGGCGCGCCTCGGGCAGTCTGCCCACGTCGACGACAACCAGCGTCTCTTCTCGTTCGCGCTCGATGCGAAGGATCGCGCGGCGATCGACGAGGTGACGGCGACGCTTTCCCCGATTCCCGGGGACTGCGGCGACGAGTACCGTCGCCCGCCGTTCCTCACCGCGTCGGGCGACTTGAGCCATCATCTCGACCGACTCCCCGCGCCGTTCCCGGTGGTCGAGTCCGCGAATGGTCGCCAGCGCTGCGTGAGCGGAACGACGTGGGAGACGACCTTCGGCTACTCGCGCGCGGTACGTACCGGCAATCGCGTGTTGGTCTCGGGGACGACCGCGACGCATGGCGACCGCCCCATCGGCCTCGGCGACGCCACGGCGCAGGCCCACTTCGTGATCGACAAGATCGAGGGGGCGCTCCGCTCGCTCGGAGCGCGCCTCGAGGACGTGATTCGCACGCGCATCTTCGTGAAGGAGTTGCGCGACTGGGAAGCGATCGCCCGCGCGCACGGCGAACGCTTCGGGCACATTCAGCCGGCGAACACGCTGGTACGCGCGGAGCTGATCGGCGAGGAGTATCTGGTCGAGATCGAGGCCGAGGCCGAGGTGGTGCAGTGAGAGTTCGGTGCGCGCCTGTGGCGAAGGCCCGGCGAGCGCCCGAACGTGCGAGCGCACGGCGGTCGCTGCTCGTCGCCGCCCTGATGCTCGCGGCGATGGCGTCATCGCCGTGGCGAACGCTGCGCGCGCAGTCGGTCGAAGCCACCGCGAGTGACAGGCGCGAGGCGATGGTTCGCGTGGCGCGCGACATCATGCGAGCGGCGCGCTTCTGCGCGCTCATCACGCGTGACGCGAACACCGGCTCCGCCGCGCGCACGATCGATCCCGCGCCACCCGACTCGACGATGGTGGTGCGTTTCGTGACGAACCCGCGCTCGCGCAAGGTGAAGCAGCTCGCGGCTGACCCGCGCGTCGCGCTCTACTACTTCGATGCGTCGGCGCAGCGCTACGCCACGCTGTACGGTCGGGCCCGGGCGATTCGCGATCCGGCCGAGAAGGCGCGCCGCTGGTACGAGGGGTGGACGCCGTTCTATCCGCAGCGTGAGCATGATGCGACGTTGTACGAAGTGCTGCCGGAGCGGATCGAGCTGGTGAGTCCCGGCGACAGCGTGGTGGGCGATTCAATCTCGTGGGCTACGCCGACGATTCGTTTCCCGGCGCGACGGGGACGTCAATGAACGCAGGACCGCGGGTGAACGTGCGAGCGTCAGTCAACCAACGCGCGCGCGCCGGTGCAGACAGGCGCATGATCTCGCACACCTGTGACGTCGCAAGTTCGTGAACGCGCGCGGTGCGCGGTACCTAACGATTGACGAGAGGAGTACTGCATGAAGGGAATGGAGTGGAGCTATCTCCGCCCCGGTTGAAACACCTGCGCCAAGACCCAGGAGTTCCTGGAACGGGAGCAGGTGGCGTTGGGCGAAGTCGTCGATGCCAAGAAGAAGCGATACGACGCTAAGGCCGTGGCGTCGATCCTCGAAGGGGTGGAAGAGATCCATTCCATGAAGGGGAAGCACGCGGTGCATTTGCAGCTGGCGAACAAGAAGGTGAAGAAGAAGGACGTCCTCGCGGCGATCCTCGGTCCGTTCGGGACGCTGCGCGCGCCCGCCTTCCGGCGCGGGAAGACATTGATCGTCGGCTTCGACGAGGCGACCTACCAAGGGATCCTCGCCGAGTGACCTCACACCGCGGAGCGCGATGACGTACGCACGGTCGATCGGGTGGGCGGTGCTCTGCATGGCCGGAACGAGCGCGTTGCAGCTGCCGGTATTTACGCCGGTCGAGCCGGAGCGCTTTGCCGCCGGGAGCACGCTCACCAATTCCTGGGGAGACTTCGACGGCGACGGGCGCGCCGATCTCTTCGTGGGATTCAACGGCACCCCCAACCGCCTGTATCGCAACACGCCGAACGGCTTCGAGGATGTCGCGGCGCAGGCGGGCGTCGCCGACGCGCGCCCGACGCGGGCCGTGGCGTGGGGAGACTTCGACGCCGACGGTGACCCGGATCTCCTCGTTGGATTCACCGCCGGCGCCGGCGGCGTGCTGCGCCTCTATCGCAACGACGCAGCGCATTTCACCGATGTGACGAGAGAGGCGGGCGTGACCATCGACTCCGGCGCGGTTCGCCAGCCGGCGTTCGTCGACATCGACGGCGACGGCGACCTCGATCTCTATGTCGCCTTCCGCGATCGCCCCAACGTGCTGTTCCGCAACGACGATGCGCACTTCACCGACATCGCGCCGGCGTTAGGCATCGCCGACCCACGCAAGAGCGTCGGCGGTGTCTGGTTCGACATGGACGACGACGGCGACCTCGATCTGTATCAGGGGAACATGGACGGCGACGCCAACGCGCTCTGGCGGAACGACGGCGATCACTTCACCGACATCGCCCAGTCGGCCGGCGTCGCCTGGGGCGGGCGCGCGCCCGGCGACAAGGAGAACGGGACGGTGCGCACCTGCGCCGCCGACGTGAACCAGGACGGGCGCCTCGACCTCGTCACCGCCAACTACGGAAAGGATGGCCTCTTCCTCAATCGTGGCGGCGGGCGGTTCGAGGACGTGAGCGCGGCGTGGGGCGCCGACATCGACTCGCACTTCGATAGTTGCGCCCTCGCCGATTTCGACAACGACGGCCGCATCGACCTGTACGTGAACGGGACGGTGACCGGCGGGAAGTCGTATCGCGACTATCTCCTGCGCAACACCGGGACACGTTTCGAGGATGTGACACCCTCGTCGCTGGAGTCGCTCGAAGCCGATCACGGCGTGCAGTGGTACGACTTCGACAACGACGGCGACGCGGACCTCGCCCTCACCGGTTCACAGCCCAAGGGGATGCACTACCTCATGCGGAACGAGTTGGGCGCCGATGCGCGAGCGCGCGCGCTTCACGTGCGCGTCGTCGATGCGCGCGGCCACGCCACGCGCGCCGGTGCCACGGTGCGCGTCTCGCGCGCAGGCAAGCCACTCGGCGCCTGGCTCGTCGATGGCGGGTCGGGCTACGACTCGCAGAACGACGTACCGCTGTTGATCACGCTCGCCTCAATGGCGCCTGTTGACCTGGAGGTGTCAGCCCCCTCTTCAGCTGGTGTCGCCAGGGTTCGGAAGACGCGCGTCGCTCCGTCGGCGTGGTCCGGTCGCGTACTCGAGATTCCAGTCCCATGAGTGATGTGCAGATCACCGTTGGCCCGTTGACGTTCACCGCGCGCTTCGAGGAGGAACGCGCGCCGGAAACGTGCGCCGCCTTTCGCGCGCGCCTCCCGTTCGAGAGTGACCTCATCCAGGCACGTTGGAGCGGGGAGGCGGCCTGGTCTCCGCTGGGTTCGCTCTACCTCGGTGTTCCGCAGGAGAACGCGACGAGTCATCCGTCGCGCGGCGACCTTCTCTTCTATCAGGCCGCGGCAAGCGAATCGGAAATCCTGTTCCCGTACGGCAGCACCTGCTTTGCCAGCAAGGTCGGGCAGCTGGCAGGAAACCACTTTCTCACGCTCACGTCGGGAGTCGAACTGCTCGCCGAACTGGGGCGGATGGTGTTGTGGGAGGGGGCGCAGCGTATTCGGATAGAGGAAATCGAGTAGGACGGGAGACGGGGGACGGGGGACGGGAGTGCAAACGGCGCCGCTTCGCGGCGTCGATTGCGTTTATGGGCAGCTGGGGGAGCGCGTAACGATTCGCGCTTCTCGTTCGCAGTGTCTTGCGATCGTTTGACTCCGTCGGGTGTAGATGTCGCCGAAAGTCCAGGCCCGCACGCGGCGCAGAGCGCCGCGTGCACTCCCGTCTCCCGTCTTCCGTCTCCCGTCCCGCGTGCATTCCGCCAACCATCGGGATGGGACGGGTGTCCAACCCTCGAAGCTCCAAGATGAGTGCACCGTAATCCACACCTAATCCAGTCGTAATGCGCGTCCTCTGGCCCACCGGCTGGACGAGGGCGCACTGTGCGTTTCCCCCCAAACGATAGAGTGCCAGCCCATGCCCCTCCGTCGCCGCCGCTGGTTGGTCTTCGCCGCCGTCGCCTTGGCTCTCGCCGTCCCCGGCGCATGGCTCCTCGCCCGCGATGCGGGAACCGATGACCCAGCCGTGGTCGCTACGGTCAAGCGCGGCGACTTCGCGTCGATCGTCACCACCTCGGGCGAGCTGCGCGCCAAGAAGTTCGTGCAGATTCAGGGGCCGACGAACGCGCAGCAGGCCGAAGCCTACCAGATGAAGATCTCCACGATCGTCCCCGAGGGGACGGTCGTGAAGGAAGGGGACGTGGTCGCCGAGCTCGATCGCTCCACCCTCGCCGCGAAGATGGCCGAGGTGTCGCTGGCGCTCCAGAAGGCCGAGGCGCAGTACGAGCAGGCGATGCTGGATTCGACGCTCAACCTCTCCAAGGCGCGCGAGGAGATGCGCACGATGGAGCTGCAGCTCGAGGAGAAGCGGCTTGCCAAGGAGCAGGCCGTCTACGAAGCCCCCACCGTGCGGCGTCAGGCGGAGATCGACCTCGAGAAGGCCACGCGTGCCCTCGCCCAGGCCAAGGTAGACTACAAGACAAAAACCGAGCAGGCCCAGGCCAAGATGCGCGAGGTCGGCGCCGACCAGGAGCGCCAACGCAACAAGCTCAACGTCGTGAAGGACGTGATGTCTGGCTTCACGATCAAGGCGCCGGCCGCGGGGATGGTCATCTACGTGAAGGAGTGGAACGGACGGAAGAAGACCGCAGGCTCACAGGTCAGCCCATGGGACCCGACCGTCGCCACGCTCCCCGACCTCTCGCAGATGGAGTCGATCACCTACGTGAACGAGATCGACGTTCGAAAGATCGCGGCGGGGCAGAAGGTCTCCATCTCGCTCGACGCCGACCCGACGAAGAAGCTTCCCGGCACGGTGACGAACGTTGCCAACGTCGGAGAGCAACGACCGAACGCCGACGCCAAGGTCTTCGAGGTCAAGGTCCTGCTCGAGAAGGCCGACACCACGCTCCGCCCCGGGATGACGACGAGCAACGCCGTCGAGACGCTCGTCATCAAGGATGTGCTCTTCGTTCCGCTCGAGGCGGTGGTGAACGATGGCGGCGTCTCGTATGTCTTCGAGCGCAGCGGCAACTCGGCGCGTCGCGTGGAAGTCGAGACCGGAGCGATGAACGATGACGAGGTCGTGATCACCAAGGGGCTCACCGAAGGGACGCGCGTCCTCCTCTCGCCGCCAGCCGACGCCAGTCAGCTCGAGACCGTGCGCCTCCCCGGCTCGGGTGACACGCCGCGCGAGCGTGGGGGCGACAGCGCTGCTCCGGCGCGCCCGGTTCCGGTTCGCCCGGATTCCGGTCGCTCCGCCGCCGGGAAGGACTCCGCCAGCCGCAAGACGACCGCGACCGCACCGGCTCTCAAGCGGAGCTGAGCGCCATGCCGCTCGGATTCGCGACCTGGCGCGATGCGCGCCAGCAGCTCGTGGCGCACACGATGTTCAGCATGCGCACCGCCATCGAAGCGGTGGGTCACAACAAGCTGCGTGCAGGACTCACCTCGCTCGGCATTCTCTTCGGCGTCGCCTCGGTCATCGCAATGCTGGCGATCGGGAAGGGGGCCGAGCAGGAAATTCTCGAACAGATGCGCCTCCTCGGCTCCAACAACATCGTCATCACGCCGCTCGTGGAGCAGAAGGAGGAGCAGGCAAAGGATGAGGGGGTCAAGGAGCCGAAGAAGTACTCCCCGGGACTCACGTATCGCGACGTCGAGTCGATCGGGCGTATGCTCGGCGACGTCGAGGCGACCAGCGCCGAGGTCGTGCTCAACACGCTGATCACGCGGGAGGGAAGGCGACGGTCGGGGAAGGTCGTGGGGGTCGACACCACCTACTTCCGCCTCACCAATCTCTCGCTCGCTGCGGGGAGTTGGTTCGCACCGGTGCAGATCGCGCGCGGGCGTCCGGTCGCCATCATCGGACACGGCGTGCGCACGCGCTTCTTCACCACCGAGGACCCGATTGGCAAGCCGCTCAAGGTGGGAGACAACTGGGTGACCGTCGTTGGTGTGCTCGCCGACCGCAAGGTGAGCGACCAGACGTCGCAGCGCCTGGGGATCCGCGACGCCAACATGGACGTCTACGTCCCGATCCACACGATGCTCCTGCGCTTTCGCGATCGTGCGCAGTTGACGCAGGCCGAGATCGAGCGCGCGGCGCGCGAGTTCAACGATTCCCCACAGAACCAGGCCGACCAGGAAGACCCGCAGGTCCGCGCCGAACGCACCAACTATCACCAGCTGAACCGCATCGTCGTGCGCGTGCGAGAGGCGTCGATGGTGCCGTCGGTGGCCGACGTCGTGCGCCGCATGCTCACTCGCCGGCACAACAGCGTGGTTGACTTCGAGATCACCGTCCCTGAGCTCCTCCTCAAACAGGAGCAGCGAACGAAGAACATCTTCAACATCGTGCTCGGCGCGATTGCCTCGATCTCCCTCATCGTCGGCGGCATCGGGATCATGAACATCATGCTCGCGTCGGTGCTCGAGCGCATTCGTGAGATCGGTGTGCGTCGCGCGATGGGGGCGACGCAGAAGGACATCCTCGCGCAGTTCCTGAGCGAGGCGGTGCTCATCAGCGTGGCGGGGGGCGTGGCGGGGATCATACTCGGCGGCGGAATCTCCACCGGGATCGAACAATTCGCCGGGATCCGCACGATCGTTTCGTCGCTCTCGGTCGTTGTCGCCTTTGGTGTCTCGTTCACCGTGGGGATCATCTTCGGCATCGTGCCCGCGCATCGCGCCGCGCAGCAGGATCCGGTCGTCTGCCTGAGGTACGAATGATGGGACCGATTGTCGTGCGTCGTATGCTCGTGTGCGCGTCCGCCGCGATATTGCCGATCATGGGGACACCTGCGAAGGCAGGCGCGCAGTCGACGCAGGCAACGCAAGCGCGGGATAGCACCGTCCCCCCGCGCGCTGCGCCCCGCGCGACACCAGCGCCGGGCGCACTCACGCTGGAGCAGGCGATCGCGCTCGCGCAGCGGCAGGGGTTGCGGGCGCGCGTGGCCGAGGGAACGCGCGACGCGGCGCGCCAGCGCGACCGGGCATTCACCGCACGCCGACTCCCCCAGCTGTCGTTAGGTGGCAACCTTCCGGTCTATACGCGGGCGATCACCCCGGTGGTGCAGCCCGATGGGAGCACGCTCTTTCGCCCGCAGCAGCAGACCGACGCGTCGCTCAATCTGAACCTCTCGCAGCGCCTCCCGCTCACCGGCGGTGACTTGTTCGTGTCGTCCTCGCTCGCGCGCCTCGATGTCTCGGGGCAGCAGGACTATCGCAACTGGTCGTCGACGCCGCTCTCGCTCGGCATCAGGCAGCAGATCCTCCGCCCGAACGCCTTCAAGTGGGACGGCAAGGAACAGGAGCTGCGCGGCGACGTCGCCGAGCGGCAATACCTCGAGGCGCGTGAGGACGTGGCGATCGCGGTCACCACGGCGTTCTTCGACTTGTACACTGCGCGCATCGGGCTCGAGAACGCGACGACCAACGCCGCGACCAACGACACGCTCTACACGCTCAACAAGGGGCGGTTCGAAGTCGGCAAGATCGGAGAGAACGACCTGCTGCAGAGCGAGCTGGCGCTCCTGCGCGCGCGGAACGCCGTCGATGCGGCGCGCCTCGAGTACGATCGGGCGACGGCCGCATTCCGCCTCGCGCTCAACGTCGGTGCCGAAACGCCGGTCGACATCGCCGTGACCAACGACGTACCGGAGGTCGTCGCCGACACAACCGTCGCGGTGCAGCAGGCACTGCGCAATCGCGCGCAGTCGTTGGAGGCCGAGCTCAGCGACGTGCAGGCCAAGCGTCGCATCACCGAGGCGCGTCTCAACAACGGCGTCGGCGCCACCGTGGTCGCGAGCGTGGGACTCAACCAGACCGCTCCGGAAGTCAACGGCGTCTACCGCGACCTCCTCAATCAGCAACGCTTCTCGCTCAACGTGCAGATGCCGCTGGTGCAATGGGGGGCGCGGAGCGGGGAGGTGCAGGCGGCGCGCGCCGATCGCGAGCGCGTCGAGGCGAGCAACCGTGCTGACCGGGAGCAGCTGGAGCAGGACGCGCACTTCGCCGCGTTGCAGCTGTCGCAGTCGCGTCGCTCGCTCACCCTCGCCGCCAAGGCCGACACGGTCGCGACCAAGCGTTTCGAGGTCGCCTACAATCGCTACGTGATCGGGCGCATCGGGATGGACAACCTGTATCTCGCGCAGAACGAGAAGAACCAGGCGCTGGATCAGTACCTGCAGGCGCTGCGCGGCTACTGGCTCGCGTACTACCGGTTGCGCCGCGTGACGCTCTACGACTTCGCTCGTGGAGGCGTCATTCGTTAGGCCCGCCGCCGGGAAGCGTGACGTCGACGCGCCGTACCTCCCGCGCCCCGAGCACGACTTCGGCGTGCACGGGCGTCGCCCCCTCGCGCGCCGCGACGCGTATCGTCACTCGGCGATCCGAGGGGACCTGGCAGAAAGTGTAGCGCCCGCGCGAGTCGCTGCGCGCCATCGCGCTCTGCGCGACGGAGTCGCCGGCTGCCTGCCCGAGCGTGCTTTGCCACGTGGCTGTCGCGCGCACCCCGGCGACCGCTGCGCCGGTCGAGGCATCGCGCACCACGCCGGTGATCGTCCCGCGCCCCCAGCCAGCGGGCTCCCCCTTGCACAGGCGCATGGTGAGCGCACGTGCGTCGAGCGCCGTGAGCGTGACATTGCGCTCGACTCCTTCCGCGAGCTGCACGCTTCCCTCGGCGGCCACGATCCCCAAGGCGTCATAACCGGCAGCGTGCACTGCGAGGGTCGCCGAGCCTGGCGTAACGGAGTCGAAGGTGAATGCACCACGCGCGTCGGTTCGCACCGAACGGGGCGTCTCGCCTAACGTGACGTCCGCGCCGGCCAGCGGCCGGGAACCCGAGCTGTCGCGCACGACGCCCGTGATCCGTGCGGGGCGCATCGCGCTCCGCATGGCGTCGGTCGTGACCGTTCCTCCCTCCTCACGCAGGCGATAGTCCGTCGAGCGCAGGAGGATCCACGGCGCGCTCCCCTCGGTCGACAGCGGCTGCTCCGACCGCCCGCGCACCGGGACGCGCAAAAACCAGCTGCGCACCAGCCACGCACCGTTGGGGAGTTGCGCGAAGTGCAGCTCGCCGCCGATCGCCGCGGTGTCGAGCCCGGGGACGAGGCGGTCGTAGGCGAAGTCCACCAGCTGCAACGCGAACGTCTTGTCGTCGAGCCAGAGCGTCCCGTTCACGTCGGGAACCCGGCGCCCACCCACCGGAGCGAAGGCGAGCCCTACGAGACCACGACGATTTCCCGTCCCCTCGACCGGGCGAAAGCAATGATCGTCGAGGAAGGCGTCGCTGAGGAGAACAGTCGCGTCCGGCCCGTAGTACGTCACGCTGCTGTCGGCATTGCGCTGCCAGTAGCCGAGCGCCGCGAGGGAGTCGGGGGGGAGTGCGTTGAACGGTGAGGTGACGACGCCCCTAACATTGCTCTGCGTTTCCCCGAGCACCTTGCGCGTCTTCGGATCGAGATCGCGCACATAGCGCGTCACCTCGGCCGAGAACAGGCGGTCGCGGAGCGAGATCTGCGTGGCGTCGAGCGCGGTGCGCGCCTCGTCCCAGAGTGCCGTGACGCGCGAGCGATCGCGCGCACTGATGACGCACAGCGCACTCGCCGTGACTACCACTTCGGGGAGTCGGTACTCGACCTGCGCGAGGACGATCGTCTCGTTGTGCGTTTCGCCGACGGCAAGCACGAAGGGGGCGCCGAGGTAGCGGCGCACGCCGATGCGTTTGGCGCCGATGCGATAGTGGCCGGGTGCCGGAGCGCGCAGCTCGAACGCACCACTCCCATCGGAAAGGGCAGACGCGGCGCGCACATCCCCGCTGTCGGCGAAGACGAGCTCGACGAGCGCACCGATCACTGGAGCCGCGCTCGTTTCCTGCGTCACACGCCCGCGCACGATCTGCGCCTGGAGTGCGCTCAACGGAGAGAGCAGTACGCAAGTCGTGATCCCCACACGCAGCCACGATCGCAACGCCTGATGCGCAGATCGCCGCGCGTTCTGCGCGTACTTCGCCTGCATTTTCCGCCGTATGCGCACGCTGCGGCTACCCTCGGTGATCACGCGTTGCACGTCCCCTTCGGGTACGACGAATGAGAAGGGGGAATACCACTACGGCTGACGGATCGCACGCCCCTCGTCCTGCAGCTCCACGACCAGGAAGCCGCGGGGCGGCGTGTGGAACTCCCACATTCGCGCTGGCGTCCCGTCGGCGTAGAATTCCTCGACCTTTACGCGAGTGTCGCGTGGGAGCGCGCAGGCGGTCGTGCCCCCCGTGGCGTCGACGGGGAGATCCGTTCCCAACGTGACGGTGCGAACGATTCCGCCTCCCATCGACTGCGGCCGTCCCCACGAAAGGTGCAGCGCCGGACGTTGCACCGGTTTCACGCTCTCCGCGCGCGTCGCGCGGGGCGGAACGACGAGGCGCACGACAGTGGTTGTGTCGGGGACTTCGTCGAAGCCGCACAGTTGGCGGAGGATCTGCGGCGTGTCGATCGCGCGCACGAGCGTGACCGAGCTCGACCCCTCCTCGATGTCGAGCGTCTGCTCGCCGACCGCGAGGCCAAGGCGCGTGTAATGCGGATGCTGGACGAGCAGAGAGTAGCTCCCGCGTGGAATCGAGTCGAGCGTGAACGATCCATCGTGGGCGGTCGTCGTGGCGAGCGTCATTCCCATGAGCGAAACCCGCGCGCCGGCCAAGCCACCATTGCCGGTGCTGTCGGTCACTCGCCCGCTCAGCGTGGCGAGCGCCCCCGAGGCAGTCGGGTGATCGTCTGCCGTCACGCGCCCCCCGCTCTCGCTGAACGATGCGACGACGGCGCGCGGCACCAAGGCCATCGTTGTGCGGCGCGGGAGATTGCCGTTCTGCTCCATTTGCACCTGCGGTACCCGCATGAACCAATTCGAGACGTACCAGGCGCCGCCGGCGAGGTGGGCGAACTGGACTTCCCCGCCGGTGCGCGTGTCGCGTGTCGGCAGCGGAAAGTTGGTGTACCTGAACGTCACCCGATGCAGCTCGAAGCTGCGGCCATCGAGCCAGATCGTTCCCTCGATGTCGGTGAGGCGTCGCTGGCGTACCGGCTGGAAGGTGATGCCGACCTCGCTCCCCGATGGCTTCGCCAGTCCGAAGCAGTGGTCTCGCACGAAGGAATCGGAGAGGAGGACCTGCGCGTCGGGGGCAAAGTGCTCGATCGACCCATCGGCGAGCGTTCGGGCGTATCCAACAGCGGCGAGCGATTCGGCAGGAAAGCTCACGAAGGCGTGTTCGGTGACGCTCCGGCGCACCTCGCTGTCCTCGCTTCGCACCGCAAGCGATCGCGGTTCGAGCACGCGCTGGTAGCGCACAATCGTCGCGCGAAAGAGGCGATCGCGGAGAGAGAGTTCGCTCGCCGTGAGAGCAGCGCTCGCCTCCGCCCACAGCGACGCGATGCGCGCGCGATCCTCCTGGCGCGTCCCGCATGGCGTGACCCCCGAGACGGTGACGATCGGCAGGTCGAAGCGCAGTTCCTCGAGGCGCACATCGAGGCGTCGCGTCTCGCCGCGCGCGAGGGCGAAGGGCGCCGATATCCACTGCCGCACCCCGATGCGCTTGGCCGCGACGACGAAGCGTCCGCTGTCGCCAGCCGCAAGGGCAAACTCGCCGAGTGCGTTGGTCAGCGCCGCCGTGACGCGCGCACTGGTCGCGAAGAGCGCCTCGCGCGGCGCGTCGGCGGGAGCCAGGGAGACGACGACACCGGCGAGCGGCGCGCCGGTCGCATCGTCGCGCACGGTGCCGCGCACGACCTGCGCGCTCCCCGCCGCCGAGCAGATCGCCAGCAGCGCGGGCGCGAGTAATCGCAACGTCACAGCTCGCTCACCAAACCCTAATGTCGAGATCACGGAGCCCTCATCCGGCATGCCGAAGTTGGAGAAGGCGACCGCGAGCCGGTGTGTGCTCGCAGTTCGGACCGTCCATGTTCCCCCCCGCTTGCAGGAGGTCTTGCCGTGCAACTCACGCTTCCCGAGTCCTCGCATCGCCGCTCGCGCGCCGCCGGCGGCACCCTCCTGAGCACCGTACTGCACGCCGCGGCGATCAGCGCGGCCGTGGCCGGCACGGCGATCTCCGCGCCGAGCCCAGTCAGGCGGGATACACTGGAGAAGATTGTCTTCGTGAAGGCAGAGAGGAAAGATCCGTTGCCGCCTCCAAGGGAATCGCCCCCGCAGACCCCGCCGGATCGGTCGGTCGGCAGACCTCCGCTTGTCCCGGCAACGCCCCCTCCGCCGGACATCATCCTTGATCCCACGCTTGTTCCCACGACGATCCCCGACGTCGGCACCGCACTCGGCGCGATCCCCGAGGGACGAACCGAAACGGCAACGGCGAGCGCGTTTGGCGGTTCGGGCTCGGCGAACGGCACCGCCCTCGATGGCGCAGCGTTCAGCGCCATGGCGGTCGACGAAGAAGTGGTCGTGCTTCAGGGAGCGGCGCCGCGGTATCCGCCGTCGCTCGCCAGCGCCGGCATCGAGGGGATCGTGATGGCCCGCTACGTCGTGGACACTCTTGGGCGCGTCGAGCGCGGCAGCATCGACGTGACGTCGAACAGCAACTCGATGTTCGCGCAGAGCGTGCGAGATGCACTGGGGCGCATGCGATTCATTCCCGCCAAGGCGCAAGGACGAAAGGTGCGTCAGCTGGTGCAGCAGCCGTTCACCTTCGAGCTCACGCGACGTTAGGCAGTCGCGATTGTCCGGGGACGCGTTCGCACGCGTCCCCGGGTGCGGCGAACCGAAGTCTCAGCGGCGCCGCGAGGTCGACTTTCCGCCGAGGAGGGCGCCCAGCACGCCGCGAACGAGCGTCCCGGTCACGGCGACGGCGGCGGTGCGCAACACGCTCTTGCCGACGGAGGAGCCAAGCACCTGTCCCAGCACGCTGGTGTCGGCGGGGCCAGTCGGGGCGCGTCCGCGGGTTGGAGGAGCGGCCGGTGCTTCGGCCGCCGCGGCTGCATTCGCCGCGTAGCGTGCCTGCAGGATCTCGTACGCGCTCTCCCGGTCGATCGGGGTAGCGTATTTCTTCACCTGCGGCGTGCGCAGGCGCTGCGCCATCTCCGCCTCGGTGAGCGGCCCCATGCGCGACTGCGGTGGGATCATGCGCGAGACGAAGGGGGGCGTCGGCGTCCCCTTCGAGGTAAGCGTCACCACCATCGCCTCGCCGATCCCCATCGACGTGAGCGTCCCCTGCACGTCGTAGAAGTCGGTCTTGGGAAAGGTGCGCGCGGCGGCGCGCAGCGCCTTCTCGTCGTCGGGAGTGAAGGCGCGCAATGCGTGCTGCACGCGATTCCCCAACTGCGCGAGGACGGTGTCGGGGATGTCCTTGGGCGACTGCGTGATGAAGAAGACGCCCACCCCCTTCGAGCGGATGAGACGCACGACCTGTTCGATCTGGTCCAACAACGCCTTGCTGGCGTCGTCGAAGAGGAGGTGCGCCTCGTCGAAGAAGAAGACGAGCTTGGGGCGGTCGATGTCGCCGACCTCGGGGAGTTCATTGTACAGCGTCGCCAGCATCCAGAGCATGAAGGTCGAGAAAAGCGCCGGCTTCTGCTGCACGTCGCTGAGGGAGAGCACGCTCACCAGCCCGCGCCCGTCGCGCTCCACCGAGAGGAGGTCGTCGAGGTCGAACATCGGCTCGCCGAAGAACTTCCCAGCGCCCTGCTGCTCGAGCTCCACCATCTCGCGCAGCAGCACGCCGACCGTCGCCTTCGACATCCCACCGTACGCCTTGAGTTCGTCGGCGCCGTCGCCGGTGAGGTACTGCAGGACGCTTCGCAGGTCGGCCATGTCGAGGAGGAGGAGCCCCTTGTCGTCGCAGTACTTGAAGACGAGGGCGAGCACGCTCGTCTGCGTCTCGTTGAGGTCGAGCACCTTGGCGAGGAGCTGCGGGCCGAAGGAAGAGACGGTGGCGCGCAGCTGCGCTCCATTTGTCCCCGTCAGGCTGAGGAACTCGACCGGGAATCCGGATGGCGACCACTGGTACCCCGTGTCGTTTGCCCGCTGCGTGATGCGATCGCTGGACTCGCCCGGCACCGCCACCCCCGAGAGGTCGCCCTTGATGTCGGCCATGAAGACCGGCACGCCGGCATTCGACAATTGCTCCGCGATAAGCTGTAGCGATTTAGTCTTCCCGGTTCCGGTCGCGCCGGCGATGAGCCCGTGACGGTTCATCATCGCCAGCGGGATGCGGATGATCGGCTCGGGGGTGCAGGTCCCCTCGTGCACCACGGCGCCAAGGGTGATGGCGTCACCGGTTGCGGGAAACGCAGCGTGGGCAGAGTCGAGGACGTTGGACATCTCGGTCGTCGGATTGAATGAGAGGAGAAGCGTTGTTGCGACCTGGTCGTCGCGCCGATCAGCGAAGGTGCGGTGGATGCATCACGTCGCGGCCGCCGCGGCCGCCGCGGCACGCCTCGCCGCGTCGGCAGCTGCAATCGCCGGCGCCTGGCTGGAACTCTCGTTCGGCGAGGCAAAGATCGCGACGCCCGTCCCCATCCCCTTCAGCCGATCGTGCCAGAGGAGGGAGCCGCTGCGCGGATCGAGCGCGAAGACCTCGCCGGCACAACTGGCGAACAAGCCTTCGGCGTCACAGAAGACGTTCACGATGGAATTGGAACTCTTGTAGCGTGCCGGAAGTTCGGTGCGCCACGCTTCAGTGCCGCTCTTCCGGTCGAATGCCATCACGTGCCCCTTGATGCCGAGGTAGATGAGCGAGGAGTTCCGGCGCGCCATGATCGAGTATGCTCCATACACGGGAATGAGGTGGGAGAATGCCACCGATGCCCCGCTCGCGCCAGCAAAGAGAGCGTCTGGACGGCGCCGACGCGCGTTCCATAGCTTGGAAGGCGCGCCTGCTGCCAGCAGTGCAACGGGCGCCGAATGTGGAGAGGTCCCACGCCCGCTCGTTGTGCGTCACGCCCCCCCTTGGAGCGCCCCATGTCACGGTCCGAGCCCCCTGCCGATCGTCCGACTTCGTTTTCGCTACCGCTCTCGCGCCGCACGCTCGTCGAGCGCGCCGTCGCTGCGGCGGCACTCGTGGCCTTCCCCTCGACGTGGCACCGAGCGAGCGACGCGCTGATCGCACGCAGCGAGGGCAAGGCACCAGCGGCGTATCGCGATGCCGCGCTCGCGGCCGAACGATGGATCGCGCGCTCCGCGCAGCGCGACGGCGATCGCCTGGCGTGGCCCGCCGATCCGACCGATGCGGCGAGTGTGCAGCGCGACCTGTACACCGGGAGCCCGGGCGTCGTGCTCTTCTATCTCGAGCTGTTCCACGCAACCGGCGATCGTCGCTGGCTCGAGCCCGCAGTTGCCGGCACGCGCCAAATCATCGCCTCGCTCCCCGCGACGCCTGGCGAGCTTGGCGAGGAGGGCGCGGGACTCTACACCGGCGTTGCCGGCCAGGCGTACGTGATCGAGTCCGTGCGCAAGGCGAGCGGCGAGCGGTCGCTCGACGCCGGGCGTGCACGCGCCGTCCAGCTCCTTCACGACGCGCTCGCCCCGATGGGAAAAGGGGCGGGGTGGAATCCGTCGACCGACATCATTTCAGGGAGCGGCGGGATTCTCCTCACGCTCGCCTGGATCGATACGCACGGCGGGGCGTGGGACGGATGGCAGCGCGATGCCGCGCGCGTTGGCGACCGACTTCTCGAAGTCGGAATGCCGGAGAACGGAGGGCTCAAATGGGGAATCTCGAGCGCCGTCCCGCGTCGCTACCCGAACTTCTCGCACGGGACAGCCGGCGTGTCGTACGTGCTCGCCGGACTCTCCAAGCAGACGGGCGAGCGGCGCTTTCTCGACGCTGCGCTCGCCGGCGAGCGTTATCTCCGGTCGATCACGACCACCACCGCTCACGACGGTTGCCGGATCTTTCACTCCGAACCTGGTGGCGAACAGCTCTTCTACCTGAGCTGGTGCCACGGGCCGGCCGGCACGGCGCGACTCTATCACCGCCTCGCCGGCGTAACCGGCGATGCCAAGTGGCGCGCCATGCTTCCGCGCCTTGCGCAGGGGATCGTCGACAGTGGCGTTCCCGAGCAGCACCCCGACCGGTCGGGGTACTGGAACAACATCTCGCAGTGCTGCGGTGCGAGTGGGGTGGCCGAGTTCTTCATCGCGATGCACGCGATGTTTGGTGATGCACGTCACATCGCGTTCGCTCAGCGCGTGATGGACGATGTGATCGCGCGCGGAACAGCCGACGGCGACGGGCTGAAGTGGATCCAGGCCGAACATCGCGTGCGTCCGGAATTCCTCGTGGCGCAGACTGGACTCATGCAGGGCGCGGCGGGCGTCGGGCTCGCGCTCTTGCAGCTGGAAGGCGCGATGGTCGGGCGAAAGCCTGCCGTGATGCTCCCCGACGCCCCCGCGTGGATCTAGCGTCGCACTGAGGTCACACGCGACGCGCCGCTGGCGCGTCCCATCGTGCTCGGCGGTACGACGCCGAACCAACCGCCGGCCGCCAACTGCACCTACAGCTGCACAGCAGCTCGCCTCTGCACGTTCAACGGCTCGTCGGCGAGCGATCCTGACGGGCAGGTCGTCTCCTGGACGTGGACCAACGCGAACGGCAAGGTGCTCTCGACTGCCACGACGTTCTCGCGCCAGTTGAAGGGCGCCGCTACGGTAGACATCACGTTGACGGTGGTGGACAACGGCGGGCTCTCCAACGCGCGGACGCAGGCAGTCGTCATTCCCTGAGGCGGCAACGCGTTGGGTGCGGGACATCGAGGGCACTGGTCGCCACGGGGGGCGATCCGTGCCCTCGGTGCATAGGAGCGTCCCCTACGCCAAGGACTATTGGAAGACCCGGAAGTGTCCGAGGAGGTACCAGAGGAGGAGGAAGACGAGGATCGTCGAGAAGCAGCCGCCGCCGAGCTTCTTCGCTCCGTAGCCGGCGGCGAGTCCGCGTAACAGTTTGCTCATCGTATCTGCCTGCAGGCGGCGCCTGCGCGAGGGTTCTGCATCGAGGGAGCGGGGAATCTCGCGCATCGCCCGCTCCCTGTCTTCCTCCGCCGGGAGCAACCGCGTCTAGCGCCTTCGGGAGAGGCGCGATGCCTGCGCGATCACTGTCCGGCGTTCGTCACCGGCGCCCGACGCTGCGCCGCCAACGGTCGCGGCAGGAGCGAGTTTGGATCCGGGAAGCGCTCTCGCAGGCGTCGGGCAAAGTAGGCTCCTCCTTCCACTCCCCAGTGCCCGTAGTCGTGCATGAGGAGCTGGCGGCGTTCGTCGAACATGGGACAGGTGCCGTCGCCGCACAGGGTGCGGATGATGCTGACGAAGCCGGCGCCGTCCGAGGACACCAGTCGTTGCAGCTGACGGTCGACGCCCCTGACCGCCGTGTCGACGTACGGGCGCGCGAACGCCTCGAAGCCCACCGTCGTGCCGGCGCGGAAGAGGAGCGTGCGCACATCGGTGGTGAGCTCGAGCGGCGGCCCGAAGACGGTCACCGGAACGCCACGCTCCTGGAAGAAGTCGAGCTCCGGTCGTACCTCGTCGAGCGGCTCGCGCCAGCGCCCGGCTAGAATGACCCCGTCGAGCGCCTCCAGTACGGTCACGTTGCGCTTGATGGCACGCAGGAGGGAGACGCACGGGCGGTCGAGTCCCGCGTAACGCGCCTCCACGGGAAGGCACCCCGCTCCCGTCGCCTGCAGGAAGTTCACCTGCGGATACGCCGCATGCAGGGACATCCACAGATCCGCGGCATGCGAGTCGCCGATCACCAGGATGTTGCGACGCCCCGGCACGATCCCCATGCAGTCGCGCCGCGCCATGCGGCGCGCGTCGTACTGCCCCGTCATGTGACAGCGTGGTGAGCGCACCGCCACCCCACGCCGCCGGAAGGCATTCGCGTTGTCGGCAAGCAGTCGCTGCACGTCGGGAGCGACGCGTCCAGGCCACCCGTCAGACACGTACGCCCACCCTCCAACCGCCGAGAGCAGGAGTGCGGTCGCGGCGATTCCCGTGACAAACCGGCGGGTGCCGGCATGCTGCCGCGTCGCCCCAACGCCCTCGGCAGTGGCGGGGCGCGCCGCGCGCCACCGGAACGGGCGCTCGACGTAGAAGTACATCAGCGTCGCGATCGCGAACATCGACACCAACAACACGGCGCCGAGCCGCGCGCCGATCGACTCGCCCACGAGGTGCCGCGCGAAGACGAGGATCGGCCAGTGGACGAGATAGAGCGAGTACGAAATGAGCCCGGTCCCGCGCGCGATCGGTGTACTCAACACATGCCGCGCGACACGGGCGTCGGTCGCGCAGATCACGGCCGCCGTACCGAGACAGGGGACGAGGGCGTGGATGCCAGGGAATGCGGTACGTTCGGTGAACGCCAGCACCGCGTAGCCGATCGCCGCGAGTCCGGCAAAGGCGACGGCGTCACTGCGCCACCAGCCACTCGGCGTTCGCTCGATCCACCACACGCACAGCGCACCGATCGCCAGTTCCGCGACCCGGAACGGCGCGAGATAGAACGCTGCATCACGGTCGCGTGGTATCACGTACTCGGCGGCGCCGATGGATACGAAGACCGCGATGACGAGGAGTGCGATCAGGAGCTTCGCGCCGCCGCGACGCCAGAGCACGAGCATGGTCGCCGGCCAGAGCAGGTAGAACTGCTCCTCCACGGAGAGCGACCAGGTGTGCAGCAGCGGCTTGAGCGAGGCCTGGGTGTCGAAGTATCCCGACTGGCTCCAGAAGACGAAGTTCGACGCGGAGAAGACTGCGGCGATGAGCGACTTCGCCATCGCGCGCAGCTGGTACGGCGGAAGGACGATCGCCGAGGCCAACGTCGTCGCGGCGAGGGTAACGAAGAGCGCGGGGAGGAGGCGGCGCGCGCGCCGCTCGTAGAATCGCGCGAAGCTGAACCGTTGCCGGCGAACGTCGGCGAGAATGTTTCCGGTGATGAGGAAGCCGGAGATGACGAAGAACACGTCGACACCAACGAAGCCGCCCCCCACCTGACGCACGCCGAGGTGAAAGAGGATGACGCTCAGGACGGCAATGGCGCGGAGCCCATCAATCTCCGGGCGGTAGGCGGTTCCGTGGGCGCTGACCTGCTCGCGCGCCTCGGTGCCCTGTGGGTGCGGTGCAACGTCCTGTGGCGTCGATCGAGAGTCGGTCACGCGAAAAGCAGGCGAAAAGCGTTAATCTGGTGTTAATTGCCGGTTCATGAATGCGCGCCGTGCACCAAGTGTGCCCATCCCTCTCGATCGCGCACATCGTAGCGAACAGCACCGAGGAGAGCACTTCCCCGCGGGGAGTAGAGAAATGCTCTGCTCCGGGGCGATAGCCGCGCGCGCCATCTCTTCATAGGATCGAGAGCCTGACTAGGCGCGCGCGCACATCCGCATGTGGTCGCCGCTCGCGCGCGCCTAACACATTCCTTCTCAATCGAGGACTCAGTGCCTGCATCGAAAAAGAAGTCGGCGCCCCCCGCCGCCGATGCGAACCAGGTCACACGTCGTCAGCTCATCGACGCGCTCAACGAGGATCTCTCGCGCGAATACCAGGCGATCATCGCCTACGTCACGTACTCGCAGGTGCTCAAGGGCGCGAACTACATGCACGTGGCAAAGGAGCTCGAGAAGCACGCCGGCGAGGAGCTCGCCCACGCGCTCAAGATCTCCAAACAGATCGACTACCTCGGCGGTACGCCGACCGTCGTTGCCAAGCCCGTCAAGTCGACCGATGACAACGAGGGGATGTTGCGCGCCGACCTCGCGAACGAGACCGAGACGATCCGTCAGTACCGCCGTCGCGTGCTGCAAAGCGAAGCGTTAGGCGAGTTTGCGATCTCCGAGGAGTTGCGGGAGATCCTGCGTGACGAGCAGGATCATCTGATCGAGCTGGCGACGGCGCTGGGCGAGGACGTCCCGGACCCGGGCATCGCCTGAGCAGCTTACGGAGCGGGGCGCGTTGGCGCCCCGTCCCCGTCCCACGGGCTATACTTCGGTCTTTCCGCCGAAGGCCCATGCTCCGCTTGATTCAGCGCGTCGCGACTCTCGCGCTCGTCGTACCGTTGGTGGCCGGCGCTCAATCGACTGCCGCACCCGCCCCACTGGATTCGGCCCGCCCGCTCCCCGTTTCGCACGCCGTGCGCGCGGCGACACCGATCGTCCTGGACGGTCGGTTGGCCGAAGGGGCATGGGCGACCGCGCCGGTTACCAGCTCGTTCACGCAGGTCGATCCCGAGGAGGGGCGCCCGGCCTCCGAGCAGACCGACGTTCGCGTCCTCTACGACGACACGTATCTCTATGTCGGGGTGCGACTGCACGATCGGGGCGCGGTGACGGCGCGGCTCGGGCGCCGCGACATGGATCTCGGCGACTCCGACTGGTTCGGCGTGATGATCGACTCCTACCACGATCGCCGCACCGCCTTCGGCTTCGACGTCAACCCGCTCGGCGTTAGGCGCGACGAAGTCAAGATCATCAACACCGACGACAACTCGTGGGACCCGGTGTGGGACGTGGCGACCTCCATCGATTCGGGAGGGTGGACCGCCGAGTATCGCATTCCCTTCAGCCAGCTGCGCTTCTCGAGCGCCGCCGTGCAGGAGTGGGGGATCCAGTTCGAGCGGGTGATCGGGCGACGGCACGAATACGCCACCTCGACGCCCATGCCCAAGGCCGAGGTGGGCGGCGTACCAAAATACGGATTGCTAGACGGGCTGCACGACCTGCATCCCGGGAAGCGGCTGGAACTCCTCCCGTACGTCGTCGAGCGAGCGAACTACGTGGACCCGGGCCTCGATCCGTTCAAGTCCAACCCCAACTACGGAACGTCGGCGGGACTCGATCTCGTGCTGCGCGCGTCGTCGAATCTCACGCTCAACGCCGCGATCAATCCCGACTTCGGCCAGGTGGAGGTCGATCCGGCCGTCGTGAACCTCGGCGTCTACGAGACCTTCTTCGAGGAGAAGCGCCCGCTCTTCATCGAGGGGAGCGACGTCTTCGACTTTGGCGCCAACAGCACCAGCGGTGGACAGCTCTTCTATTCACGGCGCATAGGGCGCGCGCCGTCGCTGGCGCCACCCAGCGCGGCGAGCGACGTCCCCGATGCCACGACAATCCTCGGATCGGCGAAGCTGTCGGGAAAGGTCGGTCGCTGGTCGATCGGGTTGCTCGATGCGGTGACCGGGCGTGAGACGGCGCGCTATCGCACGCAGCAGGGGGCGGACGGCGAGTTCGTGGTCGAGCCGCTGGCGAACTACCTGGTGGGGCGCGCGCGGCGCGAGTTCCGCCAGGGGCAAAGCTTCGTGGGTGGAGTGCTCACCGGCGTGACACGCGACCTCTCCACCGATGCCGTGCAGGCGTCGTTGCACCGTGCGGCCTTCGCCGGCGGAGTGGACTTTCGCCATGAATGGGGGCGCCGCAGTTGGCTCGCCTTCGGCGATGTGGAGCTGAGTCGCGTGGCAGGATCGAGCAGCGCGATCACCGCGACGCAACGCCGGTCGAATCACTTCTTCCAGCGCCCGGATGCGACGCACCTCGAGGTAGACTCGCTGGCGACCTCGCTCACCGGCTACTCGATGAATGCCGCCATCTCGCGCCAGGCCGGCGCGCATTGGCGTGGACAGGTCGGCGGTGCGCTCACCAGTCCGGGATACGAGGTGAACGACCTCGGCTTCGCCGTGCGCACCGACCGGCGCGACGTGCAGGGCTCGATCACGTACGTCGAGAACCGCCCGGGCCCTCACCTGCGGCGATGGTCGGTGACGACCGTCGGGCGCTCGGAGCACAACTACGACTGGCAGCCGATCCTCACCTTCACCACGGTGCAGGGCAACCTCACGACGTCCAACTACTGGGGGGTGAACTTCGGCGTCGCGCGCTACTTCCAGGCGATCGACGATCGCCTAACGCGCGGCGGGCCGCTGGCGACGCGCCCGGCCTGGTGGCAATACCAGGTGAACGCATCGTCGGACGTGCGCCGCCCGCTCACTCTCGGGATAGGGATGAACGCGCTCGACTACGAGTACGGCGGGTGGAGCTGGACGGCGCGCACCGCGCTCGGCGTGAAGACGTCGACACGCTGGAACCTCTCGATCGCGCCGACGGTGAGCCGGCTCTACACGCCGGCGCAGTTCGTGTCCTCGGTCGCCGATCCGACGTACACGGCGACCTATGGACGGCGCTACGTCTTCGCGCCGCTCCACCAGACGAGCGTGGCGCTCGAGACGCGCTTCAATGCGACCTTCTCGCCGACGCTCTCGCTCGAGACGTACGTGCAGCCGCTCCTCTCGAGCCAGGACTATGGCGGCGCTCGGCAGTTTGTCGCGCCGCAGACGTTCGACTTCGTCCCCTACAGCGGGAGCGTGCCGGCGCTTGACTTCAACCTGCGTTCGCTGCGCGGCAACGCGGTACTGCGATGGGAATGGCGACGCGGCTCGACCATGTACATCGCCTGGCAGCAGCGCCGGGTGAACGTGGCCGACGTGGGGGACTTCGACCTCGCGCGCGACCGGCGCGCACTCTTCGGTACGCGCCCCGACAACATCGTCGTGGTGAAGATGAACTACTGGCTAAATCCCTGAGTCTCGCTGGCGAAGGTGGGAGTGACGATGCAGGTTGGGCGGTCGCACCGTCGTGCCCGCCTCCATCCTTCCACTTCGCCCGCGCATGACCGGACCACGTACGAGCCGCGAGAACGCCTTCTTCGGAAAGCCGGGCGAGAACACCAACATCGCGCCGGTCGTCTTCCGGACCGAGGTCGCGAGCGACAGCGTCGGCTGGAACAACCCCGCGTACTTCTCCAACCTCGGCGACCCGCGCAACGCGGTCGGGTCGCCACAGCGCAACGCCGAACAGGAATACCTGCTGCAGGGGATGGTGAAGGGGGCGATGAAGGAGGCGTCGCGCATCGCCGCCGAGTGCCGCGTGGGGATCTCGGTCCGCCCCACGGGGGTTCTCGCACACCAGGGGATCGAGTCGGGGAATCCCACCAAGGCGCAGGAATTCAAGAACAAGACGTCGAAGGAGCTCGACCTCTTCCTGTGCGATGAGCTCAAGTGGGAAGACATCGGTGCGGTCGTGCACTACAACCCGCGTGTCGGGTGGAGCTCGGGGGCGCGCACGTCGGCGATGACAACGGTGTCCGATGCCCCAAAAGCGACGGAGCAGGAATGGGCGCGCAAGCGCACCTACATCGAGTCGGTCCGGATGCCCACGCTCAAGTCGCGCCGGCTGGATGAGCGGCTCCGCTTCTGGCCCAAGAGCGACGGGGACTGGAAGAAGCTGCACGACCTCTTCATGGACCGCGCCAAGGAGTTCGCCGAGGAAGACCACGAGTATCGCTTTGGGCACTACAAGGAGCATGCCCACATCGAGGGGCCATACATCCGCCTCAAGGCGCGCCCCGAGGTGAACATGGTCGGCGACCACGACCTCTTCGGCTTCACCGAGGGCGAGTCGGGGAAGCTGATCCACGATGCGACGCTGGGGCACGTGCAGCGAGCGTTGCAGGCGTCGCTCGAGTTCCAGGCGCAGCACGGCGGAATCTGGAACTGGACGCCGACCGAGCCGTTCCACCAGGAGATCAAGCGCAAGATCATGGGCGCGCACTCGCCGCCGAACGGCGATCCGCTCCTGCACTTCCTCCCCTCGGGCGTGGTGCGCGCCGCGTTCTACGTCCCGTTAGGCGAGCAGCTCGAGTCGGTCTGGCAGCACCCCGCCGCTGCGGCGTGGAAGGCGCAGACCTTCAGCGGAAAGGCCTAACGCTTCACGGTCCGCTTGCGAGCGGGTGCCGCGGCCTCGGCGAGGCGCCAGAACTGGCGCTCGCCGATGAGCGTCACACGGTGCCCCTTGGCCGCCAGCCGTCGCACCGACATCAGCTTCACTCCGCCGGCAGCGCCGGCAATCTGCTGCTTGTTGGGCGCTCCTTGCACGAGTACGTCGGTCGACTGCCCGGGAGACGATTGCACGATCGCTCCGGCGCGCTTGGCGGCGTCGATCGCCTCGTTGCGCGGGCGACTCAGGAATCCGGTGAACGAGATCTTGAGGCCAGCGAGCGACTTGATCGTCCCCTTGGCCAGCTCCTTGGGGGGATGGCGCAGCGCCTTGATCAACTCGCCGGCCGCCTCGTAACGCCGGTCGCGCGCGCCGAGGCAGCGGTGGATCACCTCCTTGAGATGGTCGCTGCACGGGAGGGCGCGCACGTCGCGGCTCCGCATCGGGCTCAGGACGTCGCCGCGCAGGAGCATCGCCGCCAGCTGCCCCACCTGATAGATGTCGTCGCGCTGTTGCCACTTGCGCACCTTCCCCCACGCGATCTCGGTCGGCGCGTTGAGGAGGTTGAAGGCATCAGCCGTCACCCCCCGCCGGCTTACCTGGTGCGTGGCGATTCCGAAGTCCCCGACCTTGAGCTGTTCTCCGTCGCACACGAAGACGTTGAACGGTGTGAGGTCGCGATGCATCGCCTGCCCGCGGTGCAGCGCGTCGAGCGCATCGAGGATCGCGGCGATCTCGCGGCGCACGAAGCGCTCCGATTGCGCGCCGGCCTTCGCCAGCCACGCTCCAAGGTCGCCGTGCTCGGCGTACTCCATCGCCAGGCAGTAGCGCATGCGCGGTCCCTCCAACTCGGCGAAGCGGTCGAAGACGCGCAGCGCGCGCGGCTGTCGCTCGAGGAGCTGCGCGAAGTAGACCTCGCGTACCCAGCTCGAGAGGCGGTCGCTGATCTTGATGCAAACCTGAGACGGAAGACCGTCGCCCGGTATCGGCGTGGCGAGGTACACCTCGCCGAAGCCTCCCTTCCCGATCATCCGGTCGAGCCTGTACGTGCGCCCTGTCTCGGAGCTGTAGGCAGTTGGCGCGGAGGGGATGGTCGAGCGCGACGCGGACGCGTGTGCGGCTGGGGCTTCAGCGATCATCGGGCCCGAGCGCGTGGTGCGGCTGCGAGTGCGGGTGGCGCGGGTCGCGCGAGTGGGCATACGAGGAGTGAGAGACGGTTCCGGAGGTGCTGTAGTTGCGCGACGCGAGCGCCGTGGTCAAGGGAGCGCCGATCGCCGCGGGAGCGCTTGCGCCGCCGAGGGCGTGGGGTACGTTCGGAAGATGCGTCGTCGTGACTTCCTGGCCAGCTCGGTCGCCCTTCCGGCTCTCCTGCGCGCCGTCCCTCGCGCACCGTCGCGCGCGACGCTGCGCTTCGGCTACGCGGCGATCACGTGGGGGGGGAACGACCCGGCGGCGGTCGACGACATCTCGGCGGTCGGCTATCGCGGGGTGCAGCTCCGCCTGTCGGCGGTGGAGCGGTGGGGGGCACGTCCAGCCGAACTGCGCGAGCTGCTCGCTTCCCGCAAGCTCGCCTTCGTGGCGCTCTCCAGCGGCAACATCAGTCTCGACCCCTCGCGCGAGCGCGACGAACTCGAGACCCACCTTCGCAACGCGCGCTTTGTGCGCGACGCCGGCGGGACGTTCCTGCAGGTGATCGACGGGCGCCCGGGCGATCGCGCGCCGACCGCGGCCGACTTCACCCGCATGGCGCGCCTGCTTTCCACACTTGGTCAGCGCGTGGCCGACATCGGCGTCACGCTCGCCTACCACAATCACATGGGAGCGTTGGGGCAGGCCCCCGACGAGGTCGACGCGGTGCTGTCGCAGGGCGACCCGCGCTACGTGCGCCTCCTGCTCGACATCGCGCACTGGCGCGCGGCTGGCGGCGATCCGGTCGCGGCGATCGCCAAGTACGCCGACCGTCTTGCCTTCCTCCACGTCAAGGACGTGGTGCTCGGCGCTCCCGACGCGCAGGGGAATCGTCACCGCTTCGTCGAGTTGGGGAAGGGAGTCGTGGACATTCCTGGCGTGATGAATGCACTGGGGCGCATCGGATACGACGGGTGGGGCATGGTCGAACTCGATGCGGTGACGGCGCCGTCGCTCACCCCTCGCGATTGCGCGCAGATCTCCAAGGAGTATCTCGCTTCGATCGGTTACCCGATCTGAGGCGGGAGGAGACGAGACCGTGGATCGCCGCACCCTCCTGCAGTGGCTCGTCGCGACCGGAAGCCTCGCGATCGCCGACCGGATGTCGCCGCGCGACCTGGAATCGCTCGGCGCCGACGCGCATCGTCAGCTGCAATCTGGCGACGCCCCGGTGGGCGCGCTTTCGACCGACGAATCGCGCACCGTGGCGGCGATCGCCGAGCAGGTCATTCCGCGCACCGATACACCGGGGGCGACCGACGCTGGCGTTGCGGCATTCGTCTCCCTGATGCTGGCCGATTGGTATCCCACGGTCGACGCCGAACGCTTTCGTGCGGGGCTCGCGCAGTTCGAGGCCGGCAGCACACGGGAGTTGGGGAGCGCCTTTGCCGATGCGCCGGCGGCGCGGCAGGTTGCGCTCGTCGAGGCGCTCGATGCCGAGGTGAGTGCGCTTCGCCGCGCGAACGCGAGTGCGGCGAACGCGCACTGGTACGGAATGCTCAAGTTCCTCACCGTGTGGGGATACTGCACGTCGGAGGTGGCCATGAAGGAACTCTTTCATGCTGTCCCGCGCCCTACGAAGTACGACGGCGCGGCGCCGCTCGGGTGACGCGATGAGCCGCCAGCCGCAAACGCGCGACTTCGATGCGATCGTCGTCGGTTCGGGAATGACCGGCGGATGGGCCGCCAAGGAACTCACGGAGCTGGGGCTCCGCACGCTCGTCCTGGAGGCCGGGAGGCCGATCACGCCGGCGCAGGACTTTCACGAGCATCGGTACCCGTATCAGATGCGCTTTCGCGGACTCGGCGATCGCCGCCTGGTCGAGGCGCGCCAGCAGGTGCAACGCCGTTCGGTGAGCTTCGACGAGCTGAGTCACGTCTTCTGGACCGACGACGTCGACAATCCCTACACGACTCCTGCCGACAAGCCGTTCGACTGGTTCCGGGCCCGGCAGGTCGGGGGAAAGTCGATCATCTGGGGGCGCCAGGTCTATCGTCTGAGCGACGAGGATTTCGGGGCGAACGTGCGCGACGGGATCGCGGTCGACTGGCCGATTCGCTACGCCGACATCGCCCCGTGGTACGATCGCGTCGAGGAATTCATTGGCGTCTCGGGTCAGCGCGAGGGATTGGCGCACCTCCCCGATGGTCCGTTTCTGCCGCCGATGCCGCTCAACATCGCCGAGCAGCACGTGCGCGACCAGATCGCACGCCGCTACAAGGGCGATCGCCTGATGACCGTCGGGCGGGTGGCGATCCTCACGCAGGCGCGCCCAGGGCGGAGCGCCTGTCACTACTGCGGTCCCTGCCAGCGCGGGTGCATCACGAAGTCGTATTTCTCTTCCGTCAACGCCACGCTCCCGGTCGCGCAGGCGACGGGGAAGCTGACGCTGCGCCCGTATAGTGTCGTGCGTTCGCTCGAGTACGACGCGGCGCGGCGCCGCATCTCGGGTGTGCACGTGATCGACGCGCAGTCCGGGGAGGAGATCGAGTTCACCGCGCGCGTAGTCTTCCTCTGCGCTTCGGCGATCGAGAGTGCCCGCATCCTCCTCAACTCGGCGAACGCGCAATTCCCCACCGGGCTCGCGAATTCGAGCGACCAAGTCGGGCGCAACATCATGGACCACATCAAGTGGGGAGGCGCCTCGGGAGAATTCGACAGTTGGAGCGACAAGCGCGCAACGGGGAATCGTCCGAATGGCATCTATGTCCCGCGTTTCCGCAACGTGAACTCGAAGCACCCCGACTTCGTGCGCGGCTACGGGTTCCAGGGAGGGGCTGGGCGCGGCGGGTGGGAGGGATCGCATAACGAGCCGGGCATCGGGGCGGCGTTCAAGGCACGCCTCACGCAGCTCGCCCCCTGGAGCATGGGATTCGCCGGCTTTGGCGAGATGCTCCCGCGTGAGACGAATCGCGCGACCGTGCACCCCACGCTCAAGGACAAGTGGGGCATTCCGTCGCTCCACATCGAGTGCAAGTGGAGCGAGAACGAGCTGGCCATTCATCGCGACATGAACGTCACCGCGTCTGAACTTCTCGAGGCGGCGGGGGCGCGGAACATCCGGCCGCGTACCGACGGCCCCAGCACGCCGGGGAACACCAATCACGAAATGGGGACGGCGCGCATGGGGCGAGACCCGAAGACTTCGGTCCTGAATGCGCACAACCAGGCGTGGGACATTCCCAACCTGTTCATGACCGACGGCGCCTGCATGACGTCGAGCAGCAACCAGAATCCGTCGCTCACGTACATGGCGCTCACCGCCCGCGCCTGCCACTTCGCGGTCGAGGAGCTCAAGCGCCGCAATCTCTGATCCACCGCACTCACCCGACGTCAGGCGACCCACCTAACGCTTCATTGCCAGCAGGCGACATGTCCGACTCGCGCGACGCCCTCTTTCGCGAAGCCGTTGCGGCGATCGACGCCGGCGACCTGCCTGCGCTCAACGCGCTGCTCACCACGCATCCCGGGCTCGCGCACGATCGCCTCGACGCGCCGGGCGCCTGGCTGCGCGACGTGGTCGGCGGCGCCCTCGACGGCTTCTTCGAACGCCCGTATCTCCTCTGGTTCGTGGCCGAGGATCCGGTGCGCAATGGGACGCTCCCCGCCAACATCGCCGAGGTGGCGCAGGCAATCATCGATGCCGCGCGCCGCGCCGGGAGTGGCAAGCTGCAGGAGCAACTCGACTATGCGCTGCGCCTCGTGAGCTGGTCGTGGATAGCGCGCCAGTGCGGCGTGCAGATCGCGCTGATCGACGTCCTCGTCGACGCCGGCGCGTCGCCCGACGGGAATCCGAACAACGCGCTGGTCAACGGGAATCTCGAGGCAGCCGCGCACCTCATCGAACGCGGTGCGCCCACTACCCTCGCCGCAGCGATGTGCCTCGGTCGTTGGGACGAAGCCGATGCGTTGCTCCTGACGACGACCCCCGCGCGCACGCAGTTCGCCCTTGTCCTCTCGGCGCTCCGAGGGCGCGGCGAAGCGGTGCGCCGCCTCCTTGCCGCGGGAGCCGACCCAAACACGCCGTGTCCCGACCTCTATTCGCACGGCACACCGCTTCACCACGCCGTCTCGTCCGGTTCGCTCGATGCCGTGCAGGCGCTCGTTGAGGCCGGCGCCAAACTCGATACCCCCGATACGGCCTATCACGGGACGCCGCTCGGCTGGGCGTTGTACGCGCTGCAGGACGACGCACCGCGACGCGACACGGAGCCCGACTACCAACCGATCGTGGACTATCTGCGCGAACGCGAGCGAGCAGCAGGGCGCTGAGCGACTGGATTCGTCACTGCCATGCTCGCATTCCGGTGTTAGGCACGACGAGCCCGGTCCCCTCGAGCAGGGTGCGCTCGAAAATCGTGTCGGTCAGGTCGGCGCCGATAAACACGGCGTGGCGCGCGTCGGCTTGCGAGAGGTTTGCTCCCTTGAGGTTCGCCCCGCGCAGGTTAGCGCGGCGCAAGTTCGCGTGCGCGAGCTGCGCGACGTCGAGGCGTATCCCCGCCAACTGTGCGTCCTGCAGGTCGGCGCCGTGCAGGTTCGCCGCCGAGAGCTCGACATTCACCAGCACGGCGCGCGCCGCACGCACTGCGAAGAGGTGCGAGCCGCGCAGCAGCACGTCGCGCAGCGTCGCGCCCTGCAGGTTCGCCCGTGTCAGGTCGGCGCCGCGAAGGTCGAGCCGGGCGAGCCGCGCCCCCGCCAGCTGCACGTGGCGCAAGTCGAGGCAACGCAATTCGGCACCCGTGAGCTCGACGCCGGAAAACTGTGTCTCGCCCGCCGCCCGCCGTTCGAGGAACTCGGCAGTGTCCATGGCGATAGAGCATGCGCCCGATCACAGTGTTGCACCATCCCCGATCCGGAGCCTCTCGTGAGCGTCCTCGCAGGCATTGGAAACACCCCGCTGGTCGCGCTTCGCCGCATCGTCCCCCGCGGGAGCGCGCGCGTCCTCGTCAAGCTGGAATGGGCCAACCCAACCGGGAGCATGAAGGATCGGATGGCGCGGGCGGCCATCGAGGGGGCGGAGCAGCGGGGTGCGCTCGTTCCCGGCGGGACCGTCGTCGAGTACACCGGCGGGACGACCGGGATCTCGCTCGCGTTCGTCTGCGCCGCAAAGAACTACAAGCTCGAGATCGTCTACTCCGATGCCTTCAGCGTGGAGAAGCGACAGACGCTTTTGGCCTTTGGGGCGAACATCACCGATGTCCAGAGCGACGGCGGCAAGATCACCGCGGCGCTCATCAAGGGGATGATCGAGACGGCCCGCGGGATCAGCGCACGTCCCGGGCACTGGTGGTGCGACCAGTTCAACAATCCCGACGCCGCCGACGGCTACGATATGCTCGGCGAAGAGATCGTGCGGCAGAGCGATGGGCGTGTCGATGCCTTCGTGCACTCGGTGGGGACGGCGCACTCGATCATGGGGACAGCGCGCGCGATCCGGCGGCACCTCCCATCGGCGCACATCACCGCGGTCGAGCCGACGGAGTCGGCAGTGCTCTCTGGCGGACCAAGTGGAGCGCACAAGATCGAAGGTGTCGGTCCAGGCTTCATCCCGCCGATGTGGCGCCGGGATGCCGTGGACGAGATCGCGACCGTCTCGACCGACGAGGCGAATGCAATGGCGCGACGCCTCGCGGGCGAGGAAGGGATCTTCGCCGGAAGCTCGTCCGGCGCCAACGTGATCGCTGCGCTTCGCGTCGCCGAGCGACTGGGACCGGACGCAACCGTCGTGACGCTGATGTGCGATTCGGGGCTGCGCTACCTCAGCACTGGTGTCTTCAACGCGCCGCCGGGGTGAGTGCTTCGGCCGCGATGGGCGATGGGTCGGCTGGCGAGAACGTGCTGCAGGCGTGATGTTATCGCGCTTGCAGTCCACCATTCCGCTCGCCCCATCGCACGATGTACATCGCCCTCGCCATCGTCATCGCGCTCATCGTCGTCGTTCTCCTGATCGCGCAATCGAAGCCGGAGACGTTCCGCCTCGAGCGTTCGGCGACGATCGCCGCGCCGCCCACCGCAGTCTATCCGCTCATCGACGATTTTCACCATTGGGGGGAATGGTCGCCGTGGGAGCGTCTCGACCCCAATCTCAAGCGCACCTTTTCGGGGGCGCCGAACGGGAAGGGGGCGATCTACGAGTGGGAGGGGACTCCAAAGGTTGGAAGCGGGCGCATGGAAATTCTTCGCGCCGACGCCCCGGAACTCGTGAAGATCCAACTGGACTTCCTCAAGCCCTTCGAGGCGCACAACACGGCCGAGTTCACGCTGCGACCCGATGGCAACGGGACGCGCGTGACGTGGGCGATGTATGGCCCGAATCCTCTCATGATGCGGGTGATGAAACTCTTCATGAACATGGAGGGGATGATCGGGAAGGATTTCGAGGCCGGCCTCGCCAACATGAAGGCGGCCGCCGAAGCACCGGGCGCTTCGCGCTCGTGAGGGGAGTGACCGGTCGGCGAGCCAAGTGAGCACCGCGCCGCTCGAGGGAATCCGCGTTCTCGACCTCACGCAGGTGATGGCCGGCCCGTTCTGCACGATGCAGTTGGGCGATATGGGGGCCGACGTGATCAAGGTCGAACCGCCCGGGACCGGCGACCTGTCGCGCCGCATGGGGGGCGATGCGTTGCGCCTGACGGGCGACGACCGCGCCCCCTTCCTCGCGCTCAACCGCAACAAGCGCAGCATCACGCTCGACCTCAAGGATCCGGACGATCGCGAGCGATTCATGGCGCTCGTCCCGGGCGCCGACGTCCTCGTCGAGAACTTCCGCCCGGGCGTGATGGCGCGACTCGGTCTCGACTACCAATCGTTGGCCATTCACAACCCCCGTCTCGTTTACGCCAGCATTTCCGGCTTTGGGCAGGACGGCCCGCTCGCCGACCGCCCGGGCTTCGACCTGATCGCGCAGGGGCTCTCGGGGGTGATGAGCGTGACGGGGACGCCCGGGGGAGCGCCGGTCAAGTGCGGGATCCCCGTCGCCGATCTCGCGGCGGGGCTCTATGCCACGCAAGGAATTCTCGCCGCGCTCCTCGTGCGCGAGCGCACCGGAGAGGGACAGTTCCTGGAAACCTCGCTCTTCGAGTCGGCGCTCGCCCTCTCCGTCTGGGAAACGACCGAGTACTGGGCGACCGGTGTCGCCCCGTCGGCGATGGGATCGGCGCATCGCCTCAACGCGCCGTACGAAGTCTTCGCCACGAGCGACGGCTACATCGCGATCGCCGCCATCACCGATGCGCAGTGGCGCCAGCTCTGCACCGCGCTCTCACGCGACGAGCTGGCCGGCGATTCGCGCTTTGCGACCAACGCCGATCGGATGGCGCATCGCGATGCGCTCGCGGTGGAGTTGACCGAAACGCTGCGCCGGGCGACGACCGATGTGTGGGTCGAGCGACTCCTCGCCGCCGGCGTCCCTGCGGGGCCGATTCATGACTACGCCCAGGTCTTCGCCGACCCGCACACCGCCGCGCGCGGGATGGTGCAGACCCTGATGCATCCGGTGGAAGGAGAGGTGAAGTCGTTAGGCTTCCCCTTGCACCTGACGGGAACGCCATTGGCCATCCGCCGCCCGCCGCCACTCCTGGGCGAACACACCGCCGAGATCCTCGCGGAAATTCCGGCGAGCGGAGGAACGACATGACGGCGGCCGAGGGAACGGTGACATGGCGGCAGGATGGGGTGGCGGCCATCGTGACCGTCGATCGCCCCGCTACGCGCAACGCGATGTCGTGGGCGATGTACGACCAGCTCGCTGCCGCGCTCGACGAGATCGCTGTCGCGCCGGGAGTGCGCGTGGCGGTCCTGCGCGGCGGCGGAGGGCGCTTCATCGCCGGGACCGACATTGCGCAGTTTGCCGAATTCGCCACCGGGGAGGATGGCGTCGCATACGAGCGGCGCCTCGACGAGGTCGTCGCGCGTTTCGATGTGCTCCCCGTGACGACGATCGCCGTTGTCGAGGGGGACGCGATGGGAGGCGGACTGATGCTCGCCGCCGCCTGCGACCTGCGCCTGTGCACCACCAAGGCGCGCTTCGGCATGCCGATCGCCCGTACGGTAGGGAACTGCCTCTCGATGGCGAACTACGCGCGGCTGGTCATGCTCCTCGGTCCGGCGCGCGTGATGCAGCTCGTCGCCACCGCCGAGGCGATGCGCTCGAGCGAGGCGGTCGCCCGCGGCTTCGTCATCGATGCGATCGATCCTTCGTCGCTCGAGGCGCGCGTCTCGGCGCTCTCCCTGCACGTGGCCTCGATGGCGCCGATCACGCTGCAGGTGACGCGCGAGGCGATCCGGCGCATCGTCCGCACCGTGACGACCGAGGGGGACGACCTGATTCGCCAGGCGTACGCGAGCCGCGACTTTCACGAAGGCGTGGCGGCCTTCATCGCCAAGCGCGCGCCCCAGTGGGAGGGGCGGTGACGAGCGAACTCGAGGCGGCGCTACGCGCGTCGCTCGGCGGTGAGGTGCGCTTCGACGAATACACGCGCCACCTCTACTCGACCGATGCGAGCATGTACGCGATCGAACCGATCGGCGTGGCGTACCCGCGCGATGGCGACGATGTCGTTGCGGCGGTCGAGATAGCCGGGCGGTTCGGTGTGCCGGTGCTCCCGCGCGGTGGGGGAACGTCGCTCGCGGGCCAAACGGTCGGCGCCGCGGTGGTGCTCGACTTCTCGCGCTACATGCACGGAATCGTTGGCGTCGACATCGAATCGCGCACGGCGCGCGTGCAGCCCGGCGTGGTGCAGGACGATCTCAATCGCGCGGTGGCGAAGCACGGGCTCCTCTTCGCCCCCGATACCTCCACGTCGAATCGCGCCACCATCGGCGGGATGATCGGGAACAACTCGTGCGGGATGCGGTCGGCGCACTACGGGATGACGATCGATCATGTCGTATCGCTCGACGTGGTTTGGTCCGATGCGTCGCGCGGGAGATGCAGCCCGCTCTCCAGCGATGGCGTCGCGCAACGCGCGAAGGGCAACTTGCTGGAGGCGCGGTTGTATCGCGAACTGCCGGCGCTCGTCGCGCGCTACGCGGAGGCGATTCGTCGCGACATTCCGCAATTCTGGCGGCGCTCGGGGGGATATCGCCTCGAGCGCCTCCTCCCGGAGTACACCACGTTCAACCTCGCGAATGCGGTGGTGGGATCCGAGGGGACGCTGGCGATCGTGACCGAGGCCAATGTCGCGCTCGTCCCGATCCCCAAGGCGATCGTTGCCGTTGCCGGGCACTTCGAGTCGGTCGCCGCGGCGATCGCCGCCAACGACGACGCGCGCGATTGCGGCGCGTCCGCAATCGAACTGGTCGATCGCTTCATCCTCGACCTCGCGCGCCGCTCGAAGGTGCACGGCTCGCTGGTGTCGACGCTGCATGGCACCCCGGGCGCTGTTCTCTTCGTCGAGTTCTACGCCGACGACATTGGCGAGTGTCGCGCCGCCGCCGATCGTCTCGAAGCGACGTGGCGCCGTCACGGGCACGGCTACGCTACGCTGCGCGCCGAAACTGCCGAAGCGCGTCGTCGCTTCCAGGACCTCCGCAAGGCTGGAAACGGAATGCTGCAGGCGTCGGGGATCGGACGCGAACGCTCCCTGGCGTTTGTCGAGGATACCGCGGTCGATCCGGTGCACCTGGCGGCGTACACGGCGCGTTTCGCCGATATCCTCGAGCGGAACCGGCTGCGCGCCGGCTTTTACGGACACGCCTCTGCCGGATGCCTGCACATCCGCCCGTTCATGGACCTCACGCGCGCGGGGAGCGTGCGCACGCTGCGTCGCGTCGCCGAAGAGGTGCTCGCGCTGGTGCAGGAATACGGGGGAATGAACAGCTCCGAGCACGGCGATGGCCTCGTGCGGAGCGAGTTCAACCCACGCTTCTTCGGCGAGCAGGTCTACGGCGCGATGCGCGAGGTCAAGGCGCTCTTCGATCCGGCCGGGCGCCTCAATCCCGGCAAGAAGGTCGACGCCCCGCGCATGACCGACCACCTGCGCGAGCCGTCACTGCCGGAGCCTCGCGCCCTCCCCACGCATTTCCCCTACAGTTCCGAAGATGGCATGCGCGGCGCGGCGAATCGCTGCGTGCGCATCGGGGCGTGTCGCAAGTCGGCCGGGGCCGGCGGAGTAATGTGCCCCTCATACATGGCCACGCGCGACGAAGCGCACTCCACGCGTGGCCGCGCCAACGCCCTCGTGCACGCCCTGTCGTCCGACGACCCGAGGGCGGCGTTAGGCAGCGATGACCTGCACGAGGTGCTCGACCTCTGCCTCGCCTGCAAGGCGTGCGCGTCGGAATGTCCAATGTCGGTCGACATGGCGACGATGAAGTCCGAAGCGCTCGCCCAACGCTACGCCTTCCACGGCACCCCCCTCTCGGCGCGCATCTTCGGGCACGCGCGGGCGCTCAACATCGCCGGCGCAGCAACGGCGTCGCTCTCCAACTGGTTCGCCCGGCAGCGTCCGGTGCGCGCCGCCCTCGAACGCATCGCCGGAGTGGACCGTCGTCGCGCGCTCCCCATGTTCGCGCGCGAATCGCTCCCGCAGTGGTTCGCGCGACGAGACGCGCCACTCGCTCCGCAGTGCGGGGAGCTTCGCGGGGAGGTGCAATTCCTCGCGGATTCGTTCAGCAGCTACACCGAGCCCGAGGTGGGGCGCGCGGCCATCGAACTCCTCGAACTCGCCGGGTGGCGAGTGCGCCTGGTCGACGATGTCTGCTGCGGGCGCGCGCTGATCTCCAAGGGTTTGCTGCCGGAAGCGCGCGCTCAGCATGATGCCCTCGTCGCCCGGCTCGCTCCTTCGGCGGCGGCTGGCATTCCCATCGTGGGCGTCGAACCGTCGTGCATCTTCACGCTCGGCGACGAAGTCCCGAAGCTCGCGCGCGGTGGCGAAGGCGCGCGCACCATCGCTCGTCAGGCACGCCTCGCCGACGCGCTGATCGCCGAGGCGATCGCCGACGGGTCGTTGCAGCTGGAGGGATCGCCGGCACATGCGCACATCCTGCTGCATCCGCATTGCCACCAGAAAGCGGCCCATGCGACCGTCGGGAGCGTGGCGGTCCTGCGCGGTATTCCCGGCGCGCGCGTCGACGTCCTCGACGCCGGATGCTGCGGCATGGCCGGCTCGTTCGGCTTCGAGCACCAGCACTTCGACCTGTCGATGCAGATTGGGGAGCTGCGCCTCTTTCCCGCCGTGCGCGCCGCGCCCGATGCGCTCGTCGCAGCGACGGGCGTCTCGTGTCGCCAGCAGGTACACCAGGGCACGGGGCGCGAGGCAATGCATCCGCTCGTGATCGTTAGATCTGCGGTTCGCTCCGGCGTTCGTGTCGCGGTATCATCCGCGCTGACCACCTAACGCGTACCCATCAACGCGCCCCTCTCCCCTCGCGCATGGACGCCAGCATCACCAACAACGTCGTGGTCGCCGTGGGCGGGCTCGTCGGAGTCGTGGCCCTCCTCTTCCTGGCGATCACGCGGCTCAAGTGGCACGTCTTTCCCGCGCTGCTCGTCCCCATCCTCCTCTTCGCGCTCATTCCGGGGATCGATCGCGAGACCTTCATCAAGGCGTTCGAGGCCGGCTTCGGCAAGACGATCCAGAGCATCGCCGTCGTCATCGTCCTCGGCTCCATCATCGCCGAGGCGCTCAAGCATACCGGAGGCGTGGAGCGCATCACGCTCTCGATGATCCGCAGCGTCGGCGAGCGCCGCATGCCGCTGGCCCTCACGCTGAGCGGCTTCGTCATCGGGATTGCGATCTTTTCCGACGTCGGCTACGTGATCCTCAATCCGCTCGTGCACTCGGCGGCGCTACGCACCGGTGTGAGCATGAGCGAGATGGCGACCGGGCTGGTCGGGGCGATGCAGCTGACGCACGCGATGGTCCCACCGACGCCCGGGCCACTCGCGGCGGTGGCGATCGTCGGTGCGGACATCGGGAAGATCATCCTCTACGGAAGCCTGGTCACCTTCGTCGCCAGCCTGGCAGGATATGTCTACGCGCGCACGGTCGGGCCGCGCGTCGAATCGCCCCCGTCGCCCGAGTTCATCGGCCAATCGTTTGTCGATCGCGGGCTCGAGGCGCAGCTGCCATCGACCGCGGCGTCGTACGCACCGATCATCGTTCCGCTCCTGCTCATCGCGGGGCAGGGGGTGAGCGCCTTCGCGCTCCCCAAGGGGCACATCGTGAACCAGGTCATGACCTACCTGGGATGGCCAGTCGTCGCGCTCCTCATCGGCGTCGTGCTCGCCTATCGCAACACGCGTCCCGAGCACGCCGACGCGCGCCGCAGCACCTGGATCGAGAATGCGCTCGCCACGTCGGCCATGATCATCATGGTGACCGGGCTGGGTGGCGCGCTCAGCCAGATCCTGCGGCAGACTCCAGCGGTGGACGCGATCGCCCAGGGGATGGTCGCCACGGGACTCCCCTCGATCTTTCTTCCGTTTGTCCTTGGCGTCGTCGGGAACATGGTGACGGGATCGACGACCGTCGGCGTGATCACCTCGGCCACCATCTGCGCGCCGATGATGCCAACCCTCGGGCTTTCTCCCGAGGCGACGATGCTGGCTGGGGCCGCAGGTTCGATGATCGTGAAGTACATGAACTCGAGCTACTTCTGGGTGTGCACCTCGCTCTCGCGCATGTCGCTGCGTTCGGCGCTCATCTCGTTTGGTGGCGTGACGCTGGTGAACGGCATCGTGGCAATGCTCGGGGTGTACGCACTCTGGATCTTCAAGCTCATCTGACCGCGTCGCCTGCCCGCTTCGCCGGCACGCGCTCGGTGTGCGCCAAGACACCGACGGTGTACGCAGCGCATGGGATAGATTGCGGGATGCCTAACCCTTCAGTCCTCTCCGCTCGTCCTCTCGTCAGGCGCGCCCCGTGTGCCGTGCGGGTGCATGCTGCTGGCATCCTCGTCGCCAGCGCACTGCTCCTCGCCGCCTGCGGCTCCGACAGCGCCGGTCCCGCCGACTCCGGCGTCACGTTCAGCGCGGAGCAAGTGACCCTCAACCCGAGCGGGTACGCGCCGCTCACCGCGCGCATACACGTCGAAAGCTCGGTCGCGACGAAAGTGGCGATTCGCGTGGCAGGAAAGCGCGGAGCCGCCAGCGACGTGCGCAAGTCGTTCGACGCGCTCGAAACAGTGCACGACGTTCCCGTCCTGGGGCTTTACCCTAACAGTGGAAACACGGTCGAGCTGACCTTCAGCGACGCTGCGGGTACCTCCGTCGGGCAGCGGAGCTACACTATCACCACCGCCCCGCTCCTCGCCAACACCTTCCCGCAAATCAGCATCGACACCAAGCGCGACGGGATGTTCGTGCCCGGGATGAATCTCGTGAGCTACTTCGGCTACGGTGCCACGAGCCAGCTGCAGCGCCCCTTCATCTTCGACGAGTTTGGGGACATCCGCTGGTACCTCGACTACATCACCAGCCCGACGCTGGCCAACCTGTTCTACGACGATGGCGTGGAACGGCTGCAGAACGGCAACTTCTACTTTGGCGACGGAAGCTCGAATCGCATCTACGAAGTGAACGGGCTCGGAGAGATCGTCGACGCCTGGGCGCTTCCGGGTTACCAGTTTCACCACGAGGTGCAGGAGAAGCCGAACGGCAATTTCCTGGTGACGGTGAGCAAGCAGGGGATATCGACCATCGAGGATTTCGTCATCGAACTCGATCGCTCCAGCAGGGCCATCGTGCGCACGTGGGACCTGCGCCAGTCGCTGCAGGAAGGGCGGCGCACGCTCACCGGTGACGCCGTCGACTGGTTCCACGCCAACGCCGTTGCCTTCGATGCGAGCGACAACACGATCGTTGTCTCGGGGCGAACGCAGGGAGTGGTGAAGCTCGACCAGAACAATCACGTGGTCTGGATTCTCGGCGCGCACCGTGGTTGGGGGATTGCGGGCGACGGCACCGACCTGCGCAACGCCCTCCTGCAGCCGCTCGACGCCGTTGGCGACCCGATCACCGATCCGGCGGTGCTCGACGGGACGGCGAACCACACGAGCTTCGAGTGGAACTGGTACCAGCACGCACCGCTGGTGATGCCCAACGGGCACGTGATGCTCTTCGACAACGGCGACAACCGCAACTTCGGCGGGCAACCGGCCTACAGCCGCGCCGTGGAATTCGACATCGACAAGAACGCGAAGACCGTGCGGCAGGTGTGGGCGTACGGCAAGGCGCGCGGGACCGAGACGTACTCCCGCATCGTCTCCGATGTCGACTATCTCCCCGCGCAGAACCACGTGATCTGGTCCCCGGGCGCGGTGAACCGCGGGACTAACTACGGCAAGGTGATCGAGCTGGATTACGCCACGCAGCAGGTGCTGTTCGAGGCGACGATCACGCCGCCGATCGCGCAGTTCGGGATCACTCTCCATCGCACGGAGCGGCTCTCGCTCTACCCGTAGTGGCGCGACGCATCAGCGCGCTCGACCATTGCGCTGACGGGCTGGGGGGCGCAGACTAGGGCGTCCCCCCGACTGTATACAAAAAAGCGTCCTGCCCACCGGAGGTCCCGTGCGGATCCGCCATTGCCTCGCGTCGCTGTTCCTCGCCACGCCGTACTGGTCCCTCGCCGCACAGACGCCGACCTCCCCGCCCGCCGCGAATGCCCCCGCCGCTGCTGTCGCCCCATCGGCGCCTGGCGTCGTGCGAGGCCCGAGCGACAAGGTGGAAGTGGATGCCTTTCTCGACGGGTTGATGGCCGCGTACATGCGCGACAAGCACATCGCCGGGATCACGGTCTCGGTCGTGCGCGACGGCAGGCTCCTCACCGCGCGCGGGTACGGCTACGCCGATGTCGCCAGCCGCAAGCCGGTCGACCCCGAACGCACCCTGTTTCGCATCGGTTCGATCTCCAAGCTCTTCACCTGGACCGCTGTGATGCAGCTGCACGAGCAGGGGAAGCTCGACCTCACGAAGGACATCAACGACTATCTCGACTTCAAGATTCCGGCGACGTATCCGCAGCCGATCACCCTCACCGACGTCCTGACGCACACGCCGGGGCTCGAGGAAGACTCGCGCGACCTCTTCACCGAGGATCCCGCGCACATCGCGCCGATGAAGACGTGGCTCCCGTCGCACATGCCGGCGCGCGTGCGGCCGCCAGCGACCTTTGCATCGTACTCCAACTGGGCAACGGCGGCAGCCGGCTACATCGTCGAGCGAGTGGGCGGCGAGAAGACGTGGGATGACTACATCGAGAAGCACGTGATCCAGCCGTTGGCGATGACGCACACGACCACTCGGCAGCCGCTCCCCGCCGAGTTCAGCAACGACATGTCGGTCGGCTACGAGTGGAAGAACGGCGAGTATGAGCCGCACAAGTTCGAGATCGTGACCGGTGCAGCACCTGCCGGATCGATCGGTGCGTCGGCGACCGACATGGCAAACTTCATGATCGCGCACCTCAACAACGGTACGTTTGGCGACGCGCACATCCTCGGCACGCAGGAGGCGGAGCTGATGCACGCGCGGCTGCGCGGGCACGACCCGCGCCTTCCAGGCTTCGCGCACGGTTTCTACGAGCAGTCGTCGCATGGGCTGCGCATCATCGGGCACGGCGGCGACACGCAGTGGTTTCACTCCAACCTCTCGATCATCCCGAGCGAGGGCGTCGGCGTGTTCATGTCGACGAACACCAACACTGGCGCCGGCATCTCCTTCCTTCCGTTCCTCACCGCATTCCTCGATCACTACTATCCCGAGCCCGTCCCGGCCCTCAAGCCGAAGGAAGGCGACAAGGCGATGGTGAAGAAGTACGCGGGGGAGTACCTGTTCAACCGCATGAACTTCACGACCTACCAGAAGGCAGCGGGGATCGGCGGGGGGATCCCGGTCAAGGCGATGCCCGATGGATCGCTCTTCATCCAGACGCCGTTCGGCGGGATGCGACTCGTCGCGATCGACTCCAACATGTTCCGCGACGTGAACAGTGGGACGCGCGTGGCCTTCAGCGCCGATGCGAACGGCGCGATTTCGCACGCCTATCTCGACGCGCTCCCGATGATGGTCATGGACAAGCAATCCTCGCTCCACGCGCCCTCGCTGCACCAGGCGATCCTTGGCGGCGGTCTGGTGATGTTCCTCGCGCTCGTCGTCACGGCGATCATCCGGTTCTTCCTGCGCAACACGCCGGGGCGCCCAAACATCCCGCTGCATGTCGCACGCGGGCGTCGCGCGTTGACCTGGGCCGGGGTGATGATGCTCGTCTTCCTCGCCTTCCTCGCCGCGATCGTCTCGCAGCCGATGGTCCTCTTCTCCGACAATCCCACGATCCTCAAGGTCGCGCTTCTCTTCCCGGTGCTCGCCGCGCTGTGTGTGGTGTGGGGGGTATGGGAGATGTTGGGGCAGTGGATCGCGGGCGACGGGAGCATCTGGATGCGGGCGCGGCATTCGCTCGCCGTGGTCGTCGCGCTCGTCTTCTTCTGGTCGCTCAACTACTGGAATTTGCTGGGGTGGCGGATGTAGCCGGGCGAACGGCCGCGAGCCCCTCCGCCCCTCACCCCTTTCGAAACGAACTCTTCAAACCTTTTCGCCTCCACCGTGGTCTTATATCAGTCGACGACTGATATTGGACCGCATGACACCTCGCACGCCTGATCCGGCGCGGTTCCTCCCGCTCCCGCCGCTCGACTTTCAGGTCCTCACGCTCCTCGCCGGGCAAGCACTGCACGGCTACGGGATCGTGCAGGCATCGAGTGCCGACTTTCCCGGGCAACCTCAGCTCGATGTAGGATCGCTCTACCGCATCATCAGCCGGATGCTCGCCGACCGGTTGATTCGCGAAGTGGAGCCTCCGTTGGACGCGCCGGCCGACCGGCGCGTGCGACGCTACTACACAGTCACCGATTTCGGCCGCGCGGTCGCGCGCGCGGAGGCGTCGCGGCTGCGCGCCCTCCTTGCCAGCCCTGCCACGCTCACCCTGCTCGAGTCGCTCCCGTGAAGCCGCTCGGGCATCGCCTCGTCGCCTGGGTCGTCGACGCCTTCCCCTCGCCCTTCCGCGAGCGGTTCGGTGCCGAGATGCTCGCGATGTACCTCGACCAGCGCGATGCCGTCAGGCGCAACTCGCCCCATCCTTCGTGGGCCGCCTGGCGCCACGACACGCGCACGTTGTCCGGCCTCGTGCGCGCTCTCCTCGCCGAACGACGGCAAGCCGCGCTTCGCTCGCGTGCGCTCCGCGATCGCTCCCCATCACTGCGTGCCCGCATGTCCAACCTCGTGCTCGACTTGCGTCACACCTTCCGCTCGCTGCGTGCCAACCCCGGCTTCGCCCTCGTCGCGATCCTCACCCTGGCGTTAGGCATCGGCGCGAACACCGCGGTCTTCTCGGTCGTGAACAGCGTCCTCCTGTCGCCGCTCCCATACCGCGAGCCTGAACGTCTGGTGCGCCTGTACAACGCCTGGCGCTCGGAGCCGGCAGCGCACCAGTATCACGATGCTCCGAGTCTCGTGGACCTGCGCAACGAGGTGAAGGCGTTCGAGTCGGTCGGCATCATGATGACGTACCGCGAGGTCGGCGCCGACTTGCGAGCGAGCGATGGTCACCCCGAACGGGTGCGCGTTCTCCGCGTGAACGCCGAGTACTTCCAGACGCTTGGCGCGACTCCGCTGCTCGGGCGCACCTTCACGCGTGACGAGGAACGCGCCTCATCGCACCTCGTGATCCTGAGTAATCGACTGTGGAAGGACTTTGCAGCTGGCGACCCCGACGTCATCGGACGCAGCGTCGATCTCAACGGAGAGTCGATGCAGGTCGTCGGCGTGATGCGTCCCACCTTTCAGGACCTCGCCGGAAGCGATGTCGCGGCATGGACCCCGCTCAACCTCGCGGCCGGCGACGGGAACGAGCGTGGCAATCATTACCTCTCGGCGTTCGCTCGTCTCAAACCCGGTGTGACGCTGGACCAGGCGCGCGCCGAAGTGAACGCGTTCGACGCACGTCAGGAGGAGCTCTATCCACACGACGATGCACAATACGCACGCCGCAGCAACATCCTCCCGCTGCACGAGGATGTGGTCGGCGATTCTCGTCAGGCACTGTATCTCCTGATGGGCGCAGCGGGGCTGGTCCTCCTCATCGCCTGCCTCAACGTCGCCAACCTCTTCCTCTCGCGCAGCATGGCGCACTCGCGCGAGACGGCGGTGCGCGCAGCGCTTGGCGCGGGACGCGCACGACTCGTCGGGCAACGACTCACCGAGAGCCTCCTCGTCGCCATCGTCGGCGGAATCGTCGGATCGGCCACGGCGTACTGGGGCGTCAGGCTCCTCCTGCAGATCAGTCCCGAGTCGCTCGCGCGTTCGGAGTCGTTGCACCTCGACCCGACGCTCTTCGGCTTTGCCTTGTTGGTCACCGTCCTGACGGCACTCCTCTTCGGTGCGGGCCCGGCGATTCGGGCGGCGGGAACCGATCCGCACGACGCGCTGCGTGAGGTGTCGCGCGGCCATACGCCGGGACGACGCTCCGCTCGCCTTCGCTCAATCCTCGTGGCCAGCCAGGTGTCGGTCGCGCTCGTCCTCCTCGTCGGTGCCGGCGTGCTCATTCGCGCCTTCGCCTCGCAGATGGAACGCAACCTCGGCTTCGTCGCCACCAACGTCTCGACGTTCGAGGTGAATCTCCCGCAGGCTCGCTATGGCGAGCCGGCCGCACGCGTGCGATTCCACCATGAATTGAACGCGCGTCTTGCCGCGATCCCCGGCGTGTCGCACGTCGGGGCAATGTCATGGCTCCCGGGAAACGGGGACTATCACGAGTGGGGATTCGGGTACCTCGATGAAGACGGAAAGCGCGCGTCGACCCAGGCACAGGTGCGGGTGATCTCCGGCGATCTCCTGGCGTCGTTAGGTATCCCGTTGCAGAAGGGGCGCACCTTCGCGTCGCAGGACGACGCGGCCGCCCCGCCGGTGCTGATGATCAGCCAGTCTCTCGCCGCGAAGACGTTTGGCGACGCCGATCCCATCGGGCAGATGGTTCGGGTCGGCGGGCGCATGTGGACCATCGTCGGCATCACCGGCGACGTGGCGACGACGTCGACCTGGGACATCGCGCCGATGGTCTACCTCCCGCACGCACAATTCGCCGACGACCGCAACTGGCCCCTCACCTACCTGGTGAAGTCGCCGCTGCCGCCGAGCGATCTGCTCCAGCACGCGCGCGAGACGCTTGGCGCGCTCGATCCCGCGCTGGTGGTCCATCGCCCGAAGACGATGGGCGCGGTCATCGCGCAGCACCTGGCGCGCGACCGGTTCGTCCTCCTCCTGATGCTGGTGTTCGGCGCCGTTGCGCTCGCCCTCGCCGTCGTCGGCGTGTACGGTGTGCTGGCATTCGTGGTGACGCAGCGCCAGCACGAGATCGGCGTGCGCTTGGCGTTAGGCGCGCGCGCCGGACAGGTCCGCGCCATCGTCATGCGGCAGGGAATAGCGGTGGCCGGGGTTGGCGTGTTCCTGGGACTCGCCGGATCGCTGGCTTTGAGCGGCGTGATCCAGTCGATGGCGGCGAACGTGCGTGCGCGAGATCCGCTCGTTCTTGGCGGCGCAACGGCGGTGCTCGTCGTTGCCGTCATGCTCGCGGCCTACATCCCCACGCGCCGCGCCGCCCGCGTCACGCCGCTCGAGGTGCTACGCGGCGATTGAGTCGGTGCGCGGCTGCGCCGCTCACGTCATGAATTTCCGGCGAGGATCAGCACGCCGTGCGCCCGAAGCACGCGATCCTCGCCGACACCTCGCGCAAACACCGTGGTCATCCCGTCCGCATACCACGGCGACGCGTCGTACGATGTCTCCGTTGCGCCGAGGTTGCCCAGCAGTAACCGTACGCTCCCGCCGTCGGATGCCCTACGACGAACGGCGAGGAGCGAACCGAATGCCTGCGCTTGGAGCCCGGCGCGCTCCTGGCGCGCGTGCATGACCGGATCGTCACGGCGAAATGCCAGCAGCGCTCGGTACAGCTGCAAGATCTCACGATGCACGCCGTGCTCGCGTTCCTCCCAGCGCAGGATCGATCGCTCGAAGGTCTCGCGCGCCTGAGGATCGGGAATGGAGTCGTGGACCGTCGGGTCGGCAAAGGCAGCGAACCGCGCATAGTCACGACGGCGCCCCTCGGCGACCTGCGCGCCCAGCGTCGGCTCGTGGTCGGTGAAATAGCGGAATGGAGACGACGCCCCCCACTCCTGTCCCATGAATAGCATGGGAAGCGCTGGCAGGAAGAGCAGGATGGCACTCGCGAGGCACCAGGCGTCGAGACCGATGTCATGGTGCAATCGCGACCCGAAGGCGCGATTCCCCACCTGGTCGTGATTCTGGATGCAATACACGAGGTGCTCCGCTGCCGGACGCTCATCGGGCGCCAGCGCTCGACGACCGCTCGGCTCGAGTCCCTCGACGTCGTGGAGCCACCCGTTCTCGATGCATTCCGCCAGCTCTGGCGCACCAGGCGTGTAGGCCGAGTAGTAGCCGTCGCGCTCTCCTGTGAGCGTGGCGTGGAGCTGATGGTGAAAGTCGTCGGTCCACACCGCATCGCAGTCCAGCGTTCGCACGAGCGTCGCGTCGTTCCGCGCGTCCTCGGCGATGAGCAGCCCGCGCGGCGTTCGCGCGTGCACAATGTCGGCGATCTCCCGGATGAGGTGCGTCCGAGACGCGTCCACAATCGTGTTCGAGGCGTCGAGCCGGAGGCCGTCGAAGCGAAAATCGTCGAGCCAGTACCGGGCGTTGTCGAGCACGTAGCGGCGCATCGGCGGTGCATCGACGCGTGGTGCCTCACCCCACGGCGTCTGCACACCACGGTTGAAGTACTGCTCGCTGAATGACGCCAGGTAGTTCCCCGCGGGACCGAAGTGATTGTACACCACGTCGAGGAGCACCTGCATGCCGAGACCATGCGCCGCGTCGATGAATGCGCGCAGCTCATCCGGCGATCCGTATGCGGCGTGCGGAGCATACAGGGCCACACCATCGTAGCCCCAGCCATGATGTCCGTCGAATGCCGCGAGCGGCATGAGTTCGAGCGTGGTGATGCCCATGGCGCAAAGCTCGGGCAATCGGGTCGCTGCGGCTTGGTAGGTTCCCGCAGCGGTAAAGGTGCCGACGTGCAGCTCGTAGATCACGTGCGCCCACGCCTCGATTCGCGGGCGTGCGTGGGCGAAGCGATACGACGACTCCACGACCGCCGCTGGTGCGTGCACCCCGTCGGGTAGGAGGCGTGCGTATGGGTCGGGAAATTCGCGTCCGTCGAGGACGAAGAGGTAACGCGTCCCGCCAGGTGCATCGCGCACGCTGCAGCTGAAGTATCCGCCGCCCCGCGCGTCCATCGCGACCGTCCGCGCATGGCGTCCCTCGAAGAGTCGCACGGCACACGTTTCGGCAGCGCTCACGTATGCGCCGAAGTGCGTCACGCCCTCGCGCACGTGTGCACCGAGCGGCGGCGCCGGCTCGGCAGGAATCCGCGCCGGCGACGCGCTCATGTGGACTGCGGTTCCCCTTCTGGTTCGAATGCCGGAAGGTCCGCGCCTACACAACGCCCACGTCCCGTGCGCTTCGCCACCAGTAAACGGCGGTCGGCGACCTCGAGCAGCGACCGTGCGTCGGTAGCCTCGTGGTCGGCGGGAATCCCGGCAATCCCGGCGCTGAAGGCAAGCGACACGGTACGCCCGTCGCCCAAGTCGAGCGACGTCGACGAGACCATCTCGCGGAGCGCGTCGATGCGGGCGATGGCGGCGTCGAGCGCGGTTCCCGGGAGGATGATAACAAACTCCTCACCACCATAGCGCGCGACGAGATCGGTCCGGCGCATGTCGTCGGCAAGCATCTCGGCCACCAGGCGCAACGCGCGGTCGCCAAGCGCGTGTCCGTGCGCATCGTTGATCTGCTTGAAGTGATCCACGTCGATGATCGCCAGCGACAACGGCAACCGATCGCGCGACGCCGTCTGGATGTTCGAGCCGAGCGCACGATCAAAATGCGCGCGATTGAACAGTCCCGTGAGGCGATCGTGCGACGCGAGATAGAGCAATCGCTGCGCACGACGCACGATCATCACGGAGAGGAGCGTCGCGACCGCCAGCAGCACGAGGCGTGTGGTGAGATCGACCGGGATGTACGGTCCCGCGCGCATGACGAAGGCAGGATTCGACAGATCGTAGTTTGCCGCGCTGTATCCCCAGAGCAATCCGTACTCGCCGATCGTCAGCGCGCCGATGGCGATGCAGATGCGCGCGTCGTAGCGCAGGCTCGTCGCGACGAGCGCGAGGAAGTACATCTCGAATGTCACGCTGCTGTTCAGCGCGACCATCGGTGACTCGACGATGAGGAACGAGGTGAGCGCGAGCGTCACCATCGAGACGTCGAACGCGCTCGTGGCAAAACCGACCCACGGACGCCATCGCCCCGCCCTCAGCCACCAACGAATGAAGACGGCCACGAGCCCGGCGGCGAACGTCACGGCGAAGCCAGTGATGTGGATCGCCTGCTCCGGATGGTGCAGCAGGTTCCACGTGGGAGCCATGAGCAGGAGCGCCATCGCCAGCACGCGAACCGTCGCAACAACAGACTCACCTTCGATGCCCGCGTCGGCCAGTGCGGGATCTGGGCGTGCCCAGATCGGGGGCGCGGAGACGTCCTTCGTGAGCGGTGCGGCAGGGTTCGGCGACGACACGAGGATAGTGTCCCACCGACCGCTCCCATATGCAAGGCTCGAGCGTGCCCTCACGCCGGAAATCTCCGGCGCGTGAAGCGCGAATGAATGCGACTAAGGCGCGCGTGAGGCGCGCGAGGCGCGTGAGGCGCGCGAGGCGCGCGAGGCGCGCGAGGCGCGCGAGGCGCGTGAGGCGCGCGAGGCGCGTGAGGCGCGCGAGGCGCGTGAGTCAGGTGTTCGTGCGTCGGGCAGTCGGCGCGTGTGTCGCGCGCATTGCGCGCGTCAGCGCACGTACGTGAATGCGCGACTCGTGAACGCGTAGGGCTGTTCGTCGGCGCAGCGGCGCGTCGGACCCGAGCGCGTCTCCATGCGCAGCGTGGCCGCATCCGTCAGCTGCACGAGGGCGACCGCGCGAATATCGGTCTCGCCGTATCCGACCTCCCAGCACTGTATCGCGCCGCCAGCGATGACCTCGATGGGCGCGCGATTCACCGTGCCAGTGTCGCGCGGCACGAAGCGATACGCTCCCGGATTGACATCAGGTTGGGAATTTCCAATCGACACGGTGATCTGCGTGGGATCGACATGGTCGGGAGTGATCGCGAGATGCGGCGTCTCCGGCGCGGTAGGTAGACCAGGACTGAACCACGTCCCCTGTGCGGTCCCCGCAACGTCCCAGTCGATGCGACCGCCGACCGGCTCGACGGTGCGGCGCGTCCTCCCGTCGAACGATCCGAGCATCGCGCGAACCGCGGTTCGTTCGGGCTCGCGATAGTACGCACTGAACGGAACGACATGCGACCGGTCGAAACCGGTTGACGATACGTTCCATCGCGCCGCGTTCGCGAAACTGTGCGCCGCGATGCGTCGGTCGAAGAGTGAAAGATCGAGCCCCTTCGTCGTGCCGATCGGCGTCCCCGCTTCGACCACAACGCTCACTGGCTTCGTGTAGCAAGCCTCGACGTCGAGACCGGCATTCGGTGAGTAGTGAATGCACTGTTGGTCGAAGGCGCCGAGTTGCCCGAGCAGCGCCGGCTCGACCGACGTGACGTGGCCGAAATCGGCGAACACGTCGGCGCACGGCATGAAGTTCAGCGAATAATCGCTTCCCACCGATCCGGTCGAGTAGGTCGTGCGGCGCGCCCCCGTGACCGTGATGCGCCCCGGCGCGACCAGAGTCGTTGCGGCTGCATTCGTTCCGAACGTCTTCAGGTAGATGTACTGATGATCGGTAGGAAAGGTGTGCCCGGGAGGGTTCATCGCCCCGAGCGGCACCCAACCCATGATCGTCGATGCATCGACCGGGAGCTGCGTGAAGAGCTCAGTCGATGCGCCGCACGACGCAAGTCCTCTCGGAACGACCTGCGTGGGCACGGCATTCCCCGAATCGCCGCCGCAGGCGGCGGCGGCGAGAGCGGCGATGCAGAAGGCGATTCCGAGGGGTCTCATTCCCACCAGTCTCGGCGCGCCCCGATGCGCACTTGATTCCAACCTTCCGGATGGGGGGGGGCGGGAAGCACCTCACGTCTCGACATCGCTCCTTCCGCGTCCGAAGTTGGCATGTGTCGCGCCGCACGCTCGGCGTTCGAAGGGTTCGCCGGGCATCGTCGGTCGCATGCGCCTCGCTCCCCAGTCTCTGGTTCCTCATGCTGATCTCGCACGCCCCGTGGCGGGCCCGTGTCGGGCCGATCCTGCTCTCACTGGTTGGAGTTGCCGTCGGTGCCTCGACGCTCGTGGCCCAACGCGCCGTACCTCCCGACCTCGTCTTGCTGAACGGGACGGTACTGACGGTCGACGCCTCCGACCGCGTCGCCGAGGCGATCGCCGTGCGCGGCAACCGGATCGTGGCGGTGGGAACGACCGCCGAGATCGCACAGCTCGCGGGGCCGAGCACGCAGCGCATCGACCTCGCGGGGCGCACGGTGACCCCTGGACTCCTCGACGCGCACGCCCACTTCAGTGACGGTGGCGCCGATCGTCTCTACGTTGTGGACCTGAGCTATCCGGCGGTGAAGAACGTCGATGACGTGACTCGGCTCGTGGCCGCGCAGGCCGCGAAGCTTGGGAAGGGGAAGTGGATCGAGGGGGTGGGGTGGGACGAGGGAAAGCTCACCGAAAGGCGCCTCCTGACGGCGCGCGACCTCGACGCCGTTTCGCCAGACAACCCGGTGTACCTCGCGCAGACGATGGGGCACTACGGGGTCGCCAATACTGCCGCGTTGCGGCTGGCGGGAATCACGCGCGAGATGCGCGACCCGCCGAACGGGACGATCGACCGCAACCCCGACGGCACGCCGACGGGGATCCTCAAGGAGTCGGCGCAGGGACTCGTCAGGCGCCTCATTCCCCCTCGCACACCGGCCGAGGAGCAAGCCGGGATGCGCGACCTGGCCAAGGCGTTCAACGCCGAAGGAATGACCGGTCTCAAGGACCCCGGCATTTCCGGCGCCACCTGGGACTCGTACCAGCGCGTGAAGGCCAGCGGCGACCTCTCGGTGCGCGTCTTCGCGCTCTGGTCGGGCGGGCGCACGGTCGCCGGAGCCAAACGATTGATTGCCGAGCGGGCGGCGATGACCCGTCCGTACGAGAGCACCGGCGATGATCATGTCGTCGCCGGCGGCGTAAAGCTGTACATCGATGGAAGTGGCGGTGCGCGCACCGCCTGGCTCTACGACGACTGGCACAAGAACTTCACGGAGATCGACGCGGGGAATCGCGGCTATCCGGCATCGAACCCCGATACGATCCGCATGCTCATCCGCATGTACCACGATGCCGGCATGCACGTGAGCACGCACTCGATCGGCGATCGCGGGATCGACTGGACGGTCGACTCCTACCTGCAGGCGGAGCGCGCCAACCCCAAGCCCGGACTGCGCCACGGCATCATTCATTCGAACATTCCCACCGACCACGCGATCGACGCGATCGCACTCCTGCAGCACACGTACGATGCGGGATATCCCGAGCCGTCCGCCTCCTTCACCTGGTGGATCGGCGATACCTACGCGTCGAACTTCGGCCCCGAGCGTTCCTTGCGGCTCAACCCCTTCGCAACCTTTCGGAAGAAGGGGATTCAATGGGCCAACGGATCGGACTACGGCGTGACGCCGTTCCCGGCGCGCTACGGGATATGGAGCGCGGTCGCGCGCGAGACGGCGCTCAAGAGCCGTGGCGACGCGTTCGGTCGTGCCGAGGCAGTCGACGTGCACACCGCACTCCGCGCCGTGACCATCTGGGCCGCGCGGCAGATGTTCCTCGAACAGAAGATCGGCTCCATCGAGCCGGGAAAGCTCGCCGATCTCGCGGTCTGGGACCGCAACCCCTACGCGGTCGAGACCGCGGCGCTCAAGGACATGCGCTGCCTCCTCACGATCTTCGATGGGAAGGTCGTCTTCCGGGCGCCGGACGCGCCAAAATAGCCGCGTACGCGCGCCTCGAAGCGCGACGCATCAGTTCGTCCAAACCCTTTCCGCAGCGACGATGTCGAAGGTGCATATAGGCAGAATGCCTATATGCACCTTCCCTTCATTAAGCTGCCGTGTCTCCAGCCCCGCGCACCACCGCCGCTGACCCGCGCGCGGCCATCCCCCTCCGCCCCGCCGACTTTCTCGTCCTCCTGGTCCTCGCGGCCGGTGACCGGCACGGCTACGGGATCATGCAGGACGTCGAGCTCCACTCCGAGGGACGGGTGCTCCTCGAGGCGGGTTCGTTGTACCGCACCATTCGTCGGCTGGAGCAGGACGGGATGCTCACCGAGTCGGCGCGCCGGCCGGCCGCGGATCGCGATGACGAGCGTCGCCGCTACTATCGACTGACTACCCACGGGCGCTCGGTCGTCGCCGCCGAGGCCGATCGATTGCGCGCACTTGTGCGCCTCGCCGAAGCGGCGCAGCTCCTGGCCCCGGACGCGAGCTGACCGATGCCGGAGTACGAACGCCTGCGTCCGCGTGGCGGGCACGAGCGGGCCTTTCGCGCCCTTCTCCTCCTGTATCCACGCGAGTTTCGCGACGACTTCGGCGATGCAATGGTCGAGTTCTTTCGAGATCGCCTCGCCGACGAACGTGCCGCCCACGGCGCCCTCGGTGTGCTCGCCATTTGGGGGCGCGCACTCGGCGACACCCTTCACCACGCCCCGCTCGCCCGCATGGATGCAGCGCGTCGCAGGCTGGCGCGCGCCTTTGCCCCCCCACCGCGCGCGGCACAGGCCGCGCGCCGCGAGGACTGGATGCTTTCCTCAATCTGGCAGGATGCCCGCATCGCCGCGCGCGGGATGCGGCGCACCCCCGCGCTTTCGCTGATGATCATCGTCACGCTCGCGTTAGGGCTCGGTGCCAACACGGCGATCTTCAGCATGGTGAACGCCGTGCAGTTACGTCCGCTCCCTTTCCCGAAAGGCGAGGAGCTGGTGCAAGTGGCGATGGACGAGCCAGGCGCGAACATGTCGGAGGGAGAGTTCGTCGACGTGCGGCGCGACACGAAGACGATGCGCGCGGTAGCCGCGTTCACGAGTGGCGCCATCACCCTGACCGGGAACGACGTGGATGCGGAGCGCACCGTCGCCGCCACGGTGTCAGAGGGATTCTTCGACGCACTCGGCGTGCAGCCGGCGCTCGGGCGACTCTTCTCGGCCGATGAAGAGCGCGTGGGCGGAGTGGCCGTGGCGGTGCTCAGTCACGCGATGTGGCAACGCCGCTTTGGAGGATTGCCGGACATCGTGGGAAAGACGATCGAGATCGATGGCGCGCCAGTAACGATCACCGGCGTCATGCCGCCATCGTTCCGCTTTCCACCCGCCGGCGGTGGGCGAACGAGCGGCATCGCGGGTGGACCGGCACTGTGGGTCCCCATGCGCCTCAGGTACGACTCGCTCTGGGGACGCAACAATCACTACCTGTCGGTGATCGGCCGCGCCGCGCCAGGGCGTGATGCCGAGGCGGTCAACGCCGAGCTGAGCGCCATGGGACGGAGCTGGAAGGCACTCTTTCCAGATATCTATGGACCGACGCAGTCGCTGACCGGGAGTGCGCGTCCCCTGCGCGACATCCTCCTGGGCGATTCGCGCCCGTTCCTGCTGTCGCTGCTTGGAGCGGTGGCCTTCGTGCTGCTCATCGCCTGCGTGAACGTCGCCAACCTCCTGCTGGTACGCTCCGATGCGCGCCGGAAGGAGCTGGCGATCCGCTCCGCGCTGGGGGCATCGCGCGCGCGACTCGCACGTCAGGCACTGACCGAGAGCTTCATCTTCACGCTGGTCGGCGGGACATTGGGAGTCGCGGTGGGCATCGTTGCGGTGCGCGCCCTGGTGTCGATCGCGCCGGCCGACCTTCCGCGGCTGAACGACGTCCACGTCGACGGGACTGCGCTGCTCTTCACCGCGCTGGTCACGTTCGCCACCGCAATCGTGTTCGGCGTGGTCCCGGCCATCAGCGGAGCAGGGGACGACACGAATGAAACCCTGAAGGAAGGCGGAAAGACGGGAACGACGGCGGCACGCGGGGCAGGGCGCGCGCGGCGTCGACTGGTGACCGCCGAGATCGCGCTCGCCCTCGTGACCTTGAGTGGGGCGGGGCTCCTCACCCGTTCGCTCTTCAACCTGCAGAACACGCCGCTCGGCTTCGATCCGCAAGGTGTGCTCACGATGACGATCACTCCTCCAACACCGGTGCCGCCGCTGTCGACCGTAGACGCGGCCGCGCGCACCGTCCAGTTCTACGAGCAGTTGCTCGCACGGGTGCGCGACCTTCCGGGCGTGCAGCACGCCGCCGTCTCGCAGCGACTGCCGATCGATGGATTCGACGGCTGGTCGATTCTCGTCGACGGCAAGACGGTCGCGACGATCGGCGACGCTGCGGTCGCGACGCCCGACATCGTCTCACCCGAATACTTCGCGACGTTAGGCGTCTCGCTCCGCGAGGGACGCTTGTTCTCGTCGAGCGATGGCGTGAATGCGGCACCGGCGGTCGTCATCAACGAGACGATGGCCAAGGCACACTGGCCGAATCGGAGCCCCGTCGGCAGCACGCTTCGCGTCTTCAGCGACGGCTGGCCGTGGGTGACGATCGTCGGGGTCGTGCGCGACGTGCGCGCCCGCGGCCCCGCCGGAGAGGTGCCGCCCATGATGTATTTCCCCCAGGCGCAGTCGGGGCGCACGGCCTACTACACGCCGCGTTCGATGACACTCTCGGTGCGAACGGCGGGCGATCCCTCGGCGATCACCGGCGCCGTGCGACAGATCGTGCACAATCTCGACCCGGCGACGCCGATCTCGCGTGTTGCCACGCTCGACGCGCTGGTTGCGAATACCGTCGGCGCGCGGCGCTTCTCCACCGCGCTCCTCGTCGGCTTCGCGCTCCTCGCGTTGCTGCTGGCGGGGATCGGGATCTACGGTGTCGTCTCTGCCTCGGTCGCGCAACGCTCGTACGAAATCGGAGTGCGGATGGCGCTCGGTGCGCGCGGGGGAGATGTCGGGCGCATGATCCTGAGGGAGGGGATGCGTACCGGGATCACCGGCGCCGTGATCGGGCTCGCCGGTGCACTCGCCTCGGCGTCGCTCCTGCGTTCCATGTTCTACGAGGTCGAGGCGTGGGATCCGGCCACCATGGCGGGCGCGGTTGCCGCCCTCCTCGCGGTCGTCGCGCTCGCCTCGGCGATTCCGGCCCGGCGCGCCATCGGTGTCGACCCAAACAAGACGCTGCGGACTGATTGATCGACCGTTAACGACGATCGCGTCGCGCGCCCGTGCGGAGGGGAGCGCGCGACGCGAGTCTGCCAGTATCGGTACGCGAGCTACTCCTCGCGCAGCGACGTGACCGGATCCACGCGCGCCGCGCGCGCGGCCGGGATCGAGACGGCGATCGCCGCCGCGCCACCCAGGAGAATCGCCACCGCACCGAACGCCGTGACGTCGAGCGGGTCGAGCCCGAACAGGAGCGACCGGATCACCTGCGAGGCGCCCGCGGCCGCGAGCAGTCCCACCACGAGTCCGATCGCGATCACCCGCCCGCCCTCCCGGAGCACGAGCCGATGCACGCTCCGGCTGGTCGCACCGAGTGCGATGCGAATCCCGATCTCCCGCGAGCGCTGGCTCACGCCGAACGCCACCACGCCGTACACCCCAACGACGGCGAGCAGGAGCGCAACGGCGCCAAGCCCCGACGCGAAGAGCCCGGCGATGCGCACGGGCGCAATGGCGCGATCCATCTCGCTCTCGATTCCGCGCGCGGTCAGCACGACGCTGGGTTCGATGCGGAGCGCAACAGCTTCGGCCAGTGACCGCACGCTGAGCGCCGGGAGGTCGCTGCGCACGAGGACGAGTCGATTGAGCCGGTCGTCGGGCGCTGCCGGCTTGTAGAGATATGGACGATCGTCGATGCCGAGCGCGACGCTCTGCACGGTGCGCACGACGCCGATCACGCGCATGCGCTCCTCCCCTTCGGAGATATCGCGTCCGATGGGATCGAGATCGCCCCATGCCGCCCGCGCGAAGGCCTGGTTCACGACGACGGGCGCCGGCGTATGCTGGCTAGCCTCCTGCTCGGTGAACGGACGCCCGCGGACGACGGGAATCCCCATCGTCGCGAAGTACGTTCCCGACACATGATTGAACAGCGTCCCGCGGTCGGCGCTCGAATCCTGGACCGAGGGATCGATATGCACCACCGTCTCCCCCCGCCCGCGCAGGACGCCGAACTGCGCGATAGCAACCGACCGGATGCCGGGAGTCGCCGACAGCGCCTGCTGCATTTCGTCCACGAAGCGCTGTGCGCCGGCTGCGTCGTAGCCGAGCTGCTCGAGATTGAACTGGAGCGCTACTATCCCTTCGGTCGCGTATCCGGGATTCACCGTGAACGCCAGCCGAGTCGCGCGCAGGAACAGTGCGGCCATCACCAGGAGCAACGCGCTCGCTGCGACCTGTACCCCCACTGCAATGCTCCGTACGCGAGCGCTCCCTCCCTTCACCCGCAGCGCCGGCCCTTCGCTGCGCATCGCCGACGTGAGCGAGAGATCCGTCGACTGCAACGCCGGGAGGAGCCCGAACAGCAGCGCCGCGCCAAATGCCACCACGCCGGTCACGAGCAACACCCACCCGTCCGGTGCGAGTGAAAGGTTCACCTCGGGGACCGGGGCGGTCAGCAGCACCAGCGGGGGGAGCCAATAGGCGAGCGTAAGACCCAGGCCCCCCCCGAGGAAGGCGAGGATGAGGCTCTCGGTCAGGAGATGCAACACGAGGCGCGGGCGCGAAGCACCTAACGAGAGGCGGATGCCGGTCTCCCGGCGCCGCGCCGCCGCGCGCGAGAGCTGCAGGTTCATGACGTTCGCGCAGGCCATCGCCAGCACCAACAATCCCAGGGCCACGACGGCGGCCACGCTGGGGCCCACCTGTTCGCGCCCGTCGCCGGCGGGGAGCATCGTCGCCCGCTCGACGGCAAGCGTCGTTTCGCGCCCGGGCCACTTCGCATCCTCCTGTCGCGCGAGCGCCGAGAGTTCGGCGAGCGCCCCCTCCCTCGTCGCGCCGTCGGACAGACGTCCAACGACAGAAAGCCAGCTGATGTCAGCCGCCAGGTCGTCGGGTTGCCCCGGGTGCAGGCGCGGAAAGACCGTGATCGGGAGCCACGCCTCGGCGATGTTGACCTCCACTCCCGCGAAGCCGCGCTCCGCGATGCCGACCACGGTGAACGGGAGGCGGTTGAGGACGATGGTACGCCCCACCACGCTCGAGTCTCCGCCGAAGTGCCGTTGCCACGCGCCGTACGAGAGGACGACTTCGCCGCCATCCGCTCCCGTGGCGCAGGCGTCGGGGGCCAGCGGGCGCCCCAGGTGCATCGCCACCCGCAACGTGCGGAAGTAGTTGCAGCTGGCGATCTGTGCCTGTAGTTCCGTCGCCCGGTCGCCGGCAAGGAGCGTCAGCGACTCGCGGCGGTACGCCGAGAGGTCGGACATGGTGTGCCCGCCTTCTTGCAGCCGGCGGAAGTCGGGGTACGAGAGCATCGCCGCGTTGCCGAAGACCCGCAGCCCGTAGTTCCCGTGAATGGTCCGCGAGACCGACATCACGCGAGAAGCATCGCGCACCGGCAGCGGGCGCAGGAGGAAGCTGTACAGCACCGTGAAGAGCGCCGAGTTCACGCCGATCCCGAAGGCCAACGTCACGACTGCTGTGAACGTGTAGCCGGGACGCCGGAGCAGTGCGCGAACGGCGAATCGCGCGTTGCGCCACGCGCCGTCAAGCCAGGCGCCGCGTCGCGACTCGACCCAGCGTTCCTGCGTGGCGGTCACGTTTCCGAACGCCTTCCGAGCGGCGAGTCGCGCCTCCTCGGGCGTGCGTCCCTCGGCGAGCTGCTGGTCACGCTCGAGCGCCAGGTGCGCCTCGATCTCCTCAGCGAAGTCGCGCTCGCTGCGTCGCTTCCACCAGCGCATAGCATCACTCCTGCGTGAGGGTCGGCCCCAACACCAGTCCCACCGCGGCGACGAGTCGGTTCCACCGCCCCGCCTCGGCGTACAGCTGCGTGCGCCCGCTCCTGGTGAGTTCGTAGAAGCGTGCACGCCGATTGTTCTCTGACACTCCCCACTCGGCGCGAATCCATCCCTTCGACTCGAGGCGCTGCAGCGCCGGATAGAGCGAACCATGGTCGACGAGTAGCGCATCGCCGGAGTTCGATTGGATGGCGCGTGCGATCCCCTGGCCGTGATACTTGCCGAGGAGAAGGGTGCGCAGGATGAGGAGGTCGAGCGTCCCCTGAAGGAGCGCGTCGCGTTCGCGGGATTCGTCTTGGGTAGACATTCTACTAAAGACTGCGGCGCTTTGGGTAGAATGTCAACCCAAGAAGAGACCGACCGACCACTCGCGTCGCGTCGCACGGGCGAAACGTGGCGCGACGCGCTACCGTATCCCCCGTACCTACCCCGCCTTCGGAGGACGCATGGCCGCCGCCTCGTTCGGTTCGCTCCCCCTTCGCTACGCCTGGAGATCGCTGCGGCGTGCGCCGGTATTCACCGCGACAGTCGTCGGTACACTCGCGCTCGGAGTCGGCGCGGTGACGGCGATCTTCAGCATCATGAACGCGGTGCTCCTGCGCCCGCTCCCCTATGCGGAGTCTGATCGGCTGGTGAGCATGGGACACCCGGCGCCCGGACTCAAGATCGGCGACGTGGGGCAGTCACTCGGCACCTACTTCACCTATCGGCGTTTAGGGACCGCCTTCGAGGAGACGGGGCTGTACGCCACGACATCGGTCAGCGTCGCCGATCCCGCTGGAGGCGCATTGGCCGAGCGAGTGGAGGCGGGGACGATCACGCCATCGGTGTTGCGCGTGCTGCGCGTCAATCCGCTGCGAGGGCGCGCCTTCACCGATGATGAAGGGCGACGCGGTGGCGCATCGGTCGTCCTGCTCTCCGAAGGGCTGTGGAAGCGCCGGTTCGGCGCCGATCCCTCGATCGTGGGACGCACGATCCAGGTCGACGGGCGCGAGACCGAGGTGGTGGGGATCATGCCGGGCTCCTTCGACTTCCCAAGCTACCGTGTGCAGGCGTGGGTCCCGATCCGCCTGGACGAGGCGGCGACGGAAGCAGGGGGCTTCGACCAGCATGGCATCGGCCGCCTCAAGCCCTCGGTCACGATCGACGGTGCCCAGCGCGACGCCGAGCGCGCCTTCGCGCGCTTTCCCGAACTCTACCCGATCCTGGCCGAAGCGCTCGGCACCAAGAGCATCGTCGAACAGGCGCACATGCGCCCCCTCATTCGCTCCCTGCGCGATGAGGTGATCGGCCCGTTTGCCGAAGTGCTGTGGATCATTGGGGCGACGGCCGCGCTCGTCCTCCTCGTCGCCGGCGCGAACGTGGCGAACCTCCTGCTGGTGCGCGCCGAGGCGAAGCAGAAGGAGCTGACGGTGCGCACGGCGTTAGGCGCCGGCAAGGGACGGGTGCGTGCGCACTTCCTCGCCGAGAGTCTCCTGCTCGCCATGCTCGGTGGTGCGGGTGGCATCGCCCTGGCCGAGGGGGCGATCGCGCTGCTCATGCGCTACGGCCCCGCCGATATTCCTCGTCTCAATTCGGTCTCGATCGATGGCGCCGCGCTCGCGTTCGGGCTCGGTGCCGCTCTGCTCGCGGCGTTTGCGGCGGCGATCCTTCCCATCGTCAGGCAGGGAACGACCAACGTGGCGAGTGTGCTTCGCGAGGGTGGGCGCGGCGGTACGGCCGGGAAGTCGCGGCAGCGCACGCGCGGTGTGCTCGTGGCCGTGCAGGTCGCGCTCGCGGTAATCCTCCTCTCCGGATCGGGATTGCTCGCGAGAAGCATCCTCCGCCTGCGCGATGTGCGTCCAGGCTTCGACGCCTCGGGACTTCTCACCTTCCGCATCGACCTCCCCGCGAGCAAGTACCGCAATGGGACGCAGGTGGTGAGCCTCTACGATCAACTCATCACGCGCTTGCAGGCGCTTCCCGGCGTCACGGATGCCGGCGTGAGCACCAAGCTCCCGCTGGTGATCGACGGGGCGAACCTCAACCCCATCACGCGTGCCGATCGCCCTCCGGCGCCAAACGAACTCCCGCCGCTCAGCGTCTTCATTCGCGCGACCGACACGTACTTCAAGGCGATGCGCATCCCGCTGGTGACCGGGCGCATGTTCGCCAGCCTCACGCCGTCGCAGACGCCATACGAGGTCGTCGTCAACCGACGCGTTGCAGAGGAGCTTTGGGGTGACTCGACGGGGACGCGCGCCATCGGCCAGCAGCTGTCGATGATCACGGGCGCGAAGTACACCGTCATCGGCGTGGTGGAAACGGTACGCGACAGTTCGCTCTCGGCGCAGCCGACCGCGCAGGTCTTCTTCCCGATCGTTCCGGCGTCGGATTCGGGGGCAGACGCGAACCTCCTCGACCTGAACGGTGTGGCCGTCGTCGTCCGCACCTCGGCCGATCCGGCGCTGCTCGCCGCCGCGGCGCGGCGCATCGTGGCGGAGCTCGACCCCACACTTCCGGTCTTTCGCCTGAACACCATGGAGACGGTGGTGGGTGAGTCGTATGCGCGACTCTCGTTTACGCTGTTGATCCTCGCGGTGGCGGCTGCTGCGACGCTCCTCCTTGGAGCGGTGGGGCTGTACGGCGTGGTGGCCTACGTCGTGGGATTGCGCACCCGCGAGATCGGCGTGCGCATCGCGTTAGGCGCGCAACCCGGTGCGGTGGGGCGGGGGATTGCGCGGCAGGGGATCGTCCTCGCGCTGGTGGGTGCGGGGGTCGGACTCCTCGTCTTCCTCGCGCTCGCGCAGTCGCTCAGGGCCTTTCTGTTCGAGGTGGCGCCGACCGATCCGCTCACGCTGGCCGGCGTGGTGGCGTTGCTCGTCGTCGTGGCGGCCGGCGCGAGCTGGCTCCCGGCGGTCCGTGCGGCCCGCATCAGCCCGATCGAGGCGATGCGCGCGGACTGACGTATCGCATTCGCACCACCCGTGCTTCGACACCCACTTCGGCGACGGATCGACCGCCAAGGCGCGCGGCCGCGTGACTCGCAGCCGCGTGACTCGCAGCGGCGTGACTCGCAGCCGCGTGGCGCGTTCGTGCACGGCGCACGCTCGGGTGCGTTAGTCACATTCGCACTTGGCGCCATGCTCGCCGCCTCCTGCATCGACCGCGCCGCAGCGCGGGTGCCTGGCGCGAGCGGCGCGCGCACGGCGGCGCCCGCGGCCAACGCCGACTCGGGCTCCTGCTTCCTCCTCTACGAAGTGAACGTGGGGATGCGAGAGCGAGAACCGTCACGCGTTTGCGGCTGGCGGCTCAGCCCCGCCTCGACGTTCAAGGTGCCGCATGCGATCGCGGCGCTCGATGCCGGCGTCGTCGACGGTCCCGAGGCGGTCATCCAGTTCGACGGAACACCAAACCTTCCCGAGCTTTGGCGGCGCGATCACACCCTCGCGTCGGCAATCCGCTACTCGGTCGTCTGGTACTTCCAGGCGATCGCGCGGCGCCTCGGGATGGAGCGCGAACAGGCGTACCTCACGAGGCTCGACTTCGGGAACGCCGATCCGCACAGCGGGCTCACCACGTTCTGGTTAGGCGGTTCGCTGGCGATCACGCCGGAGGAGCAGCTGCGCTTCTGGCGGCGGCTCTACGCCGACTCGCTCCCTGTCCCGCGCAACGTGATGCAGCAGGTGCGCGCGATGCTGGTGCAACCCGATGGCGCAGTCACCAATGCCATGGGCGTGCACCCGTTCGCCTCCCCTTGGCCTGGCGGCACCGTGCTGAGCGCCAAGACGGGGAGCACGAGCGACGGGAGCGGACGGGGGATTCGCTGGATCGTCGGCCACGTGCAACGCGCCCCGCGGGCGTTCGTCTTTGTTTCGTGCGTAGTCGGCACGACCGACCTCGCACAGGACGCCGCGTTGCGGCTGGCGGAAACGAGGTTACGCGAAGCTGGCGTGCTCTGACATCGTGACCATACGTGCGCCGACGAGAGGCGCAGTTGCGAAGACGAAATCCTACGACGTCCGTTCGAGCTTCGTGTTGATCCCGCGGGCGAAACGCCAGCGCCCGTCCTGCTCGCGATGGAGGATCGTCACCGCCCACCCCGTAGCGCTTCGCACCGCGCCGCTGCTGCGCACCACCGCCGTGAGTTCGTCGCGCCCCCACGCGAAGGCCCAGTCGCCCGAGATGACCAGCTCCCGCAGGTCGAAAAGGGGCTCCAGCGTCAGCTGATCGTAGCTCGCGAGGATCGACTCGAGCGTCGCACGCCCGATCATCGGTGCCATGCCCGGCGCGAGGAAGACGCAGTCGTCGGCCACCAACGCCATCAGCGCGGCGCGATCGCCCGTCCGCGTCGCGGACTCCCACGCGGCGATGGCCGTCAAGACGGCCGCGACATCCTCTGGAGGGCCGAGCAGCTTTGCGTCGTTTGCAGCCACGTGCAGTGATCCCGAGGCAAGGTACGAAGTGGGAGAACTCGTCAGGCGCCGTGCTGTCGTGCGGCGTGTTTCGGGGACGTCAGGTGCAGCGAGGGCAGCGTTGCCGGTGCGGACGATGCAGTCGAAAGGACGGGCATTCCCGTATTCGCCAGCGCGCGTGTCACCCCTTCGGTGGGTGAGTGCGCGTCGAGGAAGCGTAGCGAGCGGCGCACGGCATCGGGCTCGAGCGAGTCGTCGAGCGTGTGCGAGGCCCCGGGATAGACCACGAACGCGTGCGGCACGCCGAGTCTCGCGAGCGTGCTGTCCACTCGCTTGGCCTCGGCAATAGGGACTACGTCGTCCGAGTCGCCATGCATGAGAAGCGTCGGCGGGAGATGGTGGACATCGGGGGCGAGTGCGTTGAAGAATCCTCCCGAGAGCACGACCAGACGCGACACGCGGCGGTCCTCCGCGCCTAGCGCGAGCGCCATGAATCCGCCTAACGAAACGCCAAATGCGTCGATCCGCGTCGAGTCGACGTGCCGGTCGGAGCGCGCGAAGGTGACGGCGTCGCGCAACGTCGCCGTCCACGTGGGAAATGTCGCATCCTCGCGCGCGTCGTCGGTGCGCACGTCGTCGGTACGGTCGAAGTAGTGCACCACGTAGGCGACGTACCCATGCTCGGCAAAGGCGTCGGCCCAGCTCCGCACCGTCGCGCCGCCGCGAGCGAGCAGACCACCGCTGGCGTGCAGGACCAGGATGGCAGGGTGCCGTGCGCGCGAGCCATGCTCTCCCATCGACGCGGCGGCAAGCGGGGAGAATCGCTCGACCTCGATGCGGTGCCCGCCGCTCATGAAGGCGGTGTCGAGCCGCGACACGCGAGACGAAGGCTCCCACCCCCATCGCCCCATGCTCCCGATTCGCTCGATGACCGCGCCACACCCAACAACAGAAAGCAGGGCGACGAGCATGGCGAGACGGCGAGCGCGGGGTTGCGCGCTGCTCACCCACGCTGCCATTCGGTCGGTCGCCCGCGCCCGCGCGTTCGAGGGAAGCATGATGGAAGAAGTAAGGTCTCGCAGGGAAGTTGGACCAGCCGGCGCCTCCACCGTTAACGCCGCCACGCCCTCCCGCGATGCGGCGTGCGTCCGCCTACCCGACGAGCTCTCCCCCCCACGATGCCGGATCGACGTCGGCGATCGTCTGCGTCAGCATCCAGGCGTGGCCGGCCGGATCGCGCACCGACGCCTGCCGCTCCCCGTAATGATGATCGGTCGGCTCCCCGAGCGGCGCGAAGCCGAGTGCCATCGCGCGGGCGAAGGCGGCGTCCACGTCGGCGACGCGCACCATCAGGACCGCCGGCGGGCGCCCGCCGGTGGCCGGCGTGGCCCGCGCCGTTCCCCACGGTGAGTTGCACGCGATGCCCGGGAATCCGCAGCCGTTCGCGACCGCCGAGTACTTCGCGCAGCCAGGTCACCGCAGCGTCGATGTCGGGGTAGCTCCGCACCGGGATGAGTGCCGCATCGGGGATCGAACGGTTGGGGCGAAGGCGCTCGGTCGCGCCACTCCCGTTCGCCTCCGCCTCAACTCCCGACGCCCGCACTCCTAACGCGACCAGCTTTGCCTCCTGGTGACGGAGCACCATCGGCCATGCTGCGGAGTGCCGCTCGCATGCCTCGCTGGTGGCGAACCCTTCGTGCGTGAGTTCGAGGTCGGTGCCGGTTTCGGTCGGCGTCAGGCGCACCGTGACGATCGTTTCGGCGCCGCCGGTTCCAAGCGCGCCGGTGACCCACGTGAGCGCGACGAGCGCGTCGGGGGCGAGCGTAAGAAATCGGCCATAGTGCGGGTGACGGACGATGGGGCGTCCATCGGTGGGTCGCTCGACCGCCTCGAAGAAGAAGGGAGCGCCTTCCTCGGCGCGCACGCGGAGCGTGTCGGACTCGGCGAACCAGGTGTCGAAGCCGGTGGTCCACGCGCGATACAGCACCGACGGTGAGAGCGGGAAGCTGTGCTTGACAGTTAGTCTGTGCATCGGTCAGTCTCCGGCGGCAGTGAGTCGGGCGATCGCCTGCAGGCCATCGTCGCCCACGTCGAGGCTCAACTCGTTCACATACAGCTTGATGTGTTGGTCGCAGACGGCGTCGGACATCTCCTGCGCGTTGGCGCGCACGTAGGCTCGGCTGTCTTCGGGGTGGTCGAAGGCGTGCTGCACCGAGGCACGGATCCCCCGCTCGAGTGCGGCGACATCGTCGGGGGCGAGGTCGGCGCGCGCGCAGATCCCTGCGAGCGGGACGGGGAGCCCGGTCTCGCCTTCCCACCACTCGCCCATGTCGGCCACGCGAACCAGCCCGTGGTCCCGGTAGGTGAAGCGGCTCTCGTGGATGATCAGTCCTGCATCGACCTCGCCGCTGCTCACGGCGCTGAGGATCCGGTCGTAGCGGAGCTCGACAACTTCTCCGAGTGTGGGCGCGGCGAGGCGCAGAAGGCGAAACGCGGTCGTCTCCCGCCCCGGAATGGCGATGCGGCCGCGCACCGCCTCGTCCAGCGACGTCGCCCTGCGCGCCACGACCAGCGGACCCACGCCGTGGCCGAGCGCGGCGCCGCTCCGCAGCAGGCGATAGCGATCGCCGACAGCTGCAAAGGCGCCCACGCTGAGCTTCGTCACCTCGAACGCCCCCGTATGCGCGCGCTGGTTCAGCTCCTCGATGTCGAGCAGGACCGGTTCGATGCGAAACGGAAGATCGATCACCCCGTGCGTGAGCGCATGGAAGGCGAACGTATCGTTAGGGCAGGGCGAGTAGCCGAAGGTCAGGGTACGCATGTGAGGAGTTCGGCCACGAGGAGTGGCGTCGCGGTGGTGATGGCGTGGAACGCCGCTTCGAAGTGCCACTTCGCCCGGTCGCCCTCTTCGATCTCGTTGGAAATGGCGCGTACCTCCAACGCCGGAATGCCGGCGAGTTGGGCGGCGCGCAGCACGCCGAATCCCTCCATCGCTTCCACCTCGCACTGCCCCTCGCTCCCGGCGGCGATCGTCCCGCCGACTCGCGCGCTGGTGGCGATCGCTCGGACCACTGCTCCCGGAAGGGCACGTTCGGCGGCGGCGATGAGCGATGCGGGAGCGGCGATCGCACGCGGCGACCACGTCTCGGGGACGCGAAGGTCCGCGTACACGGCGCTATTCCCGATCACCAGCGTCGCGGGATCGAGTCCCGCATGGTGTCGCGCACCAGCAATCCCCACATGCAACACGATCGCTGGCGGCTCGGCGGCAATCGCCGCCGCCGTTGCCGCTGCGGCGTCGACCGGGCCCACGCCGCAGCGGAGGGTGCGCCATCCGTCGGCCTTCGCCAGTTCACGCTCGGTCGCGGCAACCACGAGGAGCTGCGCGCGGCTCGTCATCGGAGGAGGGGAGGGGTCGGCACGCGGGAATAGTAATCGCGGGCTCCGGCGCAGGGCGCGCGCGGCGCGCGACGCCTCCGCCGTGCCCCCTTCCGACGAGCCCTCGAGAGCCCGCGCCGCAGCGCTCATCTGGCGCAGGATGTGCAGTGACGAGCATCACACTCCTCGGGAAGCCACCGAGCCCCTCCTCGCCGCCGCGCTCCACCTTCTCTGGAGCGTGCGATCCTTCCCGCCACACGACCGCCCTCCTCCCACGCGCCGCTCCCGCGTGAACCTGACCAATCTCCTCTCCTGGCTCCCCCACGACACGCGCGAGTCGGTTCGCGATCGGGCACGTCGCGCGCGAGCACGCGCGATCGCCATGTGGCGGTCGTACTCCGTCCGCGAGCTCGAGACAGCGCTGCGAGCGCTGGGCGTGTCAGAGGGCGATAGCCTGGTCGTGCACGCCGCCTTTCGCCCCCTCAACGGCTTTCGCGGGGAGCCCGTCCACATCATCGACTGTCTCCTCGACATCATCGGGCCAAACGGGCACCTGATGATGCTCTCGATGCCATACGGCGGGACGGCGCGCGAGTACCTCGAGTCGCACCCGATCTTCGACGTGCGACGTACGCCCTCGCGCATGGGCGTGCTCTCGGAGTGCTTCCGCCGCAGGCGCGGAGTGTTGCGCTCGCTCAACCCGCTGCATCCGGTCCTCGTCTGGGGACCGCGTGCCGAGTGGGTTGTCGAGGGGCACGAGACGCTCACGCACTCCTGTGGACGCGGCTCGCCGTTCGAGCGCATGCTCGCGCTGGATACCAAGGCGCTCTTCTTCGACGTTGGGCTCGAGACGCTGACCTTCGCGCATTACCTCGAGGAGCTGTTCAGCGATTCGGCGCCAGTCCCGGTCTACGCCGACACTCCCTGCGAAGTTAGCGTGATCGACACACGCGGAAAGCGACTGCGAGCATCGGTCTACCCGTTCGCTCCCGAGGCACTGCAGCTTCGCAACTTCTCGGTCCTCTACGATTCGATGATCAGGGCGCGGCGTGTGTCGCAGTCGCGTGTGGGCAACACGCGACTCCGCCTCACGAGGCTCGCCGATGTTGTCGACGAAGCGACTCGGCTGCACGATCGTGGGGTGCACATCTACGCGACGCCGGGGAGTGAGGCGCGCGTTCCTCCTGCCCCACCGGGGACTGCGGTTCGCGTCGCAGCGCGTGTGCGCCACGAGCTTCGTACTGCCCGCATCGCACGCCGACTCGCGCGATCGGCGTCCCGTCGCATTGCTCCGGCGCCGCACGGCATCGCGGCCTGGCGACTCAACAGCGAGGCGCTGCGCGAGGTACGGGTCGACAGCCTCGAACTTCTCGGAGGAGATGCCGGGATCGCGCGCACGGTCGAAGCGACGATGCGATGGATCTCCGAGGCGCAGGATCGATCGACATCGCACGATGGCGGGCTGTCGCGCGACTACGCGTTAGGGCGCGGTTGGTCGCCTTCCGATGTTGGGGCGAGCGGTGACGCGCTCCCCATTCTCCTCGCCTACGCCGAGCGTACGTCGAACCAGCGCCTCTTCGACCGCGCCGAGTACCTGCTCGACTGGCTCGTCACGCTCGAGCAGAGCGGTGGAGGCTTCATGGGTGGGGTGGTTGGGGAGCTGTCGCCCGTGCCGGTCGCGTTCGTGAGCGGGCAGGTGTTGCACGGACTCGCGGCGGCCGCGTCATGCTTCGACGACGACGGGGTAATGCAGGCGATGCATCGCACGGCGCGCTGGCTCGTGACGGAGCAGGACGTCGATGGTTGCTGGCGCGCGCACCATGCGGGCGCCTCACAACAGCGCGAGACGAGTTACGACACGCACGTCGCGTGGGCGCTTCTCGAGGCGGCGCGCGTGGCGCCGGGACTCGGCTACGAGAACGCCGCGCTCCGAAACGTCGACTGGGCACTCACGCACCAGCGCAGCAACGGATGGTTTGGGCGTTGCTGCCTGGATGAGCCGAGCCAGCCGCTCTCGCTCGGGATCGGTCGAACGCTGCGCGGCGTGATCGAGGCGTTCGGATTCTCCGGTGACGTGCGCTACCTCGAGGCCGCGGCACGCACCGGCGACGCGCTCGCGCGGACGATCGACGCGTCGGGCCATCTCCCGGGGCGACTGCACTCGGATTGGTCGTCGTCGGTCTCCTGGGTTTGTCTCGCCGGAACGTCGCACGTCGCGCACGCACTGGTGCGGCTCTACGAGGCGACGGGGACATCGACGTATCTCGACGCGGCGCGGCGGGCCAACGGCTACGTGCGGCGCGCGATCTCGATCGCCGGCCCGCCGGGGTTGAGTGGCGGAGTGAAAGGATCGTTCCCGGTGCACGGGGACTACTATGCGCTCAGGCTCCCGAGCTGGGGGGCGAGCGCCGCGATGGGGTCCAACTTGGCGGAGCAGGCGGCACTTTGGCAGGCCGGCAGCGGACGCGACGTCGCCTGAGCTGACGCGACGTCCGCTGAGTGGAGGCGGCATCGCCGGAGCCCACTCGACGTCGGCTCGCTCGAGGCGACGATGCTTGATTCGACGCGACGCGAGGACGGCGAGAGAGCGAGTCGTTAGGCCCGGTCAGCGCTCAGGTGCTCGACGAGGAATCGCCGGAGTGCCCGCCAGACGGGGAGCGGGATCACGTGCCCCTCACCGTGCGAGACCCAACTGACCTGCGCACCGGCGTCCGCGAGCGCGTCGCGCAGCGCCTCGCCCGCGGAGAACGCCAGGTCGCGATCGTGCTCTCCATGTGCAACCAGGACTGGGAGGCCGGCGACGCGATCGAGATGCTCCCTCCAGCTGTCGAAGGCGATGCGCGAGGACGAGAGCAACGCGAGTGCGGCGAGTGGCAGCTCGCCGCGGCACACGGCGTCGCAGGCCAGCATCCCTCCCTGAGAAAAGCCGACGAGTGCGGTCGGTCCGTCACCCCAACGCGTCGCCGCAGCGTACACTGCCGCTTGCAGCTGTCGGCGTGCGTGGTCGAGCCCAGCGGGATGTTCGCGCCACAAGTCGCGCGGGCCAGCGGTGAGCGCTGCGACGCGCCGTTCCTGGTCGATCGGCCACCAGCCGAATCGCCCGGCCGATGCGGTGACGGGACCCTCCGGCACGACGAAGCGCGCGGTCACCCCCAGGGTGTGTGCGAACGGCGCGAGATCCTCCGGCCGCATGTCGTAGCCGTGCAGGAGGAAGACCGTGCTGCGCGTCGGAGCGTCGGGTTCGACGACCAACGCACGAAGTTCCGCCAGCTGCAACTCCGTCTCGCGCACTGGATCCGCCGTCAGTCGGCGAGCGCCACGCGCGTCGACGCCGATGCATTCAACGGGTGCAGCGCACCGCGCGGCGGGGCGTCTCCCGAGACGCGGCGGAGCACCAGCGTGCGCCCGGTCCCCGGCACGACGTGGAAGTAGTCATCGTTCGAGGAAAAGCCCGGGATGTCGACGCGAATCGCGAGTGCGACGCGACGGCTGTCCACGGCGAGCGCATACCTGTCGTCGTCGAGCCGTGTGACCGCGCAGGCAAGTCCCACGTCTCGCTCTCGCGCCGCCGGCCACCCACTCGGCAGATGCAACGCCTGCGAGAGCACGCTCCCCTCCGTGCCGCGGAGAGTGGCGACGACCAGGTCGTGCGATGCCGGACCGAAGCGATACGCTCCGTTCACGTCCACGAAGCGATCGAGGAGCGAGATGGCGTTGAGTTCCATGGCGTCGTGCGGTGCGACCGAGATCTCGCGCTGTCCGTGCTCGACGCGCACCTCGCCGTCACGATAGAGACCAAGCTCCAGCACTGCATCGAGGGGTGCCGGGCGATCGTTCACGACGTGTAGCGCAAGACCGTTCGTCCCCTCATCGGTCATACCGATGGCGACCGGCGCCAGCGCGCGCCGCACGAAGTGCCATGCAGGCTTCGGTGCACCGTCGGCATCGATCAATCCCCAGCCGGCGCCGTCCCAGAGGTCGCGCAGGAACCAGACGAGCCCTCCGCGCGTGGTACTGCGTCCCCTTCGCCACTCGGTGAAGACGCGCGCCATGAGTTCGCCAGTGACGACGCGCCCCAACTCGAGATAGCGTTCGTGATCGGCGTAACGAACCTCGAGCGGGTCGACGCCGAACAGTCGCGCGACATAGTGATCGCGCACGTCGTCGAAGTCCCAGCCGGCGCCGAGGTCGCGCGGGGTGCGCGACTTCCACCCGGGGTGATGGACGCGCGCGCCGCGGAGCACCGGCGACCTGGCGATCGACTCCACCGATGGGACGTTGGCGAAGGCGAGGCACTCCGATGCAAAGCGCACCTCGGCGCGCCGCGCATCGTCGACATCGCGCAGGTACGCGCCGACGCCGTAGTATGAGCTCGGTCCTGCATTCGACTGGTGGGGAAAACCGCCCCCCGTCGCCGACGACGCGAGGTACGGCACACCTGGACACATCTCCGCGCTGAATGTCGCGAGGCGCTCGCGAAAGAGCGGAGCAGACCAGCGCGAGCGATCCGCCCCCCACATCGCCGCCTGCTGCTCCCCCTCGCTGCTTCCGCAGAGCACCGTGAGCGATGGACGCCCCTGCCAGCGCGCGAGTTGTTGCAGCGCCTCGACTTCCACGCGTCGCGTGAAGGAGTCGTCATCGGGGTAGTCCATGTTGGCGAACATGAAGTCCTGCCAGAGCATGATCCCGTTCGCATCACACGCGTCGAGGAACGCATCACTCTCGTAGACCATCGTTCCACCAACGCGTAGCATGTTCATCCCGCCATCGACCACCTGGCGTATCGCGACGTCGAGCGCTTCGGCGCTGGGGTCGAGCGAAACTGGATCGAGCGGCGTCCAGCACGCCCCGCGCGCGAAGACAGGGAGATCGTTGATCGCCAGCGCGAAGTCGTCGCTCCCGCCCAGGCGTGACACCGTTCGGAATCCCACCGCTCCCAGCGAGACATCAGAGCTTTCGCCCTGAAGGTCGATCTCGAGTCGTGCGTCATACAGCGGGCACTCGCCGTGGGAATGTGGATACCAGCGCGCGATGTCATCGAGACGCACGTCGGCCGCGACGCGCCCCCCCTCGTCACCCCGCACCAGAGGTACGACGTATTCGCGGTCGCTACCCGTCAGGTGCAATACGACCGCGCTCGCAGGCGCGCCATCGAGCGCTACGGCTCGGCACGATGCGATGAGCCGACCATCGCCTCGGGCATCGAGGCGCACGTCGGTCAGCTGCACGCCGCGCCGATACTCGAGGCGCACTCCACGCCAGAAACCGACAGGCGCCGCCGGCGGGGACCAGCCAGGCGTGCGCCCGAGGAGCGACGTGCGATGCCAGCGGAGCTGCTGTTGCTCGAGCATCGGGACACGCCAGCTCGGGCGCGGACGGCGCACTGCGAGCGCCGTATCCAACGACCGGCAGCAGATCGTCAGCTCGTTGTCGATGCCCGCGAGCTGGTCGATGCGCACCTCGTGTGCGGTGAACATCCCCGCCACGTCGAGCAGGCGGACCCCGTTGAGCCACACCTCGGCGATCGTCGCGATCCCATCGAGCGCGAGCCACAGTTCCTCGCCGTCTTCCACCGGATCGGCGCGAAAGCGGGTGCGATACCACCAGTCCGACGCGTCGAAGCGGCGAGCCGGCGTCTCGAGGCTCCAGAGCCCCGCACCACGGAGCGCCGAAGCGACGGTCGATGGAACTCCAATTGGGAGCCACGAGAGTCCGGCGCCGGCGAGTGCATCGGGGGTGGCGACCGCACCTGGCGCGCCCTCCGCCATCTCCCACCCGCTCGCAAGCGGGGTGAGGCGCTGCGCGCTGTTGGCGCGAATCCGTCCGCGCCCGGCCACGCTCATCCGCCGAGCAGCGTGCCCACCGCCGAGCCTAACGCGTCGATGCTCGCGAACATGCCGCGGGTGAGCATGTAATCCGGAAACTCGATGTCGAACGCTCCCTCCAGCGCCAGCATGATGTTCACGCTGGCGTGGGAGGTCAGCCCGAGCTGGTACAGGTCGGCATCTGCCGGCAGCTGCATCGCGTCCTTCGTCAGGCGCCCGTGCTCGGCCAGCACCTGCCGGATCGTCTCGGTCACCTGCACCGTATCGTGCTCACTCATGCGTATCCTCGCTCCCGGTCCAAGTCACGACCACCGCCGTCGCGTAGTCGCCGTCGTGGCTCATGCTCAGCGCCATCCTCCCCAAACAACGTGTGCGGGCGAGGGCAGCGGCGTTGCCGTGCAGCACCACTTCGCAGGCGCCTGATGGCAGGCGGCGCACTTCCACGTCCCGCCACCCGACGCCGTGTTCGTCGACACGCAGCACCTTGCGCACCGCTTCCTTCGCCGCGAAGCGGGCAGCGAGCCGCTGCAGCATCTGCGGTGGCGACGACATCGCGTACGCCACTTCCTCGTCGGTGAAGATGCGACGCAGGAATCGCTCGCCGTGCGACGACACCGATTCGCCCACGCGCTCGACGTGCACCAGGTCGATCCCGACCGCGAGAGACGGAGCCGCCATCATGACGCGGGGACCAAGGTTGGCGTGAGCGCCGCAAGCGACGTCATCCCGCTCTCCCAACGATCGGCCATCTCGGCGAAGACGTCGGTTGCCTGAAGCGCACGACGCCCGTTCACCGCGCGCGCCGCCTTGAGGATAAGGGATTTCGCTCCGCCGCTTACCACGTCGAACTCGCGAGCCGCTCGCAGCAGCAGCTCGTCGTCCTCAACCTTTGCAATTGCGTCGTTCGTCCCCGCCTCAACGAGCCAGCGCAGGTGTGCAGCCAGCAGCTCGCAACTCACCCCCAACTGCCGAATGGTGCCGAAGGCCCACGCGTGATAGTAGGAAAGTCCGCGTTCGTGCAGCGTGGCGACGTCGCGCTCCGTTCGTGCCGCGAATCGGCGCACCGGATTCTCGCTCGCCCGTCGCTCGATGTGCTGAAGGAGGAACCCTCGCGCGATGGCCGCGAGTACGGCCGGCGGACGCCGAACCAGTCGGTCGATCTTGATCACTTCGGCAAAGAGGGGGAGTACCTCGTCGCTGGGCGTCGCATCCACGCGGAACAGGCGCTCGAAGTCCTCGCCCTCCAACGCGTGATAGCCGGTGTTGTGGAAGTAACCCAGGCGACGAGCATCGACGTCCACGTCGGCGAGGATAATCGTCGTCTTGACGTGCTTGCGGCGATAGTCGGTCCCCGCGGTATCGGGAAGCCAGTAGCTATCCGCCTCCGTGCTGATCAATCGCCCAGCACCCAGGTGTTCCAGCGAATGATCCAGCAATGGGCGCCAGACGTTGAGCTCCTGTACGTCGATACCGTACAGCGCGCGCAGCTCGTCGTGCGACGGCTTGAAGAAGGTGAAGTTGTCGCCCTCGAAGTCGATCGCCACCGTCGGCGCCAGCGCCGCGCGCGGCTCGAGTCCAAGCGTGTGCAGCAGCTCGATGCACACGTCGACGTAGCAGTTCTTCTCCACCCAGGTGCACCCGTCGCCATGAAGAGCGTGCGGCTGGTATCCGGCGACATCGAGCGACGGGATGGCACGCACGCGCATCACGGCCACAGGAGCGCGCGCACGTCGGCCGGCCACTCGGCCGCATCGAACCCGTGTGCCTGGAAGAGCGCCATCGTCACGCGCTCGAGCCCGAAGCCGAGACAGGCGGTGTGTGCCACGTCGCCGTTGGCGAGGCGAATGTCGAACGCAGTCCCGAACTTGTCCTGGTGGTAGTTGAACGAGCAGCACGCCGTCGGCTCCTCGTCGGAGATGACCGGCACCACCACCTCGAACTTGAGGCGCTGCTCGCGCTGCCCGGCGGCGAGGAGTCGCCCTCCGCGCCCGAAGAACGGATCGGCGGCCACCTCGGCGCGCGCCGCGAGCTGCAACGACTGCAGGAGGGCGAGTCCGCGCTCCAGCCACTCGTCCCGCCATGCGACGACCGTTTCGGGTTTTCCCAGGCGCACAAACTCGCGAACGCGGAACGAACGCATCCGCGTCGGCTCGGCCGATGGCTCCTGCCGGTAGACCCAGGCGAGCATCGTGACGTGCCGCCCACCGACCGGAAGCGTCCCGCTGCACGTCGGGTAGAGCGGATAGCACGCAGCCGGGTTGAGCACGAGGTCGGTCATCGTCATTGCATCGCCCCACGACTCGCCGGCCATCGCGCGCTGATTGAGCTGTCGCGCCGCCCGCTCATCGCCGGTGAAGGCATGGACGCAGCCGCAGAGCGTCGGGAACGACTCGAGATAGCCGGTGCGCTCGATGATGTCGCGCCCGATCACCGGCGGGAACGTCAGCGTCTCGAGTCGCGCGTCGTCGATCGATCGCGTGATGAGAGCGTCCACCCGGTTGAGCACGTCCTCGAACGCTGCCCCGCGTCCAAAGACGCCCGGCTCGCGCACCTCGGTGATCAGCCCGCGCGCGACGAGCGCATCGTGCAATGCCGCAGCGCTGCGCCCTGCGGGTGCTGGCAACTTGTGGTTAGCTGGCTCTGTCGCACCGCCCTCGGCGGCCGCGGAAATCAACGACGTCGGCATCGGCGGTTCCTAGTCGTCCTTGAGCACGAGGAGCATCGACGCCCCCTTCGCGAGGATGCGATCGTTGCTCACCATGAGCGATGCGGAGAGCGCATCGCGATACTGCCGCCCCACGCTGTACGCGGTGTCGTTGCGGTAGCCGTTGATCCCGATGATCTGGAAGGCGCGGTGCACGATGTCGGTCACCGCGGTCGACGAGGCAATCTTCAGGTTGTTGAGACGGAGCGCCCACGACATCCCGTTGAGCGCCTCGCGCTCCCCGCCGAGCGCGTCGAAGTCGGCGGCGATGCTCGACACGTTCTGGCGGAATGTCTGCAGCTCGACCGAGAGCTCGGCGAGACGCGTCGCCATCGGCGGAACCGTCCCCGGCTTGCGCCGAGCCTCGGCGCGCACGTAGGCCGATGCGCGCGCGGCCGCATCGGTCGCGATGCCTAACCAGACCGCGCTCCAGAGAATGTGCGAGTACGGCACCATCGACTGCGCCGACGCGTCGGCGAAGCTTCCCGGGACAATCGCCCACGCCGGACCGCGCGACGTCATGCGGAACGGCGGGCTACAGGTGCCGCGCATCCCGAGCGTGTTCCAATCGCCCGTGCGCTCGAGCTTCGTGTCGCGACCGCGGCACAGCACGAGGACCTGGTCGCTCGCCGGCGCATCGGAGTCGCGGCGACACGTCACCAGCAGGTCGTCGGCATGCTCGCCGTACGAGACCGTCGTTGCCTGCTTGCTCAGCGCATAACGAGAGTCGCTGTGTTCCACCGCGCAGACGCTCGAGCGCGTATCGCCGTTGGTCCCCACTTCGCTGGTGATCGACGCGAGCAGGAGCTGTCGTTCGGCGATTTCGTCGAGATACGAGGCAAAGTTCGCCTCGTGCCGCGCATGCCTGACGAGGCAGGCAACCTGGATGTGGTGCATCGCCAGGATCATCGCGCTCGACGCGCACCCCTGGGCAATCGCGCTGCACATCGCCACGAGCTCGCGCATGTTGGCACCACTCCCCCCGTGCTCGACCGGGACGAGCGCCGAGAGGAGTGCAGCATCGCGCATCGCCGCGACCGTTTCGACCGGAAAGCGGCCAGCGCGATCCACATCGCCCGCGCACTGCGAAGCGATCGTCGAACCGATGGTTCGGGCACGGGCGACGAGTTCAGTCGCCGACGTGGCGAGGGGATGTTCGGAGAGTTCTGTCATGCTGATAATGGAGCGCTCACGCAGGACCCGATTGGCGGGCGGTAGGCGCTCTGGCGGGAGTAGCAGGTATTGTGCCAGACTCGACCGCGATGTGTGCATAACCGACTACAGGATATTCACTTACGGCTCGTCCCCCGCCTTTGCGCGCCCATGCTGCGCGAGGCGCGCGAGGATGCTGACAGAACGCCAGCGCCGCGCTTGTCGGTGGCTCCCTTCCACCGCAGCTTCCGCAACGTGAATCCTCGCATTCCGTTACGCCCGCACCCATACAGAGGACACCATGCGATTCCTGCGATTCGCCCCCTCAATCCCACTCTTCTTCTTCGCCGCATCACTTGCGTCGGCACAAATCCCGCGCTCGGCGCTCGTCGCGGTGGTCGAGACCCACAAGGCGTCGGTGCTGCGCTACATCGACGCCGCCCCCGACTCGATGTTGGGCTTCCGCCCCACGCCGGGTGTGAGGACATTCGCCGAGCAGATCGAGCATGCCGCAGGGAGCGATGCAGTGATCGCGCACCTTGCGATCACCGGTTCGCCGAACGTCCCGTCGATGGGCGACTCGGCCACCTACCTCCATAGCAAGGCTGCGCTTCGACTGTACGCGACGGCGGCGATGGACCACACGCTGCAGATGCTGCGCGGCCTGAGCGACGCCGACATGATGCAGGAGATCACGCAGTTCGGGATCAAGATGCCGCGCTATCGCGCGCTCATGGAGCTGCTGGACCACTTCCCGTGGACGCTCGGGCAGACAGTGCCGTACCTGCGATTGAACGGCGTCACGCCGCCGGAGTATTCGCCGTTCTGACGCACGCGCCCAGCGACGACCCGTTAGGCGGATACGCCTGCCGTGCCAGTCGTCGTGACGCTACGCGCCCTTCCTCTCCTGCTTCCGGAGCCGATTCGATGTCACCACTGCCTTCGCCTCGCGACACTCGAGCGGCGCGATTCCGTCGCACGATGATGCGCCTGTTCGGCGGCGCGATCGTTCTCGCCGCGCTGAATGGTGCATCGGCCGCCGCACAGGAGCGCGTGGCGCCGCGCACGCCGGTGATGTCGGCGCAGGCAATGCACTTCGTCGATTCACTCCTCGCGACGATGACGCTCGACGAGAAGCTCGGGCAGCTCACGCAGGTGCCAGGGCAGGGGACGCCGACCGGTCCCAAGGCGCTCCCCGGGGGCGAGGACGAGATCCGGGCCGGCCACATCGGTTCGTTCCTCGGCGTGTACGGCGCCGAGACCACCCGTGAGCTGCAACGCGTCGCCGTGGAATCGTCGCCGCATCACATCCCGCTCCTCTTCTCGCACGACGTGATCCACGGATTCCGGACGATCTTTCCCGTGCCGCTCGGCGAGGCGGCGAGCTGGGATCCGGACTTGGCGATGCGCACCGCTCGCATTGCAGCTGACGAAGCGACATCGGCTGGCGTGCACTGGACCTTCGCTCCGATGGTCGACATCGCCCGCGATCCGCGGTGGGGGCGCATCGTCGAGGGGTCTGGGGAGGATCCCTACCTCGGTTCGATCCTCGCGGCTGCACGCGTGCGCGGCTTTCAGGGCGATGACCTGGCGGCCAACAACACGCTGATGGCGACGGTGAAGCACTTCGTCGCGTATGGCGCCGCGGAAGGAGGGCGCGACTACAACGTCGCCGACATCTCGCCGCAGACGCTGCACGACGTGTATCTCCCACCCTTTCATTCCGCGGTCGATGCCGGCGCCTGGTCGGTGATGGCGTCGTTCAACGAGCTGGGCGGAACGCCGATGCACGTCAACGGCTCGCTGATCAACGGTTTGCTTCGTGCGCAGTGGGGGTGGGACGGCCTCCTGGTGAGCGACTATACCGGAGTGCTGGAGCTCCTCAATCACGGGGTCGCCGGCGACTCTGCCGAGGCGGCGCGCTTGTCGATCAATGCCGGCGTCGACGTCGACATGGTGAGTCAGTTCTTCCGTCGCGCGCTCCCCGGCGAGGTGAAGGCCGGGCGCGTCACGATGGCCACGATCGACTCCGCCGTGCGACGTGTGTTGCTCGCCAAGTACGCGTTAGGGTTGTTCGCCGATCCGTATCGCTATGCCGATGTCGCTCGCGAGAGGGCGACGCTGCTCACGCCGGCGAACCGTGCGGTGGCGCGGGAGATGGCGCGCGAGGCGATCGTCCTGCTGCAGAACGCCCCCGTCGGCGCGCGCCCGGTCCTTCCGCTCTCCAAGAGCGTGGCGAGCATCGCCGTCATCGGGGGGCTCGCAGCTGATGCAAAGTCGACCAATGGCAACTGGTGGGGAGATGGGCGTCCGGAAGAAGCGGTGACGATCCTCGACGGCATCCGACGCGCGGTCTCGCGCACCACGCGAGTCACGTACGCGAAGGGAGTCGAGACGACCGGCAACGACACGAGCGGTTTCGCCGCAGCACGACGCGCCGCGCGCGCGGCCAACGTCGTGATCATGGTGGTAGGCGAACGTGAAGACCAAAGCGCCGAAGCCGAAAGCCGAGCGTCGATCGAACTCTCGCCGGCGCAGGAGCAGCTCGTGCGCAGCGTCCAGGCGATCGGCAAGCCGATGGTGATCGTGCTCATGAACGGGCGCCCGCTGGCGATTCCGTGGATCGCCGAGCACGTGCCGGCCGTCGTCGAGTCGTGGTTCCTCGGGAGCGAGATGGGGAATGCACTCGCCGACGTGTTGTTCGGCGACACCAACCCGAGCGGGAAGCTCCCCGTCACCTTTCCCCGCGCCACGGGACAGGTCCCGACGTACTACGCACACAAGCACACCGGGCGCCCGGCAAACGCGGACGTGAAGTGGACGTCCAAGTACAATGACCTTCCCTTCACGCCGCTCTACCCGTTTGGGCATGGGCTGAGCTACACGACGTTTGCCTACGGTCCCGTGACGCTGAGCAGCCCCACGTTAGGCGAGCGGGACTCGCTCGTGGTGAGCGTCGATGTGCGCAACACCGGAGCGCGCGATTCACGCCGCTCTACCCGTTTGGGCATGGGCTGAGCTACACGACGTTTGCCTACGGTCCCGTGACGCTGAGCAGCCCCACGTTAGGCGAGCGGGACTCGCTCGTGGTGAGCGTCGATGTGCGCAACACCGGAGCGCGCGAGGGCGTGGAGGTCGTGCAGCTCTACGTCCAGGACGAGGTCGGGAGCGTGACCCGTCCCGTGAAGGAGTTGCGCGGCTTCCGGCGCGTCGCGCTACGGGCAGGAGAGTCGAAGCGCGTTTCGTTCACGCTCTATCCCTCCGACCTGTCGTTTCACGATGCGGAGCTGGCCCTGGTGTCCGAGCCGGGAGCGTTCCGCGTGTTCATCGGGGGGAGTTCGGAGCAGGTGCAGGAGGGGCGCTTCGACCTGCGGCTGGACGCTGGCTGCGCGATGTTGGAGCTCCCGCAGGAGCGGGCGCGCTTCATGTGGACGGAGTCGGCCGCGACCTGGCGCGGGTCCGGACTCCAGGGCGTGTGCCGGGGATCGCGGTAGGTCGTAGCGACAGGTGTCCGCTTCGGGCGCCATCGCACTGAACGGCGCCGTACCCGGTGTCACCACCCGCTGGGGGTTCTGCTAGTGTCCAAATGCAAGGGTCGCCATAGATTCTGGCACCCCCCCGTCAAGGAATACCATGAGCACCCGCTCCTCGCTCTCCGTCGTCCTGCTGGCTTTCGCGCTTTCGGCGTGCAGCGCCGGTGAGGGCGCAGCGCCCACCGCCCGGTCGCAACTCGTAGACGCGCCAGCGCGCGCCGTCTATCCGGCATCATCGTATCGGATCACCGCGCTCCCCGACACCGGGTGGCTGAGCGACATCAACGAGAAGCACTACATGGTCGGGACGATCTCGACACGCGCCGGCGCATGGGTCAACGCGTTCGCGCTGCAGCGAGGAGGGACACCAAAGCTTCTCGCGTCGGGCGGCGCGTTGGCGTCGGCGGCGATGGCGGTGAATTCGGGCGGCGCGATCACCGGCGCTCTGGACTTCGGCTACTCGGGCACGCCGCTCTCTCCCGACATTCGGCCGGCGGTCTGGTCGAACGCGTCGTCCGCGCCGCTCGTGGCCCCTCTCCGGGGAGTGGCCTACGATATCAACGACGCCGGGATGGTTGTCGGGACCGCCATCAAGGCAGGCGGGCAGTACGGCTTCGTCTGGGATACCGCCGGTGGACCGGTCCTGCTTCCACCGCTTAGGGGAGGGACGAATTCCAATGCTTTTGCCATCACCGCGGACCGGATCATCCTCGGTGCGTCGAGCAGCTCGAGCGGCTGGCAGTACGTGCTCTGGAAATACAACGGAAGTACGTGGCTCCCCACGCCCATCACCGGGGGCATCAGCGCGCTCGCGATCGACGAGGGGAACACCGTGGTCGGGCAGACCGCAGGGCAGGCGTCGTGGGGAAAGCCCAATCATGCCGGCTTTTTCGGAGTGGGCTTTCAGTCCTACGCGTCGGCCGTCACCAAGGATGGCTGGGTCGCCGTCGGCCCCGCGTGGTCGCCGGTCGCGGGGCCCGCGTCGAGTGGCAACTCGTTCGTCGCCGATCGTTCGGGTGCCGTGACCATGCTCCCGATCCCCAACTTCGTCTGGACGACCGTCACCGCGCGCGGCGTGAACAAGTGCGGAATCGTGGTCGGCTCGATGACGTACAACAGCATGGCCGCGCACCCAACGTACTGGGATCCGGGATGCTAGTCGGAGGCACAAGCGCGCGCCGCAGTCCGCGTGCGCTCACCTTGAACCGGATCGGTCACTTGGCGATCGGGATCGCTGCACCGACGCCAAGTGACCAGACGCGATGCGTGCTCCCTCGCTCGACGTGATGCAGCCCGCGTGTGTAGCGTCCATCGACTACCAGCGTGGCGGAGGGCAGTCGGACGCGAACACCGCCTCCGACGACAGCGCCGACGTCCCAGTGCGACGCGGGCTCCACAACGTGAAGCGGATCGGACTCGTAGCACGATCCCTTGTACGCTCCATTGATGCCTACGTATGAAACAGTGCACTCGAGCGCGACGCTCGGCGCGAGTCCGAGCTGCAGCGTCGGACGCAGCCGGGAGCGCATATCGAGAAAGCGCGCCTCGAGGAGCAGCGGGACTTCGAGGTAGCTCCAGTGCGCGGTCGGTTCCGTTCGCTCGAACCCCTTCTGGACGACTCCTCCCTCGACGCGCGTGGCGAGCCGCCCGCCGGACGTATGCGACACACCGATGAATGGCGCGAGCGACCCTCTCGTCCCGTTCGACGACCCCCGAGGGCTGAAGACGACGGAAGCTTTCGTGCGGAAGATCGCAGCGGACCACTCGGTACTCGTGGATTGCGCGCGAGCAGTCGTCGAGACGCCAAGAAATCCTAGCAGAAGGATGCAGCCGTGGCGAAGCGCGCCTCGTGAGAGGCGAACCTTTGCCTCGTTGGCGTAGTGTCGCCGCATCGTCCAAGCGGTCGCTGCGCGTGCGATCGCCGCGATCACACGCGCCGGCGCCTGCCGGCCGTCAAGAGCACGAGC
>JBGAHX010000086.1:0-13599 GCA_044225935.1 Gemmatimonadaceae bacterium
AAGAGCGGCAAGACGTACAGGTTTTACAGGTGCTCGCGCCGCGACAAGTACGGCAAGGATCTCTGCCCCGGTAGGCCCTTGCCAGCGGGCGCCATCGAGGACTTCGTGGCCGAGCGCATCGAGGGCGCTACCGCCGACGGGACGCTCGCCAAGCGCACGAAGGCGAAGTTGGAGGCGCGCATCGTCAAGTTGCGTGCGGACTACGTGAAGCTGCGGGACAGTCTCAACGCGCGCATCGCGGAGCACTCGGCGGCCTCGTCGAAGCTCGCCGACCAAGCCGCCGAGCTCGAGGGCCGCGCGCGCGAGGTCGCCCTCGGCAAGCTGCGCCTCGAGGCGAACAACCTCGAAGCCGCCGAGAGCCAGCTCCGCGCCGTCGAGCGGGACGCGGTGAACCTCGAGCTCGACGCCACGCACCTCGACTGGTTCGTCAGCGCGCTGCGCGATTTCGGGAAGGTGTGGACGAGCATGACGCCCGAGAACCAGGGGCGGCTCCTGCGCGCCATCGTCGCGAAGGTCGTCGTCGACGAGACGAGCGGCAAGTGCCGCGTCGAGCTGGTGAACTTCGAAGTCGCCGAGGGCGCGAAGGAGGCAGCGTGAGAGACGCGGACCACACCGAGGAGCGCGCGGAGAAGAACACGGGCGAGGTGCTGGTCGACGACTTCCGCATCTGCGACGAGGCGTTTCACCGGGTCCGCAGGGAGCGCCGCGTGGTGCTCTCGGTGACGCCGCCGCCACCGAAGCCCGCGCCCGTCCACAGGCCCGCCAAGGTGGCCCAGATGCTCGCCCTCGCGCACCACCTGCAGCGGGCCATCGACCGGGGCGACGTCGCTGACCGCGCTGCGGTGGCGCGCAGGCTGGGACTCACGCGGGCTCGGGTTACGCAGCTCCTCGATCTGCTCCTCCTCGCGCCCGACCTCCAAATGGCCGTCCTCCGGCTCGACGCCGTAGACGGCGCCGAGCCGATGGCCGAGCGCATGCTCCGAGCGCTGGCTCACGCGGGAACGTGGGCCGAGCAGCGGGTGGCGTGGAGTGACTGGGTCTGTCACGCCCTGCGGTCCAGGCGCCTAGACGGGTAGGCGGCCGATGTGGCTGCCCAGGAGTTCAGACCATGTCCCACCCCAAGCTCATTCCCGTTTTCGCTGTGCTTTTCGCCGTTGCCGCGGCATCCGTGCCGTCCACTTCGTTTGCGGGCACGCCGCCCTCGCAGGACTGCCTCCTGCGCGCGCACCGGATCACCTCGGTGACGCCCTACCGCGCCGAAGAGCGGATCGGCAGGAGCGCAATCCTTCGACTTCGTGGAGCAGAAGTCTTCGTTCAAGCCGAGCCCGGCCTCACCGCGGAGTGGCTCCAGCTGACGCTCGCTCGACACATCGCTCAGATGCGCGGGCCTGCAGCCATGCCGGACTGCGCCTTCGACGTAGACGACGTAGCGGTTCGTGTCGAATCGGGTGGCACCGGCTTCCGCGTGCGGATCATCGCGCGTGACACCGACAAGGCGGAAGAGGTGTTGCGTCGTGCGCGGCTGCTCCTTTCATGACCACCATGGAGGTAACGTTCCGACTCCCGGGTTCATGACGGGATCCGGGAGTCCAAACGATGCGAACCGAATTGAACACCCTCGACGCCCTCATGGCGCGTCTCGCCGACGGCGACCGTGCCGTGTTCGCGCGCGTGTTCGAGCTTCTATGGGGACCGATTCATCGATTGTGCATCACGTTGCTCAAGAACGACGCCGACGCGGCTGACGCCGCCCAGGAAGCCATGCAGAAGATCCTCGAGCGCGCCTCAGACTACGACAAGAGCCGACCGGCGATGCCGTGGGCGATGGCGATCGCTGGCTGGGAATGCAGGACCTTGTCGCGCAAGCGCGGGCGTCGGCGAGAGGTGGACGACGCGGGTCACGAGCGAGCCGGGGAACACCTCGAGGATGAGGTCGTTCAGCGCAACCTGGCCGCGGCTGCCATCGCCGCGCTCGGCGAGCTCTCGGAGGCCGATCGCGAAACGCTCATCGCCACGTTCTGGGACGAGGCCGCGTCCGTCTCGGGCGCCACGCTGCGCAAGCGACGCGAGCGTGCTCTGGACCGGCTCAAGAAGACGTTCAGGAGGCTCTATGGACTCGACTGATCTCTCGCAGCTACAGCGACGAGTGCGGTGGGCCTACGAGCTGGGGCGGTTGCGGCGCTCCCTCCTCGGCGTGGCGCCGGTGCTCGTCATCGTCGCCGTCGCCGCGTGCGTCGCGCATCGTCCGATCTCGACGCTTTGGTTCGGTTTGGCGACGGTCTTCGTCGGGGCCGCGATGCTCTGGTACGGGCGAGATCCGCAGAAGGCGGTGCTCCCGGGAATCGCGGCTGGCATAGTGCCTCTGGTGTTCGCGCTGTGCGCCAACCACGTGCACGCGTGCGGCGCCGACGGTTGCAGCTCCCTGTGCGTGCCCGCGTGCGCCCTGGGCGGGGTGGTCGCGGGCCTCGCGGTCGCGAGCGTAGGCAACCAGCGGAGGGCCGGGCCTTGGTTTTGGGTGTCGGCGTCGTCGCTCGCGCTCCTCACCGGAGCGATGGGGTGTGCCTGCATCGGCTACTCAGGCGTCCTTGGTCTGGGCATCGGGTTCGGCGCTGGCATGGTCCCTGCTCTGCTTCGCCGGGCGTTCGGCGGAAAAGCAACCTAGCCCTGTCACGCTCGGCGGCCCGGGTGCCTACACGGGCGATGAGGCCCACAAGATGAGCTGCCCCGATTGCCGCCCGAACGGGCGCGGAAGGCTGTTGTGGCTCGGCATCGCAGTCGCAGCGCTGCTTGCGTTCGCGTACCTCGAAGGCGCGGTCGGGAAGGAAGCATCCGAGCCCGCGTCCACTTCCCAGCAGGAGACCCACCGATGACTCGACCACTTCACTTCGCACTCGCAACCGCTGTCATCTCGCTCACGGGCGCGTGTAGCGGCATGGACATGGACGGCATGGGGGGCATGGACGGCGGAATGATGATCCCCGAGGTCATCGAGGTGGACGCCTCCGAAGGACCGTTCGAACCGAGCGCTGCTCCGGATCTCGATCCCGCGCCCAACGTGGTGGAGGTCACGCTCGAGGCGAAGGTCTCGGACATTGAGATCGCGCCCGGTCGCACTGTATCGATGTGGACGTACAACGGTCAGCTTCCGGGACCTCGCATCGAAGCCCGCGCAGGTGACACCGTCCGCGTACGGTTCAAGAACTCCCTGCCGGAGGCGACCACGATTCATTGGCACGGCGTGCGCGTGCCCGCAGCGATGGATGGCGTGCCGGCGGTGCAATCGCCCATCGCCGCAGGAGCCGAGTTTACCTACGAGTTCGTGGTCCCGGACGCGGGGACCTTCTGGTACCACCCGCACGTCCGCTCGGACGAACAGGTCGAGCGGGGCCTCTACGGCGCCTTCGTCGTGCGTGCCGCAGCCGAGCCCACCACGACCACTGACCGAACCGTCGTGCTGGACGACGTGCTGGTCGACTCGAACTGGCAGCTGAGCGACTTCGACCCGATGATGCAGGCGATGGTCGGTCGCCAGGGGAACGTGATCCTGGCGAACGGCTGGGCACATCCGATCGCGGGGGTTGCGCGCGGTGGCCTCCACCGCTTCCGCTTCATCAACGCGGCCAACGCGCGCTACTTCAGGCTCGCGCTCCCTGGCCACCGCCTGATTCAGATCGGCACGGACGGCGGCTTCCTCCCCGCGCCGCGCGAGGTCGACGAGCTACTTCTCGTGCCAGGAGAGCGCGCTGACGTGCTCGTTGTCGCAGGCGGCGAGGCCAACGAGACGATGGAGTGGACGTCGCTGCGCTACGACCGCGGGCACGGCACCGGCGATCTTCCCGACGCGATCGTCTTCCAGATGAAGCATGGCAGCGACGCGCCGATCGCTACGCCAGCGACCCCGTCCGCGTTTGCGCCGATCGCAGAGTTGCCGGCGGCTACCCTGCAGCGTGAGATCAAGCTGGAAGAGTCCATGGCAATGGGCGGAGGCGACCACGGTGCCGGGCACGGCTCGTCCACGACCGACATGGCGCCCGTCTTCTCAATCAACGGCGAGGTCTTCCCTGACGTGACGCCCTTGGCGGCGACCCTGGAGACCGTCGAGGAGTGGTCGATCGTGAACACCACCGAGATGGACCACCCGTTTCACCTTCATGGGTTCCGCTTCCAGGTCGTCTCCGTCGATGGGACAGCCCCGAATGTCGTCGCCTGGCGAGACTCGATCAACATCCCCGCGGAGAAGACGGTGAAGTTCCGAGTCCGGCTCGAGGACAACCCGGGGACGTGGATGTTTCACTGCCACATCCTCGAGCACGCTGAGCGCGGGATGATGGGCGAGCTCGAGGTTGCGGCGCCATGAGCAGGGGGCTCGCTCGGCCCGAGCGCGGCCTTCCGTTCGCAGGTGCGATCCTGCTCCTGGTCGGCTGCGCCTCGGCGCCTACCGTGGCGCCACACCAGCACGATTCTCGTGCGTCATCCGACGCGAGACCCGGCGAAGGACGCGACGATCATCCTCCGATGGTGCGCGCCGCAGGGGCCGACGCGCCGCCAGCAGAGGAAGCTCCGCATGAGCATGGGCTGGCAGCATCGGAGCCCACCGAACAGCAGGCGTACGAGCGCGCTCGCCCCGTGTTCGAGCGGTACTGCGCAAGCTGCCACACGCGCGGCGCCGGCAAGCGCGCTGCGCTGCGACACTTCACGATGGACCGGTATCCCTTCGGCGGGCACCACGCCGACCAGATCTCATCGACGATTCGAGAGGTGCTCGGCGCGGACGGACAACCCGCGACGATGCCCAAGGATCGCCCCGGCGCGGTTCAGGGAGATGATCTCCGCATCATCTTGGAGTGGGCGGAGGCGTTCGAACGAGCGCATGCCGCGGCCGACCACAGCGAGCATCGCCATGAGCATTGACTTGAAAGGAACGCTGCAACTATGACAGGAATCAGACCGATCGCCGCAGCCGTTGCGCTCCTCGGGCTCGTGCTCGGGTGCGAGACCAAGGACGCCAGTCAGGCGACGAGCGCCCAGGCAACGACGAACACGTCCGCGCCGTCGGCATCCGCGGCGCAGGGCCATGAGCGCTCGTCGGACACGGCGGCATCGCTCACCCTCGTCACCGACCGCAGTCTCGTGTGCATGGTGAACAACCAGTTCATGGGGCGGCCGCAGATTCCGATCGAAGTGGACGGGCGCACCTACTACGGGTGCTGCGAGATGTGCAAAGGGCGGCTCGGGAGTGATCCGTCTTCACGCGTGTCGACCGATCCCGTGAGCGGGAACACGGTCGACAAGGCCACGGCGGTGATCGGCCGGGCCGGCGACGGGCGAACGCTCTACTTCGAAAACAATCAGACCTTCGCGGCCTACGCTCAGGGGACAGCCCGATGAGCTACATCCCGGCGCTCCGCTACGAGTCGCTCACGCGATTCTACGACCCAGTCCTGCGCGCCACCCTGAAGGAAGACCGCTTCAAGCGCCTGCTGGTGGAGCAGGCCGCCCTCCAGCCTGGGCACCGAGTGCTCGACGTCGGATGCGGCACCGCAACGCTCACCATCCTCCTGAAGCAGGCGTGCGCGGCAGCCGAAGTGACCGGGCTCGATGGTGACGCGAAGGTGCTCGATCTCGCACGAACGAAGATCGAGGCAGCCGGTCTCGACATCACGCTCAAGCAGGGACTGGGCTCGGAGGCGCCGTTCCCGCCGGCATCCTTCGAACGCATCGTGTCGAGCCTCGTGTTTCATCACCTCACGACTGAGGAGAAGCGACGTACGCTGAAGCGCGTGCGAGAGCTGCTCAAGAGCGGGGGCGAGGTGCACATCGCCGACTGGGGCAAGGCCCAGAACCCGGCGATGCGGGTGGCGTTCCTCGCGATACAACTGCTCGACGGCTTTTCGACGACGACCGACAATGTTCGTGGGTTCTTGCCGACGCTGATGACAGACGCCGGCTTTCGGGCGGTCGAAGAGACCCACCGGGAGATGACGGTCTTCGGGACGCTCTCCCTGTACCGCGGCCTCGCTCCCTAGGCGCGATTACGCGCGCGCCCCTGTCACGATCGAGACCCTTGCTGCCTAGACGCTCGTGCCCTCCCGTCCTCGAAGCGTCGCCCTCAAGCGCTCCGTTTCCGTCGCGACGCTTGTCGCCGTCGCCAGCGGGTGTGTCTCCACGCAAACCGGGCGGACCTTGGATCGGTCCTACGGGGTAGCGACCGCGCGTGTTCGGGAAGCGCCCCGGCGCCCGACGCAAGAATGCACGGTCGCCGAAGCCGATCTTGCGGGTCCAGTCGAACGCGACGTGGTCGTGGCCGCGGCTGTGGAGCGCAGCCCCGCCCTTGCCGTGATGGCGCATCGAGCCCGAGCGCTTGTTCACGCCGGTCGCGCCGAAGGCTCGCTGCCGCCGGCCGAGCTCGGCTTCGAGGCCTGGAATCTGCCGCTGGCGCGACCCTACGCCCTCGGGGAAGCGGACATGTACATGGTCGAGTTGCGCCAACGGTTTCCGGCGGCTGGCTCACTCGACGCGCGAGCGCGAGCCATGGCCGAGGAGGCGCAGGCGATGCTCGCCGAGCTTTCCTCCGAGGAGAGGCTCGTCGCGGAGCGAGCGGCCAATGCCTTCGCCGACTACGTGCAGGCCTTTGCGGAGAAGCGCTTGCAGGAGCGCCAGCTCGCGCTGCTTGCTCGCATGGGGCAGGCGGTCCGCGCTCGTTACACCACGGGTGGCTCCGGGCTCGCAGAGGCTGCCCGCATCGATGTGGAGGTCACGAAGGCGCAGCGAGCACTGGCGCGCGTCGGCGGTGACATCGCGCGCTCGCGGGCGACGCTCAACGCGGTGCTAAGGCGACCGCCCGGCGCCGCTCTTGGCGAACCGCGTGAGACTCCGCCCGAGACGGTGCGCATTTCCGTCGAAGATCTGATCGCGCGCGCGGAAGCGAATCGCGGCGCGACGCTCTCGGCGGACGCACGGGTGAGAGCCGCCGGCGCTCGACGCGAGGCAGCCGAGGCCGAGGCGCGCGTCCCGGAGTTCATGGTCGGGCTCGGGTACTGGCAGGACCCAACCATGCGCCCTGGTATGGGCGTGACGGCCTCCATGTCGCTTCCGTGGCTGTGGGGCCCAAACCGCGATCGCGTGCGCCAAGCCGGGGAGGAGGAAGCCGCGGAACGTGCTGCCCGCGACAGCGCGGGTCTCGACACGCAGGCGGAGGTCAGCGAGGCCCACGCGAGGCTCTTGGCGCTGGAGGCACAGTTCTCCGTTATCCGCGGGCAAGCCCTGCCGGCAACATCACGATCGATGGAAGCGCTCACCGCCGCGTTCTCCACGGGGAACGCGAGCCTCCTCGAGTGGGTCGACGTCGCGCGCTCCCTCCTTGATCTCGAGATGGAGATGGTCGTGCTGCACGGCGATCTCCAGCGCGGCGTCGCCAGCCTCGAGCGGGCTGTCGGCACGGCGCTCCCTCGAACGCCCTTGCATGAGGATTCGACGCCATGAGTACCGGAGAAACAACGCAGCCCCCCGAGACCAATCACGAAGGGCATCACGAGCCGCACGCACCCGCGCCGAGTCGCCGTGCCCTCCGAACGATGGCGGTCGTTCGCTGGGCGCTGCTCGGCCTCGTCACGTTGCTCGCGGCATACACGGTGTGGACCTTCTGGGGACCCCAACAGGACGGTCACGCCGCACACGAGGAGGCCCGGTACTACTGCCCGATGCACCCGCAGATCCGCTCCCCGGAGCCCGGGGAGTGCCCCATCTGTCACATGAACCTCGAGCCCATCCCCGAGGAGCGGCGTACCGCGCCCGCGGCCTCGTCCGCCCAAGCGGCATCGCCATCGGCATCAAGTCCGTCGAACGTCACGTCTGTGACGTTGAGCGAAGAGAAGCAGCGGGCAGTTGGGCTCGCCACGAGCGTGGTGGAGAGCGCCACGGTCGGTGATCGTTTGCGTGTCCCCGGCGTCATCAGCGCACCGGAAACGGGCCTCGCACAGGCGCGCGTACGCGCTCCGGGATTCGTCGAGCAAGTCGCCGTTCGACAGACAGGCGTGCGCGTGACCCGAGGCCAACCGCTCGCATTCATCTATAGCCCTGAGATCTATCGCGCGCAGGAGGAGTTCCTTGCTGCCACGCGCTGGAGCGGCGCCGCGAGCGGAGACGGCACCGCACCAACGGGTGCCGCTGACATCGCAGCCGCCGCGCGCCGCGCGCTCGAGCTCCTCGGGCTCAGCACGACCGACATCGAGGAGATTACTCGGACGGGAAGACCGATCCGTGCGGTCCCTGTCCGCGCCCCAGCATCTGGCTACGTAACGCGGTTCAACGCAGTGCTTGGCTCGCGCGCCGAGCCTGAGATGGTGCTCTACGAGATCGCCGATCTCTCGAACGTCTGGGTTGTCGCTAGCGTTCACGAGCGCGACCTGAACGCGATGCGCGTCGGCATGACCGCGCGCTTCACGACGACGAACACCCCGGCGGAGCCGCTGAGCGGGCGCGTGGACCTCATCGAGCCGCTGCTTGAGGAGTCGACGCGCACCACGCGGGTGCGCCTCGTCGTCCCCAATCGCGATGGGCGTCTTCGACCCGGCCAGTTTGGCGAGGTCGAGTTCGAGCTCCTCGCCTCGCCCGGGCTCTTCGTACCGCGCGACGCCGTGATCCGTACCGGCGAACACGAGTACGTGTACGTCGCGACGAGCGCGGACCGTTTCGAGCCTCGCGTGGTTCGGACCGGCCTCGCGCGAGAGGGCCGCGTCCAAGTGCTCTCCGGCGTGGCCGAGGGCGACCGGGTGGTGACGCGCGGAAGCTTCATGCTCGACTCCGAGAGTCGCCTCCAGGCGTCTCTGGCCGCAGCCCCGGCGCCAGCCTCGGGTTCACAGGGCGGTTCCGCCGACCAGGGTCCTTCGTGCGAGACGGAGTTCGACCAAGAGAGCCAGCCCGACAAGTACCGGCAGTGCCGCGCGTGCGAGCGGCAGCACGCGGGTATGGGCAGTATGGTCGCGGATTGCAAGAACGCCATTCCAAGGCCGTGGAGGTGATGCCGTGATCGGCTGGCTCATCGACGCTTCGGCGAAGAATCGCGCGCTCGTGCTCTTTGCCGCGATTGCGCTCGCTGTCGCGGGCGTGACGGCGATGCGAAACATCAAGCTCGATGCGATCCCGGACCTCTCCGACCCACAGGTCATCGTCTTCACCGAGTGGATGGGGCGCTCACCCACGCTCGTCGAGGATCAGGTCACCTATCCGCTTGTCACCTCGCTGCTCGGCGCACCGCACGTCGTGGATGTTCGAGGCCAGACGATGTTCGGGATGAGCTTCGTGTACGTCGTCTTCGAAGAGGGGACCGACCTCTACTGGGCCCGCTCTCGGGTGCTCGAGTACCTGAACACCGTTCGGAGCCGGCTCCCCCCAGATGCGAACACGCGCATCGGCCCGGACGCGACAGGCATCGGCTGGGTTTACCAGTACGCGCTCGTCGATCGGACTGGCCGACACGACCTCGGGCAGCTCCGCACGCTGCAGGATTTTTCGCTTCGATACGCGTTGACCAGCGTCCCTGGCGTAGCCGAGGTGGCGTCCGTCGGAGGCTACGAGCAGCAGTATCAGGTCACTGTCGATCCGGTTCGCCTGCGCAACTTCGGGCTGTCAGTCTCGGACGTGGTTCAGGCCGTGCGGCGCTCCAACAGCGACGTCGGAGCCCGTGTGCTCGAGATGTCCGAGCGCGAGTATTTCGTTCGTGGTCGCGGCTACCTCACGCGCGTCGAGGACATCGAGAACATCGTCATTCGAGCGGAGCGAGGGACCCCCGTGCTGGTTCGCGACGTCGGCCACGTGACGATGGGCGGCGACATTCGGCGCGGCGCCGCAGACTTCGACGGCCAGGGGGAGGCGGTGTCCGGCATCGTCGTCATGCGCTACGGCGAGAACGCTCTCGACGTGATCGGACGCGTCGAGCGCAAGCTCGAAGAGCTGCGGCCGACCCTACCGGAGGGCGTGGAGGTCGTGCCGGTGTACAACCGCAAGCATCTCATCGAGCGTGCGATCGACACGCTGAAGAGCGCGCTGGCCGAGGAGATGATCGTCGTCGCGCTGGTGATCATCCTCTTCCTGCTGCACCTGCGAAGCGCGTTGCTCCCGATCATCGCGCTCCCGCTCGCGGTCGTCACTGCATTCATTCCCATGTACTTCCTCGGCATCCCCGCGACGATCATGTCGCTCGGTGGGATCGCGATCGCCATCGGCGCGACCGTCGACGCCGAAATCGTCATGGTCGAAGCGGCGCACAAGAAGCTGGAGCACGCTCCCAAGAACCTGAGTCACACGGAGCGGGAGAAGCTCCTCGCCGAGGCCGCACGAGAAGTAACTCCAGCGATCTTCTTCTCGCTCCTGATCATCGCCGTGTCGTTCCTGCCGGTGTTCGGTCTCACCGGTCAAGCTGGACGCCTCTTCAAGCCGCTCGCGTACACGAAGACGTTCGTGATGCTGTCCGCGGCGCTCCTCTCCGTCACCGTGGCGCCAGCCCTTCGTGACTACCTGATCCGGGGGAAGATCTTCTCCGAGGCGCGCCACCCCGTCTCTCGCGTCATTCGGAAGGTCTACGAGCCCTTCGTGCACGTAGCGCTGCACAACCCGAAGACGACCGTGCTCATCGGCGTGATGGCACTCGTGTCGGCGCTGCCCATCGCACAGCGCCTTGGGTCCGAGTTCATGCCGCCGCTGGACGAGGGCGACCTTCTGTACATGCCCACGACCTTCCCGAATATCTCGATCGAGGAGGCTCGACAGCAACTCCGCAGGCAAGACGAGGTACTGAGAAGCTTTCCAGAGGTCCAGTCGGTGCTCGGCAAGATTGGGCGCGCCGATACGCCCACGGATCCCGCACCGCTCTCGATGGTCGAGACCGTTGTTCAATTGAAGCCCCGAAGCGAGTGGCGCACGAAGTACGTCCGGCGCTGGTACGTCGGGAGCACACCAGAGTTCATGCGGCCGCTGCTCAACTGGCTCCAACCGGAGTTCGTGCCCATGGCCCGCGAGGATCTCGTGCAAGAGATGAACGCGCGACTGCAGCTGCCCGGCTGGACGAACGCTTTCACGCAGCCCATTCGCAATCGCGTAGACATGCTCACGACCGGCATTCGCACGCCGATCGGCATCAAGGTCTACGGCACCGACCTTGCGGAGATCGAGCGTGTTGGGACGTCGATCGAGCGCATCCTTCACGAGGTACCCGGCACCCGCAGCGTGCTCTTCGAGCGCTCCGTCGGCGGGCTCTACGTCGACGTCGTACCCAACCGTGAGAGCCTCGCGCGCTACGGCTTGCAGGTCGAAGCCGTGAACGAAGTGATCGAGTCTGCGTTGGGAGGGCTGCCCATCACGACCACCATCGAAGGGCGCAACCGCTTCACGGTCAACGTGCGCTACGCCCAGGACTTCCGCACGAGCCTCGACGCGGTCCGCGACGTGATGATCCCATTGCCAGCTGGGATGGCGACGGCAGCCAGCAACGGAATGAATGGGGAGTCCGCCGCGCCTAGCGCTGCGAGCGTCGCTGTTCCAGCACAGATCCCGCTCGGCACAGTGGCGGACGTCCGCGTCGCCTCGGGTCCCCCCATGATCCGCGACGAGGCGGGGCTTCTCGTGGGCTACGTTTACGTCGACATCGAGGCGGACCGCGACGTCGGCAGCTACGTCGATGATGCCAAGGCCGCCGTCGCGCGCGCGCGTACAGCCGGGGCGCTCAGCATCCCTGCGGGCTACTACATCAAGTGGACCGGTCAGTACGAGCTCCTCGCCGACATGGAAGCGAGGATGAAGCTCCTGATCCCGATCGCGCTGCTCATCACGATCGTACTGCTCTACCTCCAGTTCAAGAACTTCACCGAGGTGCTCATCGTCTTGCTCTCAGTGCCCTTCGCGCTCGTGGGCAGCGTCTGGGCGCTGTGGCTCCTCGACTACAATCTGTCGACGGCCGTCTGGGTCGGCGTCATCGCGCTCGTAGGGCTCGCGGCACAGACCGGCGTCGTGATGATCGTCTACATCGACCACGCGTACGAGCGGCGATTCCGGGCGGGAAGAATCAACACGCTCGAGGACATCATCGAGGCGCACTCGGAAGGAACGATTCAGCGCGTTCGTCCGAAACTCATGACGGTGAGCACGATGCTCATCGGGCTCGTGCCGCTGCTCTGGGCACAGGGGTCCGGCGCCGACGTCATGAAGCGCATCGCCGCACCGATGGTCGGCGGGCTCGTCACCAGCGCGTTCCTCACGCTCGAGATCATCCCCGTGATTTATACGTACTGGCGGAACGAGCAGCTTCTCTGGCGACGCCTCGACGAGCGTGCGCTCTCGATCTTGGGCTGGCTGCAGCGCGACGTCATCGCGTTGAAGGTCGCCGCGGCGCTCGGCCTCGGCTGGGTGGCGATGAAGCTGTACGTAGTGTCGCCGCCGCCGTGGGTGCATCCCGTAGCGATCGCGGTTGCCATCGCGGCGGTGGCGCTGCTCATCGCGTATCCGATCCTCCGGCACCGCGCGCGCCGGCTACTCGAACAACACCTGGACCACCGAAAGGAGCTGATCACATGACCGCCATACGAACCCTCGGAATCATCACCATCCTGGCCTTCGCGAGCGCATGCGAGCGCGGCGCGACGGCCACCGCGCAAGGCACGCAGCCGAGCACGACGACCGCAACCACCACGGACCACTCTGCACACGCATCCGCCGCAAGTGGGGCCACTGGAACCGCAGACCTTCAACTGACGGTCGATGGGACCGGGTACCATCCCTCGTCGATCAGCGCACCGCCCGGCAAGGCGGTCCGCCTCACCATCACGCGCACGTCGGACGAGGGCTGCGGACAACAAATCGTGTTTCCCTCGCTCAACATCCGGCGCGACCTGCCGTTGAACCAATCGGTCACGGTGGAGTTCACGATGCCTGCGTCGGGGAACGTGTCCTTCACGTGCGGCATGAATATGCTGCGAGGCTCGATCGTGGCCGGGTAGCGGCAACGCATGTTGCTGCCACGATTGCACCGTGGCCCCTCGGGCCCGCGATGAGTATGATCGGCCCCGTGTCGGCTGCCACAATCCGTACGCTCATCGACCGCTGGCGTGAGGACCCGGGCAGCACCTACCAGACGTGGTTCCTCTGGGAAGAGCGCCTCAAGAACTTTCGATCGATTCGGCGTGGCATCTCCGAGGTGGTGCAGGAGATCGAGGGCGGCACCTTCGGGAACACCTATAGAGGCTCATCACTCGAGACCGTCGTCGGCTCGATCGCCGAGCAGCGACAGATATTCAAGGGCGCCGACCACGCGTTTCTCTGGAAACCGAAGCTGCGGATCCCGGACATCTACGAGGATGTCGAGAACCAGCGAGCATTCGGCCGCTTCCTGCATGCATGCGCGTGTTGCTCCGGCGCGGATCCGATCGTGCGATCCATCCGCCAGCTCGACGCTCGCCGCATCAAGGGCCTCGGCCCCGCCGCCGCGAACCTTCTCTACTTCATCCATCCGACGCACATGCCGCCGTTCAACACGGCCATCGTCAAGGGGTACAACGCGCTCAACTCAGCGCGCGTGAAGCTCGGGAGCTGGGAGGAATACCTCGCGAT
>JBGAHX010000016.1:0-121300 GCA_044225935.1 Gemmatimonadaceae bacterium
TTCGTTCTTGCGGTACTTGTGGACGCGCATCTTACAAGACCTCCGGCGCCAGCGAGACGATCTTCATGTACCGCTTCTCGCGCAGCTCGCGCGCCACGGGCCCGAAGATGCGCGTCCCGCGCGGTTCGCCCTTGTCGTCAATGATCACCACCGCATTCTCGTCGAAGCGGATGTAGCTCCCGTCCTTGCGGCGGGTCTCCTTCACCGTCCGCACGACCACCGCGCGGGCGACGTCGGACTTCTTCACCGTGCCGTTGGGGAGGGCGTCCTTCACGGCCACGATCACCTTGTCGCCAAGTCCGGCATACCGTCGCTTGGTCCCCCCGAGCACGCGGATCACCAGGGCACGCTTGGCGCCCGAGTTGTCCGCGACCTTGACTACCGACTCCTGTTGGATCATCGCTCAGTTCTCCTAGCGCGCGCGCTCGACGATCTCGACCACACGCCACCGCTTGTCCTTCGACAAGGGCCGGGTCTCCATGATGCGCACGGTGTCGCCCGCTTTCGCCGAGTTCTCCTCGTCGTGCGCTTTCACCTTCGAACTGCGCGTCACCATCTTGCCATACATCGGATGCGGGACCCGGCGGTCGATCTTCACGACCACGGTCTTCTGCATCTTGTCGCTCACCACGACGCCGACGCGCACCTTGCGCGACCCGCGTGTCGATGAAGTCTGCTGTCCGTTGTTGGTCATCTCGGCCATGTTCGCTCGTGCTCCTGACTAGCGCTTGGCCGGTGCGGCCGTTTCGCGTTCGCGCAGCACCGTCTTCAGGCGCGCGATGGACTTGCGGATCTTCCGCAACTGCAGCGGGTCCTCGAGTGGCTCCGTCGCGCCGCGGAACCGGAGGCGGAAACGCTCCTCCTCCAACTCCAGCACGCGCGCCTGGATGTCCGCCACGGACAATTCGCGAATCTCCTCAGCTCGCATCGGTGTGCGCCTCCTCGCGGACGACAAACTTCGTCTTCACTCCCAGCTTGGCCGAGGCCAGCGCCATCGCCTTCTCGGCGATTTCGCGCGTCACCCCTTCCAGCTCGAACATCACTCGCCCCGGCTTGACCACGGCCACCCACAACTCGGGCGAGCCCTTTCCCTTCCCCATGCGGGTTTCGGCGGGCTTCTTGGTCACCGGCTTGTCGGGGAAGATGCGGATCCAGACCTTGCCGCCGCGCTTGATGTGACGCGTCATGGCGACGCGACACGCCTCGATCTGCCGGCTGGTCACCCACCCCGGCTCGAGCGCCTGCAGTCCGAAGGTCCCGAACGAAATCTCGGCGCCGCGATGCGACAGCCCCTTCGTCCGTCCCTTGAACATCTTCCGGAATTTTACTCGCTTAGGACTAAGCATAAGAAATCAGTTAGGAGAAGACGAGAAGACGAGAAGACGAGGAATTCGCTCGCGCGTCTGTCGTCGATCCGTCGTCTCTAGACTCCGGTGGAGTAGGTCTTGCCGCGGCGGTCTTCCACGACTTCGCCCTTGAAGATCCAGACCTTGACGCCGATGGTGCCGAAGGTCGTCTTCGCGGTCGAGGTGGCGTAATCGATGTCGGCGCGCAGCGTGTGCAGCGGCACGCGTCCCTCGTGGTAGCCCTCGACGCGCGCGATCTCTGCGCCGCCCAGGCGGCCACCCGCCTTCACCTTGATGCCTAACGCGCCCATCCGCATCGCGCTCTGCACCGCGCGCTTCATGGCGCGACGGAACGAGATGCGCTGCGAGAGCTGGTTCGCGATGTTGTCGCCCACCAGCTGCGCGTCGAGCTCGGGACGCTTGATCTCCTCGACGTTGATCCCGACTTCCTTCCCCGACAGCTGCGCGAGTTCGTCACGCAGCTTGTCCACCTCGGCTCCCTTCTTCCCGATGACCACGCCCGGACGCCCGGTGTGGATCGTCACGACCACCTTCCCCGGCTTCCGTTCGATGTGGATGTCGGAGATCGCGGCGTGCCCAAGACGCGTCTTGAGGTACTTGCGCAGGAGCTGGTCTTCCTTGAGGAACTGCGGGAACTCGCGGTTGGCATACCAGCGCGAGCGCCACTGCTTGGTGATCCCCAGGCGGAAGCCGATCGGATTGGTCTTCTGTCCCATTAGCGCCCTTCCTTCTCCGCCACGACGATCTCGACGTGGCTGGTTCGCTTGATCATCGGAGTGGCACGCCCCATCGCCGCCGGCGTCCACCGCTTGAGCTTCGGTCCCTCGTTGATGATCGCCTTCTTCACGAAGAGCTGGTCGACGTCGAGCGGCTCGTTCGCCGAGCGCGCCGTCTGTTCCGCGTTTGCCACCGCCGACGCGAGCGTCTTGGCGATCTGCACCGCGGCGTGCTTCTTCGAGAACTTGAGCAGCGCGAGGGCGTCATTCACCATCTTGCCGCGAATCTGGTCGATGACCAGCCGCATCTTGTACGGCGACTGCCGAGTCGTGCGCTGGATCGCGCGCGCTTCCGTAGCCATGGCCTAACGTCCTCCCTTGGGCGCCGCCGCCGGGGCAGACGCCTTCTTGTCGGTCGGGCGATTCCCCTGGTGACCGCGGAACAGCCGCGTCGGGGCGAACTCGCCCAGCTTGTGCCCCACCATGTTCTCGGTCACGTACACGGGAACGAACTTGTTCCCGTTGTGCACCGCGAACGTGTGGCCCACGAAGTCGGGCAGGATCGTGCTCGCACGCGACCACGTCTTGACGACCCGCTTCTCGTTCCGCGCGTTCATCCCCGCCACCTTCTTCAGCAGCGCTTCCTGGACAAACGGCCCCTTCTTGATACTACGCGCCATGGAAAAACCTTCGAGTGTCGTTAGGTGAGGCCAGAAGGATCAGACTCTCGTCTTCTCGTCTTCTCGTCTTCTCTCAACTAGAAACCAGACTGCGTCGCCTTGCCGCGCTTGCGACCGCGGACGATCAGGCGCTGCGACGGCTTCTTCATGTTGCGCGTCTTCACGCCTTCCTTCTTGCCCCACGGGCTCACCACGTTGCGCCCGCCGCGCGTGCGACCGCCGTGCGGGTGGTCCACCGGGTTCATGACTTCACCGCGAACCTTCGGGCGACGCCCCTTCCAGCGCGTCTTTCCCGCCTTCCCCCACGACTGCAACTCGTGCTCGGCATTCCCGACTTCGCCGATCGTTCCGAGGCAGCGCTGGTGCACGCGACGCATTTCGGTCGAGCCGAGGCGGAGCGTGACGTAATCCCCTTCCTTCGCCACGACTTCGCCCGACATCCCGGCCGAGCGGGCCATCTGCCCCCCCTTCCCCGGAATCAGCTCGATGTTGTGGACCGACGTGCCGAGCGGGACTTCGCCTAACGGCAACGCATTGCCGGTACGCACGTCCGAGCCCGGACCCGAGACCACGCTGTCACCGACCGCGAGTCCCTTGGGGTGCAGGATGTAGCGCTTCTCGCCATCGGCGTACTCGACCAGCGCGATGCGCGCCGAACGGTTCGGGTCGTACTCGATGGTCTTCACGACCGCGACGTCACCGAAGCGGTTGCGCTTGAAATCGATGATGCGGTACTGGCGCTTGTGGCCGCCGCCGCGACGACGCATGGCGATGTGGCCATGGTTGTCGCGACCGCCCGACTTCTTGAGCGGCTCGACGAGCGACTTCTCGGGCGTGCTGCGCGTGATCTCGGCAAAGTCCGAGATCGAGCGGAAGCGCGTCCCCTTGGTGACCGGCTTGAATTGACGGATGCCCATGCTCGCTTAACCCTCGAAGATGTCGATCTTGTCGCCGTCCTGCAGCGTCACGACCGCCTTTTTCCAGCTCGGACGGAGTCCCGCCGACTTCCCCATGCTCCGGCGCGGCTTGCCGCGCATGTTCATGGTCCAGACGCCGGTGACCTTCACGCCGAACAAACGCTCGATTGCCTGCCGGATCGCCGGCTTCGTGGCGTCGTTCGCCACCTCGAAGACATACTCGCCGCGGGCCTGGTAGGCCGCCGAGGTCTTCTCGGTCACGACCGGACGCACGATGGTGCGGTGCAGCGTCGCCATCGCTTAGTCTCCCTTCTTCTTCGCCGACTTCTTCGCTGCCGGCTTCTTGTCGGTGGTCGCCGCCTTCTTCGCGGTCGTCTTCTTGGCCGCGGCCTTCGCCTTGGGGGCGCTCGCCTTCGCGGTGGTCGCCTTGGCCTTGCGCGCCGGCGCAGCCTCCTTCTCCGCGATCGGGGCGAGCGTGTGGCCGATCGCCGTCCCTTCGATCAGGACGACATCGGACCACAACACGTGGTATGCCGATGCATCGCTGTACGGCATCACGTGCACGTTGGGGATGTTGCGCCCGCTCAGGTGCACCGGCTGCTTCACGCCGTCGGTGAGGATGAGGACCTTGCGGTCGGCCACGCCGACACGCGTCACCAGCGCGGTGATCGCCTTGGTGCGCGGCTCGGTGTAGTTGAAGGCGTCGATGACGTAGATGGCCCCTTCATTCGCGCGGGCGTTGAGCGCGCTGCGGCGGGCCAGCGCCTTCACCTTCTTGGGGACGTCCTCGCTGTAATTCCGGTCGCCGTGCGGGCCGAAGACGGTACCACCGCCGGGCCAGTGCGGGGCGCGCGTCGAGCCCTGACGGGCACGCCCGGTCCCCTTCTGCTTCCACGGTTTCTGGTTGCCACCGATCACCTGGCCGCGCGTCTTGGTCGACGCGGTGCCATGGCGCTGGTTGGCGAGGTACGCCTTCACCACCTGGTGCATCACCGGCATGTTCACGGTCCCGTCGAACACATCCGACGGAAGCGACACGCGCTCGCGCGCGGTGCCTAACGCGGTAAACGCCGCGGCGTCTGGAGTCGTCTGCTGTTCGGACATGGCTTAACCCTGCTTGCGCACGAGCACGATGCCGTTGGTCGGCCCGGCGACTGCGCCTCGGATGTAGATCAGGTGGCGCTCGGTGTCGATCTTCTCGACGCGCAAGTTCACCTGGGTGTGCCGGTCGGTGCCGTAGTGGCCCGGCATCTTCTTCCCCTTGATGACGCGCGACGGATCGGTGCCCGGCGAGATGGAGCCCGGCTTGCGATGCTTGGTGTTGCCGTGCGTGTTGGGACCGCCGCCGAACCCGTGGCGCTTCACCACGCCCTGGAAGCCGCGTCCCTTGGTCGTCCCGGTGACCTTCACCAGTTCGCCGACCGCGAAGATCGTCGCGTCGATGGTGTCACCGGCCTTGTAGGTCGGGACCTCGCTCCCCTTGGGCGCGTCGTCGAGGCGGAACGACCGCAGCACGCGCGGCGGCGCCTCGAGCCCGGCCTTGGCCGCATGCCCGACCGACGCCTTCGACGCGCGACGCCCGCGCGGATCACGCTCCCCCTTCTTCGACGCACGACGCACGCGCTGCGTGCCGTAGCCCAGCTGCACGGCGCGGTAGCCCGCCTTGTCGTACTCGTTCTCGAGCACCTGCACCACCGGGTTGGGCTTGGCCTCCACCACGGTGCACGGGACCTGATGTCCCTGTTCGTTGAAGATCTGGGTCATCCCCAGCTTCTTGCCAATGATGCCTAACATGTTTCCTCTCGTGAAGTCGCGGTCCGGAGCGGCCGTTCGGCTCACCACGTTTGGATGACCGTTGGACTTGAAAATCGGACGGGAGACGGGGGACGGGAGGTGAACAGATCCTCTTCGAGCCCGCCATCAGTGCTTCCGCCTTTAGTTCACTTTGATCTCGACGTCTACGCCAGCAGGCAGATCGAGCTTGGTCAGCGCGTCCACCGTTTGCGCACGCGAGTCGAGGATGTCGATCACGCGCATGTGCGTCTTCAGTTCGAACTGCTCGCGCGACTTCTTGTCCACGTGCGGCGAGCGCAGCACGGTCCAGCGACGCGTCTTGGTCGGGAGCGGAATCGGTCCCGAGACCTGCGCCCCCGTCTTCTCCGCCGTGCGCACGATGTCCCCCGCGGCCTGGTCGATCACCGCGTGGTCGAACGCTTTCAAACGGATGCGAATTCTTCCGGACATGGATTTCTAGTGTAGAGAAGACGAGAAGACGAGAACGGGAGAAGAGATCGATCACTCGTCTTCCCGTCTTCTCGTCCTCTGCCGTTAGGCCAGAATCTTCGTGACGACGCCCGCACCCACAGTGCGGCCACCTTCACGGATCGCGAAGCGAAGCTGCTCTTCCATCGCGATCGGGGTGATCAACTCGATCGTCATCTGGATGTTGTCGCCCGGCATGACCATTTCCGTGCCGCCGGGGAGCTCAATCGAGCCCGTCACGTCGGTCGTGCGGAAGTAGAACTGCGGACGGTATCCCTTGAAGAACGGGGTGTGGCGGCCGCCCTCTTCCTTCGTGAGGACGTAGACCTCGGCCTCGAACTTCGTGTGCGGCGTGATCGAGCCGGGCTTGGCGAGCACCATGCCGCGCTCGATTTCCTTCTTGTCGACGCCACGGAGCAGGAGCCCGACGTTGTCGCCGGCCTGGCCGTCATCGAGGAGCTTGCGGAACATCTCGACGCCGGTGACGACCGACTTCTTGTCGGAGCCGAAGCCGACCAGCGCGATTTCTTCCTGCACCTTGATCTTCCCGCGCTCGATACGCCCAGTCGCCACCGTGCCGCGGCCGGTGATCGAGAACACGTCCTCGACCGGCATCAGGAACGGCTTGTCGACTTCGCGGACCGGCTCGGCGATGAACGTGTCGAGGGCGTCGTAGAGCTCCTCGATCTTCGCGATCCAGGCCGGGTCGCCCTCGATCGCCTTGATCGCGGAACCGCGGATCACCGGAGCGTCGTCGCCCGGGTAGTTGTACTTCGTGAGCAACTCGCGGACTTCGAGCTCGACGAGGTCGAGAAGCTCGGCGTCCTCGACGAGGTCGCACTTGTTGAGGAAGACGACGATGTTCGGGACGTTCACCTGACGGGCGAGCAGGATGTGCTCGCGCGTCTGCGGCATCGGGCCGTCGACCGCCGAGACCACCAGGATCGCGCCGTCCATCTGCGCGGCGCCCGTGATCATGTTCTTCACGTAGTCGGCGTGCCCGGGGCAGTCGACGTGCGCGTAGTGACGATTCGCGGTCTCGTACTCGACGTGCGAGGTCGCGATCGTGAGGATCTTGGTCGAGTCACGACGTCCCTGTGACTCGGAGGCCTTGGCCACCTCGTCGTACGCGACGTACTTGGTGCCGAAGCCCTTGTCGGCCGAGATCTTCGTCAGCGCGGCCGTCGTGGTCGTCTTGCCGTGGTCAACGTGGCCGATGGTGCCGACGTTCACGTGCGGCTTGTTCCGGTCGAACTTTGCCTTAGCCATTGCAGCGTGTCCTGGTGGTGTGGAGGTACCCTAAACGGGGAGAGTAACACCGGGATTTCCCTCCCGTCTCCCGTCTCCCGACTCCCGTCTAAACCCGCCTTACATCCTGCGATCGTGCGACGTGCCTGCCCTGCTATCCTGCATTGACGCCCGCCCCCTGAGGGGAGCGAGCGCCCCCTGCCTACTTCACCTTGGAGATGATCTCCTCGGCCTTGCTCTTCGGGACTTCCTCGTAGTGCGAGAACTCCATCGAGTAGACCGCTCTCCCCTGTGACATCGAGCGCAGCTTCGTGGAGTAACCGAACATCTCCGACAGCGGCACGGTCGACGCGATCACCTGCGCCTCGCCACGCTGCGTCATCCCGCCGATCTTGCCGCGGCGCGAGGAGAGATCGCCGAGCACGTCGCCCATGTACGACTCGGGGCACACGACCTCGACCTTCATCTGCGGCTCGAGGATGACCGGCGACGCCTGCTTCGCGCCCTCCTTGAAGGCCATGGACCCGGCGATCTTGAACGCCATTTCGCTCGAGTCGACCTCGTGGTACGACCCGTACACGAGCTGGATCTTCACGTCGACCATCGGATAGCCGGCAAGGACGCCGTTCTCCAGCGCTTCCTTGATCCCCTGCTCGACCGGCCCGATGTATTCGCGCGGGATCACGCCGCCCACGATCTTGTCCTCGAACACGAAGCCCTGCCCCTGTTCGGCCGGCTCGATGTTGATGACCACGTGGCCGTACTGACCCTTACCGCCCGACTGGCGAACGAACTTCCCTTCGACCTTCTCGGCGCGCTTGCGGATCGTCTCGCGGTAGGCCACCTGCGGACGTCCGACGTTCGCATCGACCTTGAACTCGCGCATCATGCGGTCGACGATGATCTCCAGGTGCAACTCGCCCATGCCGGAGATGATCGTCTGACCGGTCTCCGTGTCGGTGTGGACGCGGAACGTCGGGTCTTCCTCGGCCAGCTTGTTGAGCGCGATGCCCAGCTTGTCCTGGTCGGCCTTCGTCTTCGGCTCGATGGCCACGTCGATGACGGGCATCGGGAACTTCATCGCCTCGAGGATGATCGGGTGCTCGTCATCGCACAGCGTGTCGCCGGTGCGCGTGTCCTTGAGCCCGATCGCCGCGGCGATGTCGCCGCAACGCACCTCAGGAATTTCCTCGCGCTTGTTCGCGTGCATCTGCAGGAGACGCCCCACGCGCTCGCGCTTGTCCTTCGTCGAGTTGTACACGTAGCTGCCAGACGCCAGCACGCCCGAGTACACACGGAAGAAGGTCAGCTTACCGACGAACGGGTCGGTCGCGATCTTGAACGCGAGCGCGGCGAACGGCGCTTCGTCGGAGACGGCGCGCGTGTCGAACGTCTCGTCGTGATGCGGAAGGTGCCCCTGGACGGCCGGCACGTCGACCGGCGCCGGGAGGTAGTCGATGACTGCGTCGAGCAGCGCCTGCACACCCTTGTTCTTGAACGAGGCGCCGCAGAGGATCGGCGTGAACTTCATCGAGCAGGTGGCCGCACGGATGAGCGTCCGGATCTCCTCGATCGTCGGCTCCTCGCCGCCGAGGTAGCGCTCCATGACCGCATCGTCGAACTCGACGACCGCCTCGATCAGCTCGTGGCGCGCCTGCGCGACCGCATCCTTGAACTCGTCGGAGATCTCGCGCACGTCGAACGTCTTGCCTAACGTCTCGTCGTGGAAGATGTACTCCTTCTGCTCGATCAGGTCGATGTGGCCGGTGAAGAGCTCACCCGATCCGACCGGGAGCTGGATGGGATACGCGTTCTTGGTCAGGCGATCGCGGATCATCTCGACGCAGCGGGCGAAGTTGGCGCCCACGCGGTCCATCTTGTTGGCGAAGATCATGCGCGGGACCTTGTAGCGGTCCGCCTGACGCCAGACGGTCTCCGTCTGCGGCTCGACGCCGGCCACCGAGTCCAGGAGCGCAACGGCGCCATCGAGGACGCGGAGCGAGCGCTCCACTTCGACCGTGAAGTCGACGTGCCCCGGGGTGTCGATGATGTTGATGCGGTGCTCCGGCCCTTCGCCCTTCTCATAGCTCTGGCCGTGACGGCGCCAGAAGCACGTGGTCGCGGCCGAGGTGATCGTGATGCCGCGCTCCTGCTCCTGCTCCATCCAGTCCATGGTGGCCGCGCCATCGTGGACTTCGCCGATCTTGTGGCTCTTGCCGGTATAGTACAGGATACGCTCGGTCGTCGTCGTCTTCCCGGCATCGATGTGGGCCATGATGCCGATGTTGCGATAGAGGTCGAGCGGAGTCGTACGAGGCATGGTCTTCTGCTAGTTGTTAGGTGTCGCGACCTTCCACGGCACCGGATCTCTGATCAGCAAAAACGCGGACGGACCTAGGCACTCCTTATGGCAGGAGCCGGTATCCATCCGCAGCCGCCGGGTACACCCGCCACCGTTGCGCGAGTGGGGACCCATGGCGCGCCGGACCTTCTCGATCCGACGTCGAATTGTCCTGCGTCGCTTGTCGGGACGAGACACCCTCTGCAGGATGCCGCGCTGGCCAATGACGCGCCCTCGCGAACCTCGCGAGCCCATAAGTGCCGACGCGCAGCTCGTCGGCTTCACGCCCGAAGGCGTGTTCCCGTCGCTACATGCGTGTACGAGCCATGCCGCGGGAGCCGAGAAATGTGTACGGGGGGAAAGCGAAAGTCAATGCGCCGGTTAGGCACCGATCACAGCTTTCTCGATCGACGCAAAGAAACGCTCGAAAGGCCTCGATGTCTGATCGATTCGGGGCGAATCAGGCGGGCGTGGCGCTTCGCGAACTACCCAATCAGCGCGCGGGCATAGCGCGCCCAAGCCCCCAGCCGCGGTAAATGGCGCGCGGCGCGCACCATCCCCACCTCACGCTGGTCGGGATTCACGTTCTCGGGGGCCATGTCGTCGAGTTCCCACGGACGCACCTCCCCGTGCCCCGACGCGCCGGGACGGATCGACAGCTCCCAGAGACGCCGCCGCAGCCACTGAGACGGACAGCCATCGACCGACGGAAACATCTCTCGCACTGCGTGTCGCTCGCTGATCGACAGGAGCCGCGGCGACGTGTATCGCTGGAGCCGAGCCATCACCTGTCCCGGAAGCACGGCCCCAGCGAGCCGCTCGGCCAGGCGTAGCGTCCAGAAGCATGACGAAGTCGCACGATGCCGCTCCGCCTCCGCGACGAACTTGTCCCAATCGAGCCCGGCGTCGGCGAGGGCGATTACGTCGCGAAAGGCCCGCCACGCGCCGAACAGCATCATGTGCGACCACGTGTAGTGAATGCACGTGTGCAGCAGGAGATGCTCGGGCGAGGGAATGATCGCCCTTCCCTTTCCGATCTTCACTTCGCGCCCCTCTCGCATGAGCTGCTCCACGCTCAGCGCAAACGGGCTCCCGGTGACGAACAGCTCGGTGTGCAACTCGAGGCGCACGTCCATCCCGCGGGAGTCGAGCAGCGGAGGAAAATGGTGGTGGCCACGATATTTCTCCCTCGGAAACTCCTCCGCGTTCCAGCGCCATCCCGCCGCCTGGAAGGTGGTGAATGCCTGCTCGGCACCGCTGGCATTCACAGCGAGGTCCACGTCCCCCATTGGACGCTCGGCGAACGACGCGTACACGCTCACGGCAAGCGCTGCCCCCTTGAGGAGGAGCGCATCGACGCCGGTTGCATTGAGCGCCGCCATCGTCTCACCGAGGCGTTGCTCGAGGTAGCTGGCGGTGAAATCGCCGATCATCGCGACGCGCTCGAACGGCGCGCGCCACTCGTCGGTGATCGAGGGGAGCGGATGTTGGCGCAGCCGCCGCCAGAGCACCCCGGTCGCGCGCTCTCGGTCCGCCAAGGCGAGAAGCGCCGGCCAGTCGACGGTGCGCGTCGCCAGCAGCGATGCGATTTCGCTATCGGTCGATCGCGGTCCCGCCGCCAGGAGGAGGAGGCGCGCTTCGGTCGAGAGGCCTTCGAGAAGAGCGCGATCGCGCGACATGTTCAGTACTGCGAAAGCGTGCCGCGCCGGCGCGCGTAGGCGAGCGACCACGAGATCGCGAGGATCCCGAGCGAAATCAGCAAACCAGCGAAGGCCGCGAGCGTGAGCACGTCGTCCGAGACCTGCGCCAGCGTGCGTCCATCGAGCAGCGCCTGGCGGAGCGCGCGAAGGCCGTAGGTGAGGGGCACGAATTCCGAGACGGTGTAGACCCACGACGGAATGACGCTCGTTGGCCAATATACCCCGCCGAGAAATCCGGAGGCGGTAATCACGACTTGCGGGATCGAAAGCGTGGTACGAAACGCCACCATGAGTCCCGTCGCGATCAGCGCGATCCCGAAGTGGGCGATCGCCAGCAGGATCACGATCAGCGACACCACCGGAAGACGCGTGATGGAGAAGGCGACGCCGAGGATCGCCGCCAGCACCAGCATGATGACGCCGCGCACCATCGTGAAGAGGACGGGATACGCGACCATGCCCGCGAGAATCGACGGTGTCCCGACGGGCGCGCCGAGCAACGCCTCGAAGAAGCCGTTGTTGATGTCGCTCCCGACCTGCGTGGGGAGGGTGTCGACGCACATCACCACGAACGACATCACCACGAAACCGACGATGAGGAAGGCGAAGAAGTCGCTCCCCTCGTTCTTGATCGTTGGACCCATCATCGGCTGGAGCGCGCGGGCCACGAAGAAGACGGGGACCACGCTGACGACCGAGGTGAGGATCGACTGGGCGAAGCGGAGCCGGTAGCTCGTCGCCGTGCGGAATCCCGCGCGCACCAGCGCACCGATCGCTGCAAAGTTCATGCGGCGCTCCGGCTTCGTTGTACGACGCGATCGATGAGTGCGGCCAACGAGACCGGGATGCGCTCGAGGGCGGCGATGGGCACTCCAGCGCCCACCAGGCGCTCGAGGAGCGCCGCGGCGCCCGCAGCCCCACCCTCGATTTCGAGCGTGACAGGATGCCACCCTTCGAGGTCGCGCAGCGCGACCGGAGCGGCCTCGCGATCGACGTCGCCTTGGGCGCGGAGCGGCGCGAGGAGCGGATGGTCCGGCTGCGTCGTCCACGCCATGTAGCGGTTGCCGGCCAGCTCCTGCGCCAGTTCGGCCGCCACGCCTAACGCGAGCATCTTCCCGCGATCGAGCACGGCAACGCGATGGCACAGATCGAACGCTTCCTCGGCGCTGTGCGTGGCGATGATCACCGCGCACTGGCGCCGCTCGGCGAGTTCCTCCCGCAGGAAGCGGCGGAAGGCGCGCGCCGAGACCGGGTCGAGCGAACGCGTGGGCTCGTCGAGGAGGAGGACGCGCGGATCGGCGAGGAGGGCGCGGGCGATGAGGAGGCGTTGCATCATCCCAGAGGAGAACTGCCCGACCAGCTTTTCACCGGTGTCGCGCAAGTCGACCACGGCGAGGACGTCGTCGACGCGCGCGGCAATCTCCGCTTTGGGAACGAGCCAGAGGCGCGCGAACAGCTCGAGATTCGCGCGCGCCGACAGGCGCCAGTACAGGCTCCGCTCGCTGGCGATCACCGGGACGACGAGGGCGCGTGCGTCGTGGGGCGCCTCGAGCAGGTCGACCCCCTCGATCTCGGCCTCGCCTTCATCGGGGGTGATGAAGGTCGCGAGCATCTTGAGGAGCGTCGTCTTCCCCGCACCGTTAGGGCCGAGGAGTCCGAAGAACTCGCCGCGCGCCACGTCGAAGCTCACCCCGTCGACGCTGGTGATCCACTTCGTCGAGGTAGGCGCGCGCAGCAGTTCGCCCCAACTGCGGCGAACAGGAAAGCGCTTGGTGAGCTGCCGGATCCGGACGCTGGCGTCGGCCGTCGCGTGGGCGGTCACGAGCGCTTCGACGAACCGTGCGCCGTGGCGAGCAGCTGAAAGCCGCGCACGTGTGCGCGCGAGTCGCCGACGATTTCGCCCGCGAACTCGACCCAGGCGTGCGCCTCGATCTTCGCGTGATCGGGGCGCACACCGATTCGCACGATCGCACCGCGAATCCCCTCTCCCTCGAGCATGGTCGAGATCGCGATAGAACGAGCAAGGCACTGCGGCCGGGTGATGCCGTAGAGGGCAACACGCCGCACGGCATCGCCGATCTCACGCGCGCGCGCGAGGTGCTCGGCCTTCGCGGGCGACGATGCGTCGGAGGTGACCGGGGTGTTCCACTGGTCCATGAGGCCGCCGGTCGGGCGGCGCTTCATCGTCCATTGGGCGCGCCAGAGCGCCACCTGCGCGACGAGGAGGTCGCGGAACTCGCGCGCCGAGACCGAGAGGAGCTTTCGGAGGACGCGCATCGGCGGCGCAGCGCTCCTAGTGGCGGTCGACGACCAAGCCGTTCGAGAGCAGCTGCTCGACGAACTTCGAGGCGTCGCCGCGGATCACGTCGACGCTCACGTCGGAGTACTCCGAGCGCAGGGCGTCGATCAGCTCACCGAAGGTCTGCGTGGCGGGGGGCATCAGTTCCCAGATTCGCGCGCCGACCATGTTCACGCCGAAGTAGACCTCGCTCTCCGTGGAGAAGAGGACGCCGCCTTCGGGGAGCGCTCTAAAGATTGCGGATTCCGCCGGCTTCGGAAGAATCCAGTCGTTGCTGGGCACTGCGTCGCCTCCAAGACTCGCTGAAAGGTTCGAACCTCGACCAGCGAGCAGGACTGTTGGTCACTAACCGATGTACAGCCAGTCGTTCGCTTGCAGAGACTGGCGTTGATCAGGCGATTCACGGGTGCCGAGCCAACACGTCACCGCCCACCCCGCCACTGCAGAATTGGTGCCTCCCAACGGTCGCGAAGGGGGTAGCCGAGACTGGCGATCCATCGCCGGATGGGGGGAGAAATCTCAACCCTACCGCCCCCGTTGTGCAACGGGGCTACACTCGCTGCGTCAGAAAAGCGACAGCGGGTGGCCAATTGGCCACCCGCCGCAACAACTCCGGAAGAAACGTCCTACCAGCGGTAGTGCGCGAAGGCCTTGTTCGCCTCCGCCATGCGGTGCGTGTCTTCCTTCTTCTTGACGGCGTTTCCCTCGCCCTTGGAGGCCGAGATCACCTCGGCAGCCAGCTTCTCGGCCATCGACTTCTCGTTGCGGTCGCGCGAGTAGCTGATGAGCCAGCGCATGGCGAGCGCGGTGCGGCGCTCGGGGCGCACTTCGACGGGGACCTGGTAGGTGGCACCGCCGACGCGGCGCGACTTGACCTCGATCACCGGCTTGAGGTTGGCCAGTGCCTGCTTGAAGACGTTGACGCCGGGCTGGCTCGTCTTGGACTCGACGATGTCCATCGCGCCGTAGAAGAGGCGCTCGGCGGTCGACTTCTTTCCCTGATACATCAGGGAGTTGATGAACTTGGAAACGGTCTGGCTGTCGTAGCGGGCATCCGCGAGAATGGGACGCTTGACCGACTTCTTGCGGCGGCTCACTTCTTCTTACCTCCAGCAGGGGCGGCGCCCGCCTTGGGCTTCTTGGTGCCGTACTTGGAACGGCTGCGATTGCGACCATTCACGCCGGCGGCGTCGAGCGTGCCGCGGACGATGTGGTAGCGAACGCCGGGAAGGTCCTTCACACGGCCACCACGCACGAGCACGATCGAGTGCTCCTGCAGGTTGTGCCCTTCGCCGGGGATGTAGGCGATGATTTCGATCTGGTTCGTCAGGCGAACCTTGGCGACCTTGCGAAGCGCGGAATTCGGCTTCTTCGGGGTCGTGGTGTACACGCGGGTGCAGACACCGCGGCGGAACGGATTCGCCTTGAGCGCAGGCGACTTTTCCTTCTTGAGCACGTCCTTGCGCGCACGCCGGACGAGCTGATTGATCGTTGGCATTCAGTACCAGTTCGTGAATCGACTTCTACGTGGATCGCCCAGATAGGCGGCACGGAACAGAACGCTGAAATTAGACGCCCCGTTCGCGCGAGGCAAGGTCGCCCCGCAATTCGAGTTGGGCGATTGACCCGCCATCACCACTCCCCCGTCGCGGCGAGCACCGGGAGGGCGTCACGCTCCCGCACCCCAGCCGAATACGGGCCGAGCAGGTGGGCGATCGAGTTGGCGTAGTAGGAGACGAGGGGGCGGCCGCGGGAGAGGATCAGGAAGCCGTCCCCCTGCCGGGCAATCACCTTCCGCATGCGGAGCATCCGGTAGGCGCGCTCGAAGATCTCTTCGATGTCTCGATCGACGTCCCGATCATTGTCCCGATCGCCCTGCAGCACCCGGGCATTCACCTCGGGAAGCACCTCGCGCAGCTCGTGCATGCGCGCCAGGAGCGCGCTCCGAGAGACGAAGTCGGCGCTGAAGGTCTGAAGTGCCGCGCAGGCGAGCGAGACCGGCGTCGCCGGGACGAGTGCGCCGATCCGCGCCATCGCGAGGTCACAGAAGCGCTGCACGTGCCCCAGGCGTTCGTGTCGCTCCAGCTCGAAGACGCGCGTGCCATCCCGCTCGAGGTCATCGAGCCAGTCGCTGACCGAGATGGGCGTGCCGACCATGACCGCGGCGCGCCCGTACCGCCGCCATCGCCGAGTGAGAATCCGCATCGAGTTCCATCCCACGTAGCGCACCACTTCACCAAACTGCGCGAAGCGCGACGTCGTCGCTCGCCCCTCGCGCGACGCGAGCTCGCGCAGGAGCGTGCGATCCTCGAGTACACGGTCGTAGTTGAGCGCGACCGGCATCACGTACATCCGCTTGCGGAGCGCCGGATCGCGCGCCACGCCTAACGCGTAGTCGAGGAGCCCGATCTTCGCCGGGCGCAACGTGCCGTCGCGCGTGAGCCCCCCTTCCGGAAAGATCCCCTGCGTCACCCCGTGCTGCGTGATCAGCCGGACGTACTGCTCCAGCACGACGTGGTACAGCGCCTCGCGGTAGCGCCGCCGGATGAAGTACGAGCCAAACGACTTGAAGATGTGCTCCAGCGGAAAGGCGCGCGCCCACTCCCCCACCGCATACGAGATCGACACGTCGCCGGCAAGCGCGTAGGCGACCAGCACGTAGTCGGCGTTGGAGCGATGGTTGATGAGGTAGATGATGATCGAGTCGCGCGGGAGCCCGCGGAACGGATCGGGGCGCTCGGCGTCGACACTCACCTTGTAGAAGAAGTTGAGGATGACGCGGCTGGCCGTATACCCCAGGCGGTAGTACGCGAGGATGTTGAAGAAGGGGATGATCTCGTCGAGATACTGCCGCACGCGCTGCCACGCCGCGCCCTCCGTGATCCCCTGCTGGTGCGAGTGAGCGCGCACCGCCTCGGCGATGACGGGGTCGGCAAGCAGCGAGGCGATGATCTCCGGCTTCTTGGCCAGCTTGAAGCGGTCGATGCGCGATCGGAAGCGCAGCACTGCCTTGCGTGCGGCGCGATCGAGCGTTGCGCGTCCGGCCCAGCGCAGGGCGAGGAGGACGAGCAGGACCGGGATGAGGATGGCGAGCGCGTGGAGCGTCACCGCGCCAACATCCGGGTCGCGGGTGGGGGCGTCAAGCACTTGGCGATGGCGACGGGAGATGGTCGCGGTGCCAGCCCGGGTCGGTCGATTCCGAGGAGACACTCGACCCTGCTCTCACGCGCATCGACTCGTGTCCGAAGGACGAAGCGCCCGGATTCTCGTCCGGGCGCTTCACCTTCACCGCGTGCATCCTAACTACAACCTACATGTCGTCGTTCCCACCGAAGCTGAACGTGCTGTCGGCAAAGCTCGCCGAGAAGACGCTCGGAAGCGGCTCGTCGGTCATCGGGAGTGCAGCCACCGGCTCCGGCAGCTCCGTCCCCTCGATCTCCACGTCGTTGTACCGGTACTGACCGGTTCCCGCCGGGATGAGGTGCCCGATGATGATGTTCTCCTTGAGCCCCATCAAGTCGTCCCGTGCGCCGCGGATCGCAGCGTCGGTGAGGACTCGCGTGGTCTCCTGGAACGAGGCCGCCGAGATGAACGACTGCGTCGTGAGCGATGCCTTCGTGATCCCGAGCAGCAGCGGTTCGGCCGTCGCCGGCTTCTCCTTCCGCTTCTTCGCGCGATCGTTCTGATCGCGGAAGACCTGCTTGTCGACGTGCTCGCCCTCGAGAAACTCCGTATCGCCCGGATCGACGATGCGGACCTTCTGCAGCATCTGCTTCACGATCACCCCGATGTGCTTGTCGGAGATCTTCACGCCCTGCAGGCGGTAGACCTCCTGCACCTCGTTGAGCAGGTACTCCTGCACCGCACGCGGCCCCTTGATGCGCAGGATGTCGTGCGGGTTGACCGGCCCTTCGGTAAGGCGGTCACCGGCGCGCACGCGATCGCCCTCGTGCACGCGCAAGTGCTTGCCCGCGGGGACCTCGTACAGCTGCGACTCCGACCCTTCGTCGGTGACCCACTGGCCACCCTCGATGCGCGCCGGGGTGACGAACACCTCGCGCTTGCCGCGCTTGATGTCGCCAAACTTCACGATGCCGTCGACTTCGGAGATCGTCGCCGGATCCTTCGGACGACGCGCTTCGAAGAGTTCGGCCACGCGCGGAAGACCACCGGTGATGTCGCGCGTCTTGTACGCCTCGCGCGAGACCTTGGCGATGGTGTCACCCGCGTGCACCTCGTCGCCATCCTCCGACACCAGGACGGCGCCGACCGGGATGACGAAGTCGCGGACCTTCTTCTCCTTCCCGCCCTTCGTCTGCCAGATCTCGATGTGCGGGTGGAGCTTCTTCTCGCGGTCCTCGATGATGACGCGCTGGCGCAACCCGGTCAGTTCATCGAGCTCCTCGGAAATGGACTCGTCCTCGACGATGTCGACGAAGCGAATGACGCCCTCGATGTCGGCAAGGATCGGGTTGGTGTACGGGTCCCACGTGAAGATGACCTGCTCCTTCTTCACTTCGTCGCCGTCCTTCACGAAGAAGGTGGCGCCGAGCGGCACCGCCAGGCGCGCGCCGATTGCCGACGTCTTGTCGGCCGAGGCGCGGATGGTGATTTCGCCTTCGTACGAGGTGACGATCTTCTGTCCCTCGCGGTTGGTGACGAGCACGAGGCGATCCCCAAACTCGACGACGCCGGCGACTTTCGACTTGCGCGCCGTCTGCTCGGCGATACGCGCCGCCGTTCCACCGATGTGGAAGGTACGCAGGGTGAGCTGCGTTCCCGGCTCGCCGATCGACTGCGCCGCGATGATGCCGACGGCCTCGCCCAGGTCGACCATCTTCATGGTCGCCAGGTTGCGCCCGTAGCACATGCGGCACAAACCACGCTTTGCCTCGCAGGTGAGCACCGAGCGGATCTTCACCGTCTCGATCCCCGACTCCTCGATGGCGTTCGCCGCTTCCTCGTCGATGAGCTGACCGGCCTGGGCGAGCACCACCTGCTTTCCAGTCTCTTCACGGGCATGCGGATCCATCACGTCGTCGGCGGCCACGGTGCCGACGATGCGCTCGCTGAGCGCCTCGATGACATCCTCGCCTTCCTTCAACGCGCCGATCTCCAGCCCCTGAATCGTTCCGCAATCTTCCTCGGCGATCGTGACGTCTTGCGCCACGTCGACGAGACGACGGGTGAGGTATCCGGCGTCGGCCGTCTTGAGCGCCGTGTCGGCCAAACCCTTGCGTGCACCGTGGGTGGAGATGAAGTACTCGAGCACCGACAGCCCTTCGCGGAAGTTCGACTTGATCGGGCTCTCGATGATTTCGCCGATGCCACCGGTGAGCTTCTTCTGCGGCTTCGCCATGAGTCCGCGCATCCCCGCCAGCTGGCGGATCTGGTCGCGGCTACCGCGTGAGCCGGAGTCGAACATCATGAACACCGGGTTGAATCCCTGGTTGGACTCGCGCATCGCCTTGACCATCGCGTCGGCGATGTCGGAGTTCGCGTGGGTCCAGGTATCGATGACTTTGTTGTAGCGCTCACCGTTGGTGATGTTGCCGGTCTGGTAGGCGCGCTGGAAGCGCTCCACGCGATCGGTCGCCTCGGTGAGCAGCGTCTGCTTGTCGCCCGGGATGTGCAGGTCCTCGATCCCGATCGACACGCCACCGCGCGTGGCGTTGGCGAAGCCGAACTCCTTGAGGCGATCGAGGAACTCGACCGTCTTGGTGAGGCCAGCCTTGCGGAAGGTCTCGAAGACGAGCTCCCCGAGCGCCTTCTTCTTCATGTCGCGGTTCTGGAACGGCACCTCGTCGGGGATGATTGCGTTGAACAGCACGCGCCCGACCGTGGTGGTGATCCACTTCTTCTCGCCATCGCGATCCAGGTGGTAACGGATCGTGGTGTGGTGCTTGACGCGCCCCATCGCCAGCGCCGTCTCGACTTCGGCGGTAGTGCCGTACGACTTGAGCGCCGCGACCAGCTTCGGATCCTTAGCGGTCTTGTCGAAGTCGGACGCCTGCTTGGTCGCGAAGTAGCACCCGAGCACGATGTCCTGCGACGGCTCCGAGATCGGGCGTCCGTCGGACGGCTTGAGGATGTTGTTCGACGACAGCATGAGCAGGCGTGCCTCGAGCTGGGCCTCGAACGACAGCGGGACGTGCACGGCCATCTGGTCACCGTCGAAGTCGGCGTTGAACGCCGCGCACACGAGCGGGTGAATACGAATGGCCTTGCCTTCGACGAGCACCGGCTCGAACGCCTGGATCCCCAGGCGGTGAAGCGTCGGCGCACGGTTGAGGAGGACCGGGTGGTCCTTGATGATCTCCTCGAGGATCTCGTAGACCTCGGGGCTCTCGCGCTCGACGATCTTCTTCGCGCGCTTGACCGTCTCGGCGATCCCCTTCTCCACCAGCTTGTGGATGATGAACGGCTTGAACAGCTCCAGCGCCATCGCCTTGGGGAGGCCGCACTGGTGCAGCTTGAGCTCGGGACCGACGACGATGACCGAACGCCCGGAGTAGTCGACGCGCTTGCCTAACAAGTTCTGGCGGAAGCGCCCCTGCTTCCCCTTGAGCATGTCGGAGAGCGACTTGAGCGGACGCTTGCCGCGGCCGCGGATCGCCTTGGAGCGACGCCCGTTGTCGAAGAGCGCATCGACCGCTTCCTGCAGCATGCGCTTCTCGTTGCGCAGGATGACTTCCGGCGCGCGGTGCGTGATGAGCTTCATCAACCGGTTGTTGCGGTTGATGACGCGGCGGTACAGGTCGTTCAGGTCGGACGTGGCGAAGCGCCCGCCGTCGAGCGGGACGAGCGGACGGAGATCCGGCGGAATCACCGGGATCACGTCCATGATCATCCACTCCGGCTTGTTGCGCGTGCCGCCGGCGTCGCCCGAGTTGCGGAAGGCGTCGACGATCTTGAGGCGCTTGAGCATCTGCTTCTTGCGATGCTGCGACGTCTCGTCGACGACGCTCAGGCGCAACGTCTCGGCGACCTTGTCCACGTCGATGCGCTTGAGGAGCTCGCGCACCGCGGGGGCGCCGATGTCGGCCTGGAACAGTGTATCCCCTTCCTCTTTAGCCTTCGCCTTGAGGTCGAGATAGGCGTCTTCGTCGAGGAGCTGGTTGGTGCGGACTTCCTGGTTCCCCGGCTCGATGACGACGTAGTTCGAATAGTAGATCACCTTCTCGAGGTCACGGAGCGTGAGGTCGAGGAGGTTCCCCATCGGCGAGGGGAGGGTCTTGAAGAACCAGATGTGCGCCACCGGGACGGCGAGCTCGATGTGTCCCATGCGCTCACGGCGCACCTTGGACAGCGTGACCTCGACGCCGCAACGATCGCAGATGACGCCTCGATAGCGGATGCGCTTGTACTTGCCGCAGTGGCACTCCCAGTCCTTCACCGGGCCGAAGATGCGCTCGCAGAAGAGTCCGTCCTTCTCCGGCTTGAACGAGCGGTAGTTGATGGTCTCGGGCTTGGTGACCTCGCCCCACGACCACCACTGCCGCAGGCCCTGCATCTCCTGCCGTTCGCGCTCCTTCGGATCCTTCGGGCCGCGGATCTCCTCCGGCGACGCGATACGGACCTGGATGAAGTCGAACGAGGAGGCGCGTGTCTCACGCGCGCTGCGAAAATCGATCATGGGTTACACCTCGCCTTCGTTGGAGAAGCCGGCGCCATTGCCGTTGCCGTTCCCGTTGGCCTCGCCCTTCGCACCCATCTTCACGTAGATGCCTAACGCCTGCAGTTCCTTCACCAGCACGTTGAACGACTCCGGCGTCCCCGGCTCGGGAAGGTTCTGCCCCTTGACGATCGCTTCGTAGACGCGCGAGCGCCCGTTCACGTCGTCGGACTTCACCGTCAGGATCTCCTGCAGCGTGTGCGCCGCGCCGTACGCCTCGAGCGCCCACACCTCCATCTCCCCGAAGCGCTGGCCACCAAACTGTGCCTTGCCCGCCAGCGGCTGCTGCGTGACGAGGGAGTAGGGGCCGATGGAGCGCGCGTGGATCTTGTCGTCGACCAGGTGCGAGAGCTTGAGCATGTAGATCTCGCCGACCGTCACCGGGAAGGCGAACTTCTCGCCGCTCCGGCCGTCGCGCATGTGCATCTTGCCCGCCGGCGTGATGCCGGCGATGCGCATCAGTTCGAGCCCCGCCTTCTCGACGTCGGCATCGGACTTCTTGCCGAGCATCGCGGCGAGCGCCGGAAGCTCGAGATCCTCGAGGATCTCCTGCGGCGCACGACCGACGCGCTTCTCGACGGCCTTGACCGCAGCCTTCATCTCCGTGCGATGCTGCGCCGACGCCGACTCGTCGTCAGCACCAGCCTGGTGGAAGGCAAGCTGGTTCTGCAGCTCGGCTTCCTCGCGCTCGGCGAGCGTCCGCGCCGCGAAGGCGAGGAAGTCGCGCACGCGGTTGTAGATATCCTTCGACTCGGCCGACATCCCGCGCGCGTTCAGGTCGTTCACCGTTGCGTCGGCGAGGAGTTGCACGCGCTCGTCACCGGCCTTGGCCGGGAGGAAGTCGGCAACGATCGCCTTGATGTCTGCTTCGGCGATGTAGAACGGCGCCCCAGTGAGCGACAGCGTTTCGCGCGCCCACGTGAGCCCGGCGAGCTTGAGCAGCAGGCCGATCTCCTTCTCGTTCGCCCCCTGGAAGACCGGGGTCTTCGCGTAGAAGCCGAGGATCTTCGCGGCCCACCCGAGGTGGGTCTCGAGGATCTGCCCGACGTTCATGCGCGACGGCACGCCCAGCGGGTTGAGCACGATGTCGACCGGACGTCCGTCGGGGAGGAACGGCATGTCCTCCTCGGGGACGATGCGCGCCACGATACCCTTGTTGCCGTGGCGGCCGGCCATCTTGTCGCCGACCGAGATCTTGCGCTTCTCGGCCAGGTACACCTTCACCAGCTGGATGACTCCCGGCGGGAGTTCGTCCGGCTGCAGAATGCGGTCGATCCGCTCCTCCGCCTTCTCCTCGATGCGCGCCTTCTCTTCGTTGGCGGCGTCGATGATCTCGCGGATGGCGTCGTTGCTTGCCTTGTCCTCGACGCGGAAGGTCTTGAGGTCCAACTGGGCGAAGCGCAGGTCGCGCAACACGTCGTTGGTCAGCGTGGTGCCAGTGGGGATTCCCTCCTCCACCGTTCCTGCCTTGAGGGCGAGCGCCACGACCTGCCCTTCGAGGATCGCCTTGAGCTCCTCGTCGCGCACCTCGTTGACGCGCACCTTCTCCTCGCCCTCGAGGCGGCGCACTTCACCGATGCGCTCGCCGCGATCCTTCTCGACCACCTGGTCCTCGATGCGCGAGAAGATCTTGACGTCGATGACGACGCCTTCCATCCCCGGCGAGACCTTGAGCGACGAGTCCTTCACGTCCTTCGCCTTCTCACCGAAGATCGCGGTGAGGAGCTTCTCTTCAGGCGAGAGCTCCGTCTCACCCTTCGGCGTGATCTTGCCGACGAGGATGTCGCCCGGCTTCACCTGCGCGCCGATGCGCACGATCCCGCGCTCGTCGAGGTCGACCAGCGACTCCTCGGCGACGTTCGGAATTTCACGCGTGATTTCCTCCTGCCCGCGCTTGGTGTCGCGCACGTGCAGTTCGAGCTCCTGGATGTGGATCGACGAGTAGACGTCTTCCTTCACCAGGCGCTCGGAGAGGACGATGGCGTCCTCGAAGTTGTGTCCGTACCAGGGCATGAACGCGACCAGCACGTTCGAGCCTAACGCGAGCTGCCCGAACTCGGTCGCCGCACCGTCGGCCATCACCTCGCCTTCCTTGACCTTCTGGCCAAGGCGGACGATCGGGCGCTGGTTGATCGCGGTGTCCTGGTTCGTACGCCAGTACTTCTTGATCTTGTAGCGATCCTGCTGCGTGAGGCGCTCCAACGGGCGGTCGTCGCTCGAGCGACGCGTGCGCTCGGCGGGACCGGCGTCGACGATGATCTCGTCGGCGGTCACGCGCGTGACCACGCCCGCGCGGCGGGCGATGACCACCGCGCCGGAGTCGCGCGCCACCTTCGCCTCGAGTCCCGTCCCCACCAGCGGGGTCTGCGGGTTGAGGAGCGGCACGGCCTGACGCTGCATGTTCGAGCCCATGAGGGCGCGGTTGGCGTCGTCGTGCTCGAGGAACGGGATGATCGCCGCGGCGATCGAGACCAGCTGCTCGGGCGCAACGTCCATGTAGTCGATGCGATCCGGCGAGACGACCGGGAAGTCGCCGCGCTGGCGGCACAGCACGAGATCGTTGGCGAAGGTCCCGTCCTCGTTCAGCTTCGCGTTCGCCTGGGCGATGACCGTGTCTTCCTCGCGGTTGGCATCGAGCCAGGCGAGATCGTTGGTCACCTTCCCGTTCTTGACCACGCGATACGGCGTCTCGACGAAGCCGAGGTCGTTCACGCGGGCAAAGCAGGCGAGCGAGGTGATGAGGCCGATGTTCGGACCTTCAGGCGTTTCGATCGGGCACATACGCCCGTACTGCGAGTAGTGCACGTCGCGCACCTCGAAGCCGGCGCGCTCGCGCGTGAGGCCGCCGGGGCCTAACGCGGAGAGGCGCCGCTTGTGCGTCAGCTCGGCCAGCGGATTGGTCTGGTCCATGAACTGCGAGAGCTGCGACGAGCCGAAGAACGCCTGGATCACCGCCGACACCGTGCGGGCGTTGACCAGGTCGTCGAGCGAGATCTTTTCCGGATCGGTGTTGATCGACATGCGCTCCTTGACCAGGCGCGCCATGCGGGAGAGACCGACGGAGAACTGGTTCGCGATCAGCTCACCAACCGAGCGAATGCGGCGGTTGCCGAGGTGATCGATATCGTCCACGTGCCCGCGTCCCTCGTGCAATTCGACGAGGTTGCGCAGGATCGCGATGAAGTCGTCCTTGGTGAGGACCGTGGTGCTCGCCTTCTCCTTGAGGTTGAGGCGCTGGTTGATCTTGTAGCGCCCCACGCGCCCGAGGTCGTAGCGCTTGGGGGAGAAGAAGAGGCGTTCGAGCGCCTGCTTCGCAGTCTCCTTGTTCGGCGCGTCGCCCGGACGGAGGAGCGTGTAGATCGAGTTGAGCGACTTCCCTTCGCCCGACTCCGCGTCCGAGCTCCACCCCTGGCGCTTGCGCTCCTCGGGAGTGATGTGCTTCGGATCGGTTGGGTCCTTGGCGATGGTGTTCTTGATCAGCGCCGACTCGGCGCGACCCGAAGCCACGAAGACCTGCACCTTGACGATGTCGGCCTTGCGGATGCGCTTGATCAGCGTCTCCTTGAGCGCGGATCCGGCATCGGCGACGACTTCGCCTGTCTCCGGGTCGACGACGTCGTGCGAGAGGACGCGCGGCTGCGGGCGCTCGCCGCGCTCGATGGCGTCGAGTTCGTCGCGCAGGTCGACGAGCATGTACGAGCAGAAGACCTTTACCGTCTTCACCCCTTGCCGGGTGAGGCGGTTGAAGATCTCCTCGGTGAGTTCGTCCCCTTCGCGAACGAGCAGGTCGGCGGCGGCGCGCTCGGCGAGCGCGCGGGCCTTCTTGGTCTTGGCCTTGGGGGCGTCGGGATCCACCTCCTCGCCGGCGAGCGTGACGTCTTCGGCGAGGATGGCGCCGAGCACTTCACGGGTTTCGGCACGCCCTTCGCGCTTCTTCGTGAGGTCCAGGTCGCGGACCGCGAAGAAGAGGCGGAGGATGTCGGAATTGGCGCCGTAACCAAAGGCGCGCAGCAGGGCGGTGGCGGGGAACTTCTTCTTCTTGTCGATGTGGACGTAGATCACGTCGTGGATGTCCACGGTGAACTCGACCCACGACCCGCGGAACGGGATGATGCGCGACGAGATCAGGCGCTGCCCGTTGGGGTGCGTCGACTCCTCGAACACCACACCCGGGGAGCGGTGCAGCTGGCTCACGATGACGCGCTCGGCGCCATTGATGACGAACGTGCCGAGGTCGGTGAGCAGCGGCAACTCGCCGAGGTAGACTTCCTTCTCGATGATGTTGCGCGGGCGCTTGACGCCGTTGACGTCCTCGTTGATGACCAGGCGCAGCGTCGCCTTGAGCGGCGCCGAGAAGGTCATGTCCCGCTCGATGCACTCCTCGACGGAGTACTTCGGTTCGCCAAGGTTGTACTTGACGAACTCCAGCGAGAAGTTCTCGTGGACGTCGGTGATGGGGAAGAGATCCTTGAAGACACGCTCGAGGCCGATGTCCTCGCGGTCATGCGAGGCGGCATCCAGCTGCAAGAGCGTCTCGAACGCTCGTGTCTGGATGTCGAGGAGATGGGGCATCCCCATTCCTTCGTCGAGCTTACCAAACGTGATCTGCTTCATCAATTCAGGCATGTTTCACCCGCGCACAGGCGAAAACTGCCCCACCCCCGTGCACGCCCAGGCTGGCGCGATCGGAAGAGAGGCGAGGGAAGGAGGCGGAACGATTTGTTGCGGTGGTGCGGAGAATCTCAGTCACTTAGCAGTTTGGGCGAGGGGAGTAGGACGGGGGACGGGAGACGGGGGACGGGGGTGCTCGTCGCTTCGCGACTCGCGGGATTCGGAATCGCGGTGCCGTTAGGCACCGCACTCCCGTCCCCCGTCCCCCGTCTCCCGTCCGCCGTTGTCCTACTTCACCTCGACGACAGCGCCTTCTGCTTCCAGCTTGGCCTTGATCCCGGCCGCTTCGTCCTTCGACATGCCGCCCTTGATCTCCTTCGGGGCGCCGTCGACGACATCCTTCGCTTCCTTGAGGCCCAGGCCGGTCAGTTCGCGAACGACCTTGATGACCTGGATCTTCTTGGGACCAGCTTCCTTGAGGATGACGGCGAACTCCGTCTGCTCCTCGACGGCCGGGGCCGCAGCCGCGCCGCCGCCAGCGCCGCCAGCCGCAACCGCGGCGATGGTGACGTTGAACTTGCTCTTGAACGTCTCGATGAGGTCGGCGAGCTCGATGACCGACATGTTGCCGATCGCGTCGAGGATCTCGTCCTTGCTCAGGGTCGTAGGCATTGTTGTGTTCTCCGTGTGGGACCCAGGTGATCCTGGGATTGTTGGTTCACAATTCCATGGCGGGCGTTCTGCCGGAGGACTCTGCGGGATGTTTCGCCCGCTTCGTTCCTCCTGCCTAACGTCTCACCCGGGTTAGGCCTGCTGGTCGGGCTGTCCTGCTGCTGCGTCGGGTGCGGCTTCGGCAGCAGGCGCTGCCTCGGCTGCTGCCTCGGCGGCGGGTGCCGCTTCGGCCGCGGGTGCTGCACCACCACCCCCTTCCTCGAGTTGCGTCTTCCGCGCCTCGAGGGCGAGGGCAAACATCATGAGCACGCTGTTCAAGGCGCTCACGAACTGCGACAGCGCTTCCTCGCGCGTCGGGAGCGTCGCGAGCTTCTTGACCGTCGCCTCGTCGATCGTGTTCCCTTCGAAGATCCCGCCCTTGGTCGCCGGGCGCTGATCGTTCTCCTTGGCGAAATCGATGAGGACCTTCGCGGCCGAGACGGCATCCTTCGCCACGACGACACCGGTAGGGCCGCTCAGGCGGCTCCCGGTGAGTCCGCTCTCGTTTACCGCGCGGAGCGCCAGCGTGTTCTTGATGACGACGTAGTCGACGCCGGCCTTGCGGAAGCGGCGGCGCAGCTCGGTCATCCGCTTCACGTTGAGTCCCGTGAAGTCGGTGAAGTAGAGCGCCTTCGCGTCCTTGATCTTGTCGCGCAGCTCGGTAACGAGCTGCTCCTTGTCACTCTTCTTCATCGCTCGCTACCCCCGGTACGGAGTGATGTCGACGCGCACGCCGGGGCCCATGGTGCTGGACACCGAGAGATTCCGCACGTACACGCCCTTGGCCGCCGCCGGCTTGGAGCGGACGATCTGGTCCATGAAGGCGGTGAGGTTGGTCTCGAGCGCTTCGAGGCCAAACGACACCTTGCCGATCGCCGCGTGGACGTTGCCGCCCTTGTCGACGCGGAACTCGATCTTGCCGGCCTTGGACTCACGCACCGCCTGCCCGACGTTCATCGTGACGGTGCCGGCCTTCGGGTTCGGCATCAGCCCGCGTGGGCCGAGGACGCGTCCCAGCTGGCCGACCTGCCCCATCTGGTCGGGGGTGGCGATCATGACGTCGAAGTCCAGCCATCCTTCCTTGATCTTGGCCAGGTGCTCGACGCCGACGAAATCCGCGCCGGCCTCTTCGGCCTCGCGCGCCTTTTCGCCGACCGCGATGACGAGGACGCGGACCGACTTACCGGTTCCCGCCGGAAGGACCACGGTGCCACGCACGATCTGGTCGGCGTGGCGCGGGTCGACCCCCAGACGGACCGACACTTCGACCGTCTCGTCGAACTTGGCGAAGGCCGAGCCCTTCACGAGCTCCAACGCCTCGCGCATCTGGTAGGACGTTGCGATGTCGCGCTTCTTCGCGGCGTCCCGAAACTTCTTGCCGTGTGTGCGCATCAGCCCTTCACCTCGACACCCATCGAGCGCGCCGCGCCTGCCACCATCGACATCGCGGACTCGATCGTGTCACAGTTGAGGTCCGGCATCTTCACCTCGGCGATCTTCCTGACTTGTGCGGCCGTGATCGATCCGACCTTCACGCGGTTAGGCTGACCCGACCCCTTTTCCAGTCCGAGCTCCTTCTTGATCAGGATCGCCGCAGGCGGCGTCTTGAGGATGAAGGTGAACGACTTGTCCGAGTAGATCGTGATCTCGACGGGGAGGATCAATCCATCGCGGTCCTGCGTCCGAGCGTTGAACTCTTTGCAGAACATCATGATGTTGATCCCCTGGGGGCCGAGAGCCGTACCCACCGGAGGAGCCGGATTCGCGCGCCCCGCGGGGATCTGGAGCTTGACGAACCCGCTGACCTTCTTTGCCATTGGTCTCCTCTGCGTACGAACGCGGAGCGAGCGGCGAACAGGGGGACGATCCACGCGACTCGACCGGCATACCCGTCGACCACCCCGAGGGGCGAGCGAAGGCGACCGGTGTCGGATGCGCGTGAGGCCGGTTGGGCCTAGTGAAGGAATGATCCTTCGACCGGCTTGCCCGACTGGTGATGTCCCGCGGCCCTGCTGGCAGATCTTCCGCGTTCAGACTCCCACCGTGTGATTAGCGTCGTTGTGGTTGCCGACGGTGCGCTTCTCGCCGCGTAGCGGCCGCCCCGCGCAAGGGCCGGTGACTGCGGGGGGTGGCCGAGGGACGGTTGCCCGTGCTCTGACCTCCCTGCGCCGGGATCATCTCGAACGAAGCGCTGCAGTTCCCTCACGCGTTCGTCGATCCTCCGGCGACTTCGATTCCTGTGGCGCGCTCCTCGGCGCCGTACCGTGGTGCTGTTGCGCCTCCCTAGTACGGCTTCAGCTGCAAGTAGTCCAGCTCGACCGACGTGGGGCGGCCGAACAGACTGACCATGACGCGCACCTTTCCCTTGTCCGCCATGACTTCCTCGACGGTGCCGCTGAAGTCGGTAAACGGTCCTTCGGTGATGGCAACCGCCTGTCCGACGAGGAAGGGGATCTCCTCGCGCGGAGCGGTCTCTTCGACTTCTTCGGCGACACCGAGGAGGCGATTGACTTCATCCTGCCTCAGCGCCATGGGCTCCTTGGTGGGACCGCCGAGCCCGTGCTGCACGAACTTGATGACGCCCTGGATCCCGTTGATGATGTGCGAGGTCTCCTGGTTCCAGAGCATCTCGGCGAGCACATAGCCGGGGTACAGCTTGCGCTCGACGGTGACCTTCTTGCCGTTCTTGATTTCGATGCTCTGCTGCGTGGGAACGAGCGCCTGACGAATCAGGCGCTCTTCGGGTGCACGCGGATCCTGCTCGATCTTCCGCAGGATGAGCGACTTCACCTTGTTCTCGTGGCCGGCCGTCGTCTGGATGGCATACCAGCGATGTTCCACGAATCAGCCCCCGAACAGCGAGGGGATCCAGCGCACGAGCACCTGCTGCAGGATGACGTCCATGAGCGCGATGACCGCGCCGATGAAGAGCGACAGCACGATGACGCCGATGGCCAATTGGCGCACCTGCGGCATGTCGGGCCAGGTCACCTTCTTCATTTCCGCCATCACGTCGCGATAGAACGTGGCGAGGCGGTGCGTCCAGCTCACGCGGGCGACTTGGGTGGTCACGGCTACTTGGTTTCCTTGTGCGTCTGATGCTTGTCGCAGCGGGGGCAGTACTTCTTCCACTCGACGCGCTCCGGGTGGGTGCGCTTGTTCTTGGTGGTGAAGTAGTTGCGATTCTTACACTCGCCGCAGGCGAGGATGATCTTGTCGCGGGGCATGATCTAGAGCTCTGAAGACGAGAAGACGAGAAGACGAGGGGCGTGCATCCCTACCCTTCCCGAAGCACGCGATCGGGATCGAACCGATGACCTCATCCTTACCAAGGATGTGCTCTACCGACTGAGCTACGCGTGCGCCTGCATACACCACCTGCACAGACTACCTGCACACCACTTGCATACTGCATCCACAGCCAAACCCCGGTCGGCCCCCGACCGTTCGGCCGCCCGGAGCCTGCCGGGTGTTCCACCCTGTTACTCAAATCGTGCAAAGCGGGAGACGGGGCTCGAACCCGCGACCTCAAGCTTGGAAGGCTCGCGCTCTACCAACTGAGCTACTCCCGCGTGTTGCCCGTATGTCTCCACCTGCTGCCTGCCTAAACATCAACTACCGGTAGACCGACTTCGCCTGCACCGACGTCCTGCTGTCACCACGACTGCATGGTGGGGGAAGGATTCGAACCTTCGAAGGCGTGCGCCGGCAGATTTACAGTCTGCTCCCGTTGGCCACTTGGGTACCCCACCTAACACTACGATGCGCACACCACTGGTGGCGTCCCCGCCCGATCCTCCGTTCGCTCCCTCGCCATCACAAGCTGACGGCGAGACTCGAACTCGCGACCGCCTGATTACAAATCAGGAGCTCTACCAACTGAGCTACGTCAGCGAACGACATGTGTTTCGCGCGAGACACATAGGATAGTGGGGCTGATAACTCGTGTCAACTCAACGGGATACAGAAGACGAGTTGTCAGAAGACGAGAAGACGAGGGGTGGGGGCGCGGGGGCTGGACGGGAGACGGGAGACGGGGGACGGGGGTGATCTATCGCCAGCGCTCCAATTGGGTTCCCTGCGGGCCGTCCTTTACCACGAAACCGCGTTCCTCGACCTCGGCACGGATCGCGTCGGACTGGGCGAAGTCCCGGGCGGCGCGGGCGGCCAGACGATCCTGAAGACGGCTGGCAGCCCACAGCAGATTCTCCTGTTCCGCCGGTTCGAGCCCGGGGATCGCGCTCGGCGCCGGCTCGGGACCCGAAGGGGACACGATCAGCCGGACCGCCTTCGGCTGAATGTCGAGCACCGAGTCCATCATCGCGAAGACGCGGCGAGCCTCGCCCAAGGCGGCGACATCCTTCCCGTTGCGATCGAGCTCGGCGTTGGCGCGCTGGAGGAAGGTGAAGAGCGCGGCGATCGCTTCCGGACCATTCAGGTCGTCGCGAAGCGCGGCGCGGAACGATGCCTCTCCTTCCTGGGCGGCCGCTGCGAGTTCCGGCGTCCCCCCCTTCGCGTGCTCGAGGCGATAAGCCAGCTCCCCCACTCGCCTCACGGCTTCGAGCGACGCCTCCAACCCCGCCCCGGAGAGGTTCATCTGCTTCCGGTAGTGCGTGGAGTATATGAAGTGGCGGATCGCCGCCGCGGACACGCCGCGCTCGCGTAAGTCCTTCACGGTCGTGATGTTACCGAGCCGCTTGGACATCTTGGTGCCGTCGATCTGCAGGAACTCGCCGTGGCACCAGAAACGGGAGAATGGCACCCCGGTCGCCGCCTCGGACTGGGCGATCTCGTCTTCGTGATGCGGAAAGACCAGGTCGATTCCACCGCAATGGATGTCGAGCGTCTCGCCGAGATACTTCATCGCCATCGCCGAGCATTCGAGGTGCCACCCAGGGCGCCCGCGACCGAAGGGGGCGTCCCAGGCGGCGCCGGTCGCTTCGTCCTCCGGCTTGGCGGCCTTCCAGAGCGCGAAGTCCTGCGCGTTCTCCTTCGTATAGTCGTCCTGCGCGACACGAGCCCCGTGCTTCACCTCGCGCGTGTCGAGGCGCGACAGCTTGCCGTAACCCGGAAAGCGGTCGATGGCGAAGTAGATCGAGCCATCCTCGGCCTTGTAGGCGACTCCCTTCTCCAGAAGTACCTCGACCAGCGCGATCATCTCCGGGATGTGCGTCGTCGCCTTGGGATACTCCTCGGCGTCCTGGATGCGCAGGTAGCGGCGGTCGGTATGAAAGATCTCGGTGATCGGCTCGGTGACGTCGATGATCGACTTTCCGGTCGATTGCGCCCGCTTGATGATCTTGTCGTCGACGTCGGTGAGGTTCTGCACCTGTTCGACCTTCCACCCTTCGAGCAGCAGAGTGCGCCGCAGGAGGTCGTTGAAGAGAAAGGTTCGAAAGTTTCCGACGTGGGCCGGATCGTAGACCGTGGGGCCGCACGAGTAGATGCGCACCGTGTCGCCATCGCTGGGGGCGAACGGCTCGACGCTGCGCGACAGCGTGTTGTAGAGTCGGAAGTCGGACATGCGATGGAGTGGGGGCGTCGATGGGCGCGCCAGCGCAAAGTAGCAGCGTCGCGACGGGCACGGAAACGCCGCGGGAGTCGATCGTCGCTCGACCAACAGCCGAACGCGCCGTCAGTCGCGTGGTCGTCGGTCGAGCACGCGGTTCAACTTCCCCCCTTCCGAGCGCGGCGCCTCACCCGGCGCGACAAGACGCACCGCCATCGAGACGCCGATCGTATCGCGAATGAGGGCAGCCACTCGGCGACGGAGCGGCGAATACGGCGAGTCATCGTTGTCTTCGGCGCTATCGGGCGCCAACGCCCCGAGCTCACCGACCACGATCGAGGTCACTTCGGCCTCGATGCAGATCGCGTCGAGCGTCCCGTCGCGCGAGACGACGAGGCGATAGTGCGGCGCCAACTCCGGAATGCGGGCGAGGACCGATTCGACCTGGCTCGGATAGACGTTCACGCCGCGAATGATGAGCATGTCGTCGGTGCGCCCCTTGATGAGGCGCATGCGCGCGAGCGTGCGTCCGCACACGCAAGTGCCGCGGTCGAGAGCGGTGATGTCGCCGGTCCAGTAGCGCAGGAGGGGGAGCGCCTCCTTGGTCAGCGTCGTGAGGACGAGGACGCCCTCCTCGCCGACTGGCACGGGCTGGCCAGTCGCCGGATCGAGGATCTCCGGATAGAAGTGATCCTCCATGATGTGCGATCCATTGCGCGCCTCGACGCACTCGCACGAGACGCCCGGCCCGATGATCTCCGAGAGCCCATAGATGTTCGTGCTCTCCACGCCTAACGCGGCGTCGATCTGTCGCCGCATCCCATCGGTCCATGGCTCCGCGCCGAGTACGGCGTGGCGGAGGGAGATGTCGCCAGGCGCAATGCCGCGGCGGCGGAACTCGCTGGCCAGCGTAAGCGCGTAGCTCGGCGTGCAGGTAATGATGTCGGGGCGGAGATCCTGGATGAGCGTCATCTGGCGATCGGTCATCCCGCCACTTACTGGCACCACCGCCATCCCGAGCCGTTCGCCCCCGTAATGGATCCCGAGGCCGCCGGTGAAGAGTCCGTAGCCGTAGGCGTTGTGCAGGGTCATCCCCGGCATCGCGCCGGCCATCGCCAGCGAGCGCGCATTCACCCGCGCGAAGAGATCCACATCATTCGCCGTGTAGGCGACTACCGTCGCCTTGCCGGTGGTCCCCGACGACGCGTGGATCCGTCGCAGCTCCTCGCGCGGGACGGCGAGGAGGCCGAGAGGGTAGTTGTCGCGCAGGTCCGTCTTGCGGGTGATCGGGAGTCGCACCACGTCGTCGATGGAGCGAATGTCGGCGGCGGCGACGCCGACCGCGGCGAGGCGCTCGCGATAGAACGGGACGCGTTGTGTCACGTAGGCGACGAGGGTACGCAACCGCTCTCCCTGCAGCGCGCGCAGGCGATCGGGCGGCAGCGTCTCGAACTCTGGCTCGAAGATCATGCGACTCTCACGGCACGGTCACGGCACGGTCACGGCGCGCATGGCGCTCACGGATCTCTCAGGCGACAGCGAGATCGAGTTGGCGCTCCGCACTCGTCAGGCGGAGAGTCGCCCACCCGACAGGCGCAATACATCCAGCGGCGGATCGGCGGTCACGAGCACACTTCCGTCAGGTGCCGGAACGCGCAGGACGAGGACGCGCTCGCGCCCGGCGCGATGCGTCCCTTGCGCATCGTACACGCGGTTGATGAGCACCCGTCGCACGACGACGATCAGGACGGCGAGGAGCGGGACGGCGACGGGGAGACCGGCCGGGCCGAGGAGACGCCCGACGACCAGCACGGCCATGATGCTGAGGACCGGCGGCATCTCGACCTGGTGCGCCGTGATGATCGGGACGACGACGTTGGCTTCGAGGATGTGGATGAGGAAGCCGAGGATCATGACGAGCAGCGCGTGCGTCCCGGGCGAGAAGCCAAACACTCCGGTGCCACCAAGGACAAAGAGCGCCGGAAGAATCGACGAGATCAGCGTACCGAAGAACGGGATGATCGCCACCGCGCCAGTGAAGACGCCGAAGGTGAGCCAGTATGGGACGTCGAGGAGATAGAGGCCGAGTGCGGTGAGGACGGCGAGCACAGTCATCGCGAGCAACTGCCCGACGATCCACGAGCGCAGCGTGCGCGACATGTCGCTGAGCACCTCGCGCGTGAGGTCGCGGCGGCTCGGGGGAAAGAGGGCGATCAGCCACTCGCGATATGTCCCCGGGTGCAACGCGAGGAAGATCGCCATGACGATGATGGAGACGATGCTCACGACGGCGTGCCCGAGTCCAACGACCTGCGGCAGGATTTCTCCCACCGCCCCCTCGACCTGAGCGACGACGCCACCGAGCAGTCGCGCCGACTCCGCGGCCCACATCTCCTGCAGTCGCGGATAGCGGAGCAGGACGCTCTGCGTCCACTGCTGCCAGGCACCCACGAATTTGGGGAGGTTGCCTAACAGCTGTTGCGTCTGTTCGACGACGGGCGGGACGAGAATCGTGATCAGCGCCGCGACGGCGGAGATCGTCCCGACCACGGCGAGGAAGAAGGCCACCGATGCCGGCATGCGCGTGCGCTTGACCAGCGCATCGCGCACGGCGCCGAGGAAGAGCGAGAAGACGACCGCGACGAAGAGCAGCAGGAAGATGTCGGCCGTCTTGAAGAAGAGGCCCAGCAACAGAATGGTCGCGACCGTCGAGGTGAGGACGGGCGCGACCTTGATCCGTGGTGACGTGGCTGCCGTCACGCGATGCTCATCCGTGCGACGAACCGTCGTCGTGATCTTCGATTTCGGCTTGGACGGTCTCTTCTTCGGGGACCTTGCCAGCACCGAGCTGTCGCTTTTCGGCAGAAGCAGGAGCGGCGATGAGTCCCATTTTCTGCTTGAGGGCGAGGAGTTGCGCGTCGGCACCCGCACTCCCCGCCGACTTCTCGAGGAGCTTGAAGTCGCGTTGCAGCCGGTCGCCCGAGAATTCCTCGTCGATCTCCGACGAGGCTTTGATCATGCGCTCGTTGTTTTCGATCTTCTCTTCCATGCGAGCGAAGGCCTCGAACGCCGACTTCTCGGAGAGCCCCGACATCGTCTCGCTGATCCGCTTCTGCGCCTGGGCGCGACGCTGGCGGGCGAGGAGAAGGTTCTTCTTGCGCTTCGCTTCCTCGATTTTGTCATTGAGGTCGCGGAGCGCGTTCTTGAGCTTCTCGGTCTCGGCCTGGTGCGCCTGCCACGTCACCTCGAGCTGCTGCGCGTGGGCGTAGTGTTCGCTCTGGCGCACGAGCGCCTGCTTGGCGAGGTCGTCGCGACCTTCCTTGATCGCGAGCATCGCCTTGTTCTCCCAATCCTGCGATTGCTTGTATTCGGCCTCGAACTGGTCGCGCAGTCGCTTCTCGTCGGCGATGGCGGCAGCAACCTGCTGCTTGGCCTTCACCAGCTGGTCGCGCATGTCGACGATGATCTGGTTGAGCATCTTCTCCGGGTTTTCGGCGGAGGAGATCAGATCATTGATGTTCGACTTGATCAGTGAGGCAAAACGGTCAAAGATCCCCATGCTCAGGCGTCCTCGCGGAATGTCGCCAGCTCACGCATGTGCGTAGCGAGCGCCAAGGTCATGCTCTCGTAGCTGGCCTGAAACTCTTCGTAGTCGAGGTGCGAGAGCTCCAGCGCCTCGGTCAGCACGATTGCCCCGTCACTGATGCCGTACGAACCGTGCACGAGATCGCTCGCGTTGAGTTCGAGAAGGCGACGATTGAGTCGATTGTTGGCCGCATCGTCGCTCGGGACGTTCATCACCTTGAGGCGCATCAGGACGACGGGCGGGTTGTAGTGGACGACCACGTCGGCATCGAGCATCCCGCTTGGACGAACGCGCCAGAGCCCCGGCTCCACCTCTTCATACGTAGCACCTTCGGCCGACACGCGGTCGAGGAAGCTTTCGATATCTTCGCGACTGACCATGAGTACCCTTTGAGAAGGTCGTGACGAGGCGTACGAAACTGCAGAGGCTCGGGTTTCTCTCTGCGAGTTTTCAGAAGACGAGAAGACGAGAAGACGAGGGGTGCGTGTGCAAACTATTGGTGAGCTGGGGGAGGGGTAAGCGGGCGCGCTGATGCCTTCTGCGCCCTTCTTCTCTCTCTCCGGCTGTCGGCTCCTCTCCTCCTCTGCTCCTCTCCCCTTCTCTTAGCCCTCGCTTCTCTTGATCTGGACCAGGCGTTCGCGGGCGAGGCGGCGGCCGGTGGGGGTGGCGGCGAGTCCGCCGCCGGCGGTTTCGCGGTAGCGCACATCCATCGCCCTCCCGATCTCGCCCATCGTGTCGATCACTTCGTCGGCGGGGATGGCGAAGGTGACGCCGGCCATCGCCATTTCCACCGCGGCGAGGGCGATGGCGGCACCCGTCGCGTTGCGGAAGACGCAGGGGAGTTCGACCAGGCCGCCTAACGGGTCGCACACGAGGCCCAGCGTTCCCTGCTGCGCCAGGGCGACCGCGTGGCCCACTTGGGTGGGAGTGCCGCCGAGCATTTGCGTGGCGGCGCCGGCGGCCATGCCGGCAGCTGCACCCGTTTCCGCCTGGCATCCCCCTTCGGCACCGGAGAGCGAGGCGCGCTCGGCGACCACGGCACCGATGAGCCCTGCGGTGGCGAGGGCGTCGATGAGCGACTCATCGTCGATTCCCTTCGCGTCGGCGAGCCCGAGGAGGACCGCGGGGAGAACGCCAGCGCCGCCGGCGGTGGGGGCCGCGACGATGACACCCATCGCGGCATTTACCTCCTGAACAGCCAAGGCGCGAGCGAGGACATCGCGGAAGAGCGTGTCGGCGAGCGGGCCGGCTGGGCCAGTTCGGAGCTTGGCGGCGTCACCTCCGACAAGGCCCGACGCCGACCGCAAATCTCCGGTGAGCCCTTGTCGCACCGCGCCGCGCATGACCTCGAGGGCGCGCGCGAGGGCGGCGCGAATCTCGGCGACCGGGCGCCCCTGGTCGCGCGCCTCCACGTTGAGCGCGACCTCGGACAGCGTCGTCGCGCTGGCCTCGGCGTCGCGGATGGCGTCGGCTAGTGCGCGATACATGCGTCGCGGTCAGTGGTGGTTTTCGTCGCGAGAGCGCGCGTGGCGCAGGGTGCTGTTAGTGTCATCCGCCCACCTTCTCGAGGCGATAGGCCCACTTGACCCACGGGAGGGCGCGGATGTCGTCGCGCACTTTCTCGTTGGGCATTTCGTCGACCTCGATCACCATGAAGGCGTCGCCGCCGCGTTCCTTCCTCGTCAGGCGCAAGGTGGCGATGTTCACCTCATCATCGGCGAGGAGGCGGGTGATGCGGGCGATCGACCCCTTCACGTCTTCCGCCACCAGGACGATCGTGTAGTACGTGCCGTGGACCTCGACCGGGAAGCCGTCGATCTGCGAGACGAGGATGCGCCCGGCACCTAACGACGACCCGACCATGCTGCAGCGCCGGTCGCCGCGCTCCAGCGAGATCCGCACCGTGTTGGGGTGCGTCTCCCCTTCCTCGCCGAGCTTGGTCTTCTCGAAGGTGTAGTCGAGCCCCTCGCGCTCCATGATGTCGAGTGCATCGCGGAGTCGCTCGTCGTCGGGACGGAATCCCATGAGTCCGCCGACGATCGCCTTGTCGGTCCCGTGCCCCTCGCCGGTGCGGGCAAAGGAGCCGTGCAGCTCGATGAGCGCCTTTTCGGGCGTCCCGCCGACGAGCCCGCGCGCGATGAGGCCGAGTCGGCAGGCGCCGGCAGTGTGGCTGGAGCTCGGTCCGACCATGACCGGACCGATGATGTCGAGCAGTGAGACCATGGACGACGGCGCACAGAGGAGGTGATAGGCGCGACGCGCGCGCGCCCGGAATCTCCTCGGGGGGGCGGCGCGGCGCCAGCGCCTCGCAGTGCGAACTCCACTCGGTACGCACCGCCGACTCCGCCCGGCACGCAACGCCGACTCCACTCGGCGCGCAACGCCGACGCCGCTCGGCGCGCAACCCAGACCCCACTCGCGGGCATTGCGAGTGAGTGGCGCCAGCGTTTCTTCCCTCGTATCCGCGCGCGGCGCACGCGCGCGAAGCCGGAACTTCACGACGTCACCGGCTGCCCCCACCCGACATGAATCGATGACCCACGTCGTTCCGATGCGCGGCAAGCGCGTCATCTCTCTCGCCACCAACGTCCCCGGCCCGGTGGCTGCAGCGCGAATGCGCGCGCTCGGTGCATCGGTGGTAAAGGTCGAACCGCCGGCGGGCGATTACCTCGCGAGCGTGGCGCCTACGTGGTACGACGAACTGCGCGATGGACAACGCGTGGTGACGATCGACCTCAAATCAGGGGAGGGACGCGCCGAATTCGATGCGCTCCTCGCCGACGCCGATGTGCTGATCGTTTCGTCGCGACCGTCGGCGCTGGCGCGACTCGGGCTCACGCACGAGCGGCTCGCCGAGTCGCACCCGCGCCTGTGCACCGTATCGATCGTAGGACACGCGTCGCCGCACGGCGACCAGCCAGGGCACGACCTCACCTACCAAGCGGAGGCGGGGTTACTGACCGATGCGCTTCCGCGGACGCTGTTCTCCGACCTCGCGGCGGCGAGCGAAGCGGTAACGGCCGTGCTGGCGATGTTGCTCGCGCGCGCGCAGGGGGGAGGTGGCGGGTGGAGCGAGGTCGCGCTCTCGTCGTGTGCACACGCGCTCGCCGCACCGGTGCGCCATGGACTGACAGCTCCCGGCGGCCCGCTCGGCGGCGGGAATCCTGCTTACGGCGTCTACCGGACGAGCGACGGGTTGATTGCCGTCGGCGCGCTCGAGCCGCACTTCCTGCAACGCCTGCTTGGTCTGTTGCAGCTGGAGCGAGCCGAAGCCGCCCCGATCGCGATGGCACTCGCGGCGCGTACCACGCACGAGTGGGTCGAGGCAGGACGCGAGCGTGACATCCCCCTCGTGGCGCTCAGCGGCGCTTGAGGAGCTTCTTGAGGAACTGCCCCGTGTAGCTCTCCTTCACCTTGGTGACCTGCTCCGGCGTCCCCGCAGCAACGATCTGTCCGCCCTTCGTTCCGCCCTCGGGACCGAGGTCGACGATCCAGTCGGCCGTCTTGATGACGTCGAGGTTGTGCTCGATGACGAGGACGGTGTTGCCGCGATCGACGAGGCGGTGCAGGACGTCGAGGAGGAGACGCACGTCCTCGAAGTGAAGTCCGGTGGTGGGCTCGTCGAGGATGTAGAGCGTGCGTCCGGTATCGCGCTTGGAGAGTTCGGTGGCGAGCTTGACGCGCTGGGCTTCGCCGCCGCTCAGCGTGGTGGCGCTCTGCCCTAAATGAATGTAGCCGAGCCCGACGTCGTTGAGGGTGGCGAGCTTCTGGGCGATGCGCGGCTGGTTCTCGAAGAAGGCGAGCGAATCCTCGACGGTGAGCTCGAGGACGTCGGCGATGTTCAGGCCGCGGAAGCGCACCTCGAGCGTTTCGCGGTTGTAGCGCCGCCCCTTGCACACGTCGCAGGGGACGTAGACGTCGGGGAGGAAGTGCATCTCGATCTTCACCAGACCGTCGCCCTGGCACGATTCGCAGCGCCCCCCCTTCACGTTGAAGGAGAAGCGCCCCGGCCCGTAGCCGCGGATCTTCGCCTCGGGCATCTCGGCGAAAAGGTCGCGGACGTGGGTAAAGATCCCGGTGTACGTCGCCGGGTTGGAGCGCGGCGTGCGCCCGATCGGCGACTGGTCGATGTCGATGACCTTGTCGATGTGCTCGAGCCCGGAGATGCGCGTGTGCTCGCCGGGAATGACGCGCGTGCGGTAGAAGTGGCGCGCCAGCGAGCGATGGAGAATGTCCTCGACAAGCGTCGATTTGCCGGACCCCGAGACGCCGGTGACGACCGTAAAGGTGCCTAACGGGAAGTCGACGGTGAGGTCGCGCAGGTTATGGGCGCGGGCGCCGCTCACGCGAATCACCCGCTCCTGATCGACCGGGCGACGCGTCGGCGGGACCTCGATGCGCATCTCGTCCTTGAGATAGCGCCCGGTCATAGACCCGGGGACCCTCATCACGTCGGCCACCGTCCCTTCGGCGACGACGATCCCGCCGTGCTTCCCCGCTCCGGGTCCAAGGTCGATGACGTGATCTGCCTCGCGGATCGTGTCCTCGTCGTGCTCGACGACGATCACCGTGTTGCCGAGGTCGCGGAGTTGCTTGAGTGTGGCGAGGAGGCGGTTGTTGTCGCGTTGGTGGAGGCCGATCGACGGTTCGTCGAGGATGTAAAGAACGCCGACCAGGCGCGAGCCGATCTGGGTCGCCAGGCGTATGCGCTGCGCCTCGCCGCCCGACAGCGACTCGGCGGAACGCCCGAGCGTGAGATAGTCGAGCCCCACGTCGTCGAGAAAGCGCAGGCGCTCGCGGACTTCCTTGAGGATCGGCGTCGCGATCTCGGGATCGAGGCCGGGTGATCCATTGCTCCTGACGGGGACGTCGTCGAAGAAGCGACGCCCCTCGCCGATCGACATCTCGACGATTTGCCCGAGGTTGCGCTCGTGCACGGTGACGGCGAGCGACTCCGGCTTGAGGCGGCTCCCGCCGCACGCCGCGCACGGACGCACGACCATGAAGCCTTCGAGCTCCTGCCGAATCGAGTCGGCGTCGGTTTCGGAGTAGCGGCGCGAGATGTTGGAGAGGATCCCTTCCCAGCTCACCGTGGCCGCCGACTTCGCGGCCGGTTTCTTCGCCGCGGACTTCGTCGCCGTCTTGCGCTTCTTGCCGTTAGTCTCCCCGTCGGACGACGAGTCGCCACTCCCGTGCAGGAGGGCGCGCTTCACGCGCTCGGCGAGCTTGCTCCACGGTGTGTCGAGATCGAAGCCTAACTGCTTGGCGAGCCCCGGGAGAATCACCCGGCGCAGGTAGCCGTCCGGTTCTCCCCACGGGAGGACGACTCCTTCGAGGAGCGAGAGCGACGGATCGCCGAGGATGAGCTCTTCGCTCACCTCGCGCCGCGTCCCGAGTCCCCCACACGAGGGGCAGGCGCCGAAGGGGGAGTTGAAGGAGCCGCGGCTCGAGTTCGGGCATCGAGATGCCGCAGGTGGCGCAGCCGTACCGCTCGGAGAAGAGGTGAGTCTCCTTCTCCTTGCCGTGCGTCACGACCTCCACGAGACCATCGGCGAGCTTGAGCGCCGTCTCGACGGAATCGTTCAGCCGGCCGCGGTCGTCGGCGCGTACGACCAAACGATCGACAACGATCGAGACGTCGTGATTGGCACGCCGGTTGAGCTTGGGCGGATTGGCGAGTTCGATGACCTCCCCGTCGACGAGGGCGCGGACAAAGCCCTGCTTGCGGGAAGCTTCGAAGAGCTCGCGAAACTCTCCCTTGCGGCCGCGGACGAGCGGGGCGAGGATCTCGATGCGCGTCCCTTCGGGCCACTCGAGGATCATCTCGGTGATCTGCCCTGCACTCTGGCGCTGGACCGCGCGCCCGCAGTTGGGGCAGTGCGGCGTGCCGGCGCGGGCGAAGAGGAGGCGCAGGTAGTCGTAGATCTCGGTGACCGTGCCGACGGTCGAGCGCGGGTTGTGTCCCGCCGTCTTCTGCTCGATGGAAATCGCGGGCGAGAGCCCCTCGATCGTGTCGACGTCGGGCTTTTCCATGAGCCCGAGGAACTGGCGCGCGTACGCCGAGAGCGACTCGACGTAACGGCGCTGCCCTTCGGCGTAGATGGTGTCGAAGGCCAAGGACGACTTGCCGGATCCCGACAGCCCGGTGATGACCGTGAGCTTGTTGCGGGGGATGGCGACGTCGACGTTCTGGAGGTTGTGCTCGCGGGCACCGCGGACGATCAGGGCGTCGTGGGACATGCGACCGAAAATAGCCCGAAAGCAGGGCGGTCAACAAGACGGCCAGATGGGGGAGTCGTCGCTGTGACATGATTGACTGGCGGAGTCGTCGTGACCTCGACTAGCTCTCCGCTGTCCCTGCTGCGGGGCGCGCATCTCACGGGATCGCGCTCCTTGGCCCATCTGTCTCGGACCAGTCTCCCTTCATGCCCCACACCGATGCCGTCGTCGTCCTGACGACCGTGGCCACCGCCGACGAGGGGGCCGCGCTCGTGCGCGCCCTGCTCGACCGACGCCTCATCGCCTGCGGATCGCTCCTCCCGGGTTCGCGATCGCTCTATCGCTGGGAAGGGAAGATCGCCGACGAACAGGAGACGGTCGTCCTCATGAAGACGCGCTCTGCAGTCCTGCACGCGATCGAGAAGGCCTTCGCCGAGCTGCACCCGTACAAGGTCCCGGAGCTCCTGGCGCTCGAGGTACGCTGGGGGCTCGAACGTTACGTGAACTGGATCAACGACGAGACGTCGATGGCGCTCCTTCCGTAGGGAGGGCACCGACTCTCGTCATTCGCCGCCGTCCGCACTCCTCCTGCATGCAGATCGAGGTTCTCATCGATGACCTGGCCTTCGTGACTGCCGACGCGATTGCGCGACCGGTCAACGCCGAGTTGCGGGCGATCACGCCGGTGATGCGCCGCCTCGAAGTGTCGGGGGGTGAGGCGCTCGAACGTGCGCTTCGGGTGCAGGCGCCACTCGAGGTGGGAGCCGCTGTTGTCACCGGAGGGGGGAAGCTTCCCGCGGAGTTGCTGATCCACGGCGTCGTGGCGTCGGACACGGAGTCCGTCACGCGCGAGGGCGTTAGGCGCGCGACCGAGAGCGCCATGCAGCGGGCGCACGATTTCGGGGTCGAGACGCTTGCCGTTGCGCCATTCGGACTCGGCGCGGGAAATCTCGAAGTGGAGGATGCGGCCCGAGAGATGTTGCGGGCGATGCGCGCCCACTCCAGGCGCGCGCCACGCCCCGCGCGCGCGGTGATCGTGGTCGAGAACGAGTGGGAAGCCGAGGCGTTCAATGCGGCGCTGGCCTACACCGCGCGCGACACATGACGAGTCGCGGATTGCTGGCGGCGGGAATTCTTGCCGCGTGGGGGGTGGGGATCGCCGTCTACGCGCAGCGCGAGCTCACGCGCTCGCCGCGCGCGAAGCTGGCGGAGGTCGCGGCGCGCGTGGGGCCAGGGGCGACGTACTTCGCCGTGGAGTCGGAGGGGCGGCACGTCGGCTTCGCGTCGAACACGATCGACACGATTCCCGGTGCCTTGCAGGTGACGGACTACCTGGTCGCCGACCTCCCGGTGCACGGTGTCGAGCAGCGCACGACGGCGCAGTCGGTCGTGCAGCTCTCACGGGCGCTCGCCTTGCGCGAGTTCACGGTGTCGCTCGCCAGCGACTCGCTGGCCATGCGCACGACGGGGCGCGTGCTGGGCGATTCGCTCCTCGAGCTGGTGGTGCAGCTGGCGGAGAGTGCGGCCGACACATCGCGCGTGCGCGTGACCGGTCCCCTCCTCCTTCCGACGCTCGTGCCGCTGGTCGTGGCGCTCGGCGATCCGCCGGAGGTTGGGCGACGGATGCGCGTCAACACGTTCGACCCGATCTCTCGGCAGCTGCAACAGCTCTCCCTGCTCGTGGATGCCGAGTCGCTGTTCGTGGTGGTCGACAGTGCGGCGTTCAATCCTTCGGCAAAGCGATGGTTGGGGGTGCACGCCGACTCCGTTCGCGGCTTCCACGTCGTCGCCGACTCGGGCGGGAGCTTCGACAGCTGGATCGACGAACAAGGTCGGTTGATCGCGGTGCACGCGACGCCGGAGCTGACGATGGAGCGCACCGCCTACGAGGTCGCGTTCGAGAACTGGCGAACCCGCAGTGCGCATCGTTCGTCCGCGAGCGCGGTTGTGGACGAACTCTCCGATGCAGCGCGCTCCCGCGCGCCCGCGCTCGCTCCTTCGACACCGGGATGGGAGCCGCTCGACGGAGTGCTCCTGCTGGTTCGCGGTGCGGACCTGTCGCGCTTCTCGGCGAATGGCGGAAATCAGCGGGTCGCTGGCGACACGATTGCGGTTCGGCGCGACGGCGCTGAAGCGCTGCGGCCGCTCTTTCCGCTCGCTCCGGGGGGCCCCGAGCGGATGCGCTTCGGGCGAGAGCTGCGTGCCGAACCGATGATCGAGGTGGAGCGTCCGGAGATCGTTGCGATGGCGCGCCGCCTCAAGGGGCGCGATGCCATGGCCGATGTCGTGGCGCGCCGTATCATGACCTGGGTGCACGACTCGATCGCCGACGGCGACGCGGAAGCCGCACCGAGTGCGTTCGCGACGTTTCGCGAGCGACGTGGCGATGCGCGTGCTCGCGCCCAGCTGTTTGTCGCGTTGGCACGCGCTGCGGGAATTCCCGCACGTACGGTAGGCGGTGTCGTGGCCGTCGACGACCACGTCGCCACTCACGCGTGGAGCGAGGTGCTTCTGCAGCACTGGGTTGGAGTCGACCCGACGTTCGGCCAGTTTCCCGTCGATGCCTCGCACGCGCGCCTGTTCGTGGGTAGCGCGGCGCTCGACGCCGACGTGGCGCGCCTCCTCGCGCGCGTGCACATCGACGTCCTTTCGAAGACTGTCCCTCATCGCGATGATTGAGCTTTCCGCCCTGACCAAGAAGTACGGCCGCTTCGTGGCGGTCGACGCGCTCGACCTCTTCGTGCCGCGCGGCGAGCTATTCGGCTTCCTCGGCCCTAACGGTGCGGGGAAGACGACAACGCTCCGCATGATCGCCGGGATCCTGCGCCCGACGCAGGGGAGTGTGCGCATCGCCGGGATCGACCTCGCGGTCGACCCGATGGCGGCGAAGGCGCGCCTGGGATTCATCCCCGATCGTCCCTTCATCTACGAGAAGCTCACGGGGATGGAGTTCCTGCGCTTCGTGGCCGGGCTGTACGGAGAAGCAGGGGAGACGATCGAGCATCGCGGGCGCGAGTTGCTCGCGCTGTTCGACCTCGAGGAGTGGCGCGACGAGCTGGTGGAGTCGTACTCGCACGGGATGCGGCAGAAGCTGATCATTTCCAGCGCCTTCGTGCATCGCCCCGACGTGATCGTGGTCGACGAACCCATGGTGGGCCTCGACCCGAAGGCGGCGAAGACGCTCAAGGACCTCTTCAAGGAGTACACACGACGCGGTCACACGATCATGATGTCGACGCACACGCTCGAGGTGGCGCAGGCGATGTGCGACCGGATCGGGATCATCCAGAAGGGGAAGATCCGCGCGTGCGGCACGATGGACGATCTCAGGCGCAACGCGGATCGCGGGGACGAGGGACTCGAGGAGATATTCCTCAAGCTCACGGGCGACGGGGCGGCGCGGGAGCTGGTCGAGGTCCTGGATGCCTAACGATCCACTGGTGCCGCGCGCCGCGGGCCCGGACGCGGCGACCGCCGAGCGCCTTCGCCACGTCGGCGCGCACGACCGTCCTCGCTACACGCCGGTGGTCGCTCCCGCGATCGCGACTGTGTCGGTGTCGCTGTGGCACCTCCTCTCCCCCAAGTGGCAGACGGCGCGTGCCCGTTCGGCGACCGCCGAAAAGGGGCGCGCGGCGCGGTACTTCGTGATGGGGATCATCGGTCTTGGCTTCTGGGCGTTTGCCTTCGGAGCGCTCTATCGCGTGCTGTCGTACTTCAAGGGCGTCGAGGAGATTGGGGCGCTCCTCGCCGGAAAGTTGCTCGGCGTGCTCCTGCTCTCCTTCGTTTCGATCCTCCTGCTCTCGAACATCATCACGTCGCTGTCATCGTTCTTCCTGGCGCGCGACCTCGACCTCCTGGCCTCGGCGCCGGTCGATTGGCTGACGCTGTACTCGGCCAAGCTGTTCGAGACCTTGCTGCACTCGAGCTGGATGGTGGTGCTCCTCGCCCTACCGATCCTCAGCGCGTACGGCTTCGCCTACAGCGGCGGGTGGGCGTTTCCACTGGTGGCGATCGCCGCCTTCGTCCCCTTCCTTGTGCTCCCGGCAGTGATCGGCAGCGCGGTGACGTTGCTCCTGGTGAACGTCTTTCCTGCCCGGCGCACGCGCGACATCCTCTCGGTGATCACCGTGCTGGCGGGAGCTGGCGTGGTGGTCCTGATCCGCTTGATGCGTCCGGAGAAGCTGGCGCGCCCCGAGGGGTTTCGCTCACTCATCGAGTTCATCTCCGTGCTTCGCGGCCCGACCTCGCCCGCGCTTCCCAGCGAGTGGCTGCAGCGCACGATCATGGGATGGCTCACCGGGTCGATGGACTGGCTCCCGCTGTACCTGCTTTGGTCGACGGCGGCGGCCTTCGTGGTGCTCGGGGCGGTGCTGCACAGGGTGCTCTATCCCATCGGCTTCACGAAGGCGCAGGAGAGCGCGCAGCAGTCGGCACGCTCCAACGGGAAGGCGAGCCTCCTGTTTCGCATGCTCGCGCCATGGGGCGTGCGACGCCGCGAGTTGATCCTCAAGGAAGTGCGCGTCTTCTTCCGCGATACGACGCAGTGGTCGCAGCTCATCCTGCTGGCGGTGCTCGTCGTCGTCTATGTCGTCAACATCAAGTTCCTTCCGCTCACCGGCGACGGGATCACCTTCTTCATCGTCAACCTGATTCCCTTCCTCAACCTCGGCCTTGCCGGATTCGTCCTGGCATCGATCGCCGCGCGATTCCTCTTCCCCGGAGTGAGCCTCGAGGGGAGGTCGTGGTGGCTGCTGCGATCGAGCCCGCTCGCGATGCGCGACCTGCTGTGGTCCAAGTTCTGGGTCGGGACGGTACCGCTGCTCGTGCTGGCGGTGGCGATCGTTGCGGTGACCAACATGCTGCTGCAGGTGAGCCCCTTCATGTTCGCCGTTTCGCTGGGATCGATCACGCTCATGACGTTTGCGATCGCCGGGCTCGCGGTAGGCTTCGGGACGCTGTATCCGCGCTTCGAGACGGAGAACGCAGCGCAGATCCCGACGTCATTCGGCGGTTTGATGTTCATGATGACGTCGGTGCTTCTCATCGGCGGGGTGATCTACCTGGAGGCACGCCCGGTCTACAGCTACCTCGCGGCGAAGCTGTACGGGGCGCCCGAAGCGGTCGACGCAACCGAGATGGTCATCGGATTCGGGCTGGCGGCGTTGCTGTGCCTAACGGCTACATTTGCACCGCTGCGGATGGCGCACCGGAGGCTCGAAGCGCTCGAGCGCTGACGTCGGAAAGGCGCGCGGCCGGCTCACGCGCTGCGCGGCCTATCCCGTCAGCGCGGTGCCACAGCGATCGCAGAAACGCGCGCTACTCTGAGCGATTCTCGCGCCGCAGTTCGGGCAGCCGCCGAGTGCCCGTCCGCAGTTGGAGCAGAAGGGCGCGCCCGGCTCCGGACGGGGGCCGCAATCCGGACAGCTCACGACATCCGCGCGAGCGGCACGCACAAGTCGCTCGGCTTCGGCGTCCAGGTCACGTGTCGAGGGCGTTGCGGCTGACGGAAGCGTTTCGGCAACGAAGGCGGCGGGCGGCTCGTGTCCGGCGCGATCATTCTCCTGCGCTGGACCGGGCGATGCGTCGGCCGCCTCGTCTTCATGCATGCCCTCCGCGCCCGCGGTAGCGTTCGTGCTCTCCTTCAGAAGCGCCGCGCGCAGTTCCTCGTAGTCGCGCTCACTCAACTTCCCCATCGCGCGATCGAGCTCGAGCTCTTCAAGCGCCACCGTAACCGCTCCCGGGACGGCGGGCGACGATTCCGCGAGCTGCAACGCGGCGCCTGCAGTTCCGACTGAAGCACCAGCAGTCGGCGCGCGGCGCTCCGGTTGCGGCGCCTCTTCCTCTCCGCCATTGCGTGGCTTTCTGCGCAGGAGAGGGGCCGCGGCGAAGGCGATGCCGCCAATGATGAGCACGATGCCGACGACGAAAGGTGTCATGCGAAAGTGGTGTCGACCGAGGCGGGTATGGAACGGGGAGCGGGACGCGGAGCGAGGAGCGACACCGTCAGCAGCAACAAGGCGACGAGCGCCGCCCCCCAGCCTCGCGCCAGGGGAACCACCGAGATCCGCAAGGTCGCCGTTTCATCCGATGTCACGTCATCGACGTGCACTCGCAGCTCCTGCAGCAGCGTGGACTCGACGCCCGGTCGCCGGATCGTCGGGCCAAGCGCCTCGTCGCGACTGTCGACGTACTCGCGCCGGTCCGCCGAGAGGAGGGCGAGATGCTGGCCGCGACGTGAGACCTCGAGCGCCAGCGCTTCGACGTGGGCGTTTCCGTCTTCGTAGCGGGAGATTCCCTGGTGCGCCAACTCGAAGTCGGCGCCGACGGGCGTCGCCGCTGCCACAGTCGCTCCCCCGGCGACCGTTGCAGCTGAACCGGTCGCCCACCCTTCTCCGGAGGCCGCGAGCGATGCGAAGGCGAGTGCGAGCGCTGCGAGCGCCGCCCGCGCCCCGGCGATCGTGCGTGCCCGCAGGCGCGCGACCGCGAGCACAGTCGCCCCGACGGCGAGCGCACTCCACGCGGCGGCCGAAGGTGTTGACGGTCCGAGCGCGAAGGCGGCCACGGCGCCGACCACGGGGAGAATCACGAACGAAGCGACCGCGCGGGCGCGCACCTCGCTTCCGATTCCCGCGGCAGCGACGAGGAGGATCCCGCCAGCCGCAAGCGACCACGGGACCGCGCTCCGAAGACTCCCTGCCGTCGTATCCGTCAGGAGCAACGCACCCACGCCGGCCGCGCTCACGAGGAGCGTGGCGACGATCCTGAGCAAGCGCGCGATCGCTGCGCGTTCCGTCCCCGACGCCGCGAGCGCCCCCCCGGCACTCACCACGAGCGAGACGAGCGGGAAGAGTCCCACGGTCCACGGCGCGCCACTCCGCGGCAGCGCGCCGAGCAGCACGGCACTGAGGACGCCGACGCCGCCAAGGGCGCCGGCGAAGGTCGGCGCCGCGCCGTCGGAGCGCGCGAACCACGCGAGTAGCATCGCGCAGAGCGCGGCGAGGAGCGCGCCATTCGCGCTCGCGAGGGGAGAAGGCGACGCGGCGACTCCCGTCTCGAACGCGCCGCGCGCGCTGGCCCACACCGCGACTGCGAGCGACGCGAGCGTAAGGACGAGCGCGGGATCGGCAGCGAAGGTGTCGCTCGGCGAAGGCGCGTCCCCGCGTGAGGCGCTGACCTGCCCCCGCTCCGGCGCCAGCGCGAGCGCCGATGCGGTTGCCGCCAGTCGTGCGGTGGCGCCGGCAATGGCAACGGTGAGCGCCACCGCTCCAACGACCGAGAGCGGATGCTGCAGCGCGGCGCGCAGTCCCAGCCCGTCGGTCGGCAGCCAGGGGAGCGTGGCAAAGGGGGTCGCCGCGAGCGACGCCGCCGACAGTGCGACGACGACCGCGGCAACCGCAGCGGTCGCGAGGGCAGAGGGAGCTCGACGCGCGACCAACCAACCGGCGAATGCCGCTACCGATGCCGTGGGGAGCACCGCCCCCGCCGGCGCATTCCAGACTGCTGCGAAGCGATACGAACGCGCGAGGTTCGAGGTGATACTTCGCGCGACGTAGTTGACCGAAAAATCGCCGGTCAGGAGGAGGACGAGCAGTGCACTCGTGGCGATCAACGCGGCTACGGCGCTGGCAACGAGCGCACGCTCCGCCGAACGTCGCATGGGGTGCTGCGGCGCATCGGCCGCGAGTCCTGCCACGAGCGCCCAACCGGCGAAGAGCGCGGTGGCCCAGCTCGTCATGAGTCCGAGTGTCGCCATCTCAGCGCGATCGGAGAGCGATCGCGTCGTCAGGCATTCCCGCGACGGAGCGCCTCCTGCCGCACCTGCGTCATGATCCGTTCGAGCGCGGCCTCGGCGTTCGCCCGCTCTTCCGGGGGCCACGGACCGGCGTTCTTGTGCAGCTCACGGACCTGCTCCAGCATGTCGTTGATCAGGATCCGCAGGAGGACGTTCTTCCGCTGTTCGCGCGGGATGTCTTCGTCGACACTCATGAGTAACGGGGGCGAGGGCCCGAAGCCGGTGACACGGCTACTTCCGCGTCGCCTGAATGATGGCGAGGGTCGCGGTTCCGGCGCCAGCCGCATCCCACGCCAGATCCTTCACGCTGAAGTCGCGCCCCTGCTGCCGGTCGAACGCTTCCTTCCCTAACGAAACGGTGGATGTGACCGCCGCGGCGCGCCACAGCGCGACCGGTCGCGAGGTGTCGTTCTGGCGGAACGCCGCGTAGCCGACCGACTGGATAACGGCGGCCGCAGCGAAATGCTTCCACTTGTCGGGACCGAACCAGGGATCCTGCTTCGGTGCGCCGAAGGTCAGGGCGAAGGCGAGGGCGAAGTGCATCCGTCGACGTCAGGCCCCGCGATCGGAGGCCCAGGCCAGCGTCGCACGCACGGCGCGCTGCCACCCGGCGTACGCTGCGGCGACCTCGTCGCGCGAGCGCTGCGGGGCGAAGGTCGTGAAGTCGCTCGCCGCCAGGAAATCGTCGGGGGACTTCCAGACGCCGGCTGCGAGCCCCGCCAGCCCCGCCGCGCCTAACGCGGTCGTCTCGACCATGGCGGGGCGCTCGACCGGCACCTGCAACACGTCGGCCTGGAAGGCCATGAGCCAGTCGTTCGACGTGGCCCCGCCGTCGACGCGCAGCCGGTCGAGCGCCACCCCTTGATCGCGCACCATCGACACGACGTCGGCGGTGCTGTACGCCATCGACTCGAGTGCCGCCCGAACCAGATGCGCGCGCGTTGTGCCGCGGGTAATCCCGACGATCGTCCCCCGCGCCTCGGGGGACCAGTGCGGCGCGCCGAGCCCCGTGAGTGCCGGCACGAAATACACACCGTCGGTCGACGACACCGAGCGCGCCATCTTCTCGCTGTCCGCCGCGCTGGTGAGCAGCTGCAATCCATCGCGCAACCACTGCACCGCGGCACCGGCGATGAAAATCGCTGCCTCCAGCGCATACACCGGCTTGCCATGCGCATCGCACGCGACCGTCGTCAGGAGACCGCCGCCCCCCTTGGGGCGCGTCGTCCCGGCGTTGAAGAGGAGAAATGCGCCAGTGCCGTAGGTGTTCTTGCCTTCGCCCGGCGACCAGCATCCCTGTCCATACAGCGCCGACTGCTGGTCGCCAGCCACGCCGCAAATGGGGATTGCCGCATTGAAGTGTTCGGCGGCGCTCACGCCAAAGTCGCCCGACGACGCCCGTACGTCTGGGAGCATCGACATCGGCACACCGAACAAGTCGCACAACTCGTGGCTCCACTCTCCCGCGTCGATGTCGTACAGCATCGTGCGCGACGCGTTGGTAGCGTCGGTGGCGTGCACTGCCCCGTTAGTCAGCCGCCAGATGAGCCAAGAGTCGATGGTGCCCGCGAGGAGCTCGCCGGCTGCCGCGCGTTTGCCAATCGCATCCTGTCGCAGGAGCCACTCCAGCTTCGACGCCGAGAAGTACGGGTCGACGACCAGTCCGGTGCGGCGGGCGATCTCGTCGGCGCGCGGGGCGAGTTCGGCACATCGCGCCGACGTGCGCCGGTCCTGCCAAACGATGGCGCGCGAGACCGGGCGACCGGTGGCGCGCTCCCAGACCACGATCGTCTCGCGTTGGTTCACGATCCCGATCGCCGACGGCATCTCCCCCGCCGCCATGATCGCCTCACGTGCGGCCGCGCGCGTCTGTTGGAAGATCTCCTCGGCGTCGTGCTCGACCCAGCCGGGCTGCGGATAGTGCTGGGTGATCTCGCGATAGGCGCGTCCGGCGACGGTTCCGTCGGCGCGCAGGACGAGGCAGGTGGAGCCGGTCGTGCCTTGGTCGATGGCGAGGATGGAGGGCATTTCCTTGGAAGACGAGAGGACGAGAAGACGAGAAGACGAGGGCGTGGGGCGTGGGGCGTGGGGCGAAAATGATGGGCGTCGGAATGGAATGGTGATGGGATTTTCTGGTCGCGATCTAGCTTGGTGTTTGGGGGGGCCCCCCGGCGGCGGTTTCTCCGCCCCACCCCCTCACCCCATCCGCTCATCCCACCCTTCGCGAAAATCATACGGCGGCAAGATCATCCCGCGATCCGTGACGAACGCCGTCACCAGCTTCGCCGGCGTCACGTCGAACGCCGGATTGCACACCGCCACATCCGGGGGCGCCGACGGGGCGCCGGCGTGCTGCACCATCTCCTCCCGCCCGCGCTGTTCGATGATGATCTCGCGCCCGGTCGGTGTCGATGGGTCGATCGTCGACGAGGGCGCCGCTACATAGAAGGGGATCCCGTGATGATGGGCGAGAATCGCCACGCCGTAAGTCCCGATCTTGTTCGCTACGTCGCCGTTCGCAGCGATCCGGTCCGCCCCAACGATCACCAGGTCGATCGCGCCCAGCCCCATCAGCGAGGCGGCCATGTTATCGGCGATCACGGTCACTGGCACTCCCGCGCGCGACAGTTCCCAGGCAGTGAGTCGGCTCCCCTGCAGGAGGGGACGAGTCTCGTCGGCATACACGAGCACGCGTCGCCCATCGCGGGTCGCGCGGTAAATCGGGGCCAGCGCCGTCCCGATCCCCCCGGTCGCCAGCGCGCCCGCGTTGCAGTGCGTGAGGACGCGCGCATTCTCGGCGAGAAGTGGCGCCCCCGCCGATCCGATCGCCTCGCACATCGCGCGATCCTCGTCGAGAATCGCTGTCGCCTCACGCCGAAGCGCTGTCAGCAATTCCGAGTTGGAGCGCTCGGCGGCGATGGCGATGGCTGCGACACCCAACACGCGGTCGATCGCCCACGCGAGATTCACGGCGGTGGGGCGCGCCTCACGAATGCGCGCGGCGACTTCGCGCAGTCGCGCGCGGAACACGCCAGCGGGGGTGTCGACGTCACGTGCCAACGCGGTCACGACTCCCATCGCCCCGCAAATGCCGATCGCCGGAGCGCCGCGCACCGTGAGCGTGCGGATTGCCTCGCAGACGTCTTCGCATGTGCGCACATCGCGCTCGACGTACTCGCCCGGGAGGCGTCGCTGGTCGATCAGCCGCACCGCGTCACCCTCCGGCGACCACCGGACCGCTTCGATGACTGACATGGGGCGCTAAGCTACCCCCGGGGTCCGGCGAGCGGGAGCACGGCGCACCACCCGCTCCCCGCGGCTACGCGGTAGATTCCCCGTTCGCGTCAGGCGTTCGCGCGCTCGATTCCGCACCCCTTCTCTGCGTTCACATGTCCTTCCAGAACCTGACCCTCACCGTCTCCGATCGCGTCGCCACGCTGACGGTCAATCGCCCCGACAAGCTCAACGCGCTCAACGACGCCACGATCGCCGAGCTTGGGGAGGCGATCGTCGAGGTGATCCGGCGCGAGGACATCGGCGGCGTGATTCTCACAGGTGCGGCGCGCGCCTTCGTTGCTGGCGCCGATATCAGCGAGCTGTCGAGCCAGACACCGATGCAGGCCAAGGCGCGCGCCGCATCGGGGCAGCGGATTTTCGGGATGTTCGAGCGCTCGCCCAAACCGGTGATTGCCGCGATCAACGGCTTCGCCCTCGGCGGCGGTTGCGAGCTGGCCATGGCGTGCCACATCCGCATCGCCTCCGAAGCCGCGAAGTTTGGACAACCCGAGGTGAAGCTGGGGATCACTCCCGGCTACGGCGGGACGCAGCGCCTCCCGCGCCTCGTCGGGCGCGGGCGCGCCCTGCAGTTGCTCCTGACGGGAGAAATGATCGACGCCGCCGAAGCGCTGCGGATCGGGCTGGTCAACAAGGTTGTGCCGGCCGCCGAGTTGTTAGGCGCCGCCGAGGCGATGATGCGCCAGATCCTCGCGAATGCGCCGCTGGCGATCGCCCTCTGCATCGAGGCGGTGGACCGCGGCTACGATGCCCCGCAGGACGACGGCCTCAATCTCGAGGCGAACCACTTCGCTGTCCTCTCCGGCACGCACGACATGGCCGAGGGGATGGCCGCCTTCCTCGCCAAGCGCCCCCCTGCGTTCACCGGACGGTGACGCTCGTTCTCGAAACGCTGACGATTCGCGACTTTCGCAACCTCGCCCACATCGACCTGTCTGTTCCGGAGCGAGGGCTGGTGATCGTTGGCCCGAACGGGCACGGCAAGACGAACCTGCTCGAGGCGATCCACTACCTGCACGTTCTGCGCTCCGTGCGCGGGGCGCGCGACGCGGATCTCGTGCGTTTCGGCGCGGAGGGGTTCCACGTCGGCGCGCGCGCCCATGGCGGCGCGGTGGACGAGGTGCGCGCCGGCTTCGTCCGTGGCTCCAAGAAGAAGAAGGTCACGGTCGACGGGGTGGAGTGTGCGCGCCTCGCCGACGCCTTCGGCGCCCTTCCCTCGGTGATGTTCTCGCCGCGCGACGTGGAGCTGGTCGCTGGCCCGCCGACCGAGCGGCGGCGCTACCTCGACCTGACTCTTGCCAGCGCCTCGCGCCGCTACCTCACCGCGCTTCAGCGCTATCGCGCCGCACTCGTCAGGCGCAACGCGACGCTCCGCGAGGTGCAACGCCGGTCACCTAACGACGCCGACGCGCGGGTGGCGGTCTGGGAGCCGGCGCTGGCGGCGGCGGGGGCAACGCTCTGGTGCGAGCGCGTGGCGTGGAGCCGCTGGGCTGCCCCCGACTTCTCCTCGCTCTGCGCCGCGATCGGCGAACGGCAGCGCGTCACCCTCGAGTACCACTCGACGCTGGCGGTCGACGCGGCGCGCGCCGACGATGAGGAGCACGTACGCGAGCAGCTGGCGGCGGCCTTTGCCCGCGACCGCGCCCAGGACATTCGCCGCACGCTGACGCACAGCGGGCCGCACCGCGACGATCTCGTTCTCCGCCTGGGGGGACGGTCGCTGCGCAGCTTCGGCTCGGCGGGGCAACAGCGCACTGCGGCGATCGCCCTCCGCCTGGTGGAGCGTGCCACGCTGCACGAGCGCACCGGGCGCACGCCGCTCGTCCTCCTCGACGATCCGTTCGCCGAGCTCGATGTCGATCGCGCGCGCCAGATCCTCGGCGTCCTTGCCGATGGGGCGCCGGGACAGACCTTTCTCGTCGTCCCGCGGGGCGACGACGTCCCCGAGGCGTACACCGCCCTCGCCCGCCACACGATCCGCGACGGGGTGCTCGATGCCTAACGAACCGAAGGACGCGGAGCGGCTCGCCGACCTCGTCTCGAGCTTTCTCAAGAAGAAGGGGATCGACGCGCGCATTCGACAATCGGCCGCGCTCGACGAATGGCCCGCGCTGGTGGGACCCGAGATCGCCGCGGTCACCCGCCCGATGTCGATCGCCGAAGACGGAACGATGTTCGTCGCGGTCCGCAGCCACGCGTGGATGTCGGAACTGGCGATGATGGAGCGCGAGCTGCTCGCGTCGGTGAACCGCGTGACGGGTGACAAACCGATCCGGCAGCTGCGCTGGACGCTGATGCGGTAGCGGGCACGCGGAAGCGACGCAATGGCGTCGCGCCGTTTTCTGTCTAAGCCATTATCGAACAATTGTTTACGGACGCTTTCGGCAGTTGAAAAGCGCCTCGCTTCGCGGTATGTTTCATGCTTCGCGTGCACACCCGTTTTCGGCCCCTCTTCGGGGCGGAAATTCGCCGTACTTCTGGGGACAGTCCACACATCATGGCCACCGAAAAGTCTGAGCCGAATTCGTACGAGTCCAGCAGCATCCAGGTCCTCAAGGGGTTGGAAGCGGTTCGCAAGCGCCCGGGCATGTACATCGGGTCGACGTCTGCACGCGGACTGCATCACCTCGTTTACGAAGTGGTCGACAACTCCATCGACGAAGCGCTCGCCGGCTTCTGCGATGAGATCTCGGTCGTCATCCACGCCGACGACTCGATCACCGTCGAAGACAACGGGCGCGGCATCCCGGTCGACATGCACCCGACCGAGAAGATGCCGGGGCTCGAACTGGCCATGACGGTGCTCCACGCCGGCGGCAAGTTCGACAAGAACTCGTACAAGGTCTCCGGCGGTCTGCACGGCGTCGGCGTCTCGGTGGTGAACGCCCTCTCCGAAACGCTCAAGGTCTGGGTCAAGCGTGGCGGAAAGGAGCACTACATGGACTTCCGCCGCGGCACGACCACGACCCCGCTCAAGCTCCTCGGCAAGGTGAAGGAGAAGGAGACGGGGACAAAGATCTTCTTCAAGCCCGACGACCAGATCTTCACCGAGCTGCATTACGACTATGCCACGCTGGCGAACCGCCTCCGCGAGCTCTCGTTCCTCAACAAGGGCGTCACGATCAACCTGACCGACGAGCGCGGCGACGAGCCGAAGACGGAGACGTTCCACGCCAAGGGCGGATTGCAGGAGATGGTGAAGCATCTCAACGCCAACAAGAAGGCGTTGCACCCCGAGGTCATCTACGTCGACACCGAGAAGGACGACATCGGGATCGAGATCGCGCTCCAGTACAACGACGGCTACAACGAGAACGTCTTCACCTTCGTCAACAACATCAACACGCACGAAGGCGGGACGCACCTCACCGGCTTCAAGGCGGCGCTCACCCGCACCGTGAACGCCTTCGCCCAGAAGGGGAACTTCCTCAAGAAGGCGGACTTCTCGCTCTCCGGCGACGACGCGCGCGAAGGGCTCACCGCGGTCATCTCGGTCAAGGTGCGCGAGCCGCAGTTCGAGGGGCAGACCAAGACCAAACTCGGGAATTCAGAAGCCGAGTCGGCGGTGAAGACGGTCGTGAACGACTGGCTCGGCGCCTACCTCGACGAGCACCCGCGCACGGCCAACATCATCCTCGAGAAGGCGGTGTCGGCGGCGCGCGCGCGTGAGGCGGCGCGCAAGGCGCGCGACCTCACACGCAAGAAGTCGGCGCTCGACGTCGGAACGCTTCCAGGCAAGCTCGCCGACTGCTCCCTCTCCGACCCGGCGCTCTGCGAACTCTTCCTCGTCGAGGGCGATTCGGCCGGCGGCTCGGCCAAGCAGGGACGCAACCGCGAATTCCAGGCGATCCTTCCGCTGCGCGGGAAGATCATCAACGTCGAGAAGGCCCGCATCGACAAGGTCCTCTCCAACGAGGAAATCCGTACGATCATCACCGCGATCGGGAGCGGGATCAAGGAAGAGTTCGAGATCGAGAAGGCGCGCTACCACAAGATCATCATCATGACGGATGCCGACGTCGACGGCGCGCACATCCGCACGCTCCTCCTCACGTTCTTTTTCCGCCAGATGCGCGAGCTGATCGAGGCGGGCTTCATGTATATCGCGCAGCCGCCGCTCTATCGCGTCGCCAAAGGAAAGCAGGAGTTCTACGCCTACGACGAAAAGGAGCGCGAGGCGTACACCGAGCGGCTCGGCGGATCGGAGCGCAACTCGGTCAACATCCAGCGCTACAAGGGGCTGGGCGAGATGAACAAGGAACAGCTCTGGGACACGACGATGGATCCGGAGCGCCGCACACTCATGCGCGTCAGCGTCGATGACGCGGTGCAGGCGGACCAGATCTTCCAGGAGCTGATGGGCGACGAGGTCGAGCCACGGAAGGTGTTCATCGAGAAGAACGCGCGTTTCGTGAGCAATCTCGACGTGTAGGTCTTGACTGGCGGGGCATCGGCGCGTGAACGTCGATGCCCCGACCTTCATACGGCGCGTACCGGGCGCCTCGCTCCGGACGGTTCATCATGTCGACTGAGCCCCTTCCCGCCGACGACGCCGCGCATAACTACGCGCCGCCGACTCCCGCTGCACCGCCCAGCAGTTCCGAGCCGACGCTCGGTACGTTGGTGAACTCGCTCGTACGCGGAACGCCCGACTCGGTCCTCGCTCTCTGCGTCATCGTCGGGTTGGTGGGAGCCGGCGTACTCGTGCTCGCGGTCTCGTTATGGTCGCGCGCCATCCCGCCCCTCATTCTGCTCTCGGCGTTTGGGGCGTGGGGGATGGTGGATCGGGTGGGCAGCAATGCGAGCGGCGCGGGTCGCATTGGCGTCGCCCTCGCGCGCGCGACCATCATCCTCGTGAGCTTCGCCGCCGTCGGTGCGATGATTCTCACCTTCCTCGGCGTCGCGATCGGGACCTGGATCTCCTGATCTATTGAGGCGCGCACGAAGACCCTTCGCGTTGGCGACGGGCGTAGAGGACGTGTGCAGAGGACGTGTGCAGAGGACGTGTGCAGAGGACGTGTGCAGAGGACGTGTGTAGAGGACGTGTGTAGAGGACGTGTGTAAGGGACACGCGCACGTGACGCACGAAGGCGACGCGCCGATCCTGATCCGCGCCAGCGCGCGTTGCGCGATTGCCTGACGAGACATCGGTGACGAAGCGCACATCGTACCCCTCACGGACGATGCCGGGCTGTACCTAATGGTGCCTTGCGACGCCGAGCGCATCCGGACTATCTACTCCTCACGTCCGGCCACGTTGGCCGTGTGGATTCGACATCAACCGCGAAGCAGGAGATTGCTCGCATGCATCGCCATTTGATCACGGGCCTCGTGGCCGCTGCCCTAATTCCCGTCGCCGGCGCGTCGGCACAGTCTTGTCTCGGACTGCAGTCGCTGACGACCCATCCGACCAACATCACCGTCACGGCGCAATTCGCCGATCACGTGAAGAGCTATGACGGTCGCTTCGGATTCGGCTCGTCGATCGCCTTTGCTGGGGTCGCCGGTCAGCTCACCAGCGTGGATGGCGTCGATGGCACTGGGAAGGGGATTTACGGCGACGTCGGACTTTCGTACGACGTCGGCGAGGGGCACAACGTCTCGGTGTGCCCGGTGGGTACGCTCGGCTACACCTCGAATCCCGACGGCGGCACCGCCCTCAAGTCGCACACCACCCTTGGGCAGGCCGGCCTCGCCATCGGCGCGAATCTGGGCTCGTCGTCCTCGATGCGCCTGATTCCCTTCGGCTCGCTACAGGTGCGCTACAGCCGCTACTCCAGCGACTACAACGGAGTCTCGGCATCGAGCAACGACACGGTCGGGCTGCTTGGCGGCGGACTGGGAATCGTCCTCACCGACGCTGTCTCAGTGCGTCCAACGATCACGATCCCGCTCAAGGACGGCTACAAGACGACGTTCGGGATCGGTCTCTCGTTCGCGCTCGGCGGGCAGTAAGCACGGGGGGCGGCGTCCGCAGCGATGCGCGACGCCGCCCTCGGTCGTTGCCTAGGTGTTGTCCTTGACGTACGCGGCGAGGATGCGCGAGTACGCTACGTGCACCGCGAGAATCGCGCCGATCGGAATCGCCGCGCCGATGTAGGCGATAGTTGCGTGCACGCCGTCTATCCCGCCGGTCGGCGTCGGAGTCGAGCCCCATGCAATGAGCGCGTAGAGCGCCACGCAGCCTGCGGCCACTCCCAGCGCGCCGAGCGACGCGAGCTTCCCGTACTTCTTCATGTCGATGTCCATGGCGTCCTCGGAACGAAGTCAGCGAAGTGCACGTGTTTCGATTCGTGCGCGAGCCCGCCGGAAACATGGCGAGTGACGCGCTGTGGGTGAAGCCCGCGCGACGCGACACCACGCCGCGCGACCCGGTCAGGGCCTGGTCATCGCGGCTCCACGAAGACCGGGAACTCCGACGTACGAACCCAGGGTTCACCTTCGTACTGCTCGACGCCGGCGCGGGAGACGCGATGCGACACCAGCGGGAGCGGCGGCTCGGCCTCGTCGCTGATCACAAACGCTTCGGCCAACGACGCCATGCCGGCGGCGATCCCCGCCTCGTCGCGCGCAAAGATCGTCGCGAGCGGCTCGCCCACGCGCACCACGTCTCCGGGGCGCGCGCGGATCACGAAGCCTACGCTGTGATCGATCTCGTCGTCGATGTGCGTGCGCCCGCCGCCGAGTGCGATCACGCCGCGCCCGACGGCGCGGGGTTCAACGCGCGACACGACGCCCGCGCGCCGCGCCGAGAAGATCTCCCCTTCGCTGGCCTGCGGGAGGCGTGATGGATCTTCCACCACGCGCGGATCGCCGCCCTGTGCCGCCACGATACGCTGGAACGCCTCGGCGGCGTGCCCGCTCGAGATGGCGACCTCCATCTTGCGGCGCGCCACGTCCGTGTTCGGCGCCGCACCGCCAAGGACCAGCATTTCCGCGCCTAACGCGTAGGTCACCTGCATCAGGTCGGGGGGGCCGTCGCCATGCAGCGCATGGATAGCCTCCTCCATTTCCAGCGCGTTGCCGCAGGCGCGGCCGAGCGGTCGGTCCATCGCCGTCACCAGCGCGGTCACCGGGCACCCGGCTTCCGCCCCGAGGTCGATCATGAGGCGCGCGAGCTCGAGGCCGCGCTCCAACTCCGGAATGAAGGAACCGGAACCGCGCTTGATGTCGAGCACGAGACCCGTGAGTCCTTCTGCGAGCTTCTTGCTCATGATCGACGCGGCGATCAGCGGGATGCTCTCGACGGTGCACGTCGCGTCGCGCAGCGCGTAGAGACGACGGTCGAGCGGCGCGATCTCTTCACTCTGGCCGATGAGTGCGCAGCCGAGATCCTCGAGTTGCCGGCGCGCCTGCTCGAGCGGGAGTCGTGTGCGAAAACCCGCGATCGACTCGAGCTTGTCGAGCGTTCCCCCGGTGTGACCGAGTCCGCGCCCCGACATCATCGGGACGACTACGCCTTGCGACGCGACGAGTGGCGCGAGGACGAGCGACACCTTGTCGCCGACGCCACCGGTGGAGTGCTTGTCCACGCGCCCCGCCGCGAGGTGCGAGAGGTCGAGCGATGCACCACTCGCCTGCATCGTGCGCATCAAGTCACCGACTTCCTTTCGATCGAGTCCGCGGATGAACGCCGCCATGAGGAAGGCGCCCATCTGATACTCGGTCATCTCGCCGGACGCGTACGCACGCGCGAGGGCGTCCCACTCCACCGATGACAGCCGCCCCCCGTCCCGCTTTCGTTCGATCAATCGCTGGGCAAGCATACCTGGCGTGTTTCGGGTATTATCACGAACCCCCACGACCTCAACCTCGGCGCGCGGAGGCGCGTCCAATTTCGGAGACGTGGCGATCTCTCATGTGGCATTCACGAACCCTTTACCGACTGGCCTTCGCCAGCATGATCTTGCTTCCCGTTCTCGCGAGAGGCCAGAGTGTCGCACAAGACATCTCGCTCGGCGACCAGGAAGAACGGAATTTCAATCCAGCTGCCGCGCTCGTCCATTATGAGGCGGCGATCGCCGCCGACTCGACGAGTGGCGAGGCACTCGGCAAGGCATCGAAGGCGGCCGTCGACGTGGGCGAACAGACCACCGACGCCGATGCGCGCAACGCGCTCTACCGCAAGGGAGAGCAATACGCCCGCCGGGCGATCGCGGCAAGCCCTAACGATCCGGAAGCACATTTCCACCTTGCGCGCGCGCTCGGCCGGCGTGCCTTGACGCTCGGGGTCCGCGACCGGGTGAAGTACGCGAACGAAATCCGCGCGCAGGCGCTGCGAGCACTCGAGCTGGATGCCAATCACCCCGGCGCGTTGCATGTGCTCGGCGTGTGGAACGCCGAAGTGATGCGCTTGAATGGCTTCGAGCGTTTCTTTGCGCGCAATGTGTTAGGCGGTAAGACGTTCGGTGAGGCAAACTGGAAGGATGCCGTTTCCTACATGGAGAAGGCGGTGGAAGTCGATCCGGGACGGCTCACGCACCACCTCGACCTGGGGCGCATCTACGTCGACGTCGGCGAGAAGGAGAAGGCGCGCGCGCAGTTCCAATTCGTCATCGATGGCAAGCGCACCGACGTGAACGATCCGCAGTACAAGCGCGAAGCCGAAGCGGCGATGCGCAAACTCAAGTGACAGCGGAGGTGGGGCGATGAATTCGCGTGACCGCACGGTCCTGATCGTCGAGGACAACGAGGACAATCGGATCGTGTATTCGACCATCCTTCGCCATCACGGCTTTCGCGTGACCGAGGCGCTGGATGGCGAGGAAGGGATCGCGAAGGCCAGGCGCGACCTTCCCGACATCATCCTGATGGACATCTCGATCCCGCTCATCGACGGGTGGGAGGTGACGCAAACGCTCAAACGAGACGGAGCGACGAGCCACATTCCGGTCATCGCGCTCACCGCGCACGCGATGCCGGGCGACCGGGAACGCGCGATGGAAGTGGGGTGCGACGGCTACCTTGCGAAACCATGCGAGCCGCGCGCGGTCCTCGCCGAGGTGAATCGCCTCCTCAGCCGCCCGCGCGCCGACGTCTGACCGCTGTACGTTTGCTGGCCCACACGCGCCGCGTGACTCTCGTCACGCGGCGCGTGCGCGTTGGGGCTTCGCCATTACCGGCGCGCCGCTGACGCGTCTTTACAGGAGAGCTCGCTACGACAACCCGCTCCACCGCGCGCACTTCGCGCCCGCGCAATGTCCGTCACGATCGACGACAACACCACACCCGAAACGCCTGCCGATGCGCCCTCCGTCGAGGAGAGCGCGCTCGACGTCGCGCAGCTGCAAGCGCGACTCGAAGCGGTCACGCGCGAACGCGACCAGCTGCTGGCCGTCGTCGACCTGCAGCGCGAGGTTGGGAGCTCGTTGCAGGTGGCGGACATCCTCCAGCGCATCGCGAAACGCCTCGGCGAACTGTTCGGGCTCGATCGCGCATCGATCTACCTCGCGGGTGAAGGGCGTCGCGAGGCGCGTCTCGTGGCGACGTACGAGGATCCCACGCTCGGAGACCTCGTGGTGGACCTCGCTCGCTATCCCGAGTTGGCGCACGCCTTCGAGTCGGGGGAGACGGTGTTCATTCCCGATGCTCGCACCGATGCGCGCCTGGTGAGCGTGCGCAACGCACTCGACACGCGAAAGGTCGGATCGATCATCGTTGCCCCGATGCGCTTTCGCGCGGCAGTGATCGGTGCAATCGTCCTGCGCAGCGAGCGCGGCGCGCCTTCGTTCAGCGAGCGCGACATCGCCTTCTGCGAGGTAATCGCCGCCCTCACGGCGCGCGCACTTCGTAACGCACACCGCTTCGAGCGCGTGCAGCGTGCATCGGACGCCGAGGCCGAGCGGCGCCGTCGCGCGGAGCTCGAGCGCATCGCGCTCGTCGCCTTCCTGCGTCGCCTCCTCGATCGCTATGCCCACGGCGACGACCAGCGCTGGTCCGAGACGCTCCTTCCGCGTGAGTCCGACGAGGAACTCGACCGGCTCGTCTCGGTCACGATGCAGGTCCTCGGCGAGGAGGCGAAGGGATAGGCGTCGCTCGTGTGCCGGCGGGATGCATTAAAGAGGGCGGCGCTTGTCGGCGCGCCCTCTTTTGCGTTCATTCCGGCAACATCGGCGGCTCGCTCGCCAACCGAGGGCACCGTCGGAACGTCGCTCGCCCTCGCATTCCCCTCCCCTCTTCGTCGCCGGATGCCCGCCCACGCCAAGCGCGCCGCCGAACTGCGCACCATCCTCGAGCGCGCGTCGTACGAATACTATGTCCTCGATCGCCCGAAGCTGAGCGATGCGGAGTACGACAAGCTGTTCCGTGAGCTGCAATCGCTCGAGCAGGAGCACCCGGAGCTGCAGACGCCGGACTCGCCAACACAGCGCGTCGGGGCGCCGCCGGTCAGCGCACTCCCGAAGCACGCGCACAGCGTCCCGATGCTGTCGCTGGCCAATGCCTTCAATGATGAAGAGCTGGAAGAGTGGGAAGCGCGCATCGTGCGGCTGGCGGGTGAGGAGGCGCGCGCCTCGGGCTACTCGGCGGAACTCAAGATCGACGGCTCCGCGGTGAGCATCGTTTACGAGGAGGGAGTCCTCGTCACCGGTGCCACGCGCGGGAACGGAACGATCGGCGAGGACGTGACACCGAACATCCGCACCGTGCGCGACGTCCCGCTGCGCCTCCACGGGAAGAAGCACCCCAGGCGCATTGAGGTGCGCGGCGAGATCTACTATCCGTTCGACCTCTTCGAGAGGATGAACGAGGCGCGCGTGCGCGACGGCGAACCGGTCTTCGCCAACCCGCGCAATGCATCGGCGGGATCGTTGCGCCAGCTCGACCCCTCGATCACCGCGACGCGCCCGCTGCGCTTCTTTGGCTACACGATGATCCCGGCGCCTGGCGAGTCGCTCCCGGTCTCCACGCAGTCCGAGGTGCTGGAGCAGCTCGCCGAGTGGGGCGTTCCCGTCGCGCCGCACCATCAGCAGTGCGCGACGCTCGCCGACGTGAAGGCGTGGGCGCATCGCCTCGAGCACACCGTCCGCGCGACGCTCAACTTCGCGATCGACGGTGGTGTGGTGAAGGTCGACCGCCTTGCGTTGCAGGACGACCTGGGGGTGGTCGGCGGGCGCGAGCCGCGGTGGGCAGTGGCGCGCAAGTTCGCCCCCGACATCGCCGAGACGAAGCTCCTGGAAATACGGGTGAACGTCGGTCGCACGGGGGCGCTGAATCCGTACGCGGTGCTCGAACCTGTGGAAATCGGCGGGACAACGGTGACGTACGCCACGCTGCATAACGAGGACCTGATCCTCGCCAAGGACCTGCGCATCGGCGACACGGTGCAGGTCAAGCGCGCGGGAGAGGTCATCCCGCAGGTGATCGGCCCCGTCCCCGAGAAGCGAACCGGTGACGAGAAGAAGTGGCGCATGCCGACCAAATGCCCGGTCTGCGGTACGCCGGTCGTGCGCGACGAGGAAGAGGTCGCGATCTATTGCCCGAACGTCGCCTGTCCCGGGCGCCGGCTCGAGGGGCTGGTGCACTTCGCGTCGCGCGGGGCGATGGACATCCGCGGCCTTTCCTATGCCAGGATCGAGCAGCTGGTCGAGGCGGGGATGGTGAACGACGCGGCCGACCTGTACTCGCTCACCACCGAGCAGGTCACCGCGCTGGAGCGCTTCGCCGACCGGAGCGCTCAGCTCCTCGTGGAGGCGATCGCCGCGTCCAAGGCGCAGCCGCTTTCTCGCCTTCTCTTCGGGCTCGGGATCCGGCACGTCGGCGAAGGGGCCGCGGAGCTCCTGGCGCGCCATTTCGGGACTATGGAGGCGCTCCTCGCCGCCACGGAGGACGAAGTTGCGGCGGTGCACGGGATCGGCCCGATCATCGCACGGTCGGTGGTCGACTACGCGGCGAATCCGGCCGCCCGTACCCTCATCTCCCGGCTGGCAGAGGCGGGGGTTACGATGGCCGAACCGCAGCCGGTGGCGGTCGATGGTGCCCTCAAGGGGCTCACGGTCGTCATCACTGGCACGCTCCCGACCCTGAGCCGGACCGAAGCGTCCGAGATGCTCGAACGCGCCGGCGCCCGGGTCACGGACTCCGTGTCGAAGAAGACCAGTTTTCTCGTGGCGGGCGACGCCGCCGGGAGCAAGCTGGAGAAGGCGAAGACCCTCGGCGTCGAGGTGATCGACGAAGCCGAGTTGCTTCGGCGAGTTGGACGCTAAACGTCATCTCACGAAGAGTCGCCGGTCGCACCGACGCGCCGCGCCGGCCGGAGGCCGTCGACTCTCCGTGAGATGACCTCTAACAAAACGGAACTACCTATGCCCCAGCCGCTCGACCTCATCGGACATGGCATGCTCGCGCTGACGCGCGCCTCGCTCGCCACGCTACGCACCGCCCTCCTGCGCGACGGGGGCCCCGACGCCGCGGTCTACCTGCAGGAAGCCGGATACGCCGGCGGCGATGCGATGTGGGAGGCGTTCAAGCGCTGGCTCGCCGAACGCAGCGACATTCCCGCCGAGTCGCTCGACGTCGAGGCCTTCGAGGCGCGCGCGAGCGAGTTCTTCCGCGATGCCGGGTGGGGGGGAATCACCGTCGGGTCGATCGGCGACGTCGTCGCCACGCTGGATTCGCAGGACTGGGGGGAGTCGGACCCCGAGGGCGGCATGGAGCACCCGTCGTGTCACCTCACGACCGGGATGTTCGCCGACCTGTTCGGGCGCGTGGCTGGTGCCCCGGTGGCCGTGCTCGAGGTGGAGTGCCGCTCGACCGGCGCGCCGCGCTGCCGCTTCCTGGTGGGGAGCCCCGCGGTGATGGAGCAGATCTACGACGACATGGGACGCGGCCTCCCCTACGAGGACGCGATCACCGCCTGCGCCTGACGAGACGCAGCGGGAACGCACGCGGCGCGCGCACCTAACGAGGAGCGCGCGCCGTTTCCTTTTCCCGGAGAACTACCGTTACTCGTCGATCCCGTGGTACTTGGGATTCGGCACCAGTTCCCCATCGATCAAGACTTCCCGGTCCCACGGGAGCACGATCGTGCTCTCGGTGGCGAGTGCGTGGAAGTCGGGCTCGTAGCTCCCGGTGCGGAACGAGACCGCGGTGCGCACTTCGGCCGCACCGGCATTCACGATCGCCGCGACCGCCAGCCGCAGCGTGTCGCCGCTGTCGCACGTCTCGTCGACGATGAGCACTCGGCGCCCGCGCACTTCCTGCGGGGCGGCGCCGAGGACGGACGGCGTCGCACGGACCTGCTCGTGATCTCGGCGAGTGATCAGGATCGAACGGAACTCGCACTCGAGAATTGCGGCGACCACCGCACCGGGAATCACGCCGGCGGTTGCGACCCCGACGACGATCTCCGGGTCGTATTCGCGCGCCACCTTGAGCGCGAGGGCGCGCGACAATTCCCCGAACAGGGGCCACTCCACGTCGAACCGCCCCTTCGTGGGATCGACCTCGTAGCGTCGCGGCGACATCGCTCCGTCCTCGAGTAGTTCGTGAGCGCGCTCGCGGTCGGCGCGCGCGCACCTGCAACCTAGCGGAGCACGCCAAGCGGAGCGAGTTCGCGATGCGGTTGCCGGTGCGCTTGACGGTGTGGGTGGTGATGCGTGTCGCGATTCTCTTGGTGATGCGCGATGCAGAGGCGAAGACGTGCGCGCGTATGATGTTGCGGTTGCTCAGGCTCTGGACGCACGATAGCTTTGCGCCCGAAGCGCCAAAGGACGCGCGGGCACCGGGGCCGACGCTGGTCAGCGCACACCCACCGGATTCCCCTCAGCCAAGCCTCGATCGCATGTCATGGTGGAGCCGCCTTACCGGCGGCGGCAGCGACAAGAACTCGAGGCGCCTCGACTACCTCAGTGAGGCGCTCACCCTCGAGAAGTCGGGGGATATCGAAGCTGCCCTCACGTCGTACCGCCTCGCCCTGCGCGAAAAACCCGAGGATCACAAGATCCTGATCAACATGGCAATCGCCTATTCGCGCAGCTCGCGAATGGACGAGGCCATCCGGTGCTATCGGCGCGCACTCGAGATCGAACCGGGGCTCTCCGCCGCGCACTACGGTCTCGCCTTTCTCCTCATGAAGCGCAACGACCGCGACGAGGCGATCCAGCATCTCGAGGCTTTCCTCGCCTCTCCCCCATCGTCTGCCGATCCGAAGAACATTGCGCACGCGACGCGCACTCTCGAGGCGCTGCGCAACCCGACGGACGAGGAGACGGCTCCAGAATTCCCTGAAATCGAGCGCTGACGTGGGGCGAGTCCTCGCGGTCGTCAGTCAGAAGGGGGGGGTTGGGAAGACCACGACGTCCGTGAACCTCGCGGCTGCCTTCGCGCGTCGCGGCCTCAAAACGCTCATCATCGACGTCGACCCCCAGGGAGCGGTCCGCTACGGGATCGGGCTCCGGAAGGGGCACCCGTCGTACGGCTTCGCCGACTACCTGAACGGAGAGCGCAACCTCCGGGAGATCATCCTCCCCACCGCCCTCCCCTGGCTCCGGGTCGTGCTCGCCGGATCGGTCTCGGAATCGTCGGATCACTCGTTCTACCAGCAGCTCATCGCCGAGACATCGGTCCTGCGCGATCTCCTCCACACGGCCCGCGAGCGCTGCGATGTCGTGGTCGTCGACACCCCGCCCGGACTAGGCCCCATCGTCCACCGCGTGCTCGAGGCGAGCCAGCACGTCATCGTCCCGCTGCAGTGCGAGCCGCTCGCGCTGCAGACGACCCCGCAGATTCTTCGGGGTATTCAGGAGATCGTGGAGAGCAACCGCGAACTCACCCTGGATGGGATCCTTCTGACGATGTACGAAGCTGGACACGCCTCCTCGCAGCGGGTCGCCGAATACGTGCGCGAGCATCTCCCGCGCAACATGGTCTTCGACGTGATGGTCCCGCGCACCGAGGCGGCGCTCGAGGCCTTTGCCGCGGGACAGCCGGTCGTGCTGCGCACCCCGGCCGATGCCGCGTCACAGGCCTACGTGAACCTCGCGACGCTGCTGGCGGAGCGATTCCAGTGAGAGGGCGCTGGGCCGGGCTCGCGTCCCTCTGCCTCGCAGTCGGGACGGCGGCCTGCATCGAGTTGAGCGTCGACCCCACGGCGATCGGATCGATCCAGTTCGACGCGCCTCCCGCACCCTCGATAGTGAAGGGCGACACGTTGCGCGACACGACCGGCGCGGTCACTCGCCTGCACGCGCGCGTCTTCGCTGCCAACGGCGATGAAATCACCGACGCGGAAGTCGTGTTTACCAACACCGATTCGCTGGTGTCGATCAAGGATGGGAGCCTGGTGGTCTCCACGCGCGACACGACGGGGACCGCGAAGCTCTTTGCCTCGATCGGCGGACTGCAGAGCAGTGTCCGGAGCCTCCCCGTAATTCCACGCCCTGACTCGATCGCCCCGCGCATCACCCTCGACACGATCGCCTATCGGTCGGTGACGTCGGGGACTTCGCTCGACACGGTTTCGATCGGCTTCATCGTGCGTGCCGGGTCGAGCACCGTTGGTCCGGTGCGGGTGACGTTCCGTCTGTATCGTGGGGGCTTGCTGCTGGCGCCGGACGATACCGCGACGTACGCTCTGGTCACCTCGGTGGGGCGCGTCTCGACGGTCGACACGACCGATGGGTCCGGGCTCGCCCTCCGCGTGCTTCGCGTGCGCATCCCGGCCGGGAGCACGCCGACCGACACCCTTGTCGTGCGCGCCCACACCGCCCTGGGGGGCGCGCCGCTCAAGGGAGACACGATCGCCGCCACCATCCTGGTTCGACCGCAGCAGTAGGCGTCGCAGGATCCAGTCCAGGGCACGAAGGAGTCTGCGATGTACGCACGCGGAGGTCCCCGCCCCCCCGAGGGGACGCTCACTCGGCTGTTCTTCGAATCGTTGGAGCGATTCGATCGCCCCGATGCCATGCAGGTGCGCGTCGCGCCTAACAGCTGGAAGCCGATATCGCACCGCACGATTCGCGACCGCGTGCGGCGCATCGCCCTCGGGCTGCGCGAGCTGGGACTCTCACGCGGCGATCGCCTGGCCATCCTCTCCGAGAACCGTCCGGAGTGGGCGCTTGCCGACTGGGGGTGCCTGACGGGCGGGTTGACCGACGTCCCGATCTACCCGACGCTCCCGGCCGAGCAGCTCCCCTACATCCTGAACGACTCGGGGGCGACGGCGATCTTCGTCTCCAACGCGACGCAGGCCGAAAAGCTCGCATCGGTGCGCGAGCAGGTGCCGGGGCTCAAGCACGTCATCGCCTTCGACGATTCGGCGCGTGGCGCCGCCGACCTTACGCTCGCCGACGTGGAGGCGCGCGGCGCGGCGATTGACAGCGCGCAGCGGGCGGCCGACTGGGAGCGGGAGGCGCGCGCCGTGCAGCCGAGCGACCTCGCCACGATCATCTACACGTCCGGAACAACCGGCGCCCCCAAAGGGGTGATGCTGACGCACGACAACTTCTGGTCGAACGTGCGCGGGACGAGCGACGTGATCCCGATGGGATCAGGGGAAGTCGCGCTCTCCTTCCTCCCGCTCTCGCACATCTTCGAGCGCACCGGCGACTACTGGTTCTTCGCCACCGGGACGTCGATCGCCTACGTGGACTCGTTCGACCTCGTCCCGATCTGCATGCAGGAGGTGCGCCCGACGATCGCGATGTCGGTACCGCGCCTGTACGAGAAGATGTACGCCCGCGTACTGGAAAACGCCCTTTCCGGAAGTGGACTCAAGAAGCGGATCTTCTTCTGGGCGCGTGCTGTTGCCGAACGTTGGGCCGACGAGCGCTTGGCGGGACGCACTCCTGCCGGGATGCTGGCGATGCAGTACGGGATCGCCCAGAAGCTCGTCTTCTCCAAGCTCAAGGAGCGCACGGGCGGACGGCTCCGCTACTTCGTCTCGGGCGGGGCGCCGCTCGCGTCCGAGATCAACAAGTTCTTCTATGCCGCCGGGCTCACGATCCTAGAGGGGTACGGACTCACCGAGACGTCGCCGGTCATCGGGGTGAACACCCCCGACAACTTCCGCATCGGGACGATCGGGAAGCCGGTGAACGGCGTGGAGGTGCAGATTGCACCTGACGGCGAGATCCTCACGCGCGGCCCGCACGTGATGAAGGGGTACTGGAACAAACCCGAGGCGACCGCCGAGGCGATCGACGCCGAGGGATGGTTCCACACCGGCGACATCGGGGTGATCGAGGACGGCTACATCCGGATCACCGATCGAAAGAAGGACATCATCGTGACGGCCGGCGGGAAGAACATCGCCCCGCAGCCGATCGAGAACCTCATCAAGACGAACAAGTACGTGAGCCAGGCGGTGATGATCGGCGACCGCCGCAAGTTCCCCATCCTCCTCGTCGTCCCCAACTACGACAACCTCGAGAAGTGGGCCGGGCTCAAGGGAATCATCTGGACCGACCGCGCGCAGCTCCTCCAGATGCCGACGATCCAGGCGAAGATGGAGAAGGAAGTGAACGGGCAGCTGACGGGGCTCGCGCACTTCGAGACGCCGAAGAAGATCGCGCTCCTCGAGCACGACTTCTCGATCGAGTCCGGCGAGATGACGCCGACGCTCAAGGTGAAGCGGCGCGTGATCGACCAGCGCTACAAGTCGGTGATCGACGCGTTGTACACAGACGCTGCCTAGAGGCGGCGTCCTGTTCCTTGCGCCGCCTAACGGCGCCGGAGCTCGACCGGCGCCGACGGCGCCGCCGTCGCCTCGGCCACCCACTGCTCGGCGTCGCCCGCGAGCCGGCGCACTCCAAGCGGAACCTGTGCCGTCGCTGGGGCCATCAGGCGACCGCCCGGGCGGAGCGCGCGCGCGGCACCGGCCAGCAGATGGGGCGTCGCCGTGGCAACGTCGAACCAAACAGCGCGCAGCGTGCCACCGGCGACCGGAACGCCATCGCGCGAGCGGAGCGCCGACGGAACGCCGCCTTCGCTCCACAACCACTCCGGGGCGTTGAGTGCAATCGTCGCCACCTGTGCTTCGTCGGCGAGACGCTGGGCGAATCGGGCGCGCGAGCCGCCGAGCAACACGATTCCGCCAGGCTCGTCGAGCGCCAGCAGCGCTCGGGCCCGCAGCACCTCGTCGTCGGTCGGCGGCGGCGACGCGGCTCTGGTATCCGTCAGCTGCAATTCCTCGCCCGTCCGCGTTCCGGCTTCGCCCGCCGCCGCGGATTGCACCTGCCGGCCGAGCGCCTGGGCGCCTCCCGCGCCACCGGTAAAGTCGACCTCACCGCGCCGTACCTCGTACTGCCGCCGGCAGCTCGGACACCCCAGCACCCCCTCGACGATATCGCGCCCATCGAAGCGCGTCACCGACGCCACGAGCCACGTGTCGTCGTGCGGCTCGGGACATCGCAGCGAGTCGACGAGTTCTATGTGCATGCGGGAGATTCCAGTCGGTGCGTGGCGGTGCGACGATCGTGCCCATTGCGGGGAAGATCGACACGCGCACCCCCACTGTCCACGCAGCGCGATGTGAGCGCCTCGCGCTCGACGTGCATCACGCGCGCCCGAGCCGCAACTCGTCGATGTTCACGTGCGGCGGGCGCGTGGCGACCCAGTGCACCGCGTCGGCCACCGAGTCGGCGCCCAGCATCTGGGCGCGCGGGGTGAAGCCGGGGCGATTGTCGGGTTCGATCGGGTCCCAGAGCGGCGTGTCGACCGGCCCCGGGGAGATCAACGAGACGCGCACCCCAGTCCCGCGCAATTCCTGTCGCAGCACCTCGTGCATCGCGCGCGCGCCGTACTTCGTCGCGGCGTATCCTGCATTCTCCGGAAAGACCACGCGGTCGGCAACCGACCCGATCGTGATCACGTGCCCGCTCCCACGCGCGCGCATCGCCGGGACGAGCGCGTGCAGCAGGCGATATGGAGCGAGCAGGTTGAGCGAGAGCAACCGCTCGACGTCGGCGGGGGGCATGACCCCCACAGCGCCGAGCGCGAAGTGTCCCGCGTTGTTGACCAGGATTGCCGGCACCCCAAGCGTGGCGTGCAACTCCGCGAGTGCGTGCTCGACTTCGTCCTCGCGGGTGAGGTCGCAGGGGATCGCTCGAGCCTTCGGGCCGCAGGCCGCGACGGCCGCCGCGAGCGCGGCGCGCCCGCGGGCGATGAGCGCGACCTCGGCACCGTCAGCTGCAAGCGTGCGGGCCGTGGCGAGTCCGATCCCCCGCGATGCCCCGGTGACGAGCGCGCTGACTCCGGAAAGCGCCGCCACCTCAGCGCCCGTTCCCTGCCGTGTGGGCGAGGCGCAGGAACTCGTCGCGCGTGCGCGCGTCGTCGCGGAAGACGCCGAGGAGCGCCGAGGTGATCGTCTTGGAATTCTGCTTCTCCACGCCGCGCATCATCATGCAGAGGTGGTACGCCTCGATCACCACGCCGACGCCGTGCGGGGCGAGGACGTCGCGGATCGCCTCGGCGATCTCGCTCGTCAGGCGCTCCTGCACTTGCAGCCGGCGGGCGAACATGTCGACGATGCGCGGGAGCTTGCTGAGCCCGACGATCTTGCCGTTCGGGATGTAGGCAATGTGCGCCTTGCCGAAGAAGGGGAGCATGTGGTGCTCGCACATCGAGTAGAGCTCGATGTCGCGCACCATGACCATGTTCTCGTGGCTCTCGGCGAAGACTCCCTCGCCGACGACGTCCTCGACCTTCTGGCCGTAGCCGCGGGTGAGGAAGGCCATCGAGCGCGCCACGCGCGCGGGGGTACGCTCGAGCCCCTCCCGCGTGGGATCCTCCCCGAGGAGTTCCAGCTGTCGACGCACCACGTTCTCGAACTCGAGGACGCGTGCATCGTCGCTCCGCGCTTCTTCGGCGCGATCCTCGTCGGTCAGCGCCGCATCCAGTGCGCGCGCCGCATCGACGCGCACGACCAGCGGCTTGCTCCGGCGCGCCGAGTCAGCGCCCTTCATACTCGACATAGTTGTTCTCCGTCTCCCAGAGTCGAATCTTCGTTAGGCGCCCGGGCCTCACGTGCGGCTCGAGCACGCCCCAGATCGCCACGACGAGGTTTTCCGACGTCGGGTTGATCCCCCGCAGGAAGTCCACGTCGAGGTTCAGGTTGCGATGGTCGAGCTTCTCGATGACCTCGCGCTCCACGATCCCGCGCACGATCCCCAGGTCCACCACATAGCCCGAAACCGGATCGATCTCACCCTCGACCGAGACCTCGAGCGAGTAGTTATGGCCGTGCCAGTTGGGGTTGTTGCACTTCCCGAAGAGCGCGGCGTTCTGCGCGTCGCTCAGGGCAGGATTGTGAACGCGATGCGCCGCGTTGAAGCGCAGGCGCCGCGTGACGGTCACGGTCGGCATGCAATAACGTCCGGGGTGTGGGGAGCCTCGCCGGCGGAGTCGTCGCCCTCGAGCGCGGAGCAGCACGCCTGAATGCGAGGACTGCGCAAGAGCGGGCGCATTCGCGCGACAGGGGCGTCGCCCTCCCCCTCTCCGCATGGGTGAAGCCGCCGGGCGCTGCGGTTGTTCCCGGCGATCGCCTATCTTTCAGCCGCGACAAGGGGGAAAGCAAGGCGAGGCTCCATCGGGTGATGGAGCCTCGCCAAGCGGGAACGAAGAGGGTTTTTTGAAGCCCAAGCGACAGGTATAAGATTCGCACCGCGCTTTCCGCCTTCCCCGCACTGGGGCATGACGTCGACCCGTTTGTTGAACCCCTTCGATGAGCTTATCGGCTCAAAAAGTCTGTCTCTCCGCCCCGAATTCCTGAAATCCGCCCGGAATGTACCGGGCGTCCTCTGATCGGTCAATTCGTCCATGGACCTCGGCATCATCGCCGCGATCGTCATGCTCATCATCTGGGCCTTCGCCACGATCACGACCGAAGCATCGGGCTACGTGCACGCCCTCCTCACGGCGGGCGTCTTTCTCCTCATCTGGCGCGTCGTCGTGCGCGGCACCTCGCAGTCGAAGAAGACGTCGCGCAATGAGTGACGAACTCGTCATTGCCGTGTCACACTCACGGGTTACGTGGCGTAACGGAATTCCCCCTGAGATATCGGTGTCTCGCGTACCCTGACGATCGTTTGCCGGGACGCGAGAGGTGCATGGCGAGCTGAGCGATCAAGTCCCTTGATGACTCGTGGCGCGCATCGAGTGATCGCAACCACCGAGTGAATAGATCGACGCGTGCGTGAGTCGCGCGCGCGAGCCGCGACTCAGATTTCCCAGTTGCTGAGCACGAGCCCGCTCGTCGCTCGCTGCTCCTCGAGCCCGGCGATGGTCATGCGCAGGTCGGTCCATCGCACGCGACCGCCCATCGCCACCAGCGCCCTGAAGGCGCCGAGGTACTCACCCTGCACGCGGATTGCCACGCGACGCGTCCCCGCCTGACGAGCGGCTCCCGTCAGCAGCGTCGCCATCTCGGTCGTGTCGTCCTCACGGGCGAGCACCATCTTGAGCACGCGCAGCTCCTCGCGCGATCTCCCTTCGACCAGCGGCGCCGCGTGGAAGAGGGCGAAGCCGGTGAGCGTTCCACGTTCGACGCGCAGCACGACGTCGCCGAGCCCGAGTTCGAGCGTGAGCAGGAGTTCGCGCGTGAAGTCGTAGCCGGGGAGCTGGTGTCGGGTGAGCGTGAGGCACTGCGCCACCATGTCGGCACGATCCCGCGGCGGGAGCGCGCCGAGGAGCGGAACGGGGACGTCCGTCCCCGAGGCCTCGAGCGTCACCGTGATCGTTAGGCGTCCGGGAACGAAACCGAGCCGCGAGTAGAAGCCGATGTTGTCCATGGTGCGCGGCATCGTCTCGAGACCGATCACTCTGGCATTCTGCCGTTGGAGCCAGTCGATCCCGGCCTGCACGATCACCTTCCCCACTCCGCTTCCCTGCCACTCGGGACGCACGGCGAGGGGGCCCATCCACCCCTCCACGCCGGAATGGTGCGCGACATTGAAGGCGACGATCTCGTCGCGCTCGTCGCGCCAGAGCATCGCCCCGCCGTCCGCATCCTCGATCGCATAGCGCCAGATCGACGGATTGAGATATGGCACGCGCACCCCCACCATCCCGTCGCGGCGATAGCGTTCGGTGAAGGCGTCGCTGAAGACGCGGTTGAGCGGGTCGATGTCGGTGAGTCGCGCCGGCAACGGGCCGCTGATGTTGCGCAGGGAGCGCCACGGAGCAGTCGTCATCCCTCGCCCCCCACCGCGTCGAACGACAGCGCTCCTTCGCCGTCGCCGGCCACGCTTCCCACGAGCTCGGGTTCGGGCTGGCGCACGCGCGCGCTTCCGCGCTCCTCGTCGTACTCCACGGTGATCACGCGATCGAGTCCCTCGCGCACCGAATCGATGTGTGTGATCAGGATGACCTGCTCAAAGCGATCCTGGAGACCGCGGAGGAGTGCGACGACGTTCTGGCGACGCGCCTCGTCGAGCGAGCCGAAGACCTCGTCGAGGACGAGGAGCGAAAAGGCCTGCCCTGCGCGCTCGGCGATCATCTGCGAGATCGCCAGGCGCAACACCAGGTTGGCCAGGTCTTCCTCGCCCCCCGAGATCACCGGCTTCGGCTGCCCGTCTTCCAGCACGATGATGTTGTACTGGTCGTCGAGCTCCAACTCCGAATAGCGGTGATCGGTGAGCTCGCCGAGGAAGGCGCTCGCCAGCTCCGACAGCTCGGGGCGCAGCTGGTGATTGAGGTCCGTGCGCAGGTCCGAGAAGGCGCGATCGAGCTCGTCGTGCAGCCGCTTGTCGCCCTGCAGCGCCTCGTGTGCCGCCTGCGCCTTGTCGTACTCCTGCTGCGCGCGCTCGGCCTGCTGCAGCGAAACGGTTGCCGACTGCTGCTCGGCGCGCGCCGATGCGACGGCGATCTCCGCGGCGCGCGCCTCGGCGAGCGTCATCTCCTGCCGCTCGCGCAGCTCGAGGTAGTCCTGCTCCGAGAAGGCGACAGCGGCGCGCGCGGTGCGCAACTCATCGCCGCGCTGCTGCAATCGCGCGGCCTCGCTGGCGGCGCTGGCACGGCTCGTCGTGAGTCGCGGCTCGCGCTCCAGGAGAGTGCTGAGCCTCGTGGCGCGATCGTTGAGCGGGGCGAGGCGCCCGGTCTCGGCGCGGAGCAACTCGTGCCGAGCGGCGTCGTAGCCGGTGGGAATCGAGGCCAGGTCGCGCTGCAGCGTCTCGTGGCGCTGCTCCTTGGTGGTGATTTCGCGCCCGAGCTGCGTCACCTCCTGCACCGCGGCCTGCACGCGCGCGAGCTGACGCTCGAGCGCCCCCACCTCGGCTTGCAGCTCGCGGCGACGCTCGTCGAGCTGACGCACGTCGGCCGGGAGCTGCTCGAGTTGCTCCAGCCGCGTCCCATAGTAGCGCCCATCCACGGTGATCGTCTCGATCTGTTCGTCGAGTCCGTCGAGCACCGTCCGGAACGATTCCCCCAACACGCGCGTGCAGGTGGGGCAGACCCCGTCCTCGCCGAGCTCGAGGACTTTCTCGCGCTGGACCTTGAGTTCCTGGTACTGGCGGCGGAGCGCGTCGCGCTTGGTCTCGGCTTCCTGCCGGTCGCGTACCCACTCGGTGCGCTGCGCCTCGAGCTGCCCCATCGACTCCTCGAGCGCCCGCCGCTTCTGCTCGAGCGCCTCGGTGACTTCTTCTTCCTGCTGCGGCGCGCGGGCGTTCTTGTCGCGCCGCTCGCGCAGGCGCACCAGTTCCTCCCCGAGCGCACGCTCGGCGTCGGCGAGCGTCTGCCGGCGCCCTTCCTCGCGGGCAAGCTCCTCGAATCGGCGGAACTCGTCGGCTACCATCGCGAGCGGAACCAGCTCGACGGCGAGCGCTTCGAGTTCCAGTCGCGCCGTGGCGATCTCGGCGAGCTCGCCATCGAGACGCTCCAACTCGCGCTTGCGGGCGGCTTCGTCGTTCTCGATCACGCGCAGCTCCCCGACGATCTCCTGGAGCTGTTCGCGCGCGGCCTGCGCCTCCTGCCAGCTCGGCGCCATCGCCCCCAGCTGCAACCCGGCCTCCTGCAGGCGACGCTCGGCGTCCGTCAGCTGCACGTCGGCCCCCTTGCGCCGCTCGCGCGCGGCGTCGAGCGCCCGTGCGATCACCGCCGGGTCGGGCATCATGGTGCGGAGACCGGAGAGCTGCGCAACGATCAGCTTGCGCTGCTCTCGCACCAGCTCCTGCGCACCGCGCAGCTTTTCGTAGCCGAGCACGCGGGAGAGGAACTGCGCGCGCTCCGACGGCCCCATGGCCGCCATCACGTTCAGCTCCTTTTGTCCCGTGAAATACGTGTTGAAGAACTCCGAGCGCGACATCCCGAGGCGCCGCTGCAGCAGCTCGCTGACGGCGGTGAGGGAGTTGGCGATCGGCTGGTCGGCGCCGTCGAGGTAGAGTTCCGCGCTGGTGAGGCCGCGCACCACGCGATAGCGATGTCCCGAAAGCTCGAAGTCGAGCTCCACGCGCACCGACGAGCGCGCTGGGGCGCGGTGAAAGCGGATCGAGTCGCGCGTGCCGCGCGCAGCCTGCTGTCCGTAGAGCGCCCAGGCGATCGCCTCGAGCAACGTCGTCTTGCCGGCACCGTTGGGCCCGATGATGCCGGTGAGTCCGAGGTCGAATTCGATGCGCGTGTCGGCGTGCTGCCGGAAGTTGATCAGGTGAAGCGAATTGAGCCTCACGCGTCACCCTCCGCTGCCTGTGCCGCGGCGATCCCGATGGCCAGCGTCCCCTCGCGCTGTTCTGCTTCGGCGAGGTAGGCCAACCCGCGCTCCACGAGGCGCTCGCGATCGATGTCGTTCGTGAGCGGACGCCCGCGGAGCTTGTCGCGGACCATGTCCATGAGCGACGGACGCCGCCCGGCGGCTCCCTGTCCAACGCCCGAACGCATCAGCTCGGGGCGACGCGTATCGAGGTGGAAGTGGAGCGTGCGCTTCTTGAGTTCGCGCAGGAGCTTGTGGTCGATCTCGCGGGCAATGTGGCGCGGCACGTCGCGCACGACCTGCCGCACGATCTTGTCGTCCACGCCGCCAGGCACGCGCGCGATGTTGGCGCGCAACGCGGCATCGATGTCGGCGGCGGCGAGCCCGCGCCCGTCGATGCGCGGGAGGTCGACGAGGTCGCGCGCGCGCTTGATCGGGTGGAAGGTGCTCTTGCGCGTCGCGAGGTCGAACTCGAGGAATCCCTTCCCGCCGAGTCTCGCCTTCCTCTCCTCGTCCAGCTCTCCCCAGGGATTGGCACTCGTGTAGTCCAGCGATCCGCAGTAGTACGCGTTAGGCGCGACCTGCCGGTACACGTGATAGTGCCCGAGCGCCACGTAATTCCATCGGGCGGCGCCGAGTTCGTCCGGCGTGATCGTCACCGCCGCGCGCTCGGCGTTCGCCGCGGTCGCCGGGATGATCCCTTCGACCTCGCGATGCAGGAGGAGGACGTTGTACTTGGCGGCTGGATCGGGGTCGAGCGCCACCTGCTGCGGCACGCCGGTATCGGGAACGGCGAGAATCGACAGGTCGCGATCGGGGAAGGTGAGGCGCTGCGCCGCTCCATCGACCACATGGATCCCGAGCGGGGCAAAGAGCTGCAGGATGCACCCCGTCTCTGCCGCGCGCGGCGAGTCGTGATTCCCCGCGATCATCACGATGATCGCCTCGGGGAGCGCCTGCGTCAGCCGCGAGAACTGCCCGAACGCGTGCAGGATCGCCGGGTTTGGCGGGCGCACGTTGTGGAAGATGTCGCCGGCCAGGAGCACCAGGTCGGGACGCAGCTCGATGACCCGGTCCACCACCCCGCGGAAAACCGCCGCAATGTCGGCTTCCCGCTGGTTGATGCCCGCCGGCGTCTGCCGCTGGAACTGCCGGAAGCCGAGGTGCAGGTCGGAGAGGTGGACGAGACGCATGGCCGGCACAATATACGTCTGCGCTTAACGCGGGGTGACGCTACCGCAACACCTTCGTGGCAGTGCGCGTGTGGCGCGGCGGCTGCCGCGCGCAACTCTGCGTTACATCACGCGCATCCACTGCGTGATCTTCATGCGCACGCGGAGCGGCGCCGTCTCTCCCCCCTTGGCGTTCTTGCCGGTGACGAGGGAGCGGAGCGAGATCAGCGTCTTGGCGTCGGCGATCCAGCCGCGCCGGCGGTCGAGGAGGAGCGAGGCCGTAACGCTCCCCGACGTTTGCACGAAGCCGCTCTCTCCCTTCTTCCCCGGCGCGCTCGGCTGCGTCGGCCCCGATCGCACCAGCCGCCCCTTCATCGAGAGGTAGGCAAACTCTCCGTTCTTCGAGAGCGAATCGAGGTGAAAGACGGCGGTCAGCGTCGCGGTCGTCTTTCCTTCAGCGCTCACCGCGAGCGGGATGTCGACGGAGCGATTCCAGCTCGCCCCTGGCATCACCGGCTCCGACGGAAGGGTCGCCGGGAGTTGCGACAGGAGCGTGCCGACCGCCGGCCCGGCCCACGCGTCGACCCCGGTCACGGCCGTCGAGCCATCGGGGCTCACGCGAAAGCGGAAACGTTGCCCCTGCAGCGCGCGCGCCTGACGCAGTACGTCGGACTGATAGCTCCCCGATGACTCGGTGCGCACCGAGTCGGCGACCGCCATCACCGTCGCCCCATCGACGTCTGCCGACTCGACCGTAAGGCGCGCCAGCATCACCAGCGTCGTCACGTCGGTGGTGGTGCTGTCTTCCTCCGGGCGCGGCGAAACTCCCATCTCGATGGTCTGGTCGAGCCGCAGGTGCAGGAGATCGCCCGGGCGCGGACGCAGCTGCAGGAGGACCGGAGCGCCCGAACCCGTCATCTGCGCGGCCACCCGGCGCGGGGCCGAGCCTCCCGCGCCGATCACCAGCAATCCGAGCAGCAGTCGTCGTGCTCTCTGCATCACTAGGTCGCGTACGGATCGCCGATGGGCGCAGGGCGCAGTTGGCGCCCGGGCGGCGGCGCTGCCGCACGCGCGGCAACGAGCGAGCGAAATTGCGAGAGGAAGTGCGCCTTCACGTCGGCCGGGCGCTCGCGCAGCGTGCGATCGCGTGCGCGGAGGATCTCTTCCTCGCCGTACAAACCGTCGAAGACGCTCCCAAACGAGGCGAGGGTGAGCTGCGGATCGAGCGCGCGCAACTGGCGCAGCACCGCCTCGGCCAGCGTGGGCTCGTCGGCTTGCGGAAAGCGCTCGGCCCCCTCGCGTCCGGAGAGGACGGCGGGGCGCGGGAATCGAACGAAGATCGGTTGGGCGAAGTGCGGGTGACGCACCATCAACTGCCCCTTGTCCAGCGTAGCGAGCTTGATCTTGGTCGATGCGCCGAGGACCGCGTAGCCTGGCGTCGCCAGTTCATCGGGGTCCATTCGCCCGTAGATCGCGGTGCCCGAGTTGCCCACCACCCGTCGATGTACCTGCGAACGGAACTGCTGCGCACTGAAGAGGACGAGCCCCAGGTATCGCCCGCGTTCGGCGATGTCGAGGAGCATCTTGCGCACGTACGTCTCGGGACCATCGGATGGTGCGTATTTGTTGAGCTCATCGACGAACACTACGAGGTGGTCGACTCCGAGCGCGCGACGCTCGAGAAACTCGCGCAGCTTGGAGACCACGCGCGCGAAGATCAGGTCCTGCGCGTCCTCTTCCAGGTTGGCAACGTCGATCACATACACCGCCCGATCCTCGAAGCTCCCGAAGGGGAGGTCCGATGCGAGACCATCGTTCGTGACCAGTCCGGCGCAGCGTGTAGCGATGTTCACGAGGCGATTGCGCACCTTGCGGATCGTCGCGACGTGGTGCGTGCGCCACTGCTCGCGATTGGCGCCCTCCATCGCGTCGACGAGGTCGCGGAAGAATCCATCGAGATCGGAGAACGAGCGCACGGCATACTGGCGTCCGCCGAGGAGCGAGTCGCTGAACGGCTGGTCGACGACGCGAGAGGCGACGAAGTCGATGAGCGCGTCGGCCTTGGCGTCGATGTCGTCCTTGTTGAGGAGCACCTCGGCGAACTGCATCACCTCGCGGAGCCCCCACGTGAGCGGCGATACGTTGTGCTGCAGCGCGGCGTTGGAGCGGAGCGTGTTGAGCGTGAGCCCGCGCGCCGTGTACGGGGCGAAGTAGTGCACCTTGGGAAACGGTGCGTCGGATATTCCCAAGAGCTCGTACACGCGCCGGTCTCGTTCCTCGAGCGCTGCGGGTTGGTCGAGGAAGCAGAGGTCGGGCCCCTTCACGTTGAAGCAGACCGCGGCGACCGATCCCTTCTTCTCCGGGAAGTGGGCGAAGATCGAGGCGAGGAGCCACTCCACCGCCGACGTCTTCGTTGCCAGACCCGAGACGCCGGTGATGTTCACGTGCGCGGCCTCGGGGCCAAGGAGGAAATCGGCATCGAGAAAGACCGGCGACTCGATGCCGCCAGCGCGATACATCCCGATCGGGATCCCGGTGTGCGCTCCCTCGCGAAGGTACCCGTCCATGCGCAACGCAACGGCGACGTCGTGATCGTCGCCGAGGAAGACGCGCCCCATCGGGACCGGCTGCAACGGTTCGTCGGGGACGTGCCGCAGGACCGCCGCGGAATACAGGCGGATTTCGGCGCGGTCGGTCGGGGCGGCGACGGCGCGTGCGGGGTCGGCGTCGGCGCTGATGACGTCGTGCAACGGCGTGGCCAGATCCGAATAGCTGAGCCCTTCGGTCACGACGCCGTAGATCTGCGGGAGCTTTCCTTCGATCGGGTGCGTCCCCTCCACCCGCACGATCGTCCCGATCCCCACCGGGCTGTCCAGCGCCGTCCAGAAGTGAAATTCGTGAGGCGTATTGGGCCTGCGCTCGGTGGCGACAACTCGGCCGAGCAGACGAGCGCCGGCGGAGGAAGACGGAGCGTGCGGCGACCCGTTTGAGCTGGAGAGCGCGTCGGGTGAGTCGGGCATCGGGGCGGGTGCGGGGAGCGGGCGGCGAATCCGCCGACCAGAAGCTAGCGCCGGGTCCGCCGATGGGGAGCGGAGGCAGGACGACGCGTCGCGGGACAGATTTGTCGCGCACTCGGCAGGGTGCGATGAACGCGGTATCGGTGGCACGTCCCCTGCCCCAGTGGCGCAGCGCAATACCTTCGCCCCGCGACTCCGTTCCCAGATCTTCCGCATGACGAGTTCCGAATCGCAACGCAGGCCCAACTCGCCCGCTTCGTTCTCGCTCCCCTGGCTCGTCCTCGGCGGGGCGCTCCCCGCAATGGCGATGGCCTCGGCGCTCGAGTTCCTGCCGCTGCACGAGCTCACGCTGGAGGTGTTGGCGGGGGTGCTGCTGGCGGCGATGCTGGCGGGGGCGATTCGCGGGCGACGCGTGCTCCTCACGCGCGATTATTTGGTTCCCGTGGCGCTCCTGATGATCGTCACGGTCGTGATCTCGGCGGCGTTCCCGCTGCTCGACGGGATGCAGCCCCGGAACGTCTCGGTCTTCGGGAGCGTTGCCCCCACGCTGATGGGGTGGGCGCTCTTCTTTTGGCTCCTCGGCTCGCGCGAGACGAGTGAGGCGGGGCGCGACTGGCTCGCCTGGACTCCGGCGCGCTGGGCGACACCCGCGCTGGTGCTCGCCGCGGTCGTGGTGATCGCCGTCGTGCACTGGCTCGCCGTGGGGAAGCGGGCGATGGTCAGCGACGAGGTCATTTACCTGCTGCAGGCGAAGTGGTTCTTCATGCCAAACTATTCGTGGCATGTGGACGCCGACCTTCTCCCCTTCTTCTCGATGCGCAAGCTCGGGGTGACGCCGAGTGGCGGGTTGTACGGGCAGTACACGCCGGGGTGGCCGGCGCTGCTCGCGCTGTTCGATGCGGTGGGGCTGCGCTGGTGGAGCGCCCCGATTCTCGGGGCGATCACCATCTGGGCGACGACGCGCCTGGGGGCGTTGCTCTATTCACGCGCAGCAGGGGTGCTCGCCGGTCTCCTCGTCCTCGTGCAGCCGTGGTTCCTCCTCCTGCACGCCGGCTACATGGCCCACCCGGCCAGCATCGCGGCGTTGGCGCTCGCAGCCGTGTGGCTTCTCGAGAGCGAGGGGCTCGACGGGTGGAGCCGGACGTGGCGTTGGCTGGCGGTTGGGGTGGCGATTGCCATCGCGGTGACCGTTCGCACGCTGACCGGCGTGGCGTTAGGCGCCTCGCTCGGACTGTGGCTGGTGGTGCGGCAGCGGATGTCGATCGCGACGCTCGTGCGCTGCGCGGTCACGGTGGTGGTGGGGGCGATTCCGATCGCCGCGTGGTTCCTGCAGTACAACGTGGCGACCAATGGCGAGGCGCTGCGCGTGAGCTACCAGGCGCTGCACGGCGACGGCTTCAACCTCGGCTTCGGGATCCGCGGCTTCACCGGCTTCAACGAGCAGATGCAACGCGTGCGCGTCCCGGTGACGTTCACGCCGCGTGACGCGGTGTCGCACCTCTTGCAGCGCATCGCCGGGATCAACCTGACCTTCTTCCCGTACGCGCTCCTCGTTCCATCGCTCGTGCTCTTCGCCGCGCACCGGCATCGCGTACGCTGGCTCACGGTCGCGGTCTTCTTGATCCTCCCCGCGCTCTACTTCTTTTACTGGGGATCGGAGATCCGCTTCTACTCGGAGTTCCTTCCGTTCCTCGCCGTTTGGCTGGCGACCGGCATCCTGATCGTGATGCGCGAGCGCCCGCGGCTGGGGAGCGCGCTCCTCGCGGCGTCCCTCGCCTCGAGCGCGCTGCTGATGGTGCCGAACCGCTGGATGGGGATCACCCTCGACGAACCGTGGGTGCGAAGCGCCTACACCGGGAGTCCCTCCCGCTTCTCCGCCTTCGACACGCTTGACGAGATGCAGCGCGACAAGGGAAAGCTCCTGGTCTTCGTGCACGAGCAGACGAAGCTCCTCGACGTCCTGATCGACCGCCTCTACCTGTACAACATCGACGGTATCGAGAGCCCCGTGCTGGTGGTGCGCGACATGGGTGAACGCAACGCCGGGCTGGCGGCGCGTTTCCCCGACCGCGTGCCGCTCCTCCTGAGCGACAACGGGCGACTCAAGCCCGTGACGATCGCACCTCTCGCTCCTGCGCGTTAGGTCGACAGCCGGCCGAGCGTGGCGCGCAGGAAGACTTCGCAGTCGCGGATGCCGTAAGCCATCGTGTCCCAGCGCGAGTCGGGGAGCGAGAGCGGCGACGCTTCGGCGGCCACGGCGCGCGAGAGCGCGTCAACCGTCGCCTCTCCTTCGCGCGCAACTTTTTCCAGCAAGGCAAGCGGAAACTCCAACCGCACGAGCCCCCAGAGCGGATCGTGCCCGCCAGGCGCACGCAGCCGGAGATACCAGCTGGCCACCGGCTCTCGCCATTTGGTGTCGACGACGAAGACCGACGAGCGCTCCCCCGCGCGTAGCGCCATCACGGTACCGAGTGCCGCACCGGACGCGTAGAGGGTGTGGTGCGATTTGATCACGCCGATCGCGCGCGCGCTCCCGAGAACGACATCGGAAGAGGGGAGCCCGCCGTCGACGTAGAGGAGCGCGTCACCCTCGCCCGCGCACCACGACTCGGCGAGCGCGCGCTCCAGCGCTTCCCGCCCTCGTCCGACCAAGTGCACCGCGCGCCGGAGCCACTGCTGCGGATGCGCTTCCTCGGCGACTATCGTTTCGTCGCTCGTGTCGAGCACGGCGAACCCCGTCGCGTGCAACGCATCGCGGAGCGACGCGCTCACCTCGGCGTCGGGGAAGTACAGCGAGTCGTCGAAGCGGGCGCCGTCGCCCCACGTCACCAGTCGCCGGTCGACGCGCGTGCGCACCACCGCGGCACTCCGGCCGCGGACGATCGGGACGACGCCGTCGTACGCAATGACGCGACTCTCCTGCACGCCGTCGAGAAAGGCGGCAATCTCCGGTTTGTCACCGGACGGCGCGATGTCGAGCGCGCGCCAAGTGGTGTCGTGGAGGAGCGCCGCCGCGCGTGTGCGGGGCGCCTGATCCGCCGGGAGGGAGAACTCGAGCGAGGCGCCGTCGCTCGCGACCGCGTGCGCCCGCTCGCCTAACGCTTCACGCAGCAGGGCGCCGCGCCGCGGCGCCTGCGCTTCGCCCGGCGCGCTCAGTTCACGCCGATGTCCCACGCCTGCTCGAGATCGTCGCGGGAGTAGGCGCGAAACGCCGTGAGGGTCTGGGTGCGGAGGATCCCGCTCACTTCGGGAAAGCGCTCGGTCACCACTTCGGCAATCTGCTCGTAGTCGGGGACCTTCACGAGCGCCACGAGGTCCCATTCGCCCGACACCGAGTACACCTCCTGCACGCCGTCGATGCCGGCAATCGCGCGCGCCGTGTCGGGGATGTGCTTGGGATCCGCCTTGATCAGGACAATCGTGGTTATCACGGTCTGCTCACGGTGCGTCGGGAAACGGGGGAACGCCGAGGAGCCAGAGTCCGGCGATTCGATCCCGCGGGTCGATGTCGACCAGCAGGTCGCGGGCGATCCTCACCGTCCGCGACACGTGGTTCGTTCCGAGGCGGAAATGTATCGTGCGTTCGCTCCGGTCGGCCTCGGCGGCGAGCGGTGTGTCGACTTCGACCGCAACCTTCTTCGATTTCTCGACCGCACCGACGATCACCATGCCGTCCTCCACCTCTGGCGGGGGCGCAAGGTCGGCGCGCGTTTTCACGTCGGGCCAAACCGCGACCTCCACCCCGCTGATCCGCCCCGCCCGCACATCGAGGATGAGCCAGGAGCCATCGGGCCCTTCCAGCTCGAGCGCGGTGGCGCGCGGGCGCTCGGCGGACGGGTCGGCCTGCACGACCGCCGTGAGGATGTCGGTATCGCCGTCCCATTTGTAGTCGACCCCCGCGGGGGAGCCGGCCGACGGTTCGACGCGCACTGGGATGTTCATATCCCCTCCTCGTTCTTCGACCGGCGCTGGGAGCGCCGGCGCGTCACCCAAGATAGGGGCGAACTGGAGGGGGGCCAGACTTTTCGTGCCTCGATCTCGTCTCCGCTACGTCGCTACTGCCTCAGATCGCTCCACATCTGCACGGCGCGGCGCACCCCCTCGACCACGTCCTTCTGCGGGGCGGCGTACGAGGCGCGCACCCACCCCGGCGTGCGGAACGCCGCCCCCGGGACCACCGCCACCCCGTGATCCTCGAGGAGCTTGGTGGCGAAGGCCGATCCGGGCTCGTCGTCCCCCGGGAAGGCCGCCGATACGTCGAAGTAGAAGTAGAAGGCGCCGGCAGGGCGCACGAGCGGGAGTTCGGGCTGCGTCGCAAAGATCTCGAGCGCCGCATCGCGCCTTGCCCGGTACTGCACCACCATCTCGGCGATCGCGGCTTCGGATTCGGCGCGGTGCGTCAGCGCGGCGAGCGCGGCGTACTGCGCGATCGACGAGGTGTGGAAGGTCGCGTGCGATTGGAACGCGGTCATCGCCTTGCTGACGGCGCGCGGGGCGATCGTCCACCCCACGCGCCACCCGGTCATCGCGTACGCCTTCGCCACGCCGTCAACCACGATCAAGTTGTCGATGGCCGGTGCCACCTGCAGCGCGCTGGGTGCTTCGTGCTCGTAGGTGATGCGACGGTAGATCTCGTCGGCGATCACCCACCACCCGCGCTGGTGCGCCAGCTCGAGGATCTCGCGCAGTTCGTCGGCGCTGTACACCGCTCCCGTAGGGTTGCACGGCGAGTTGAGCATCAGGCCGCGCGTCTTGTCGGTCGCGGCATCGGCGAGCATCGCCGCCGTCACCTTGAGATCGTTGGCCGGATCGCCCATCACCGCCACCGGTTCGGCACGCGTGAGTTGGACGATCTCGTAGTACGAGGTCCACGCGGGGGTGGGGATCAGCACCTCGTCGCCAGGCCCAAACAGGCAGAAGCAGGCGTTGAAGAGCGAATGCTTCGAACCGTTGGAGACGACGACGTCCTGCGCGGCGATTCCCGCGGCGAGCGGGCCGTACGCGTGCGCCTCGGCGGCGATCGCCTGCCGCAGCGGGAGGATCCCGTCGGTCGGCGTGTAGTGCGTGTGGCCGGCATCGACCGCCGCCTTTGCCGCGGCGCCGATGAATGCCGGCGTGTCGAAATCGGGCTCCCCGGCGCCGAGGTCGATGATCGTCCGTCCCTCTGCCTTGAGCGCCTTCGCGCGCTGGGAAACCGCGATGGTGGCCGATTCACGAAGCAGGGCGATGTTGGGCGAGGGGGCGAAGGACGGTGCCATGGGCGAGAAGCGGGGTGAGTTGGGGCGCGGAGGTGTGATGGCGGGGCCAACCGGGTATCTTAAGCGCTCTGGTAGGACCAATGCGAGCGTACCGGATCGGTGCGCTCGATCGATCGCGCACGTTGGGTGCGCCTATCGAACGCGCACGTTGCGTGCGCCATCTGCGAGCGCGGGTGCCGCGCTCTTTGACAAGAGAGGCCTTGTGGAGCAGGACGAGACTGGCGTGGCCAGGAGCCAGCACGTGGTGCACGTGCTATCGCCGGGAGACGCTCGCGTGGCGAGCATTTTGGCGCCGCAGCTGCAGCGCGCAGCGGCCGAGGAAACTGGAGTGCAGGTGCTGGTACTGACGCCGAGCGGCGAGACCGCGGCGTGGCTGGCACGCCTCATCAATCCGACCCTGGACGAGGGGGCGACGCTGCTTGTCCCCGTGACGTCGCCGCTGCGCGGTGCGCGTCGTGTCTCTGCGGGAGCGCGCGCCGTCGCGCTGACGCCTGCCGACGCGCTCGCCCTCGTGCGCGGGGCAGCGCTCAAGCTCGAGTCGGTGCGCGCGATCGTCTTCATCGACGCGAACGAACTGCTCGGGACCAGCGGCGACGATGTTGCGACGCTGATGGCCGAGCTGCCCAAGGGGACGGAGCGGGTGCTCGTCGCCGGGACCGTGGACTCGCTCGTCTCGGCCTTCCTCGAGGCGCACATGCGCCGCCCGCGTACCATCGCGCATCCGGTGTTCGCCGAAGGCGACGCGTCGCTCCACTACCTCGTCGTCCCGCGCGGCAATCGGGCTTCGGCGCTCCGCCAGGTGCTCGACCGCTTCGACCCGCCACGTGCAACCGTGGTCGCGACCGAGCTTTCGGCCGCCGCGGCCACACGCGCGCTCGCCTCGCTCGGCTATGGTACCGACGACGCGCTCGTGCGTGTGCGTACGCATGACGTCGACGCCCACGAGCCGCTTCTCGTGAGCTTTGGCGCGCCGCAGGATGGCGTTGAGTTGCAGCGAATCGTTGACGCGAAGGGCGAGACGGTCGTGGTGCTGGTGGCCCCGGAGGAATTGTCCGCGTTCTTGCGCCTGGCGGGTTCGCGGGCGAAGCCGTTGGCGACCACATCGGCGCCGGCCGCTGCGCGGGCCGCCGAGGATGCGCTGCGCGACGAACTGCGTGCGCTGATGCAGGCGCGATCGCTCCATCGCGAGACGCTCGCCCTCGAGCCGTTGCTCGACGAACACGACGCGCTGCAGGTGGCGGCGGCAGCGCTGCGCATGGTGGAGCTGGAGCGCGAGAAGGGACGCGCCAAGCGTCCGGCGCCGCGCGCGGCGGAAGCGCCGGCGGTCACCGCTCCGGTGGAGCGCGTTGCACCTGTCGGGACGACGTTCACCAAGCTGTTCATCAACGTTGGTGAGCGCGACGGGGCGCGGAAGGGAGACTTCGTCGGCGCGATCACCGGCGAGGCGGGGGTGACGGCCGACCAGATCGGCGCGATCGACCTGCGCGATTCGCACAGCATCGTGGAGGTGCTGTCGGACGTCGCCGAGAAGGTGATCACCGCGCTCAACGGATCGACGATTCGCGGGCGCCACGTGCTGGCGCGCGAAGATCGAGGGCCGACGGAGCGTCCGGAGCGCGAGTCGCACGGTGGATTCCGCGGCGGGGAACGTTCGGGGGGATTCGGCGGCGGGGCGCGCGGCGGACCGCCGCGGGGGAAGTTCGGAGGTGGCGCGCGTGGCGACCGGTTCGAGCGTGGAGCGCGTGGCGAAGGGTTCAACCGCGGAGAGCGCGGAGAGGGAGTTAACCGCGGAGAACGCGGAGATCGCGGAGGACGATTCGAGCGCGATGATCGAGGGGATCGAGGAGATCGCGGCGGACGTTTCGAGCGCGGCGATCGCGGCGATCGCCCTCCGTTCCGCGGCGGTGATCGCGATTCGCGCGGCGGTGGCTTCAAGTCGGGTGGATTCCGGAGTGGGAGTGGCTTTCGCGGAGGCGACCGGGATCGCGGTGGCGATCGCGGTGGCGATCGTGGCGGCTTCAAGGGTGGATTCCGCCGCGACCGCGACGAGGGGGGCCCACCGCGCCGTTCGTTCGACCGGGGGTTCGATCGTGGCGAGTCGCGTGGCCCTCGCGCGATCGACGAGTCGCGCGAGTGGAGCGAGCGCGGCGACCGGCTGCGCAACGCGCGCGGCCGCCGCGAAGACTGATGTCCACGTTGCAGCTGACCGGCGGTTGGATCGAGGTGATCGCCGGGGTCATGTTCAGCGGCAAGTCGGAGGAGCTGATGCGCCGTGTGCGTCGCGCGGTCATCGCCCGCAAGCGCGTCCAGGTGTTCAAGTCGCACCTGGACGATCGCTACGCGGGGCTCTTCTCGGTATCGAGCCACGACGGGCGTTCGGTCGAGGCGATCCCGGTCGACTCGTCGTCGCAGGTGGCGGCGCGCATCGATCCGATGGCGCACGTCATCGCGATCGACGAGGCGCAGTTTCTCGATGAGGGGATCTGCGACGTGGCCACCTCGCTCGCCTCACGCGGGCGCCGGGTGATCCTCGCCGGGACCGACACCGACTTTCGCGGCGAGCCCTTCGGCCCGATGCCTCGCCTGCTGGCGATCGCCGAGGTGGTCGACAAGCTGCACGCGATTTGTGTCTTGTGCGGGGCGCCGGCGTGTCGCAATCAACGCCTGATCTTCGGTCAGCCCGCCGCCTGGAACTCGCCGGTGATCATGGTGGGGGCGAGTGATACGTATGAGGCGAGATGCAGGGCGTGCCATGTCGTCGTCAGGGGGGACGCGGGTCAGCGGGCTTTTGGATATTTAGACGGGGGACGGGAGACGGGGGACGGGAGTGCCGGCGCGTTCCGCGCCGGCGGAGTCGGAGGAGGAATCGCAAAGGGCGCCGCATCGCGGCGCCCTTTGCACTCCCGTCTCCCGTCCCCCGTCTCCCGTCCTCTCTCCCCTACGTCCCCGACTGCAGCCGGCGATAGAACTGGGCGACGCCCAGCACGCTGAACTGCGCCGGATCGATCTCGTAAAACTCGTTATCCAGATATCGTCCCGTCAGCGGGAAGAACGGCGGAGAATCAACGTCCAGACACGCGTCCTTCACGCGGTTTTCGGCAAACCCGGTGTAGCCGCCGGCGAAGGTCGCGGAGATCTGCTTCTGGATCACCCCGCCCGCCTGGTTGATGCAGCCGCCGGACGTTTGGGCGCTGTAGGGTGGGACGGGAGTGCAGAGGCGTCCGACGTTAGGCCCGGAGCTCAGGTTCTCCACGCCGAACGTGGCGGAACTCGATCCTCCGACGCCCGACAGCGTCACGGCGTGAAGGAAGTAGTCCTGGTTGTCGTCGAGGAAGCGGCCGTTGCTCGTACCTGTACCATCGAGGTAGCGAGGTCGGTTGATCGCGTTATCGACGATCATGATGCTGTTTCCGGTAATGATGCCAAGCAGATTCTGGCAGATCGGGAGCGAGGCGGGGTTGGTGACGTAGGTGAGGTCGTCGATCAGGCCGATGTTGCCGGAGACGTAGAGGGTCGCGCGTCCGCGGAATAACCCGCTCAGGTAAATGTCGCCGGCGACGTAGATGACGCCTTTCGTGTTCAAGTTCTGCGTGCGGTGCACCGGCCAGAGGTACTGCTCTTCGACAAGCTGGCGGCGCGTCGCGCCGGTGAAGAAGGAGCCGGCGTAGCCGGGCCACTGCACCCATCGGCCGGTCTTGGTCACCTGCGTAAACGTCGTGTCTTCGCCACCTCGGCGAGATTGCCAGGGAAGCGTATCCACGGTGTTCCCCGCAACCAGTGGAGTATACGCCCCGCCGGGCCGTTCCACCGGCATCAGCATGGGGTCACCGGCCGGGAAGCAGCGCGCCGTTCCGGTGGTATAGGCGCTCCCGTTCTTCAGCAGCGCCGCCATGTTCTGGCCGCGATTCGGAGTTGGCGCGTTGACGAAGGCCTTCAGGTAGTTGATCGCGTTGACACGTGATCCCGGCCGACCAAGCACGGGCTTGAGCAGCGTATCCACGAACCACTTGTATCGCACATCAAGCGTGTCATGCGCAGCAAGCGGCATGAACATCGGTCGAGCGGGGCTCCCCATCATGTAGAAGACCCCGCACTGGTACATCGCAACACTCTTGTCGAGAGATGTTCCGCCATTCAGGATGTTGTCAAAACGCGATCCGTTGGTAGGATCGGCGCGCATCAGCGTGGTATCCGTGCCGCCCGTGACGAACGGTGAAGCGAGGGATGATGTTGCCCACGGGTTACTCGTTAGGCCCGTGCGCCCCTCGAAGATCCGGAAATACCCCTCCGCCGGCCCGGTCAACTGCCCATCGCCATCCAGGTCGACCGCCACGAACTCCATGCGCGAGCCGCCCGTCGACCCCACACGCGCAGGCGGCGTGTAGGACAGGTTCGCCGACGACGCATACCCCGGCATGAACGACAGCTTCGCCACCGTCGGGAAGGGAATGTTCGGCGCACTCGGGAAGCGATGCCCCGCCGAGGGATACTGCGCCGTCCCGGTGACCGTGGTGACCGCGCTGACGGTATCCGTATAGACGGGACCCGGACTCGAGCCGCACGACTGCCAGTTCTGGTTCGAATGCGCGCGACCGCGCACGATTTCGCCTGTGGTGTAGCACCCCGCCGTCCACCGGTCGGTGAACATGGCAAAGCGCGCAAAGTTCTCGGCCTGCAGCTCCAGCCGGCGCACGTGACGCGCACCGCCGTTGTCGTACGCCACCGCGACCAACTCGACGAAGCGACCGTACTGACCGGTCGAGTTGCCGCCGACGCCGGCGTACAGGTCGACCTTGACCTTCGGCACCGGCTGCCCGCTCGCGTCGGTGACGGTCTGCCCGTTGAGCACCTGGACGTAGAGCGAATCGGGGAGCGTAAAGGTGGTGTCGGTCATCAGGCGGCTCTTGCCTAACGCCAACGCCCACTCCGCCGCATAGCGATAGTCGCGCTCGCGGTCGTAGAGCTTGGAGAGGATGCTCGAGCTCCCCGCCATGTAGATGGCCGACATCGCCAGCCCGCCCATGGCGAACGTGAACACCATGGTCAGCATCAGCGCCGAACCTTTGCGGTTCTTGAACCGGAGCGCGAGTTTCCTGAGTCGTGTGCGCATGTGCGTGCTCCTAGTGCGTGATCGCTGGGCTGACTCGCATCGCCGAGTTTGCCGGTGAGCAGTCCTGCGCGGAGACGCCGTACTCGAACGTCACGCCCGGGACGAGGTTGAAGTCTTCCCACGTATAGGTGGCGGAGTTGGACTTCCCCACCTGGCTGATCGGCTCGCCCCACGTTCCCGCGGCGACGCGCCGGAAGATCGCGTAGCGCTCCACATCCTTTTCACCCGACGTCTCGTCTGGCGAGGCGTTGAAGGTCATCAGTACGTGATCCGGCACGCCCGAGACGTAGACCATCGATACCGTCGGCGTCCCGGGGTTGAGCGGGATGTCGCCGCATGAGCTGCGCTGCGACAGGCCGATGTTGGCGAGCGCCGTCTGCGAGTTCACGGTGCGCACGAACGTCCGTGCGCGATTCTGCAGGTTGTAGCCCTGGAAGACGCCGTTCACCGCCAGGTTCACGGTGCGAATGGAGTCGGCGATGCTCCCGGTCGCGTCCCAGTAGATTGGGAGCGACGACGTGGGAATCGAGTCGATCGCGCCACTCGGCAACACGCGGTTGTACTTGAAGAAGGGTTGTCCCGTCGAGATGCGAAGTCCCGTCGCCACGATCGAGATCGCGCCGTCGTTCACCCGGCGATAGAGCACGTACATGTTGTTCGCCGACGGGTAGGTGGAGTCGGGAGACACCCAGTAGCTCACCGTCTCGGCGAGCGACAGCGAGCCGTCACTCTTGCGGTAGGTGTAGTCGGGATACGACTTGCTGGAGTACGGCAGCGTGACCGTGCCGCCGGTGTTCATCGCGACCGTGAGGTTGAGCGGCACGTTCGGATCGAAGTACACCGCCTCCACGTCCGACGTGTCGGTGGAGATCAGGTCAGTGTTGAACGTGACCGAGAACTTGTGCGCCTGCACGATCTTCGGCTGGTTGCGCGGGATGCCCTGCGCATTGTCCATCGGCTGCACGCCGATCCCGATGTTGCGCAGCTCGCGGTCCACGGTGTTCTGCGCGTAGCGCGCCGTCTGCTGCGCATCGGTGCGCCCGACGTCCTGCGCGAGCGCGCGCATCTGCATGGTGAAGAAGGGGACGGCCGCGGCGAAGACGCCGATCGTCAACGTCAGTGTGAGAAGCAGTTCGCCGAGCGAGTAGCCGCGACGATTCCCGCGCGTGGTGACGCGGCGCATCGTGTGCCTGGGGTTTCGCAGACGCATGCGTGCCTCCTAGAAGCGAGCGATCGCGGTCGTCTTCTTGACCGGCGTCGGCATCGCGGGGTGAGTGACGGTGACCGTCACGGTCTTGTAGTTGTACTGCGAGTTGAGCGTCTGCAGGATCGTGGTGACGCGCGTGTAGCCGGTGTATCCCGCGATGTTCGTCTCGGTGCCGGCCAGCGTGTCCATCGAGCTGTAGTTGCGTTCGGCCTTCACGCGTTCGACGCGCGCCGAGGCGAGGTCGAGCGAGTTGTTGAGCAGCGCGCTGTTGGCGTTGCTGCGCGCGTATCGGCGCCCGTACTCGGCCATGCCGATGAGCGCCGTCCCGAGGATGGTGAGCGCGACCATCACCTCGAGGAGCGAGATGCCGCGCCGAGTCGCCGTGCGGAGTGTCTTTCGCATCAGTTGAGCCTCGTCCACGTGGTGCCGTTGTAGCGGAACGACTCGGTGCGCCCTGTCGCCATCGTCACGCGAACGAGACGGTAGTCGACCGCCGATCCGCGGCTCGATGTGAGGTAGACGTCGAGACTGGTGCTGGCCGCGCCGTCGCGCAGGAACTGCACGGCGGGGAAGCCGAGCATCGAGCAGAGGTTCGATCCCGAAACTGCCGTCGATGGCGTGCTGCCGTAGCCGTTGGCGGGGATGGCGAACTTCGCTCCGTCCTCCAGCGGGCGCGTCGTCGAACGCTCGCCGGAGTCGTAGATGCAGTTGTTGTTCGCATCCTCGACGATGCGCATCTGCTTGTTAGTGATGTCGAAGGCCACCACCACGTCGGTCTGTCGCATGATCGCGTTGCGCTGCGCCCCCTGCAGCACCGTGCGAACGGTGCGCATCGCGGCGTCGGCGCGATACTTTTCGTAGTTGAGGCGCGGGACCGCCATCGCCGCGATGATCCCGATCATGATCAGGACCACGGTCAGTTCGAGCAGCGTAAAGCCGCGCCGGCTCCGCCGTCGCGACTTCTGCGTCTCGTTAGGGTCCTGCCGGCTTCGTCGATCCATGCCTGCCTCCTGGCCTGCTGCGGTGGCGGTGCCCCGCCAGTTCCCGTGTGACGATCCGCACAAGTCGCGCGCTCACAACGGGTTGCGGACTCCCGCTCCGTCTGGGGACGAGGAACGTGGGGTCGAAGTTACGGATCACGTTCTCCGCGGCTGTCACGCGCACGCCCCGAATCGTCACGTTCTCCGGCTCCGGTCCATCTGCGTGACGGCAGACGCCGCTCGTACGTCCTATGTGGTGGCCATCCTGAGCCACGCGTCCGGCAGTGGGGGGAGCAATGGGTATCGTCGCTGCGCTGGTCCCCAACCCGGCGCACCTGTTTCGATTGCGCGCCGCCCTTCGCGGGCGCCACACGGTCGAACCGTGCGGCGACTGGGGGGCGGTGACCTGGCTGTGCGCACAACAGCCGGTGCATCTGGCGATCCTCGACCTCTTCGCCTTCGGCGACATGTCGTTGGAGCCGCTCCGTCAGCTCAAGCGACGCTTTCCGCGATTGACGACGATTGCCTACGTCGCGTCGTCTCCCGAGCGTGCGCACGACCTCTTCGATGCCGGGCGCGCCGGCGTCGACGCGCTGATCGTCGTCGATCGCGACGACGAACCCGCGCGCCTCGCCAGCATCGTCGAGCAAGCCGAGGCGCGCAGCGTGGCCACGCGCATCCGCGACGTGCTCGCCGATGCGCGACCGACGGTCCGCGACGCGGTCCTCGTGGCGGTAACGCGCGCGCACGAGCGGCTCAGCACCGAACAGCTGAGCGAGACGATCTCACTTTCGCGTCGAGTCCTCGCCAAGCATCTCGACGAAGCCGCGCTCCCGTCACCGCAGCGTCTCCTGACATGGGGACGGCTCGTCGTCGCCGCGCACCTGCTCGAGGATCCGCATCGCAGCGCCGACGGCATCGCGCAGGCGCTCCACTTCCCGTCGGGGAGCGCGTTCCGCAACACCTGCCAGCGCTATCTCCAGAGCACACCATCGGAGATCCGCCAGCGCGGTGGCGCCGAATTCGTGATCGACGCGATGCTGCGCGATCGCGAGTCAGGCGCCGACGACTCCAGCGCCGACGAGTTGAACAGCGACGAGGCGCGTCTCGAGGCGACGACCGCTGACGCGGAGAATCCGGGGAGCGTCGGCGCTGCGCGAGGCGCGGCCAGGTGGCAGCGATCGCTCGAAGCGTCGACGATCACCGCAGCGTCGAACTCCGCCGGTTCGAACGCCGCCGGTTCGAACGCCGCCGGTTCGAACGCCGCCGGTTCGAACGCCGCCGGTTCGAACGCCGCCGACTCGAACGACGACGATTCCCTCGTCGACGATTTGTGAGCTGACCCGTCGCCCGCCGGGAGTTGCGCGAGGCAACGCTACGCGAAGATCTTCGCCCCATGCTTCTCGTCGCCCTCACCGGCAATATCGCCAGCGGAAAGTCCGCGGTCGCCTCGCGGCTCGCCGAGCATGGTGCGACCATCATCGACGCGGACGTTCTTGCACGTGAGGCCGTGGCACCTGGCACGCCGGCGCTCGACGAGATCGTCGCGCGGTGGGGAGCGACGATGCGCACGGCCGAGGGAGCACTCGACCGCGCCGCACTCCGCGCGATCGTCTTCGCCGATCCCGCGGAGCGCGAAGCGCTCAACGCCATCGTGCATCCACGCGTCGAGGCGCTCAGGCGCGCACGCATCGAAGCGGCGCGGTCGGCAGGTGCAACGCTCGTCGTCTGCGACATCCCGCTCCTGTTCGAGACGGGCCTCGATGGCGCATTCGAGTGCATCGTGCTCGTCGACGCCCCCGAGGAGATCCGGCGCGAGCGTCTTATGACGCATCGCGCCCTCTCGCGCACCGACGCCGATCGCATGATCGCCGCCCAGCTCCCCGCCGAGTCGAAGCGATCGCGCGCGACCTACGTCATCGACAACTCGGGATCGATGGCATCGCTGCACGCCGCCGTCGATGCACTCTGGCGTACGCTCGCGGAACGCGCGCGCGAGGCTCGCGAGCGCGACGATCCCGCGCGCGACGATCGCGCGCGCGCACATGGTGCGCGTGCAGACGAACCACGAACGTAGCGTCTACGCCAATAGCGGCGACCGCGTGACCCGCTATTTCTTGACAACCCGTTTCGCGCGCCGGTAGACTTCGTCGCCACCATCCACCTCAAGAGCAGCGAACGTGTCGAACATTCCCAGCGACCTCCTGTACACTGCCGAGCACGAATACCTGAAGGCGACGGACGAAGCCGACGTCTTCGCGGTCGGCATCACGCAGTACGCACAGGACCAGCTGGGCGACATTGTCTTCGTCGAGCTCCCCAAGGTCGGCGCGACCTTTGGCGCGCACGACACCTTCGGCACGATCGAAGCAGTGAAGGCCGTCTCCGAGCTCTTCGCTCCCGTTTCAGGGACCGTCACCGCGATCAACGACGCCCTCGACGGCGACCCCGCCGCGATCAATCGCGATCCTTACGGCGACGGCTGGATGATCAAGGTCAAACTGTCCGACCCGTCGCAGAAGGATTCGCTGATGACTCCTGCCGCCTACGCTGCGCATATCGGGGAGTAGCAGAAGACGAATTTTCTGAAGACGAGAAGACGAGAAAGGGCGGCGAGCCGGTTTGGCCTCGTCGCCCTAGTTCGTTGCTAGTCGAGCACGCAAATGCAGCGTCGCGACGATCGACCGCGTCTTCTCGTCTTCTCGTCTTCTCGTCTTCTGCTATTCGTAGTCCTCAATCGGCGGGCACGCACAAACAATGTTCCTGTCCCCGTACGCGTTGTCCACGCGACTCACGGCCGGCCAGAACTTGCGATCGCGCGTCCACGGCGCCGGGAAGGCCGCCTTCTCGCGCGCGTAGGCGTGACTCCACGCGTCGCTCACCACCGACTCCATCGTGTGCGGCGCATGCTTGAGCGGATTGTCCGCGCGATCCATCGCCCCCGACTCCACTTCGGCAATCTCTTCGCGAATGGAAATCATCGCGTCGCAAAAGCGATCGAGCTCCGCCTTCGATTCCGACTCGGTCGGCTCGATCATCATCGTGCCGGCGACGGGGAACGACATTGTCGGCGCATGATAGCCGTAGTCCATCAGGCGCTTGGCGATGTCTTCCACCTCGATCCCGCTCGCTCCCTTCACCACGCGCGTGTCGATGATGCACTCGTGCGCCACGCGTCCGTTTTCGCCCTTGTAGAGGACCGGGTACGCCCCCTCGAGGCGATGCGCCATGTAGTTGGCGCTGAGGATCGCGACCTTGGTGGCCAGCGCCAGCCCTTCCCCGCCCATCAGCTTGATGTAGACCCAGGAGATCGGGAGAATCGACGCCGATCCCCACGGCGCCGCCGAGACCGCGCCTAACGACGTGCGCCCCTCCTGCGGGACCACCGGGTGCCCGGGGAGGTGCGGCGCCAGGTGCTTCGCCACGCCGATCGGCCCCATCCCCGGGCCGCCGCCCCCGTGCGGGATGCAAAACGTCTTGTGCAGGTTCAAGTGGCAGACGTCGGCGCCGATGTCGCCGGGGCGCGCCACGCCGACCATCGCGTTCATGTTGGCGCCGTCCATGTAGACCTGCCCGCCGTGCGTGTGCACGATCTCGCACACGGTGCGGATCCCGGTCTCGAAGACGCCGTGCGTCGACGGATACGTCACCATCAGCGCCGCCAGCTTCGCCGAGTGCTGCTCGGCCTTGGCGCGCAGGTCGTCGAGGTCGATGTCGCCGTTGGCGGTGTTCTTCACCACCACCACCCGCATTCCCGCCATCGCGGCGCTCGCGGGGTTGGTCCCGTGCGCCGACTGCGGGATGAGGCAGACGTCGCGCCCCCCCTCGCCGCGCGCTTCGTGATAGTCGCGAATCGCCAACAACCCGGCGTACTCGCCTTGTGACCCGGCGTTAGGCTGCAGCGAGATCGCGGCGAAGCCGGTGATCTCGGCAAGGTCGGCCTCGAGCGTCGCGAAGAGCGCGTCGTAGCCGCTCCGCTGCTCGGCAGGTGCAAACGGGTGGATCGCCCCGAACTCGCGCCACGTGACGGGAAACATCTCGGCCGTCGCGTTGAGCTTCATCGTGCACGAGCCGAGCGGGATCATCGAGTGGCAGAGCGACAGGTCGCGCCCCTCGAGCTTGCGCATGTAGCGCAGCATCTCGTGCTCGGCGTGATAGCGCGAGAAGACCGGATGCGTGAGGAAGGACGAGGTGCGGCGGAAGCGCGAGTCGAACTGCGTGTCGAGCGACGCGTCGAGATCGGCCACTTGCGGCGGCGCCGAGCTCCCGGCGAGGACTGCGAGCAGCTCCTGCACGTCCGCTGCCCCAACCGTCTCGTCGAGGGCGATCACCACCGTCGCTTCCCCCCCCTTTCGCACGTTGATCCCGCGCTCGGCGGCCGCGGCGACGATCTTGTCGGCGCTCGTCCCCGCCAGCTGCACGGTGACGGTGTCGAAGTAGACGTCGTGCGGGACGCGATGTCCCAACCGCTGCGCCCCCGCAGCCAGCATCGCCGCGTGCCGGTGCACGCGCTCGGCGATCCGCGTGAGTCCCTCGGGGCCGTGCCACACCGCGTACATCCCGGCAATCACCGCCAGGAGCACCTGCGCCGTGCAGATGTTGCTCGTCGCCTTTTCGCGCCGGATGTGCTGCTCTCGCGTGCCGAGCGCCATGCGCAGCGCCGGCTTCCCGCTCGCATCGCGTGAGACGCCGATGATGCGCCCCGGCATGAGGCGCTTGTACTCGTCGCGCGTGCTGAAGAACGCCGCGTGCGGCCCACCGAAACCCATCGGGACGCCGAAACGCTGCGAGTTCCCGATGCACACATCGGCCCCCCATTCTCCCGGAGGCGTGAGCAGCGTGAGGGCGAGAAGGTCCGACGCCGCGATGACCAGCGCGCCTGCCGCATGCGCGCGTTGCGCTGTCGCGCGGTAGTCGGCGACGGCGCCGTCGGTCGCCGGATACTGGAGGAGCACGGCGAAGACATCGTCGGCGAAGGTCGTCGCGATCGCATCGCCCACCGTGACGCTCCAGCCACGCGCCTTGGCGCGCGTGCGCACGATGTCGATCGTTTGGGGATGGCACCCCGCGTCGACGAAGACCGACTGCTTCCCTGCCGCGGCGGCGGCGTGCGCCATCCCGACCGCTTCCGCCGCGGCCGTCCCCTCATCGAGCAACGAGGCGTTGGCGATCGGGAGCCCGGTCAGGTCGATCACCATCGTCTGGTAGTTGAGCAGTGCTTCCAGGCGCCCCTGCGCAATCTCCGCCTGATACGGCGTGTACGCGGTATACCAGCCGGGGTTCTCGAGGATGTTGCGCTGGATGACCGGCGGCACGAGCGTGTCGTGATAGCCGAGCCCCAGATAGGAGCGATAGACGCGATTGCGCTCGGCCATTCCGCGCAACTCGGCGAGAACGTCGTGCTCCGTGCGACCGGGTCCGATTGCGAGCGGCTGTCGCAGACGAATCTGGTCGGGGACCGTCGCGTCGATGAGTGCATCGAGCGAGTCGTAGCCGAGCGCCTCGAGCATCGCGTCGATGTCGGGGCCCGACGGGCCGATGTGTCGGCGGACGAACGAGTCCGCGTCGAAGGTGAAGGCGGGCGAGCTGATCGTGGTCATGGACACCCCAAAGGGCGGGATCTGGAGCGGCGCGTGCGGCAGGGTGCGCCGGTGAGGGGGCATGCATCGCGACGGAGGAGACCGGTGCGGTGCGGGCTGCGGGAAACCTACTCTCCGGGGGAAGCGACTGCGAAGGGTGAAACACCCCGCGATCGCCGGGAGAACCCCCGCGCCGGACTCCACTCTCGAAAGGTCGTGGCTGTCGCATCAGCGATGCGTGATGGCGCTTCCGGCGACCATTCGCGGGACGACCTGTAGATTCGTCGCCATGAGATGGCACCTCCTCTTCTCGCCCCCGCTCGACGGCGCCGACAACATGGCCGTCGACGCCGCGCTCATGGCGCGCGCCCGCACAACGGGCGAGGGAGTTGTGCGCGTGTACACCTGGAGCGATCCGACACTGTCGCTCGGCCGCAACCAGCACGCCCGCGCGACGTACTCAGCGGATCGCCTGCGCGCCCATGCGCTCCCGGTCGTTCGACGTATGACCGGCGGGCGCGCGCTCCTGCATCATCGCGAGATCACCTACTCGGTCTCCGCACCCGCGCCCGCGCACGAGTCGCTGGCCCGTTCGTACGCGGCGATCAACGCGCTCCTCCTCGACTCGCTGCACTCGCTAGGCGTCGCCGCGTGCCTCGCGCCGCGTGGCGAGCGCTTCACCCCTCCGGGGAGTGCCCCGTGCTTCGAACGCCCGGCACCGGGCGAGGTGATGCTCGACGGTCGCAAGCTCGTCGGGAGCGCGCAGTGCCGCGAGGACGGTGCGATGCTGCAGCACGGGTCGATCCTCGTGCACGACGACCAGGAGATCGTGGCGCGACTCGCTGGCGTTGACAGCGTCGATCGAGCGGCGACGCTCTTTGGCGCGCTCGGACGCGAGCCGTCATCCGAGGAGTTTGCCGACGCGCTCTTCGCCGCCGTTCGACGTGGGTGGGATGCGAACGCATCGACGCTCCCCCTCGATAGCGCGCTCGATACCGCGCGTGCGTCGGCGCGCGCGCGCTTCGTGGACGATGCCTGGACGTGGCGACGTTGACCGTGTCGCCACGACTGCTCGTGGCGACGTTGACCGCGTCGCTCGCTCGTCAGGCGCCGGCAGCGTACACTTGGGCGTGACCGCATATCTCCTCCGCCGCCTGCTGCAAGGGATCGTGATCCTCGCCACGGTCGCGACGATCACCTTCGTGCTCGTGCATCTCGCGCCAGGCGGGCCATTCGCCGGAAGGATGGACGACCCGCGCTTCACGCCAGCGATGCGTGAGGCGCTCACGCGGCGCTACGGACTCGACCAGCCGCTCCCGGTCCAGTACGTGCGCTACATCGGCGGCTTGGTGCGCGGCGATCTCGACGTCTCCCTTTCGCAACAGCGCCCGGTCCGTACCATCCTCGCGGAGACGATACCGCGCTCCCTCCTGCTGATGACCGTGGCACTCGTCGCCGGCTTCACGTTAGGCATCCTCACGGGGGCGCTGCAGGCGGCGCGGCGCGGCACCTGGCTCGATCGCATCACCGGACGCGTGAGCGTAGCCGTCGCGGCGCTCCCCGACTTCTGGCTCGCCCTCACGCTCCTTCTCGCCTTCGCCGTGCGCCTGCGCTGGTTTCCCGTGAGCGGCATGGTGGACGACACGATGTACGAGTATCTCTCGCCGGCCGGAAAACTGCGCGACGTCCTCTGGCATCTCGCGCTTCCGGCGGGGACGATGACGCTCCTCATCGCCGCCGTCGTCGCGCGCTACCAGCGCCAGGCACTCCTCGACGTCCTCCCCGAAGAATTCGTGCGCGCCGCACGCGCCAAGGGAGCGACCGAACGTCGCATCATCCTGCACCACTCGCTGCGCAACGCGCTCCTCCCGACCGTCACGCTCTTCGGGATGGCGCTCCCTTCGCTTGTGGGGGGCGCCGTCTTCATCGAGTTCATCTTCGCCTGGCCGGGGATGGGGCGCGCAGCGGTGGAGGCGCTCGCGGCGCGCGACTATCCGGTCGTTCTCGGTACCACGCTCGTCAGCAGTGCGCTGGTAGTCGTGGGAAGCATCGTGGCCGACATGCTCGCCGCGGTCGTCGATCCTCGGCAGCGACAACGATGAAGCTCGGCATGACGCAAGAGCATCGTGGCTGATACTCCCGTCGTCGCGTCGATCGCGATCCCCGCCGCGCCGTCGGCGCTCCCTGCGCGCCCGCTCCTCCCGTTCCAGCGCACGTTGCAGCTTATGTGGAGCGAGCGCGCGGCGCGATGGGCGCTCGTCTTCATCGCACTGCTCGTCTTCGTGGCGCTCGCCGCGCCGTTGCTGTCGCCCTTCGATCCTACCCGCCCGCTCGACCCCACCGCCGGCGCCGCTGCGCCGAGCGCGTCGCACTGGTTCGGCACCGACCTGACGAGTCGCGACGTCCTCAGCCGCATGCTCTTCGGCGCGCGCGTCTCGCTCGCCGTCGCCACACTCTCGGCGATACTCTCGGCGGCACTCGGTCTCCTCTACGGCGGCATTGCCGGCTTCCTTGGCGGGCGCATCGACGGCGCAATGATGCGCTTCGTCGATTCGCTGATGGCGATCCCGCGCCTCCTCCTCCTGCTCACGGTACTCGCCCTTTGGGGGACGGTGGATGTTCGTGCGCTCGTGGTGATCCTCTCCCTCACCGGCTGGTTCGACGTGGCGCGCCTGGCCCGCATTCAGGCGGCATCGCTCCGCGAGCGCGACTTCGTGCGCGCGGCGCAGGCACTCGGCGCCAGGCCCTGGGATGTGTTCGTTAGGCACGTCCTTCCCCATGCGGCGGCGCCGGTCCTTGTGGCCACGACGATCACCATCGGGCAGGTGATCGTGCTCGAGGCGGGGCTCTCGTATCTGGGCTATGGCGTCCCGCAGCCAACACCCACCTGGGGGAACATCATCCGCGATGGACGCGAGACGATCGCCACCACATGGTGGCTCACCCTCTTCCCCGGATTGGCACTCGTCGGCACCGCACTCGCCGTGAATACCCTCGCCGACCGCTTGCGCGCGGCGTTGAACCCGCGACAGCTTCCCGCGCCATGACCGACCCTCTTCTGCGCGTCGAACACCTGCGCACGTACTTCCACACGCCCGCGGGGGTCGCCCGCGCGGTGGACGACGTGTCGTTCAGCATCGCGCGCGGCGAAACGGTCGGCGTGGTGGGTGAATCGGGGTGCGGCAAGTCGGTGACCGCGCTCTCGCTCCTCCGGTTGATCGAGCCGCCGGGACGCATCGAATCGGGGAGCCACATCTGGTTCGAGGGGCGCGACCTCCTCACGCTCGGCAACGAGGAGATCCGGCAGGTGCGCGGGAATCGCATCGCCATGATCTTCCAGGAGCCGATGACCGCGCTCAACCCGGTCTTCACCGTGGGCGACCAGATCGCCGAAGTCGCGCGCGTGCACACCGACATCTCGCGCAAGGGGGCGCGCGATCGCGCCATCGAGATGCTGTCGCTCGTTGGCATTCCCGCGCCCCGCGAGCGCGCCGCCCAGTACCCGCACCAGATGTCGGGCGGAATGCGCCAGCGCGTCCTCATCGCCATGGCACTCGTCCTCAACCCTGCGCTCCTCATCGCCGACGAGCCGACGACCGCGCTCGACGTCACGATCCAGGCGCAGATCCTCGAGCTCCTCGCCAAGGTGCAGCAGGAATTCGGGACGGCGATCCTCCTCATCACCCACGATCTTGGCGTAGTGGCCGAAGTCGCCTCGCGCGTGGTGGTGATGTACGGCGGGCAGGTGGTCGAGGAAGCGCCGGTCCGGTCGCTCTTCGCCGAGCCGGCGCATCCGTACACCAAAGGGCTGATGCAGGCGATGCCGCGCGTGGGGATGCAGCGCGAGCGACTCGCCACGATCCCCGGGAGCGTCCCGCCGCCGACCGCATGGCCTACGGGGTGCCGCTTCCGTGATCGGTGCAGCTACGCGTGGCCGCGTTGCGAACAGGAAGCCCCCGCGCTCATTCCCGTCACGCCCCTGCATAGCGCGCGTTGCCACCTCGTCGAGGGCGATCATCCGCCGCCGCTCGCCGGCGCGAGCGAGGCGGCGGCTCGATGAGCGCCACTCCGCAGCGCCCCCTCCTCGAGGTGCGCGATCTCAAGACGCACTTCGCGCAAGGCGGCGGACTCTTCTCGCGCGGGGGCGACGTGGTGCGCGCCGTCGACGGCGTGAGCTTCGATGTCTTCCCTGGCGAGACGCTCGGGATCGTCGGCGAGTCGGGGTGCGGCAAGACGACGCTAGGGCGCACGATCCTCCGCCTCGTCGAGCCGACCAGCGGGACGATCCGCTTCGACGGCACCGACCTCCTCGCCCTCAAGGGGCGCGAGCTGCGTGCGATGCGCCGCCACCTGCAGATCATCTTCCAGGATCCCTTCTCGTCGCTCAATCCGCGACTCACCATCGGCGCGACGATCAAGGAAGGGATCACCGTGCACAAGCTCGCCGAGGGGAGCGCTGCCGATGCACGCGTTCGGCAGCTACTGGAAGAAGTCGGGCTGCGCCCGGAGTACGCGACGCGCTACCCGCACGAGTTCTCCGGCGGGCAGCGCCAGCGCGTCGGAATCGCGCGTGCGCTCGCGGTCGAGCCGCGCCTCATCGTCTGCGACGAGCCGGTATCGGCGCTCGATGTCTCGGTGCAGGCACAGGTCATCAACCTCCTGCAGGACCTGCAACGCGATCGCGGGCTGACCTACATCTTCATTGCGCACGACCTCTCGGTGGTCGAGCACATGGCCACCCGCGTCGCGGTGATGTACCTCGGGCACATCGTCGAGCTGGCGTCAGCTGCAACGCTCTACCGCGAACCGGTGATGCCGTACACCCAGGCACTCCTTTCCGCGGTTCCAGTCCCCGACCCCACGCGTTCGCGCGAACGCATCGTCCTTACTGGCGACGTCCCGTCGCCGGCGAATCCCCCCTCGGGATGCGTCTTCCATCCGCGCTGCCATCACCCGGCGCGCGACCTCGCCTGCGAACGTCTCGTCCCGCCGCTCGAGCCAAAGCAGGAGTCGTCGGGCGATGATCCAGATGCGACGGGGACCGCGCACCTCGCCGCGTGTATCAAGCAACTCCCCACTGTGGTCGACGACGCCGCCCAGCGCGCGGCCGGCGCCACACACCCCGCCACCCGGTACCTCCCCATGGCCGCCATCGGGATGCGCGCCGAGTCCTGATCGTTTCCCTCACGTCCAAAGTCATGGCACCAGCCGCCACCACCGCGTCGCCCAAGCTGTCGCCAGCAGAAGAAGACGCCCGGCGCCCCTTCATCACCGACAAGAGCTTCTTCGGGCAACCCGGCGGACTCGCCACGCTCTTCGCCACCGAGATGTGGGAGCGCTTCTCGTACTACGGGATTCGCCCCCTCCTCGTCCTCTTCATGACCGCCGCCCTCACCAGCGGCGGCTTTGGCTTCGAGCGGTCGCAGGCCTCGTCGATCGTGGGGATCTATGCGGCGAGCGTCTACCTCGCCTCGCTCCCCGGCGGCTGGGTCGCCGACCGCTGGCTCGGCCTGCAACGCTCGATTTGGTACGGAGGGCTTTTCATATCGGCCGGGCACGTCTGCATCGCCCTCTCGGCGATCTTCGCACAATCGACCTTCTTCCTCGGGCTGGTTTTCATCGTGGTCGGGACCGGACTCCTCAAGCCTAACGTCTCGGCGCTGGTCGGTGACCTCTATCCCGAAGGCGGGGCGCGTCGCGATGCCGGATTCTCGATCTTCTACATGGGCATCAACACCGGCGCCTTCCTCGCACCGCTCTTCACCGGATACCTCGGCGAGCGCGTGGGGTGGCATTGGGGCTTTGGTTGCGCCGGCGTCGGCATGCTGATCGGCGTGCTCAACTACCGCGCCAGGGTCGCCCGCACCCTCGGTCCGCTGGGGCTTCTCCCGTCGACCGAACCTGCCGAACAGCAAACCGTCAAGCGGTGGGCCTTCGGCATGCTCGGCGCCGTCGTCGCGGTCGTCCTGCTGGCGATGTTTGGGGTGATCCACATCAACCCGGTCGCCGTCGCCGAGCGCCTGAGCCTCACCATGGCGACCATGGGGCTCGCCTACTTCAGTTACCTCTTCCTGTTTGCCGGACTGTCCGGCGACGAGAAGAAGCGCATGGCGGTCATCTTCCTGCTCTGCCTTTTCTCCATCGTCTTCTGGTCGGCCTTCGAGCAGGCTCCCACCTCGCTCAACCTCTTCGCCCGCGACTTCACCGATCGCACCGTCTTCGGCTGGGAAATGCCGACGCTCTGGTTGCAGTCGGCCAATTCGCTGTTCGTCATCACGCTCGCCCCGGTATTTGGCGCGCTCTGGATCTGGCTCGCCGACCGTGGCTGGGAGGTTTCGGCGCCGGCCAAGTTCGCCTTCGCCCTGGCCATCACCGGGCTCGCCTTCCTCATGATGGTGTGGGCATCGGATCGCGTGATAGCCGGCGGCGCGGCGTTCCGTGTCTCCGCGCTCTGGCTCATCGGGAGCTACCTGCTGCAGACGTTTGGGGAGCTCTCGCTCAGCCCCGTCGGCCTGAGCTCGATGACCAAGCTCGCCCCGCGCAAGTTTGTCGGGCAGATGATGGGGCTGTGGTTCCTCGCCACCGCGATGGGAAACCTGATCGCTGGCCTCGTCGGCGGCGCCGTGGATCCGGAGAAGCTCGACCAGATGCCACAGCTCTTCATGCGCACTGCGATGTCGCTGTTCATTGCGGCAGCGATCCTGGCCATCCTCATCATCCCCATTCGCAGAATGATGGCCACCACGAAGGACTGATCGAGCTGGGGCCGGCGCTCCCCAGCGCAGCTCGCGCACGCAAGGCGGGGGCGAAGGCCATCTGGCGCCTTCGCCCCCGTTTTCATCGCGTTGCGTCGCGCGACTGCCGCGCGTGCGCCCCGCGTGCACCGCGCGTGCACCGCGCGTGCACCCCGCGTGCGCAACTCACTCCAAGATCATGGCGCCGGTGCAACCGCGTCGCTCGCCACCAGCGAGCCGCACTTGACCGTTAGCGATGTGGAGCTGGAGCTCAGGGCGCCAGCGTTGATCAGCGACTTGATGCTGAACTGCAGGAAGAGATCCTTGTCGCCGTCCTTGTCGACGTCGACGATGCGCCAGCTCGTCGGGCGCACCGGCTCGCTCCCACCCAGCACGCGGCAAGTGGAACCGTCGATCGTGGTGGCGTCGAAGCTCGGGCTCGAGAGCGCACCGATGACGGTCATGCGCCCGCTGAGCGAAACCACGTTGTTCGGATCTTCGGGCTCGACGTCGATCTGGAAGGTCGGATTGATCGCCGCGCGCACGCTGAGATTGAAGATTGCGAGGTGAATGTTGTCGTCGCCCGATGGGTTGAGCGTGTTCACGATCATCTGGGTATCGCCCTGCTTGGCGAACGGAATCAGGTCGTACAACTCGTCGTCGTCGCGCGGGTTGCAGTTGACCTGGTTCGGATCCGCCGGGTTCGCGCTCGCGTCGCCCGTCCCGCCGATCGTGATCAGCGCACCGTTCGCTCCTTCTCCATCGTCCTGGCCGCCGGCGCACGACGAAAGGCGCGCGCCATTCACATCGAGGTAGCTGAACTGCGGCGAGGGCTGGAACCCGTACGAGATCGCCAGGCTCATCTGCAGCCGGAGATTCGGATCGGTGAGGTCGAGCGGGTTGTTGAACGAGACAATGAACTGATCTCCCGTTGTCGTCTGGGCACCGAACATCACGACCACGGTGTTGGTCGACGTTTGCGCCGGATCGTCGAAGATCACGACCAGGCTCGACCCGTCGATGGAGAACGTCCTCGCGCCTTCGTCGTACGGAACCGCAACGATGCCGGACGGGGCGGCGTCGATCAGCCCCTTCACGATCGCCGTGACGTCGGCGAAGTGGTTGAACGAACCGATGCTGCTCGCAACCTGCGAGGTGAATGTCGGATTCTGCCCGTTGAGGAGAATGTCCGTCCCCTGAATCTGGTAGAGCGATCCGCCGGTGCTCGCCGAGACGAGGTACGCCCCGCGCACCGTTGCACCTGTCGGTTTCTCTATGTCCAGAGTTCCCGTGCTCGTCACGCTTCCGAACGCGTCGGCCGATACCGAAATCTTCCCGCTCTCGGTAACGACCGCCGAAAGGCTTTGCGTCTTGAAGTTTGCACTCGAGAAACTCGACGGCATGGTGCCGATCGCCCCTTCACTCGTTGCCGACAGCGGCGCGGCGGGCCCTGTTACGCTCCGCCGCGCAGCCACCGGGCTGTCCTGGCACGCGCCGCTCAACACCACGCATCCGACCAGCAGCCATGCGGTGTACCTCGTCCCTCTCTCCCGCTTTGCTTGCCATCCCATCGCGTTACCCCCCGCTCAAGCGTTGAGAGCGTGCGCACGCCAGCGCACGCCGAGACTTGCCGCGCAAGGGAGCCGCACCTCCGGATCCGGCGCGCGACGTGGAGGGACACGCGCACTTCGGCGTTCCAGATCGGTGACCTTGCACGCAAGAGAAACGTGTCCTGCATCACGTTTCTGGCGTTTCGCGCAAGAGCCCCTCCCGATCGTGCGGCTCTTCCCCGCACTCAGGGGCTCTCAGATGCCTGGTAGACGGCCACAGCTGCAAATTTCCCGCACAGCGCGGTGGCTGCTCAGGATTGCGCAAAACGTCATTCCCGCCCGTCACACAGGAGTCAGAAGGGTTTGCTTCACCCCTCCTCGCCCTCTCCTCCTCTCGTCTATTGATTGCTAGATCACGGCCATGAGAAGATCGATTGAGGCAGCACCCGCTCGCGGATGCGTCGCACGTCGCCCGGCGTGCTATGGAAGGTCCGTGTACGGTCGACGTTCGTGAGCCGCATCCCCCACCGCGAACCGTTGCGCGTATCGAGCGGGAAGGCGACGTCGAGGCGCCACATGCGCTGGGAGCGCGGTGGGACAGCCGTCATGAGCGAGAAGCCAAGCGACGGGCGCAACCCGCTGTCGACACCTAGGGGGACATCACCCGCCCAGATCTGGCCGATTTCGGCAAACGCCCCCACGCCGGCATCGGCCGTTCCGCGAAAGCTCCCGATGTGCCAGCGCTCCTCGAGTCGCCCGATCAATCGACGAGCCCCGCCGATGTCGGTGTCGTCGTAACCGCGCAATCCGCCGTTGCGCGCGCCGAGCGCGAGCTGGTAGGGGACTCGCGCGCTCCACCCGCCTCCCCACGTCACGTCAGCGAGCACCAGGTGCCGCGGATGCGGTTTGATGTACCAGGCAAAGCGACCGTTGGTCAGCACATCGTCCCACCCGCGCGTCGCCGACGAACGGCGCCCCTCGATATCCCCCTGGATCGCGGCGTACGACGTCCGGTTCCCTACACCGAGAAAGATGTTTGCCCCGACGTACTTCTCATTGCGCGCGACCCCACGCGACGCCGGGAGCGAGTGCCCCAGCGTGAGACTCAACTGCGTACCGATCCGCAGGTCCTGCGGCCCGGAGAGCGCGTCGAAGCCGTTGACGCGCTCGAAGCGCAGGCGCCGCAATCCGAGCAGCGTGTTGATGCGCGAACTCCGCGTCGCGCGATAGCGCTCGGCGAGCGCCGAGGTCGTATCGGCAATCAGTCCCGAGTCGGTCACCATCACCGGCGCCGCGGCTGGCGCATTGTCTTCATAAGACAACTGGGCCCCGATGAGTCCGAGCAATCCCGTGCTCCCAACGCGCAGCATCGCCCCGGCGTCGCCGAAGCGCCGCTTCACCTCGAGCGACGATGGCCTGCCGCCCGGCCGCAGGAAGCGCGCGAACTCGTCGACCTGCCCCGCGCTCACACGCCACGCCGACTTCTGCACGTCGGTCAGGAACGGATAGCTCACTTCGGTCAGCCAGTCGCTTCCCAACTCGCGCCGCGCCGCCACCAGCTGCAACTGGTACGGATGCCCATACAGTTGGTAGTTGGTGTACCGCATCGCCCATCGATCACGATACGCGTCTCCCTCGCGCCAACTGGCCGAGGCGAGCACCGCATCACCCATCAGGTTCTGCGTCCCGAGCGTCAACCCGCTCACGAACGGCGCATCGTTCACGATCCCGATCGACCCGATCAGCGACGGTTCGTCGATCGTCACCACCTCGAGCTTCACGCCGTCCGCACCATCGGGATACGCCGTCACCGATGCATCGGAGAGGAAAGGCATCGCGCGCAGGATGCGCTCACTCTCGGCGCGCAGCACCGGGTCGCACTTCGCCCCCTTGTGCAGGAGGACGAAGTTCTGGATGACCGACGGCGCCGTCGTCACGTGCAACGTGGTGACGAGATGCGCGAGAAACGGCGATCGGTCGAAGATGCCGCCGAATCCCGGTGCTTCCGCGCGGATCACAACCTCGGTGATGACCTGCCCCGCGCAGCGCACCTGCGTGCGCACCTGCGGCTGTCCGAGCAGCGGCGCGACCGGAACGAGGAGAGCGACCGCGGCGACCGCCGCCGCGCGCACCGAACCGTCGGAGGGGCGCAGCTACAGACCCATACGCTTCTTGAGCTCCGCCAGGCGCGATTCCGCGTCGGCTTCGCTCGACTCCCGTCGACGCTGGCGATCCATCGCGCCCAGCTCCTGTGCCAACCCCGCACCACGGTCATCGAGGCCGAGGTCGCGATCGCTCGGCATCGCCGTTCCCAACGCGCCGTCGCGCAACCCCGAGCCCACGCCGGCATTCGCCGCCTTGAACTGCACCTTCATCTCCTCGACTTCGCGCTCGACGAGCGCCAGCTCCAGCTCCTGCGCCTCCAGCTTCTTCGTGAGGACGGCGACGCGCTCTTCCTGATGCGCGGCGAACCGCGTCGCGACTTCCACCGTCTCCGTGTCGCCAATCCCCGCGGCGAGCGTTTTTCGACGCGTCGTCGTTTCCAGCTCCTGCTGCTCGGTGGTGAGTCGATGACGCGTGGCGGAGACGCTCGTGCGCAGGTCCTCGACCGCGAGCTTCGCACGCACCAGCGAATCCCGCATGTCGACGAGCATCCCACGGCGCTCGGACGCCGGGATCTCACCGTTCAGCAGTGATTCAAAGGCTTGTCGGATTTCCTCGAACACGGGCTCCTCGCAGGGTGGGCAACGCCAACGCCCTCAACGTTACCCCGCAAACGGCGCTGCGGGCAACTTACGAGACCCAACGCGCGTCGTCGCGCACCTGTCGCATCAGCTTCGACGCCGAGTGATGCCGCGGAAAGAAGATCGCATCGCTCACGTGATTGAGCGCGACGCGCAGGCGACCGAAGTGTTCCGCAGCGCAGGTAAAGAGCGGCTGGACGCCGTGCTCCGTGGCGAGACGATGATTGGCGGCCAGCCGGTATCCGCGCTGTCCCATGTCGTCGTAGTAGTCGAGCCCTGGCCCGCCGCGCCGCTGCTGTCGCGACTCGATGTAGTCGGGAAAGATCCCCGCCAGCCACAGCGCGTAGTTCCCAAGGTGCGCGCGCGCGAGGAAGGCACGCGTCGGATCGCCGCACTCGGCGTCGGCGAGCAACGCGGCGAGCGTGTCGTAGATCTGGTCGTCGTATTCTCGGATGCGCTGGGCGCGGTCGCGCTGGCCAAAGTGCAGCAGCACCGAGGACACGAAGTCGGCCATCACGCGATCCCCTTCCCCGACTTCGCGCAGCGCGTGCCGCACGATCACGTAGGTGAAGAGCGTGGGGGAGACGTGCGCCGCTTGCGCCTGCTCCATGAGCGCGATGCGAAGGCGCGGGTCGTCGAGGAGCGCATCGACCCCAACCTCGCGCAGTTGCACCTCGAGGAGATCGAGTTCGTGCGACGAGCCGCGCGCGATGAGGCGCATCGCCAGCTGCGCATCGCTTCTCGTCAGGCACCGACGAACATTCGCGACGATCATGACACAACCCTCCGTAGCGTCCGGTGGTCGTACCCCTTTCCCTTCAGTTAGGTATCGACCGCTCGGCGCGCCACATGAGAGGCCGGGAGCGACAGCCCTGCGCCCGGGACGAAGAGCGTTGCCTTCCCGCGCGCATCGCACGCACCTTTCCGTCGCATGCCACTAAGGATCCTTCACGTCGACAGCGGTCGCGAATGGCGCGGAGGGCAGCGCCAGGTCTTCCTGCTCGCGCGCGGACAACGTGAGCAGCGTCACGAGCCGCTGGTCGTCGCCGCCGCCGACGCGCCACTCCTTCACCGCCTGCGCAGCGCGGGACTCGCGGCGAGCGCAGTGCGCATGCGCGCCGACTGGGACGTTGCAGCTGCGCGTCGCATCCGCAACCTGATTCGCACCTGGCGCCCCGACGTGGTGCACGCGCACGACGCACGTGCGCACGCCCTCTCGCTCGGCGCGCTGCTCGGCCAGCGCGACATCCCGCTCGTCGTCACCAGGCGCGTCGCCTTCGTCCCGCGCGGGCGCATGAAGTACGGTCCGCGCGTCGCGCGTTTCATCGCGATTTCGCGCGCCGTGCGCGAGTCGCTCGAGCGCGGTGGTGTCCCCGCCAGCCGCATCGACGTCGTGTACTCCGGAGTTCCCGCGCCGCGCGTCGATGTCGCGCGCGATTGGCGCGCGGAGCGCGGGTGGGACCGCGACACCGTCATCTGCGGAGTGGTGGGGGCGATGACCGCCGAGAAGGGGGTGCGCCTTCTCGCCGAAATCGGCGAGCGCCTCCCCGCGGAGCAGCGAGCGCACACGCGCCTGGTCCTCCTCGGCGGGCAGGCGGCGGGGCGCGACATCCTTGGCGGCATCGAGACGTTTCGTGCCGGATTCGTCGACGAAGTGCACGCCGCGATGGCTGGCCTGGATCTGTTGTGGCACCCGTCGAGCGCCGAAGGACTGGGAACGGCGGTAATCGACGCCATGGCGCTCAAGGTTCCTCCCGTCGCCTTCGCCGTCGGCGGGCTCCCCGAACTGATCGTCGATGGCGTATCCGGGGTCCTCGTGCCGCCTGGCGACGTGACCGCCTTCGCCGGCGCCGTCTCCTCGCTCCTCGGCGACCCCGCTCGCCGATCGGCCATCGCCGAGGGCGGCCCCTCCCGGGCGCACGAGTTCGGCGTGGCGCGCATGATTGGCGGGACCGAGCAGACGTATCGCACCGTCCTGGGCGATACGAGCGGATGAACGCCTCTCCCAGCGCGGGGTAGGAGCGCTCCGAGAGCGACCGCGCGGCGTACCACCGGCAGCGCGCGCCGTCTAGCTTTGAGGGGTCTCCAACTCTCCCGCGACGTGCTCTACATCTGCATTCCCTCGTTCGACGAAGCTCCCACGGTCGGCGTCCTGCTCTGGAAGATCCGCAAGGTCTTCCAGGACTTTTCCCGTGAGTACGAGATTCTCGTCTACAACGACGCGAGCACCGACGCCACGAGCGAGACGCTGGAGTCCTATTCGAAAGTCCTCCCGCTGACCGTGCTGGGTAGCGAGCGGCGCGTGGGGTACGCCGCCGCCCTCGACGCCCTTTGCCGGGCCGCCTCCAAGCGCACCCGCTACGCGCGGCGCGACGCGGTCATCACGCTGCAGGCCGACTTCACCGACCAGCCGGAGCACATCCCCGAACTCGTGAAGCGCTTCGAGGGGGGGTCGGACATCGTCGTTGCCGAAGCAGAGGGCGCTGACGAGTGTCCCAAGCCGGTGCGCCGGATGCGCCAATTCGCGCCGTGGGCGCTGCGCTGGTCGATCCGCACCCCCGGGGTCAAGGATCCGTTCGGGTCGTTGCGCCTGTATCGCGTCTCGGTGCTGCGTGATGCGCTCAAGGCAGCCGGTGACAAACCACTCGTTGCGGCAACCGGCTGGGCGGCGAACGTCGACCTCCTGCTCGCCACCATGCCGCACGCGCGACGCCTCGAGACCGTCACGCTCACCCCCCGCTACGACCTGCGCCCTCGCGAGTCGCGCGTGAAGCCGATGGCCGACGTGATGGCGCTGTACCGCTTCGGGCGCGAGGCGCGTCGGCGTCCGCAGCCCGAGCTACCTCCGGTCGCGACGACGTGACTCGTAACTCCCGCTGGCGTCTTCTCGCGTTCGTACTCCTGATCGCGATGACGACGCGCGCACCGGTCTCCGCGCAATCCGCCGTGGAAAGCGCTGTCGCGGTGCAGCCTTCCGTGCGTTCGCCAGCGAGCGTCTCCACTCCGTTCGGCGTGGGCGAACGCCTCGTGTACGACGTGAAGTTCGGCGCCATCAAGGTTGGGCGCGGGAGCATGGAGGTGCTCGATACGGTGTCGTTGCGCGGGCGTCCGGCGTGGCATACGCGCTTTCGGGTGAAGGGCGGGATTCCGTTCTACCGCGTGGACGACGTGCTCGAAAGCTGGATCGATCGCGACGACTTCAACTCGCTCCGCTTCGTGCAGGACCTCGAAGAAGGGGGGAAGAACCGGGAGCGGCGCTACGAGATCTTCCCCGAGCGAGCGGTTTTCCAGGAGAATGACAAACCCGAGGAGGCATCGGTCTCGCAGCCGCTCGACGATGGCTCGCTCCTCTACTTCATTCGTACGATTCCGCTCGAGGTCGGGCAGTCGTACGAGTTCCGCCGCTACTTTCGCCCCGACCGCAATCCGGTAATCGTGAAGGTCCTCGCGCGCGAGAAGATCACCGTCCCCGCCGGAACGTTCCACACGCTCGTACTGCAGCCGATCATCAAGTCGAAGGGGATCTTCTCGGAGAATGGCCAGGCGCGCATCTGGCTCTCCGATGACGCGAACCGCATCATGGTGCAGATGAAGTCGCGCACGAAGATCGGCTCCCTCAATCTGTACCTCCAATCGCACCGCCCATCGCTCCCGACCCCAACTCCGAGCGCGGCCAGTCCGGACACGACGCCGCGTTAGGCAACGCACGCGGCGGCGATGCCAGCGTGCCCGAGGCCGACCTCTCGCAGGTCCGCACCGTCCCTGTCGCCAGGCGGCCGAACAAAGTCTCGTCCAGCGAGTTCTCGCGGGCTCCCGGCGCGGACCGCTCGTTCCGCGCCTTCATCGATGCGCTCCCCGACATCCTCGTCGCCCGCGACTTTCGTCGCGTCGTCGCGGCGATCGCCGCGGCGCATCGTACCGAGCGCGCCGTCGTCGTGATGCTGGGCGGGCACGTGGTCAAGACTGGCCTCGCCCCCGTCCTGATCGACCTGATGCGGCGCGGCGTCATCACCCACATCGCGATGAACGGCTCGGCGGCGATCCACGACTATGAGATGGCGCGCTTCGGCGCGACGTCGGAGGACGTGGCCGCCGGGCTTCGCGACGGAACGTTCGGAATGGCCGAGGAGACCGGGCGCGCGCTCAACGAGGCGTTCGTGATGGGACAGCGGGAGGAATGGGGAATGGGAGAGTCGGTCGGCCGCGTGCTGCACGCCGCCACCGACCTTGCGCATCCCGAACTCTCGCTCCTCTTCGCCGCGCGCGAGCTGGGGATCACCGCGACCGTGCACGCCGCGTTAGGCGCGGAGATCATTCATCAGCACCCGGCGGCCAGCGGCGCGGCGATCGGCGACACCAGCCATCGTGACTTCCGCCGCCTCGCCGCCGCACTCCCGTCACTCCACGAGGGCGGTGTCGTGCTGAATGTCGGGAGCGCCGTCGTAATGCCGGAGGTCTTCCTCAAGGCGCTCACCATCGCCCGGAATCTCAACGACGGAAAGCCGACTGACTTCACGACGTGCGATCTCGACATGCACCGCCACTACCGCCCGCGCGTGAACGTGGTGCAGCGACCGGTGCTCACCGGCGGACAGGGCTTCGAGATCACCGGACATCACGAGATCATGGTGCCGTTGTTGGCGTGGGCGGTGGTGGAGGAGATTGAGAAATAGGACGGGAGACGGGGGACGGGAGACGGGAGTGCACGAAGGGCCGCCCATGGGCGGCCCTTCGTGCGCGGGCGCGGCGCTCGCGATCGCCCCCGCCGTCTCACCTCGAACCCATCCGGCACAAACCGCCTGGCCTCACCCTCGATCACCATCCCACAAACGCACAACGGGGCGCCATCGGCGCCCCGTTGTGCACTCCCGTCTCCCGTCTCCCGTCCCCCGTCCTCTCTCCGCGCTCGCCCCGACTCACTGCGTAGTTGTCGGCTTCGGCCGAGTCACCCGGTTTCCGAGCGCAACGCCAGTGTCATACATCAGCCGTCCCACCCGCGCCATCTTCTCGTAGTTGATCAGCGACGGCTCGTCGCTCACCTGGTGATATTGCGGGTGCAAGCCGGTGGTGAAGAAGACGATCGGAATCCCCTTCTTCGCGTAGTTGTAGTGGTCGCTGCGATAGTAGATCCGCTCGGGGTGCGTCGTGGTGTCCCACTCGCGATCGAACACGAACGGCTTGGATTCGGTTGCATTCACCGAGTCGACCACCGCGCCGAGCACGGCGCTCTGTCCGTTGGGAGCGGCCCCTGGTCCAACGATGTACAGCGAGTCGTTGCCGTTGCGCCCGATCATGTCGGCATTGAGCTGCGCCACGATCGAGTCGAGCGGGACGGTGGGATGGTCGGTAAAGGTCTCCGAACCGAAGAGTCCCTTCTCCTCGCCCACATGCCAGACGAAGAGCAAGGAACGTTTCGGCTTGGGCCCCTGTGCGAAGGCGCGCGCGATCGCCAGCAGCGTCACGCTCCCCGAGCCATCGTCATCGGCGCCGTTGGCGATCGAGTCGCCGTTCACCGCTGCCTGGATCCCGATGTGATCGTAGTGCGCGCCGTAGGCGACATACGTCTTCTGGAGCGCGGGATCCGTCCCGCGCACGATTCCCACCACGTTGTAGCCGTTGAACTTCGAGGTGGTCACGCTGACCGCCGCCGTCAGCGAGGTTCCGTCGGCGGTCGACGCAGCGTCGTTCGTCGGCCACCCACTCGGCACCAGCGGCGAATCGCTCGTCAGGCGCCCGACCGCCACCATCGGGAGAACACGCGGCGCATTGTTGGGGCTCACCGACTTCGCGAGCTCGAGTTGCGTCGACGAGAACTGGCTCGAGGCGAGGCGATACAACGAGTCGGGGAGAAGGAGAACGACCGCCGCCGGCCCGCGTCCGATTGCCGCGCCGAGTCGCGCAAAGAGCGCGTCCGGAATCTCGAGCGCCTTCTTCTTCGCCGAGTCGACGCCAGCCGGCGCGACGCCGGCAATGACCACAACCTTCCCCTTGACGTCCTTCCCTTTGTAGTCATCGCGCCCGATCGAGGCATCGATCAGCCCGTAACCCACGAAGACCACCGGCGCATTCACCGAGAGCTTCGGGAGCGGTGCACCGGGGCCGAGGGCCGTGAGAACGGCGAGGTCCTTGTCGAGCGCCCAGGGCGTGCGCCCAGCCGGCGTCGTAACGAAGATCGAGTCGGCTTTAAGCGCCGTACGCTGCATCGGGACGCGATGGAAGTATCCGCTGTCCCCTCCGGGCTCCAATCCCAGCGCCGTCAGTCGACGCGCAATCCACCGCGCCGCGCGATCGGCATCCGGCGTCCCCGTCTCGCGCCCGCGAAACGAATCGGCCGCGAACGCAAACAGGTCCGTCCGCAATTCCGCCGCGTTAGGTTCGATGCGCGACGGCGACGGACCGGCCGCCGTCGAACCGGCGCCCGGAGCCGACGACTGACATGCGCCGAGCGCCATCGAAAGGAGTACCGCCGAAAGAACGCGATATCGTGTCATCTCGAGTTGTGTGGTATGTCGCGCTGCGCGCGGGAGTGAACAGGACGGGAAGAATCGTCATAACCCGCAGCCCGCCGAACGATAACAAAGAAGCCGAGCTCGAAAGCCCGGCCCCTCGTCTTCTCGTCTTCTCGTCTTCAGAGACCTCAGTTTCCAGACCAGCGCTCCTTCATCCGGCGCGCCGTGTCCGGACTCACGATCCGAATGATGAGGTACAGGATCGCCCCGAAGATGGCGATCTTGATCGCCAATCCGAGCAGACCCACGAGTAGTACGAAGAAGACGCCAAAGACGCCGAAGAACAGCTTGAGCAGGAACAATCCGCCAATGGCGAACAGCCCGATCATGAAGATGGTGCGCAGCATGGGGTCGTGCTCCAATTCGAGGACTGGTCTCCGTACGCCGCGCATGGACCGGAAGTTTCATGCCCCCGCGCGTGCGTACCTGCTGACCGAAATCTCGCGCGAGGCACGCCATGACGTCCAGTGAATTCGACGTTGTCATCGTTGGCGACGGGCTGGTTGGGCTATCGTGCGCGCGCGCGACCGCGCGCCGAGGACTCTCGACGTGCCTCATCGGTCGGCGACGCCCCGGTATCGCCTCGGTTGCCGCCGCGGGCTTCCTCGCCCCGACCGTCGAGCCGGCGCGAGGGCGCGCGCTAGCCTTCACCATCGCCGCACGCGATCGATTTCCAAGCTTCATCGAGGAATTGCGCGCGTCGACTGGGCGAGACGTCCCGTTCGCGCTTGACGGAGTACTCCGCGTGGCGACCAACGAACGCGAGGCTGCATCGCTCGCCAGGTCGGCCGGCGAGTCGGTGCGATTTCTGTCATCTGCCGAAGTCGCGGAGCTCGAGCCGGCGCTGAACGCCCCACACGGCGCTTGCCTGCATGCCGACGATGGAATGGTCGACAACCAGCGACTCCTCCAGCTCCTCGACGGCGCGACCGAGGCCGAGGGAATCGCGCGTCGACACGCGCAGGTGGTGCGCGTCGAGCTTCACGCCGGCCGCATCGTCACTCGCCTCGACGACGGTCGCGATGTCACTGCCGACCGCATCGTCCTCGCGGCTGGCGCCTGGTCCGGGAGCATCCCCGGGCTCCCGCGCCCCCTCCCCATCCGCCCGCTCCGCGGCCAGATGATGTCGCTCGCCGCCGGAACGTCTCCGTCCCCGGGACTTCGGCGCCCGGCCTTCGGTCATGGCGGCTACCTCGTCCCCCGCCCAGTGAATCGTGAGGTCTTCGTCGGAAGCACGGCGGAAAGCGTAGGGTTCACGGTAGGGACGACCGACGCGGCGCTGGCCGCGTTCCGCCAGACCGCGTCGCGTCTCGTCCCGTCGCTCGCCCGCGCCGACGAGGTGCGCACCTGGTCGGGATTTCGCCCGATGACGCTCGACGGCCTCCCGATCATCGGCGAGGATCCGCAGGTCCCGCGGGTGGTCTACGCCTGCGGCCACTCGCGAAACGGGATCCTCCTCGCCCCCCTCACCGGCGACGTCGTTGCCGCGCTCCTCGTCGGCGCCCCAGTCGAGCACGACCTCTCACCGTTCGCGGTGTCGCGCTTTTCTTCTGCAACGGCCGCGAATTCGTAACCCTTGTCGATAGTTCGGGCGGTTACCGGAGGTTGGCTCCCGCAGGCTCCGAGCGCTAGATTGACCACCCTTGGCCGGACCGTGGTCGCCGCTGTTCGCGTGGCGGCGCCTCAACCGGCGGACCCTTGGCAGCCATATGCCGGATACGCTGTACCAGATCATGGGGCGGCATCGCGTCGAGCCCCTCCCCGAGCGCAAACCGTCATGGCTGCGGGTCAAGGCTCCGGGCGGCGAGAATTACGTCCGCCTCAAGGGGCTCATGAAGGAGCTGGACCTCCACACCGTCTGTGAGGAGGCCCAGTGTCCCAACGTCGGCGAGTGCTGGCAGCACGGCACCGCCACCTTCATGATCCTCGGCGACGTCTGCACGAGAAACTGCGGCTACTGCGCCGTTTCCCACGGCCGCCCGCCCAAGTACGATCTCGGTGAGCCTGACCGCATCGGGACCGCGATCGCGCAGATGAACCTGCAGCACGCGGTGATCACCTCAGTCGATCGCGACGACCTCCCCGACTTCGGCGCCTACATCTTCGCCGAGACGATCCGGCAGATCCATCAGCGCCTCCCGGGGTGCTCGGTCGAAGTGCTCGTCCCCGATTTTCAGGGGAACGAAGATGCGATTCGCACCGTCCTCGCCGCCGGTCCCGAGATCTACAACCACAACACCGAGACCGTCCCGCGCCTCTACAAGCGCGCCCGCCCCGGCGGCCGCTACGAGCGCGTGATGCAGATCTTCCGCTTCGTCAAGCGCGAGGCGCCGCACATCCCCACCAAGACGGGCATCATGGTCGGGCTCGGGGAGACGAAGGAGGAACTCGTCGCCGTCATGCACGACCTTCGTGCGGTCGATGTCGACATCCTCACGCTCGGACAGTATCTCCGTCCGTCCAACGATCACCTTCCGCTCGATCGCTACTACACCCCCGACGAGTTCCGCGAGCTTCGCGAGATCGGGATGCGGCTCGGCTTCAAGCACGTCGAAGCGGGTCCGCTGGTGCGCTCGAGCTACCACGCGTGGGAGCAGGTGCAAGCGGCCGGCGTCTGACGCAGGACCATCACTCGCGGCGCCGGCACTCGGCGTTTGGGGTGACCGTGCAGGACTGATCCAGCAGCATTCACGCAGCAGTCGAGTAGCATCGTTCACCGGGCACCGGACCTCGATAGGGGGGACGGTCGGCCCAGGAGCCCAACGCCCGGGCGCGCCAGAGCGTGCGCCACGGTCACGGGGTGCCTAACAGGTGCCCGCCCTCTCTGCCATGGCGAAGAAGAAGACCGAGCCCCGTGCCGAACAGAAGTTCGGCGAAACGGACGCGCCGACGCGCGCCTCCCTCCTCCACTCCATGCTCCTGCAGCGCCGCTTTGAGGAGCGCTGCGCCGAGGCCTACGCCCTCGGCCGCATCGGCGGTTTCTGCCATTTGTACATCGGGCAGGAAGCGTGCGGCACCGGCGCCATCTCGGTGCTCCGCGACGATGACTACGTCATCACCACCTATCGCGACCACGGCCAGGCGCTGGCCCGCGGCATCACGCCGCGCGCCGTGATGTCCGAACTGTTCGGGCGCAGCGATGGCTGCGCGCGCGGCAAGGGGGGCTCGATGCACCTCTTCGACCGCAACACGAACTTCCTCGGCGGTCATGGCATCGTCGGTGGTCACGTTCCCATCGCCACCGGCGTCGGCTTCGCGATCAAGTACCGCGGCACCGACCAGGTCATCCTCTGCTTCATGGGCGAGTCGGTGGTGAACACCGGCGCCTTCCACGAGGCGCTCAACATGGCTGGCCTCTGGAAGCTCCCGGTGGTCTACATCATCGAGAACAACCGCTACGGGATGGGGACGGCGCTCGAGCGCGCCTCGGCGATCCACGACATCTACCAACGCGGCGCGGCGTACGACATGCCGCGCGACCAGGTCGACGGCCAGGACGTCTTCGCCGTCCGCGCCGCCGTCGCCGAAGCCGTCCACCGCGCCCGCACCCAGTCGCTCCCCACGCTCCTCGAGGTGCGCACCTATCGCTTCATGGGACACTCGATGTCCGACGCCGTGAGCGGGACCTATCGCACGAAGCAGGAGCTCGAGGAGTACATGAAGCGCGACCCCATCCAGGTCCTCCGCGCCCACATGCAGGAGCTGGGCGAGATCGACGACGCCGGAATGACCAAGCTGGACGAGGAAGTGAAGGCGACCGTGCAGGACGCCTGGGACTTCGCCGACGCGAGCCCCGAGCCCGCAATCGAGAGTTTGTGGGAAGACGTCATGGTGGAGACGACGACATGAGGAGCACCACCATCCCTCGCGCCGCATCGAACCGCGGACGCGCCCAAG